>NZ_JBISER010000011.1:0-168719 GCF_044383805.1 Microbulbifer sp. JSM ZJ756 | reverse complement strand
CCGGAAAGTCGCGCTGACGGCGAGCATGCGGAAGATGATTGTAGTGCTAAATGCGATGGTGAGGGATGGGACTTACTGGGGAGAGTGCGATGTCAAGCAGGCTGCTTGACATCACAGTCGCTTGTTAGGGCCCCCACCGCGGGGAGTCAGGCCCGGTAGCGGGCCCGGCAGTTCAGGAAAGCGCTGCAAGTCTTGTGCGCAAGTAGTTGATATCAAATGCCATCAGGGACTTCTTGAAGCCCAGCGCTGGCTTTTCAACCAGGTTCCAGGAAGCATAGGCCAACCCGAAAACCAGAGGGGTAGCAACGAGTGTATGTGTATAGGGATTCAGTCCCGGGAAGAACTGCGCAATTATTTGCTGGACGGGCCAAGCATAAATATAAACACCATACGAGACATCACCCAAGGAGTTATCAATATTTATATGTTTCACGCCATAGGCCAGAAAGAAAATAGCGTAAGCGAAAAACACGGGGAATACGTATGCAAACCATGCCTCGCCGAAAGAAGCGTATATGATTATGTCAAATTTTCAGACAACTATAGTATGCATGCCTTCCTTTTCTCCACCCACCCACTTCTACGTGTAAAAAAATATAAATATCTAGTCCGATGAGAGGGGAGCTTCTTTTGATTTAGATTTCATATAATCCTCGACTTTCCCGCCAGTCCACCGCCTGAATGCTTTCGAGAAAGAACTTGCGTCTGAATACCCGAGCATTTCAGCAACATAGGAGGAACTGGAATAACCAAGGTCCAGGATTTTCTGGGTCTCACTCAACAAGAAAAGATCCTTTAACATAGAAAAGGATGTATCTTCGGACTGTAACTTTCTCTTTAGTGTGGCAACACTTAAGTTTAGCTCTTGAGATACAGCATCAACTCTAGCCATGGCTGGGTGCTTATAACCCTCAAGAATTCTGAGAACTCTGTCACTATAGGTCTTGTGATTCAAGGATTCCAGGGATCGATTTGCAATATTTGTAAAGAGCTCAAAAAGATCCTTTTGCGGGTTATGCACAGGAAGATCCAACACCCTGGCTGAAATGACGAAATAGTCTTCAGCTTGAGAGCCATACACTGGACAGCGAAAGTAGTCGGAATATAAATCTTCAAGGCCCTCTATATCGCGAGAGAACCCTACGCGAATAATCCCTATATCTTCGGAGTAAAGATTGTTTGTCAGGAAGTTAGCGATCTTAGCAAACTGCGAAAATAGCTTGAGAAATACGTGGTGCCAGTCAAACTCTACATCCAGTTTTTTTGCAGAAAGAGAAACCTTTACTTCCGACCCATTAATGACTGATGTCAAAAGAAAGCAATCCGACATCAGCCTGTCGTACATCACTGCACTTTTCAAGGCAAGACCGAGATTTTCTGAGTGCATCGAAATTAGCCCAGGCACACCAAGGTCAGATATGTGTACATGCTCTCCAATCTTGCAGGGCAACAGCGGGTCACCACTATTGGCCATCAGCTTTTTCCAGATACCAATGTAATCAAAAATTGAAACATACCCCGGACGAACCTCCCGTATCTTGTAGGAGCCGATAAAGCTGGCGTAGGTATGGTTCTGATCAATTCGATTGGCGCTTCTAATCAATGCTTCCACTTTGATCCGGGAAATAACGTTATCCATTTATTGACCTATGAGATCCATTTCACATTTATAGCCACCTCTAAAGTACGCATTTTAATGTGTCCACTGAAATCACAAAGCTCCACCCTTGTCATATCGGCTCATTATCGCTGTCATAAAGGATAAATGTCGTCTAGATCACAAGTCGGCATCCCCTGGCCACTTAGAGTGCATTCCTGCTTAGTAATTTTCAGCCCTGCACGAAACTAGGCAATTGTTGCCAGGTCCTTTCCTGGGTGGCAACTATCACTTAGATGGTGAAACCACAATCTAATACTTTCATTCAGTTTGGACTTTTGACCCCATAAAGAGAAGGATATGAATATTAAAATTTTAATTATCCTTTGTTCGCTTCTACTTGTAGCGTGTAAAGATGACGCGAAGCGGGAGGTCGACGAGCCTGCCCCTGTAGCCTCCGAGGACGAGACCCCTTCAGAAGACGAGACCCCTTCAGAGGAGGAGCCCCCTTCAGAGGATGTAGTTGACGAGGAGGTAGTTGACGAGGCCGATGGCACAGCCCCTCCATCCAGTGACATTCCCCCAGAAGTAGATGTCACTACTAACTCCGAAGAATTTTGGCTGAATTTCGACTGTGGGGAAAATTGCCAGAGTGCCAATCTGAGCTCGGACTTCAGCAAGTCGACATATGCCCAGACTGAGCTGTCCATGAAGCCTTCAAGTTTGGACTCGATTGTTGTGACCCAGGTCAGCAGTGAGGAAGTCATCTCAAATATCGAGACTAGATACCTTGCAAATGACATCCGGGTTGAACCCCTCGGCAATGGACTGATATCGATTACTAACAATACATCAAGGCGCTTTTCATCCATTCTTGTCATGCATACGACGAATGCTGGATCTGCTCCGCTGAAGATTGTATTTGATAGCACGCTGAATGGCTTCTCCAGTACAACTTACTCCGGTGTTCCAGACGGCAATCTGCAGTATGTAGAAACCGCGCCAATGCTTAATCTCGACATTTCTTATAGGGGAAAGGTTGCAAGTTGTGATGAGCCGAGAACTGGAGATACCGCTTGGCACTGCTTGCGGCATCCAACTCCAGCAGAAGCGGATACCCTGAAGGCTCTTTCGGCAAATATTAAATGGTTTATGAACACCTATCACTTCACAGAGGCTCTCGACGCTTTCGCTTTCGGGGGGGAATATATGGGATATTCGGTAGGACGCCCCTGCAACGAATGGGAGGGGTGCGTAGCCACCCGTTCCCCCAGCGAATCCATCATGTATTACCTCTTTAGCCTGGCTTCCAGTGGCCAACGGTCGGATATATCGACAATGGAGGTCTATAAGAAAGGATGGGTAGGCTTAGGCGGTGGAAAGACCCCGAGCCAGTTTTGGGGGACGGGTCGCTCCGGCTTTTTGAGCTTGCGATATCTTGACAGCCTGACCAAGGGTAACTATAGAACCTATATGCACGAACTTGGCCATTCATTAGGTTTCAGCCATAAAACTGGATTTACTTATGGCTTCCCACACTACGCCACGGATCATGTCGTTGACCTGCTTGGTTTCACCCAAACCGTGGAGAGCGTACCACCTGAGGTAATTCTTACAAAAGGCTGGCGCGATGGTAATTTATACGTGAAGGTCTACTCTTCTGACGATCCCACCGATGGAAAAATGAAGCTCCAGGGCCTCAGCCTGACAGCCTTCGACGCGACAGCGTACGTATCTGAAGATGGTAGCACCATAAAGATCGAATTTTCAGAGCCACCCAAGCAGCGCCTCCTTGTTCGAGTATTTTCTGGAGAATCTGATCTAGTAATGACTAAGGATGTTGCACCAGGGATGCTGATTTTGGATCATAGATCCACTGAAGACTTGCTGGTTATAAACGATAACACCTTCAACGAAATCATTGCGAAAGAAAGTTTACTGAGATCTAGAATTGAAAAGTCTCCTCGTAAGCTCAATACGCTTTGCAC
Source organism: Microbulbifer sp. JSM ZJ756 (assembly GCF_044383805.1). Classification (NCBI taxonomy): domain Bacteria; kingdom Pseudomonadati; phylum Pseudomonadota; class Gammaproteobacteria; order Cellvibrionales; family Microbulbiferaceae; genus Microbulbifer; species Microbulbifer sp. JSM ZJ756. The sequence continues at coordinate 165,134 of NZ_JBISER010000011.1, read as the reverse complement.
TGGGCTATTTCGCCAGGGTGATAGCTTGGTCATTCCCAGTGCAGACATGTTGACAATGCTATCAGGGGATTCCTATTATCACGACAACTTCAAGGGTGAACCCTTCTACTCCAAGGGAGGTGCAGACAATAGCACCCCCGGTACGTTTAATTTCGAGACTCTGGTTTTTGCTCACGCTCCAAATCGGGAACCGCTTGCCACTATTAACCTGGGCTGTAAGACCTCAAATTAAGAAAGAGCTCCTCACAGGATAAGTAACCACTAAAAGCCCCCGCATGGGGGCTTTTTTCATTCAGGAAAGAATTTTTATGTTTTGGCCTACAAGTCCCGGACACCGGCCTAGGTGGTAGAGTTGCACCTTGCACAAAGCTGTTCAATGAGAAGACAGCAGCGATCCTTCTCTACGCAGTTCATGCTAGATGCCGTGCGTTTGGTCGTGGATCAGGGGTGCTCATTATCCGGGGCGGCCCACTCTTCGGGTAACTTGCCGCAGGGGCTGCCGGTCTGAAGCTCCGCTGACTTGCAACCAGCCCGGCCTTCCAATGTACAAGGAGCCAACGGTAGAGCGACCAGATATCCCAAACACGCTTGACGCCAATTCAAAGTGGAAAAGCGGAACCAGGTTTGGCGTGGTGATATTACCTACATCCTGGGCGACTCAGCTGGTTCTGCCCTGCTATGATTTGCGAGCCTTATCCTCGTCGCAGGGGCTGGCCGGGGGAGCTAAGAGTATCCAGATTAAGCACTCACAGCAGAGGCACTGGAAGTCACTTGGAGCAGTGATGCAAACCGAATAGTCTCATGTTCCACCAGGATCAGGTCGGACAGTATAGTCGCTGCGTATTCCGGCTGAGATTATGGTGCCACAGGATGACACAGGGTATGAGTCGCCCCTGGAACTAATAGGATAATGCTCCGATGGAAAGGCTGTTCCACAGATTAAACAGCGAGAGGGTACCGCCTGTCGGCTACGACGCCATAGCTGACGCAAGCTATGGCATCAACCATTATCTGATGACCTACTACAATTGGGAGTAACCCCATGAGCACAACCATGGGGTAACGCCTGCAAAAGCGCAAATTGGGCCGCCGCGAGAACTTTTGTGTACACTCACAGATTCAATACTGGCGAGCCAGTTTTATACGCCCCGCGATTTTGACAAGTTTATCCTATAAATTATTTTATAAACTCATGATAAATGTAGATGGATTTGCCAGATTTCAGCGGGGCGTATTTATGACCTTTTGGTAAAATCGCCACTCAGCTCACGACCTCGGCCAGGTTCCCCTTGCTTTCCAGCCACTGCTTACGGTCTCCCGCACGCTTCTTGGCCAGCAGCATATCCATCACCTGGTTGCTGTCATCACCGTCTTCCACATAGAGCTGCACCAGGCGGCGGGTATCCGGGTCCATGGTGGTTTCACGCAATTGCAACGGGTTCATTTCCCCCAGGCCCTTGAACCGGGTTACCTGCACCTTGCCCTTTTTCTTTTCGGCGCTGATGCGATCGAGAATGCCCTGCTTCTCCGCCTCGTCCAGTGCGTAATAGGTATCCTTGCCGATATCGACCCGGTAGAGCGGCGGCATGGCGACAAATACATGGCCGTTCTTTACCAGCGGGCGGAAGTGGCGCAGGAACAGGGCGCAGAGTAGTGTGGCGATGTGCAGGCCATCCGAGTCAGCGTCCGCCAGGATACAGATCTTGTTGTAGCGCAGGCCGTCCAGGTTGTCGCTGCTGGGGTCCACCCCCAGGGCCACGGCAATATCGTGTACTTCCTGGTTGGAAAAGATCTCCCCGGAGTCCACCTCCCAGGTATTCAGGATCTTCCCGCGCAGCGGCATGATGGCCTGGAAGTCGCGGTCGCGGGCCTGCTTGGCGGATCCACCGGCGGAGTCGCCCTCCACCAGGAACAGTTCGGAGCGGCTGGTATCACCACTGGCACAGTCCGCCAGCTTGCCGGGCAGTGCCGGCCCCTGGGTGACTTTCTTGCGTGCCACTTTCTTGGCCGAACGCAGTCGCTTCTGGGCATTGCCGATGCACAACTCCGCCAGCCGGTCGCCCTCTTCGGTATGCTGGTTCAGCCACAGGCTGAAGGCATCCTTGGCCACGCCGGAAACAAACGCGGTGGCCTCGCGCGAGGACAACCGCTCCTTGGTCTGGCCGGAGAACTGTGGATCCGCCAGTTTGGCGGACAACACATACGAGCACTGCGCCCAGATATCCTCGGGCCCCAGCTTGACTCCGCGCGGCACCAGGTTACGGATCTCGCAGTACTCGCGCATCGCTTCCAGCAGGCCGGAGCGCAGGCCGTTCACATGTGTGCCGCCCTGGGCAGTGGGAATCAGGTTGACGTACGACTCGGCGGTGACCTCGCCGCCCTCGGGCAACCACTGCACCGCCCAGTCTGCGGCTTCGGTGGAGGCACTGAAGCTGCCCACGAATGGCTCTGCCGGCAGTACTTCCCAGCCCTGGTTGGCGGCCGCCAGGTAATCCTTGAGGCCGTCCTCGTAAAACCACTGGTCCGACTCGCCATCCTGCTCGTTGATAAAGACCACGGTCAGGCCCGGGCATAGCACTGCCTTGGCGCGCAGCAGGTGGCGCAGGCGCGGCACCGAGAACTTCGGGGAGTCAAAATACTGCGGGTCCGGCATAAAGCGCAGGCTGGTACCGGTGGTGCGCTTGCCACAGGTGCCGATCACCTCCAGGTCCGAGGCCTTGTTGCCGTTCTGGAAGCCCATCCTGTGTACCTGCCCATCTCGCTGGATGGTGATCTCCAGGACTTTGGAAAGAGCGTTCACCACCGACACGCCCACACCGTGCAGGCCACCGGAGAACTGGTAATTCTTGTTGGAGAACTTGCCACCGGCATGGAGCGTGGAGAGGATGACCTCAACACCGGGGCGGCCCTGCTCCGGATGGATATCCACCGGCATGCCGCGCCCGTCGTCGCTGACGGACAGGGAGTTATCCTTGTGCAGGACCACTTCGATTTTCTTCGCATGCCCGGCCAGCGCCTCATCGACGCTGTTATCGATCACTTCCTGGGCCAGGTGGTTGGGGCGTGTGGTATCGGTATACATCCCCGGGCGCTTGCGCACCGGGTCCAGCCCCGTGAGTACCTCGATATCTTCTGCGGAATACTTGGCCATATTTTTATTGGTTACTCGTTAACAACTATTGTCCCGTAGGAGCGGCCGCGAGCCGCAGCCGGCAATCTGCCGTGCCTACCGGCCGAAAAGGAATTCGACAATGGGCTCACAATACTGCTCAAAGCCCTGGAAGCTGTGGTCCCCGCCTTCTTCAACGGTCTGGCGCTGCCCGCGATAGAAACCCTCCGCCTCGCGGAAGTCCAGAGTCTCGTCGCCGCGCTGCGCGAGCAGCCAGTAGCGCCCCCTGAACGACCCTTGCAGCTCCGCCTCCAGACTGCGCATGTTAGCAACGTCGGCACCACTTAGGCGATACTCGTGCGGCTCACCGCTGTACGGCGCCAGTGGCTGCCCCACATAGGCGGGCATAAAACGGGCCGGGTGTACCGCCGGATTCACAACCACCGCGGGCAGCCCGTGGCGCTCGGCCAGCAGGGTCGCATAGAAGCCACCCATGGAGCTTCCGACCAGGCCGATGCTTGCGCCACGGTTCTGGTCCAGGATTTCCTCCAGTGCCGCGGAGGCAAGCGCCGGGTGCGGGGAGATCAGCGGGGCACGAAAGCTCATGTGAGGCCTGTGCCGCGCCACCCACTCCTCCATCAGGCGACACTTATACGACTGCGGGGAGGAGAGGAAACCGTGCAGGTACAGTAATAGCGAATGATTTTTTTGCGGAAGTTCAGACATGGGCGGGGATTATAGCGCCCTTCTACGGCAGGGCGAGTCCGCGAGTAATCTGCGGACCGCCCGGGGGATCACCGCAGCGACCGGTCCAGGCTGGAGAAGGCACGGCGCATATCCACCCGCATGTCGGCCCAGAAGATGGGGCCACTGAACTGTTGCAGCTGGCCTCCCGAGGCCAGTGAGCCGGGATTCTCGCCGATATCCCGCCGGTCCCGGAACCGCATGACCAGGTTGCCATCGCGGTCGTACAGCTCACCGGCCAGCACGCCATAGGCACTCTGCTCCGTGAATGTTCGCCGGCTCCAGGTTGGCGCCTCCAGCGGGGCGCTCAGGGCGAAATTCTCTAGACGCAACTGCAGCCGGTAATCCGCCTGTGCCGGGCTGCCCGCCAAACGACTGTTGCGCGGCTGCAAGAAGCGCTCGGCAAGCGCCTCCTCCATCAATTGCTGCATTCGTTCACGCTCCCGCGCATCCAGCTGGAAGTCACCGGCATTCAGCCGCTCACGGACATCGGCACTGCGCTTGCGGTAGCCAATCTGCAATGGCGCCACGTAGACACTGGCATTAGCCAGGTCGAAGGCAAAAGCGGCGGCGACACTGTCGAGCCCGCTGGCCCGCGGCTGCAACCCCGTGGCGGAAGCCGCCCCGGGGTTGGCAACAGCCAATGCCGACCCGGAGGGATCGGTCTGCGCACACCCCGCCACGACCAGGACGAGGGCTCCCAGCCAGGCACTCGATAACATTTGCATCATGGCTCCCACTGCTTTCTGTTTCCGGTTCGGTGCTTTGGTCATTTGTTTCTACAGGCCTCTGCCTGGACCTCGGCTTGGGCCCAAGGGGTACCCGGCCGGCCCGGGTCCCAATACCGGCATTGTAGGGTGAAAGGCAGCGGATACGACAGGGAGCGGGGAAAGGCCGGACCAACGGATTGGCAGGACTGGCTCCTGTGCCGGACGGTCAGTATCCGGAGGAAGTGAGGTCGACGTTGTAGTCAGAAACCGGGACACGCTCGACAGCGGTGGTGTAGGTGCCGCTGTCGTCGAGGTCGAACCAGCGGTAACCCGGCAACTTGTCATCCACAGCGAAGGGACCACTGCCCGGTGTGAATTGCACCGAGGTGGAAGGGGTAGCATGCAGGCCAATACCGTTCAGGTCGCCGTCAAACTGCTGGTGTACATGACCCCAGACCAGGGCCTTCACATTACCTGCCGCGGACACCAGTTGCAGGAAGCGCTCGGCGCCTTCCTTGAGCATATGGCCATCAATCCACTTGCTGCCCACCGGCACGGGTTGGTGATGCATCAGTACCATCACCGGGTGATGGCGGCACTCCTGCAACAGCTCGTCGAGACGATCGAGCTGGGCTTCGGTCATGCCGCCGCAGATCTCGCCCTCGACACTGGTATCCAGTAGCAACAGCCGCCAGTTGCCCAGGGCCACCAGCTCGGCGGTATTGCCCGGGGCCACCTCATGCATTCGCTCGGCCTGGTCATGGTTGCCTGGCAACCAGAACCAGGGCGCGCTGACCTTGCGCATTTTGTGCATGAAACGCTCGTAGGCCGCCTCGGCACCATTGGCGCTGATGTCGCCGGTGGCCAGCAGCATTTCAGCTGTCGACTGGTCCCGCTCGATGGCTCGCAGCACATCATCCAGGGTACGACCGGTATCCAGCCCCAGGAGCTGGTAGTCCGGTCGCCCCCCGATATGGGGATCTGTAAACTGCACCAACCGGTGTTTCGATCCGCTCAACTTGTCCTGCCTGCTTCCGTCGCTTCCACTCACTTGCTTACCCTGTCACCACATCCATGTGACCACCGACAGCGGCGTCAGAGCTGTCGGCCATCTAAAACCAGTTCAAAATCCACCCGGCCATTCGCGAGGCAATGCCCCAGCCACTCCCCCAGGAAGCGGTTGGCCTGCTGTCGTTCGTCGGCCCCCTGCATGCGGGCCCCCGCGTGCAGCACACCCGGGGCTTTCTCACCCAGGGGACCGCGGCCGTCCACCGCGACCACCTCGGCCATGCGCGCGTCGTGGTAGAGCCGCACCGTAATCCTGGGCGGCGCCATCCAGCGCTGCTCGCTGGCGGAAGACGCGCTCAGGCTCACCTCGGTGGTGTAACGGGAGCGCTCGATCACCTCCAGCTCCAGGGAGCCGTGGGGCATACTGTACCTCCAGCGCTCCCGCTCACCCAGCTGCGGCAACAGCTTGCTCAGGCGCAGGTAGTTGGCATCGCAGTCGGCGTGATAAGCCGGCAAGTCCATCCGATATTCCGATTTTTGACGACTTTTCAGTCGCAATTTGCTTCCAGGATGGGCCTGTTTCTGAACCGCCATTATCGACACTCCAATTCTATCCACGCCGTGACTTGGATCTCAGTTTGCGGTCCTTCTCGGTAAACGCAGGATATATACGATGACCCGTTAACCATGGGTCGCCCCTTTTCTGCCCGTCAGTCGCTCACGATGCAACTGCAGCCACTGCAGGCAGATCAGTGTGGCCGCGTTGTCCACCGCGCCGGCGTCGGGCGAGTCTCCGGCCAGGGTCGCCAGCAGGGTATCCAGCGGCAGGACCCGCAGGCGGATATCTTCCTGCTCTTCCGGCAACCCGAAGATGCCCCCTGCCTCACCCAGGTCGACACAGGCGCAGAACAGGTGCAGACGCTCCGAACTGCCGCCGGGGCTCGGCAAATAGCTGTGGATTGGTTCCAGCCGGCCGACCTCCAGCCCGGACTCCTCCTGCACCTCGCGACGGGCGACCTCTTCGAGGCTCTCCCCCCGCTCCACCATGCCCGCCACCACTTCCAGGCACCAGGGACCGTAGGGCCGCTCCAGGGCTCCCACCCGGAACTGCTCGATCAGGCCCACCTGCTCGCGCCGGGGATCGAATAACAGCACGCCCACGGCGTTGTCGCGGACGAACAGCTCGCGGGTAAAGATCTCGCTCCACCCCCCGCGGAACAACCGGTGACGCAGGCGCAGGCGCAGCATCTTGAAGAAACCGTCAAAGACGGTTTCACGCTCGACCACCTCGACCGCATCGGTGGAGAACTCGGGGACAAGATCGGTATTTCTCTCCCTGGTGGTTTCGGTCATGAATCAGGTCTCTGGGAATAGTAGGGTGGCACCCCCGGTCCCGCCGGGGGTGGGGGGCTGTCAGTAGGCCGGCGGGAAACGGTTCAGCAGCAGCGCGGCCTCTTCGCGCAGCCGCTGCTGGCGTTGCGCCGGATCCTGGTAGCGCCCGGCGCTGGAGGGCATACTGCCCCGCCACAGGGGCGAGCTCTCGGGTGAGAGGATATCCACCACCAGTGTATCCTGCCGGTACTGGCGCACCTCGACCGGCGAGCGCCAGCCAAACCCCCAGTAGCGGTAGCCGCCATAAAGGCCAAAGCTGTCCTCGTAAACCGCTACCTTCTCCACGGCCTGGAACTGTACTTGTACCAGGAAGTCCGCGTCGTCCGTGTTATCCACTGCCCGGTAGCGATTTTGCAGGATGCCTTCCACCGCCTGGCGCGCCCGCTTGATCTCCAGCGGCGTTACCGGGCCAGTGGCGACTGGGTCCAGCAGGTAATAGGTGCGCATCCCGGCAAAATCGGCCTGGGGATCGTAATCCACCGCGACCTGCGGGGCGGCGGCGCAGCCGCCGAGCACCAGTAACAAGAGCATCACCATCGATGCCCGCAATCCGACTTTCATGTGTGTCTCCCGAACCATGGTGTCAGTATGTCTTTATACAAATCTGGCTTCCATGCCGGAATTCAACCCCGCTTCCCGGGGATCAGTAGCTGGCGGCCGGGGGCAGGTCGCTCAACAGCTGCTTGATCATGTTGGCAAGCAGCCGCTGGCGATCGGTTGCGTCTTCGGGCCTTCCCAATACCTCACTGGAGGTGCCCCCCCAGATAGCCCCACCCTGGGGGCGGCCGATCTCAAGGCTCAGGGTCAGCCGCGGCGCACCGGTGTCACTGGGCAGCTCTACCGCGCCCCGGGTCGCATTGCTGTCGAACTGTGCATCCCAGCCCGGATTGCTCTGCTCGGTGGAGATCTCGCCCTCGACCACCGCAACCTGGTAGCTCACCAGCATATCGGCATTCTCGGCGTCCTCCACCCGGCGGTAACCCCGGTTGCGGAGGTACCCCTCGACGATCTGTCGCAACTCGTCATCCATCTCAACCAGCTGGGCCGAGGCATCGGGGACATCTACGAGTGGAGCCACGCCCCAAGCATAGGTGGAAAATGAAACTGGCGCCTCCGCAGGCTGCACCCGCTCTACCAGGGTCGCGTCACACCCAGCGAGGAGCAACGTGAGTAAAAGTCCTGTCATTATCTTACGCATAGTGAATCCTTACTTCGGTTTATTTTTCCGGCAATGCGGGGTCATACAGTTCAATCTTGGGACTCCAGCCCAGCCACTCCGGTTTCGCCTCCGGATATAGCGGATAGTGGCTGCCCGACACCACCTCGCGGCCCATCTCACCGGCCTCCGGCGTAGCGAAGGCAACACCGCCGGCCAGTAGTGCCTGCGTGGACTCGGTGTGCACATTCAGCCCCGTCTGCAGGCCAAAGTTGACCTCTACACCGCTGGCATTCCAGAACACCGTGTGCTCGCGTACCAGGGTCTGGTAACGGGGCTCGATATATACGTAGATGTATACACGGTCTGCCAGTTCCCCCAATTCGAAGCCGGTCACCTCACCCACCTGCACCTGGCGGTAGTACACCGGGCTGCCGGGCACCAGCGAGCCGCGCCGCGGCGCATTGAGGATAACCGTCAGTCCCGGTCGCATCATGGTGTCGGCCAGGTCTGGCCGCGGCGGCTCCGCCAGCGCGACAAATTCAGTCTGCGCCTCGCCCTCGCCCGGCTCCAGGGCGAGGTAACGACCGGTCACCAGGGTGTCCAGGTTGGCCACCTTGTCGATGCCGATTTCCGGCCCCACAACCCACATGCGGGTGCCGCTGCGGGCAAAGTGCTCGGCGCGCTGGTACAGCTTGGCATAGGCGATCACTTCCGACGCACTGTCCCCCAGGCGCAGGCGGGTAACCTCACCCACCTGCACACCCTTGTGCCGGATTGGCGCTCCGTCACGGAACCCCTCCGCCGAGGGCAGGGTGATGCGAATGCGCAGGCCTGCCTCGAGTGCCGACTCGCGGCTGCGGTAGAGATGGAAACGGTCGCCATCCTCCACCGGCCCCTTTTCGTCGCGCGCTCGCGGGTCACTGCCAAACGCAATCCCCCCGCGCAGCAATGACAGTAGCGAATCGGCCTGCACCTCGATACCACTGAGACCTGCCTTGGCGCGCACGCCACTGACGTTCCAGAAACGGGTTCTGTGGTTCACCAGGTGTGCATAGCGGGGGTCGATTACCACATAGACCTCCACCCCATCGCCCTCGGGGTTCAGCTCCATGCCCTGCACTTTGCCCACCTCAATGCGCCGGTAATAGACACTGGCACCGCGCTGCAGGGAGCCCGGCGAGCGTGCAGTGAGGCGCAGGTGTAACCCCGGCACGCGGGGGTCCCGCGGTGGCGCCGACGCCTGGGCAGAAAAGGTCCGCTGCGAGCGCTGGCCGCGGCGCAGGTCCACCTCGATACGGTTGCCGGACAGCAGGTCGTCCAGCCCCGAGGAGATATCCAGGGTCGGCGGTGCCATCCAGAAACGGGTGTTTTCACTCAGCAGGTCATCGGTAATCGGGTCCATCAGGACCCGCACTTCCATTCCATCGATATTGCGACTGGCCTTGACCTCGCTCACCTCGCCCACCTTGATCCCCTGGTAGACCACGTTGGTGCTGCCGGGCGTGACATTGACCCCGCGATCAAAATTCAGGGTCACCTCGATACCGGCATCCGCTGCGGCAAAACTGCGATATAGCTTGAATTCACTGCCATTGACCGCCAGCGGCGACTGGCGCCGGGTTTCCGGGGTGTGGAAGCTGACCCCGCCGGCCACCAGTGCCGCCAGGGATTCCATGTTCACGGTGATGCCACTGATGCCGCCTTCCACCGACAGGCCCGAGCTATTCCAGAAACGGCTGCCGCGGTGTACCAGGTGCGCGTATTCCTGGCGGATAAACAGGTCCACCTCCACCTGGGAGTCGTCGTCGGCGAGCCGGTAGTCCTCTACCTGGCCAACCCGCAGCTGGCGGTAGTAAACCGGTGAACCGCGGTTGAGCGAGCCGAGCCGCGGGGCCTTCAGCACCACCCGCAGCCCCTCGCCACGCACGCTGGCGGGCGGTCGCTCGAGGGCGACAAACTCGCGTTTGCGTTCGCCACTGCCCGGCTCCATGCCGATATAGTTTCCCGATACGAGGGTTTCCAGGCCGCGCACGCCGGTGATCGAGAGCTCTGGCTTCACCAACCAGAAATTGGTGCCCTGCACCAGCAGGTACTCGGCGCTGCGATTGAATTCCACCTGGGCCAGCACACCGTCCTTGCCATCCAGCTCTGGCGCATTGGGCACCAGCTGGAAATCGCGCACCACCCCGATATCCACGCCCGCGTACTTGACCACGGTCTTGCCCTTGACCAGGCCCTCGCCGGAGGTAAACAGTATCTCGGTGCGGATATCACCGGAGGTAAAATCCTTGTAAACCAGCCAGCCGGCGATCAGTGCCGCCACCAGGGGTAGCAACCAGATTAATGGCAGGCCGCGGCTGCGCCTGACGACCGCCTGCTGTTCACGATGCGACTGTTCGTGGGGAAACTCCTCAGACATCCCCGGCCACTCCCTCTTCCGGTGGTTCTTTTATGGTTGGGTCGCTCTTCTCTCCCCGCCGGCTTCCGGCTGCGGCGGGCGCGCGATGATCGGGCCCCGCATTCCTGTACGGATTCCCGTAATAGGTATCCCAGACCAGGCGCGGATCAAAACAGCGCACTGCCAGCATGGTGATCACCACCACCGAGGCAAACGCGGTGGCGCCGGGGCCGGCGGCCACACTGGCGACAGCCCCCATATCCACCAGCGCCACCAGAATCGAAATCATGAACAGGTCCAGAAGTGACCAGCGCCCGATAGCCGACACGATACGATAGGTGGTCATTGCCTGCGAGGGGTTGATCGGCAATCTGCCCTGCACCTGCAGCAGCAACAGTACCAGCCCCACCAGCTTCATCACCGGCACGGCGATACTGGCAATAAAGACAATCAGCGCGATGCCCCACAAGCCTGCGGTATAGAGCTGCATCACCCCGCCGATGATCGTGGCCGGCTCGCCGGAGCCCAGGTAAACCACCGTCATTACCGGAAGGATATTGGCAGGTATCAACAATAGCGCGCCAGTAATGGTAAGGGCCCAGGTCAGCATCACACTTCCCTCGATCCGCCCATGCACCTTGCCGCCACAGCGCGGGCAGCGGCAGCCGCCGCCACCGCGCGGCAATGTCACCAGCCAGTGGCAACTCAGGCAGCAGGTACGTCCCTGTGACAGGGCCCTGTCCATAGTACTCATAACTGCTCCCCGGAGCCCACCAGCGGCCCCTCGCCCGGGGACGGGCCGGGAGCGCGCTTCCTGCGCCGCTCCAGCCGCGACCAGACCGCCTGCTGGTCGAAACTCAACGTGGTGAGGTTCGAGATCACCATCATTGCCACAAAGCTGTACAGGCCCGGCTCCACCTGCATCTTGCCCAGGTCACTCATCTTGATCAGCGCGACCAGCAGGCCCAGCATGTAGACATCCAGCATGCCCCACTCTTTCAGGTGCTGGTACCAGCGCACCGACCAGGTTACCGGGCGGTCCAGTAACCGCCAGTGGCAACCCAGGGAAATAAACCCGAGCAGGAGGAACTTGGCCAGCGGCGCGATCACACTGCAAAACAATACCAGCCCCGCCATCCACAGGTAGCCCTCGGCAAACAGCGCACGCACACCATTCAACAGCGTGTTTTCCGCACCGAATGCGAGAATGGAAAAACTCAGCAGCGGCAGGGAAAGGGAAGGGAAGAACAACAGCAGGCCGGTCAGGCTCAGGGCCGCCGTATGGTTGACGCTACCGCGGGGGTTGCGGTGCAGGGTCGCATTGCAGCGCGGACATTCCAGTTTGTTCCCGGGCGGCGCCACCGCATCACCCAGCACCTGGTCGCACTCATGGCAGGCGCGTTGCCGGCGGCTCCAGGGCACGTCAGGCGCATCCGCCATCCGGCGCCTCCCCTTGCCCAATTCTTTTGAATGATTGCTGCATCCGAATGGCCACCGCCTGCGTCTATTGAAAAAACGACGCCATTGTCGATCATGCCGGGACGCAGCAACGCCCCGCTGCACCGATGACCGCACATTCGCGTCGGTTTAACGAAGATATACCAAAATGCTGCCAGCGTCGCCTCGACGCTCACTCTGTGCACAGGTACACTCTCGCGACTGCTAAAACCGGGCTCGCGGGCCGTACAGACAGGCGCTTTCGGCATTCCCCATGGCGCTGCACCACCCGCAAAATGCGCCCGCCAGTGGGGAGACTGGCAGTGAGTTTGCAGCTTTGAGACCCGCCACAGGAAGTTGAGACAGATGAAAACGAAAGAATTCTCAAGGGCAGGCCGCGTTGCGGGCCCGCTGAAAAAAGTGCTCGCCGCAGCGATTATCAGTTTCGGTTCAATGCAGGCACAGGCGGATACCCTGTGGGAGATCTACCAGCTGGCGCTGGAAAACGACCCCCAGCTGGCCGCGGACCGCGCCGCCTATGAAGCCGGGCTGGAGGCCAAGAACCTGGGCCGCTCCGCACTGCTGCCGCAGATCAACGGTAGTGCAGAGGCCAACAATACCGACACCACTGCCACCCAGTTTGACTACACCTTTGGACCTACCGGGGTCATCGCCACTCCCAACAGCAGCGACACGGACGTGGACGAGCGCATCTACTCGGCGCGCCTCGACCAGGCCCTGTTCGATGCCAGCGCCTGGTTCGGTTACAAGCAGGGCAAGAAAGTCAGCGAACAGGCTGCTGCAGAATTCAGTGCCAACCAACAGGCAATGATGCTACGGGTGTCAGACGCTTACTTCGATGTGTTGCGGGCAGTGGACGACCTGGAAACCGCCCGCGCCGAAGAGGAGGCCCTGGCCCAGCAGCTCGAGCAGACCCAGCAGCGTTTCGAGGTGGGCCTGACCGCGATTACCGATGTCTACGATGCCCGCGCCGCCCACGATTCCGCCGTGGCCCGACTCTACGACGCCCAGGACATCCTGCTCAGCGCCTTCGACGCCCTGTCCGTACTGACCGGCCAGCACCACGACGATATCGCCCCGCTGAGCGAGACCTTTTCGGTGGCACCGCCGGAGCCGGTGGATCGCAGCGCCTGGGTGGATTTCGCCCTGGCCAACAACTTCGACCTGAAGGCGGCGCGCCTGAACGCCGAAGCCGCGCGCTACAATGCCCGCGCGGCAGCCAGCGAACACCTGCCCACGCTCACAGGCTCGGTGAGCTACCAGGATTTCCGCCGTGAGGGGGATTCCTCGACCACCGTCGCCGGTGAACCCACCGTCGACCTGCCCATCGACACTACCCGAGAGACCACGATTACGGCGGTGACGCTGAACGTGCCGATCTTCTCCGGTGGCCGTATCAGCGCCAGCCGCCGCGAGGCGCGCAACCTGTCCTTCCAGGCCGAGGACCTGCGCAACCTCGTCCAGCGCAGTACGATCCAGGATACCCGCACACTGCACCGCTCGGTGGTCACCGACGTATCCCGTGTTAACGCGCGCAAGCAGGCCATCATTTCCGCCCGCAGCGCCCTGGACGCCACCCAGGCCGGCTATGAGGTGGGCACGCGCAATGTGGTCGACGTGCTGCTGGCACAGCAGACCCTGTTCCAGGCCCGCCGGGATTATTCCGCTTCGCTGTACAGCTACATCCTCAATACCCTGCGTCTCAAGCGCGCTGCCGGCCTGCTGGCACCCAAGGACCTGCAGGACCTGGAAACCCGCCTGAACCCGGGCAGCGCCGTTTCGCGCGCCATCGCACGCCAGGGCGCCTCCATGCCGCTGGGCGGCAGCCAGGACACCGTAGAGCCGACCAGCCCGGCCGCGATCGAGGAGTCTGCCGAGGAGCCCGGCACGTCCCCCAACTAAAACCCGGTCGGCGCGCCATTCCCCGGCCGCCGACCTGATCAGGGACCTGCGACGGCATCCACCTCATTGACCAGCCGCTGCAGGGCCCCGGTATTTTCCGTCGCCACCTGCCGCCCGCGGGCGCCTGCAGCGCGTCTTTCCTCTTCATCCTCCAGCCATGCTACGACCTGCGCAGCCATCTGGGGCGCGTTTTCCGCCACCTGCAGGGCCCGGGCCTCGCGCAGCAACGCAGCCACGCGGGAGAAGTTATGCAGGTGCGGACCACAGATCACCGGCACGCCCCAGGCGGCCGGCTCGATCATGTTGTGCCCCCCCACCGGCACCAGGCTGCCACCGACAAATGCCACGTCACAGGCACCGTAAAACCGCAGCAACTCTCCCATGGTGTCACCCAGAAGCACCTGGTCCGAGCCGGCAGGCACCCCACCATCACTGCGGCGCGCCAGGGAAAAACCGCGATCACGGACCAGCTGTGCCACGCTGTCGAAGCGCTGCGGGTGTCGCGGTACCAGTACCAGCAGCAGGTCCGGAAAACGCCGTTGCACTTCGGCGAAGGCGTCCAGCACCGTGGCCTCCTCACCATCGTGGGTGCTCGCCGCCAGCCAAACCGGGCGCGTGCCCCCCGGGCCGGCTGCGCGCCACTGGTGCGCGAGGGCCTGGGCCTCGCTGGACAGGCCCAGGTCGATATTGAGATCGAACTTGATATTGCCCACCGCAACGATGCGCGCCTCATCCAGGCCCAGCTCGACAAAGCGCCGCGCATCCTCCGGGTACTGGGCCACCACACGGGTCAGGTGACCCAGCATCTTTGCGGCCAGGCGGGCAAAGCGCGCGTAGCCCTGTGCCGACTTGTCGCTCAGGCGCGCATTGGCCAGCACCACCGGCACCTTGCGCCTGGCACAGGCCGACAGCAGGTTCGGCCACAGCTCGGTCTCCATGATCACCAGCATCCGCGGCCGCAGCGCCGACAGGAAGCGCCGGTGATATTCGGGCAGGTCGTAGGGGAGGTAGTAATGCAGCAGGCGTCCGCCCAGCAGTGGTCGCATCGCAGACTCGACCCGCTCGGAGCCGGTCGGGGTGGTGGTGGTGACCAGCCACTGCCAGTCAGGGTGGCGGGCTGCCAGCTGCTCGATCAACGGCACCGCGGCGAGGGTCTCCCCCACGGAAACCGAATGCACCCATACCAGCGGGCGCCGGCTGGCCCTGCGCGGCACCCGTCCCAGGCGTTCGCGCCAGCGCTGCCGGTAGGCGGGCATGGTGCGCCCGCGCCACCAGAGGCGCAGCAGGATAAACGGCAGGGCGAGGCGTAATAGCCAGGTGTAGAGGAACTGCATGCAGGTGTCGGGATCCCGGGTTGAACTTGCTGGAAAAGCGGCATTTTAACTGTCCGCGACCGGCACGTCGCCCACCGCGACAGACGCCGTGCGGGAACCCTACCGCTGAGACTTGAACAGGGCCGGGGGATGGACTGCCCCGGCCGGGAGGGAAGTCAGGAATTCACGCCGCGGTAAAACTGCGATTCTGCCCCGAGGGCACCGCAGGCCATACCGGCGGAGCGGCAGGCACGCAGCC
The DNA here is from genome assembly GCF_044383805.1 of Microbulbifer sp. JSM ZJ756. NCBI lineage: Bacteria > Pseudomonadati > Pseudomonadota > Gammaproteobacteria > Cellvibrionales > Microbulbiferaceae > Microbulbifer > Microbulbifer sp. JSM ZJ756. The sequence goes on along the minus strand of NZ_JBISER010000011.1, from coordinate 149,682 downwards.
AGGCGCGCGCACGCTGCCGGCTGATAGCGACACCCAGCACACATACCAGCGAGGCATTCAGCAGCTGCACCATCGCTGATGCGAAAACCATCCCGCGACTGCGCCCGGCGAGCACTTTCTGGCGCGCCAGCGTAATACCTACCGAATACTTGCGCCGCGACAGCCAGCGGATGGTGGCCCGGCATTCCGGCACATCCTCGTACACCACCGCCTCGGCGCAGTGAAATATCGACATGCCCTGCAGGTTGGCCTCGGTAAAGAACAGGACATCCTCACCGCCGGCAAACGGCCGGTTTTCATCGAAACGCAGACCCAGCCTGGCAATTTCAGCCATTGGCATCAACACGTTATTGGTGGCGCAGTACGGCAGGCGCTCACCGGTGCGGCGACGCTTGCGGGAAAAGAACATGGAATAGTAATCGGGGGCCGCGGCGGGCATCAGGCTGATCACGCTGCCACACACCACCGTGTTGCCACCGGCGTCGTGGGCGAAACCATAGAGTTTCTGCAGCCAGTCGCCGGCAACCCACTCATCGTCGTCGATAAATACCAGGTAATCGGCCCCCTTTGCCTGCGCCTCGTCCAGGCAGCGGTTGCGGGCAAAGGGAATTCCCCGACGGGACTCGGCGGCATACACAAGTGGCAGCGGGAAAGAGGGCTCGACTTCCTCCACCACCGGCCGGGCGCTCTCGGCGGGATCGTTGTCGACTACCGTAACCGAGACCTCCAGTGACTCGGGCAGCTCCATCGCGGCCAGGCTGGCGAGCGCGCGGCGCAGTAACTCGGGCCTGTGGCAAGTGCAGATACAGATATCGAGATGGGGATGCAACGTAAACTCCAGTCACTGACCATGCCCCGGGACAGCACCTGCCGGGCGGGAAGTTGGCAGCCTATACCCCATTGCCGGGGATGTCTATAATACCCGGCTTTGCACTGCGGATGGCGGCGCATCCCCCCTGTACCGACCGTACGGACAGGGAAGTGCCAGGCTGCAAACGCCAGCCAGCCCTGCTCACCCAGAATAACGAGGCCCCGATGAAAGTCATGCAGTTGCTGCCAGCGCTGAATTCCGGTGGCGTTGAGCGGGGAACCCTGGACCTGGCGCGCGCACTGGTGGCGGCCGGGCACGAATCCGTCGTGGTTTCCAGTGGCGGCCGGATGGTGGAGCAGCTGGAACTGGAGGGCTCCCGCCACCTGTCCCGCCCCATCCACCGCAAGTCCCTGCTCAGCCTGCGGGAAGTGCGCCCGCTGCGGGAGCTGATCCGCGCCGAACAGCCGGACATACTGCACGTGCGCTCCCGGATACCCGCCTGGCTCACTTATTTTGCCTGGAAGAAGCTGCCGGCCGGAAACCGCCCGCGCCTGGTAAGCACGGCCCACGGTCTCTATTCCGTCAACCGGTACAGCGCCATTATGGCCCGCAGCGAACAGGTAATCGCTATCTCCGGGTGTGTCCGCGACTACCTGGTGGAGCACTACAGCCGTTACCTGCAGCGCCCCCCGGAAATTATCTACCGCGGCGTCGACACCGCTGAGTTTCACCCCGGCCTCCAGCCACCCGAGGGCTGGCGCGAATCGGTCGAGGCAGAGTTCCCGGCATTGCGCGACCGGCGCTGGCTGTTGCTGCCTGGCCGCCTGACCCGCTGGAAGGGCCAGGAAGACTTCCTGCAGCTCCTGGCCGAGCTGGACCGGCACGACCTGCACGGGGTAATCCTGGGTGGCGCCGAGCCCAACAAACAACATTACGCGGAAGAGCTGCGCCAGCGAGCCCGGGCGCTGGGGCTCGATGGGCGGGTGTCATTTGTGGGACAGCGCAGCGATATCCGCTACTGGTACAGCGCCGCAGCCCTGGTCTACAACCTGTCAAAACGTCCCGAACCCTTCGGAAGAACCGTTATCGAGGCGGCGGCGATTGGCACCCCCATAATCGGCTACGACATCGGCGGCCCGGCGGAATCCCTGAGCGCCTGCTTCCCCGAAGGGCTGGTGGCAAACGGCAGCATCGCCGGACTGCGGGAAAAGACGCTGGAACTACTGGAAAGCGACGCCCGGCCGGTGTTGCAACGGGACTTTACCCTCGCTACCCAGGCCGAGAACACCCTGTCGCTCTACCGTGGACTGCTGGCCGAATCGGGGCGGGACGCAACATGATTGACCTCAGCGGCCAAAAGCCATTCGCCAGCGGCGGCAACCGCCACTGCTATCGCCATCCGTCCGATGCCGGGAAGTGCGTCAAGGTCATGCGTACCGGTCGTATCGACGAACTGCGCAACCGCGCTCCGTGGTACAAGCGCCTGGCCGGCAACGACCGCTTCGACGACAACCTCCGTGAACTCGCGGGCTACCGGCAGCGCGCCCTGCGTCGTGTGGGCGACAACAGCCCGGTCTGGCGTCACCTGGCCCGCTGGTACGGGCTGGTGGACACCAGCGAGGGCACCGCTGCCGTTTCCCAGCTGATCCTCGACGACAGCGGCAATCCGGCCCCCACGCTGGAAAGCTACCTGCAGCAGCACGGCCTGGACGCACCGATTACCGCCGCCCTGGAGCAGTTTGCCCAGTGGCTGTGGGAAACCCGCGTCCTGACCAAGAACATCCTGCCCCACAACCTGGTGGTGCGCATGCGGGACGGGACTCCGGAACTGGTCCTGATTGACGGACTCGGCCGGGCCACCCTGCTGCCTTTCCCGGAGTGGTTTGAATTCTCCAACAGGCACTACATCCAGCGGCGCATCCAGCGTATGTGGCGCCGCATACACTGGGAAGTGTCGGACAAATCCCTGTCCTGGAAAGAGGCGGAACGCCACAGTTAGGCCCTGACCACACGGTCCCCCCTCCTTGCCGGCCCCGGGACCGGTCCCACCGCCTCCCTGATGGCCCCTCCCCCCGGCCAAGTCCATACTTACCAGTTCAGGGGTGGCGATCCCGGCAACAGTGCGGGCGCCTCCTGTCCAGTGCGTTTGCAGGGACCAGGTCGGAAAATGATCGTGCCAGTAATCATGGCCGGAGGCTCGGGCTCACGACTGTGGCCACTCTCCCGCCAGTTATACCCGAAACAGTTTCTTCCACTATTTGGCGAACAGACCATGTTGCAGGAAACCTGTGCCAGGCTGGCCGGGCTGGAGCATGAACCGCCGCTGCTGGTATGCGGGGAAGAGCACCGCTTTATGGTGGCCGAACAGTTGCGCGCCGCGGGCCAGCCCCACGGTGGCATCCTGCTGGAACCGGTCGGCCGCAATACGGCGCCGGCGGTGGCGCTGGCGGCACTGCAATGCCTGGCCGCGGGCAACGAGGACCCCCTGCTGCTGGTGCTGGCAGCGGACCATGTCATCCGGGATATCCCCGCCTTCCAGGGAGCGATTGATCGCGCGCGCCCCTGTGCCCAGCGCGGGCAACTGGTGACATTCGGGATTGTTCCCACCGGGCCGGAGACCGGTTACGGCTATATTCGCCGCGGCCCCGCCAGCGGGAGGGCATTCACGGTCGAGCAATTTGTCGAGAAACCGGACCGGGTAACGGCAGAGGGTTATGTGCGCAGCGGGGACTATTTCTGGAACAGTGGCATGTTTCTTTTCCGCGCCCGCCGCTATATCGAGGAGCTGCAGGCACATCGACCGGATATTCTCAGTGCCTGTGAGCGGGCCATGGCCTCTGCCCATGTGGATGTGGATTTTGTACGGCCGGATCGCGCCGCATTCCTCGAATGCCCGGATGAATCGATCGACTATGCGGTAATGGAGAAAACCCGCGACGCCGTGGTAGTTCCCATGGACTGCGGCTGGAGCGACGTGGGCTCCTGGTCGGCGTTATGGGAGGTCTCGGACAAGGACGGCAACGGCAACACGATCAAGGGTGACGTGATGATCGAGGACAGCCGCAACTGCTTTATCCAGAGTGACAGTAAGCTGGTCGCGGCGATCGGTCTCGACAACGTGGTGCTGGTCGAGAGTGACGATGCAATCATGGTGGCCGCCAAGGATCGCGTGCAGGAAGTCAAGAAAGTAGTGGAGAGGCTCAAGGCAGGCAACCGCCCGGAAGCCCGGATACACCGCAAGGTCTACCGGCCCTGGGGGTTCTACGATTCGGTGGATTCGGGCCAGCGATTCCAGGTAAAGCGGATCGTGGTTAACCCGGGGGCACAGCTAAGCCTGCAGATGCACCATCACCGCGCCGAGCACTGGGTCGTCGTATCCGGCACTGCCAGGGTGACCTGCGGGGAGGAAGAGTTACTGGTGACCGAAAACCAGTCCACCTACATCCCGCTGGGAGTGAAACACCGGCTGGAGAACCCGGGCACTATCCCCCTGGAGCTGATCGAGGTGCAGTCCGGCTCCTACCTGGGCGAGGATGACATTGTCCGCTTCGCCGACAAGTACTCCCGCAGCTGAGCCGACTAATCGCCCCGGCTACAGCGCCTCGAGAAAACGCCGGACCGAGGCCTGCCACTGAGCAATACCCCGTGCCAACCCTGCGGCATTTTCGCCCATCCGGCGAAGCTTAGCGTCGTCCTCCAGCAGGGACAGGATATGGGCGGTGACGTCAGCCTGGTCAGCAGCATCGCACAACAGGCCCGTCTCGCCATCAACTACCGCATCTGCAGCGCCCCCATCGCGCCCCGCCAGCACCGGCACGCCGTACCAGTTGGCCTCACGGTAGACAATGCCAAAGCCCTCTACCGAATCACCTTCCCGCCGTGCCGGCATCACAAACAGGTCGGCACGGGAAAACAGCGCCGCCTTTTCCTCATCACTGACGCCTCCGGCAAAGTGGACATTGTCGGCAACGCCCTCGGATACCGCGAGCTCCTCGAGCCGCGCGCGATCCTCACCCCTGCCGGCCACAATGTAGAGCAGGTCCGGGTGACGGCGGAGCAGTTCCGGCAGCGCGCGGATCACCGCGTCCACGCCCTTGCGTGGCTCCAGCCGTGCAAGTGTCAGCAGGACCGGCCCCCGCCCGCCAATGACTGCGTCCACCGTCTCGAGCTGGTCGGGCAGGGCCACGGGCTGCGGGCCAATTGGCGGATTGATCACCACCAGGCGCGTCTTTGCACTGAGATAGGGCCGGACCAGGTCGGCGGTATAGGCGGAGTTGGCGATCACTACACCTGCCCCAGAGAGGGCCTTGCGAATACGCGCGCGCTTGGCAGCATCGGGGTTGGCAGGGAATTCCATGCCGTGAGCCAACACCGCAAGTGGCACTCCCAGGTCAGACAGGAGCTCGGCACTCTTCCAGGAATCGGCAAACACCCCTTCGATGCCGCCTTTCCTGACCAGGGAACGGACCGCCTGCGCCTTGCGACGTCGCCGCCACAGCTTCCAGCCGCCATAGACCCGCAGCTGGTAAGTGTCGCTGCGCGGCACCTCGCCGTCCTCGACACGGTCGGCGAGCACCAGCACCTCCCGCCCCGCGCGACCGAGATTGTCCGCCAGGCCCTCCATAAGAACCTCTATGCCCCCACGACGGGGCGGAAAGCACTGGGTTGTAATCAGGATCATGTTATCTCCGGGACGGTGCCGCCGGCTCGAATCGCTGGTCCGGTCTTCAGGTGGCAGCGGCGGCCTCAATCAATCGGGTGGCTGCGGCGCCTCAGCAACGCGCACGCACAGGTTACCTGCTGGCCCAGGGGGGGGCGTGCATTCTCAATTGGCTGGCCGGCATCGGCCGTGCAGTCGGTTACCAGGCCCTGGTCGAGCAGCCGCTGCACTGCGGCGCGGACCTTGTTGGCCCGCCGGCGGCTGGGCAGCGGGATTACCCCCACCTGCGCCTGACTCTGCAAGGCCTCGAACAGCATCGACACACTGTCGCCGGTCACCCAGATGCGCTCAGCCTGCGCCAGTTGCTCCACCAGCCAGCCCGGGGGGCAGTCGCGCCAGTGGCAGAGTTCTGCCCCACTACCGGCGAGCCCCTCAAGTGTGCCGCCCGGCGTGCGGCGGCTATCGGAAATTACCCATTGCAGCGGGGCCTGCAGCAACTGCTCCACCGTCGCCTGAACACCACCTGCATCCCAGGCAAAGTGCTTGCTGGGACCACCCAGCAGGATAAGCCCCCGCCCCGGGCGGACCTGGCCACCGGGCAATGGCTCGGTGAGTGCCCCCTGGCTGAGAATCACATTGGCCAGTGGTGGCGGCCGGTCATGCTCGGGAATGATGGCAAAATCGAACCAGCGCAGGGGCAGTGACGGGCGCATGATAACCACCACCTGGCCGCCGAACCGGCGACGCGCCATCAGCATCGGCAGGTGGCTGCGATGGCCTGCGCCGATGATCAGGTCCGGCTGCGGCAATTCCGCCAGGTGGGCGGGCAGCCCGTGACGCAACAGCGAAAACACCCCGACGGCGCCAATTTCGTGGCAATCAACCGCGTCGCCGGCACAGTCGCGCAGGCCGCTGACCAGGGCAGCACTCTGCTTCTCGTGCGCGCGGTTACCATCGAGAAAACGCCAGACTGTCAGCCGCAATTGGGAAACCCCGACTTAATGAATATAGGTACTGCGCCGCTCCGGGCGCGGGCGCTCATGCTAACCGATACCCCCGTCGTATTGAAGCCAGGCACAGGCCGGGCACAGCGTGGACTTGCTCTCGGGCAGCCCGTTATAATCGCTGCCCTGAATTTCGCCAATTGTCCCGGTCCCGGACTGGCCCGCTCGAGGTTCGAGCGCCGCCATTACCGTAAAACGGCTCGCCACAACGCCGACGGCTATCCACCCCTATGCGTATTATTCACGTCGACAATCACCAGCAACGCAAGTACGGCCATACGTCCGTCAGCTGGGCCCTCAAACTGTATACCGGCCTGGTCAGGGCCGGCCATAACGTACTCGCCTTCAGCGACCGGGACGTCGCCGCATTCGAAGCGCCGCTGCGCATCCGTGAGCTGGTGAGTCGCAAGAAGGTCAACCAGCGCCTGTTGCAGTCGGTGGAGGGATTCGAGCCGGACCTGGTGATCCTCGGCCACTGCGACCTGATCGACAATGAGACCTTTGCCGAAATCCGCCGTATGCGGCCGCAGACAGTGATCGCCGCCTGCAATAACGATCCGCTGTTCGTGCCCCGCAATTCGGACAATATCGCCAAACGCTGTGAAATCGCCGACGCCATGTTCGTTTCCACCGGCGTCGATGACCTGAAGCGCTATGAGGGCAGGCGGGCCAGCCTGTGGCATATGCCCAATCCCGTAGACCCCTCGGTCGAGACGGCCGACTGCAGCCAGCGGAGCGACCTGGAAGTGGACCTGCTGTTCTGCAGCAAGTCACAGGCGCACACGGAGCGCGGCAAGATTGCGCAGTACCTGAAAGAGCACCTGCCGCCCGACCTCAGGTTTCGCACGCCCGGCATGTTCGGCGAGCCGACCCTTTGGGGGCGCGACTACGACCGAATCCTGGCCAACAGCAAGATGGGGCTGAACCTGAACCGCCAGGAGGGTTACCAGTGGTATTCCTCGGCACGGATGGCACAACTGGCGGGCAACGGCGTACTGGTATTCACCCATGCCGCCGGCGCCTTTGACGAATTCATGCCCCCGGAAACACTGGTCTATTTCGACAGTGAGGAATCCCTCCTCAACCGAATTATCGAATTCCACTCCGACGACGACAAGCGCCGCCAATGGGCCAGTCGTTGTCGGGAATTTTTTCACCGCGAGATCAATAACACCCTGTACGCCCAGTACATTGTCGAGTCCGCCATGAATTTGCCACACAGCCACAACTATGTCTGGATCAAGTAATACCATTCCTTCCCTCCACGGACTCTATCGCCAGCCCGAATCCCGCTGGGTATCCGGGCTGCTCCATGTCGCCGGTGCCAGCCTGCTGTTGATGCTGGTGGGCTTTCACCTGCTGCCCGAGGTGGGGCGCATCCAGACCATCTTCTACCTGACCCTGTTACCCACAACCATCCTGCTGCTGGCCTGGCGCCGTGACTGGCGTTTCCTGCGCTCCTGGCAGTTTGCCTGCTTTATCAGCGTGCCGCTGGTCCTGGCCCTGTCGACGCTCTGGGCCGACCCCGCCAGTGCCACCGTCGAGCGGGAGGTCTCTTTTTATTTCAAGGTGCTGGTCTATTTTGTGCTCTTTTACTGCGCCCTCTACCTGGTAATGGAGCGGCGTGGTGACCAGATGGACGAACTCCTGCACCAGTGGCTGCGCTGGCTGATCGTGCTGGGCACAGTGTCCTGCGCCGCGTCGCTGGTGGTTTACGGCCTCGATGGCGGTTTCAGCAAGCTGTATCGCATCGGCGGTATCTCGATGCAGAACAATATCGACAAGACAGCCATGCTGTATGGCTTTCATGTCCTGTTCTGCTGCTACGGCCTGTCACTGGATTCCCGCCGCTGGCGCTGGCTGTCCTGGACCGGCCTGGGTCTAGGGTGTGTCTATATCGTCGTGTCGCAGACCAAGATCCCCATCATTATGGCCGTCTTTGCCATCTGCCTGGCAGCGGTGGTCAGTCGCTCAGTGGTATTGCGGGTACTGGTCCTGCTCGGTGCCTTCGCAGCGCTGCCAGCCGCCTACCTGTTGCTTTACGGCGACCTGCCACTGTTGCACCGCGGCAACGCCTATTCCATCCGCCTGGAGCTCTGGTCCAAGAGCCTGGAAGGTTTCCTACAATCTCCCTGGGTCGGCAGCGGGCTGGTGCACAAGCAATTCATCGAGGTGCACGAGGTGCTGCCGCACCCGCACAATTACCTGTTGGACGTGGCTCGCTTTGCCGGCCTGCTGGGCGTGGCAGCCTGCCTCTGGCAGCTGGTCGCAGTGGCCTGGACCGGCCTGCGCCGCGAGCAGCTGCTAAGCTGGGTACCCGGCCTCTACCTGGTGTGGTTTGGATTCGGCGTGCTGGCTATGCTGATCTATGCCCAGCAGCCACTGGTGAAGCCCAGCTACATCTGGTTCTTCTACTGGATTCCGCTGGCGATCGTACTGGTACGCCACCAGCTGTGCGACGCCCGGACCCGGGCCAACCGGGAAGTGAGCAGGCCGGATATTACCGACGCAGCGGTAGCCTGAGGCACCTTGCCAATCACCGGGCTGCCATGACACTGACCTGAACAGGACACCGTCTCGAGGATGAAAGTAACCGTATTCGGCACCGGCTATGTCGGGCTGGTGCAGGCCGCCGTGCTGGCGGAGTCCGGCAATAACGTGGCCTGCATTGATATCGATGCAGACAAGGTGGAGCGGCTGCGCCGGGGTGAAATCCCGATTTACGAGCCGGGACTGGCACCGCTGGTGGAAGAGAGCATTGCCAATGGCAACCTGTCCTTTTCCACTGAAGCCGCGGAGGGTGTTGCCCATGGTGAGCTGATCTTTATCGCCGTGGGTACCCCTCCCGATGAGGACGGTTCCGCCGACCTGCGCCATGTGCTCACGGTAGCCCGCACTATCGCCACCCACATGGACAGCAAGAAGTACATCATCAACAAGTCCACCGTGCCGGTTGGCACCGCGGACAAGGTCCGCGCCGCAGTGAGCGAAGTACTCGCCGAGCGCGGACTGGCCGAGCTGGAATTTGATGTCATCTCCAACCCGGAATTCCTCAAGGAAGGATCCGCGGTCGCCGACTGCATGCGCCCCGACCGCATCATCATCGGCACCTCCGAGAGAGAGTCCGAACACAAGCTGCGCCAGCTCTACGCGCCCTTTAACCGCAACCACGAGAAGATCCTGGTGATGGATGTGAAGAGCGCCGAGCTGACCAAGTATGCGGCCAACTGCATGCTGGCCACCAAGATCAGCTTCATGAATGAGATGGCGAATATCGCCGACCGGGTCGGGGCGGATATCGAGGCAGTGCGCCGCGGCATCGGTTCGGACCCCCGTGTCGGCTACCAGTTTATCTATGCCGGCATCGGCTACGGCGGCTCCTGCTTTCCCAAGGACGTCAAGGCGCTGATCAACTCCGCCGGGCAGCTGGGGCTCTCCACCGAAATACTGTCGGCAGTGGAATCCCGCAATAACAGCCAGAAGTATTACCTGCTGGACAAAATTGACGCCCATTTCGGCGGCAATGTGAAAGGCAGGACCTTCGCCCTGTGGGGCCTTTCGTTCAAGCCCAATACCGACGATATGCGCGAGGCTCCCAGCCGCGTCCTGATGGAGGGCCTGTGGGAGCGCGGGGCGCGGGTGCGCGCCTTCGACCCGGAGGCCATGGACGAATGCCGCCGCATCTACGGCGAGCGGGAAGACCTGGAGCTGTGTGATTCCCGCGATGCGGTACTCGAGGGTGCCGATGCCCTGGTCGTCGCCACCGAATGGCAGCAGTTCAAGGCGCTGGATATCGCCACGGTAAGGGACACCCTGCACGAGCCAGTGATTTTCGACGGCCGCAACCAGTACGAACCGCAAGATATGCGCGCTGCCGGTTTCCACTATTACTGTGTCGGCAGGCCCGACACCACGTCTTAGCGAAGCCAACCCCGCAGACAAAAAAAAGCCCGGGCAATCCCGGGCTTTTTTTGCGCTGAAATCAGCAGCACACTCTTCTTGGCAATTCGCGCCGCTGGCTTCAGGCGATTCTTGCCTCAAGCGGCGCCGGCGTATCAGCCACATCGGTAAGCCAGCCGGCGTGGGCCGGGCTGCGTCCCTGCACCACATCAAAGTAAAGTTCCTGCAGCTGCCGCGTAATCGGCCCCCGCCGGCCCGCACCGATGGTGCGGCCATCCAGCATGCGGATGGGCAGCACTTCAGCAGCGGTGCCGGTAAAGAACGCCTCGTCGGCGATATACACCTCATCCCGCGTGATGCGCTTTTCCACCACCCGGTAACCGCACTCGTGGGCCAGCTCGATCACCGAGCTGCGGGTGATGCCATCCAGGCAGGAGGTCAGCTCGGGGGTGTAGAGCACACCGTCACTGACGATAAAGATATTCTCGCCGCTGCCCTCGGCCACATAGCCCTCCGGGTCCAGCAGCAGCGCCTCCTCACAGCCGTTGCGCACCGCCTCCTGCAGGGCCAGCATGGAATTGATGTAATTGCCGTTGGCCTTGGCCTTGCACATGCTGATATTCACATGGTGGCGCGTGTACGAGGAGGTATTGACCTTGATCCCCAGCTCCCGCGCTTCCGGTGTCATGTAACTCGGCCATTCCCAGGCCGCGACAATTACGTGGGTCTGCAGCGCGTCGGCGCGCAACCCCATACCCTCGGAGCCGTAAAACACCATCGGGCGCAGGTAGGCCTCGCGCAGGTTGTTCTCACGCACAACAGTGCGCTGCGCCTCATTGAGCTGTTCCGCATCAAAGGGCATCGGCATGTTCATGATCTTGGCAGAACGGAACAGGCGACGGGTGTGGTCGTGCAGGCGGAAGATACTGGTGCCGCCCCCCGCCTGGGCACCTGGGGTCTGGTAGGCGCGCACGCCTTCGAAAACCCCCATTCCGTAGTGCAGTGTGTGGGTGAGGACATGGACCCGGGCATCCCGCCAGGGAACCAGCTCACCATCGAACCAGATAAGGCCGTCGCGATCGGCAAAAGACATGGGTAACTCCTACAAATCCAAAAATCCGGATTGCTGAAAAACAGTTTAATCATTGCGCAGCAGCAACGGGCCCCGGCGAGGACAATCAGCCGAGAATTTGCTGCCAGCTTGTTTGAACGGTCTTTCTTTCCGCTTCGAACTGGTCACCGTTAACAACTCCCGGCAGCTGTTGTAATGCCAGGCGATGACCCTCAGATCGGTAGGCTTTGTAGGCGTCGATCATTTGTCCGGCTTGGTGGGCCGACATCAGGCCTGCCTCAATGAGGCTTTCGAGAATGCGGATATTATCGGTGAACCGCACGATCGAGGGCGCCTTGTGCGCCCAGGCCAATGTGGAATATTGAACCAAAAACTCGATATCGACAATACCGCCCGGGCCCTGCTTGAGATCGAATTCCTGATCGTTGCTCTTATCGAGATGGGTGCGCATTTTATCGCGCATGGCCACCACTTCCTTACGCAGTTCCTGCTCATCGCGCCGCTCACAAAGCAACGCGTTGCGCAGCTCCCCGAAGTCATGGCAGAGCCGTTCACTGCCCGCCACCGGGCGCGCCCGCACCAGGGCCTGGTGCTCCCAGGTCCAGGCACTCTCGCGCTGGTACTTCTCGAACGCCGCCAGCGAGGTCACCAGCAGGCCGGAGTTACCGGAGGGCCGCAGGCGGGTATCCACCTCGTACAGCGGGCCACTGAGGGTGCGGGTCTGCAGGATATGGATCAGGCGCTGGGCCAGGCGGGTATAGAAGCTCAGGCTGTCGATACTGCGCTCACCATCGGTCATACCCTGGCCGTCGGCATCGTGCACGAACACGATATCCAGGTCGGACCCATGCCCAAGCTCCAGCCCACCCAGCTTGCCATAGGCGATGATCGCAAAGCGCATGTCCTCCACCGAGGCACCAGCGGGCACACCGTGCTTTTCCGTCACCTGGTGCCACGCCTGTTGCAGCGCCTGCTGCAGGATCGCCTCCGCCAGCCAGGTCAGGGAATCGCTGACCTTCATCAGTGGCAGGGCGCCGCTCACTTCCTGGGCGGCGATTCGCAGGCTCTGGCTCTGCTTGAAGTGGCGCAGGGCCTCCATCTGTGCCTCGAGATCATCGCGATCCACGCGCAGCATTTCCCGGCGCAGCTCGTCGGCAATATCCTCTTTCGAGGCAGGCGCCAGCAGCCGGCGGGAATCCAGCAGCTCGTCCAGCAGGATCGGGTGCCTGGCGAGCTGCTCGGCAATCCAGGGACTGGCGGCACACAGGCGCAGCAGCTGGGCCAGTACCGGCGGGTTTTCATTGACCAGCACCAGGTAGGCGCTGCGGCGCAGCACCGCACGCACCAGCGGCAGCACCCGCCGCAGCGCCAGCAGCGGCTCGGCTTCCTCTGCTGCCGCCGCCAGCAACAGCGGCATAAACTGGTCGAGGCGCTGCCGCGCCGCCGTGGGCAGGGCCGCAACGATACGGGCACCTCCCAGGTCCGCCAGCAACTCCAGGGCCTCTTGCTCCGGGGTAAAGCCTGCCTCGCGCAGGCTGGCGAGGTTCACTTCCTCGCTGTCGTCGGCGGTACAGGTTCCCCAGAGGCTCTGCCATTCCTCTGCGGCATCCGCCTCGGCAATTTCCTCGGGCGGTGCGATCACCTGGTCGAACTCGCGCTGGATGGTTGTGCGCGCTTCGAGCAGGGCCTGCTCCAGCCCCTCCCAGTCGCCGTAACCCAGGGCGAATGCCAGCCGCGCACGGGCCTCGTCGTCGCGCGGTAGCGTCTGCGTCTGCTGGTCGCGCTCCGCCTGCAGCCCGTGCTCCACCCGGCGCAGCCGCAGGTAGGCATCCGCCAGCTCTTCCGCCACCCCCTGCTCCAGGTGCCCCTCGCTCTCCAGGAGTGGCAGCAGGCGCAGCAGGTTGCGCTCCCGCAATGCCGGCTCGCGACCGCCACGGATCAGCTGGAACGACTGCACGATAAATTCAACCTCGCGGATGCCGCCACGCCCCAGCTTGATATTGTCCGCCAGGCCGCGGGCGCGCACCTGCCGCTGGATTAGCGCCTTCATCTCGCGCAGGGCGTCGATGGCGCTGAAATCGATATAGCGCCGGTAGGTGAACGGCCGCAGCATTTCCATCAGTGCCGCGCCGATCTCCTCGTCGCCGGCGATCGGTCGAGCCTTCACCATGGCGAAGCGCTCCCACTCGCGCCCCTGGGTCTGGTAGTAATCCTCCAGTGCGGCGAAGTGGCTCACCAGCGGCCCACTGTCCCCGTATGGGCGCAGGCGCATATCCACCCGGAATACAAAGCCATCGGCGCTGATCGCGTCGAGGGAGCGGATCAGGTTCTGGCCCAGGCGCTGGAAGAATTTCTGGTTTTCCACCGGGCGCTCACCGTCGGTTTCCCCCGGCTCCGGGTAGGCGAAAATCAGGTCGATATCCGAGGACAGGTTGAGCTCCCGCGCCCCCAACTTGCCCATCCCCAGCACCACCATCGACTGCGCATTGCCGTCGCCGTCCCGCGGTTCACCATAGCGCGCCGCCAGCTGGCGGTGGTGCCAGGCCAGGCCCACCCGGGTGCAGGTTTCTGCCAGGTCGGTCAGGCGGCCACAGACACGGGGAATATCCCACTGCCCGGCGAAGTCACGCCAGATCACCTCGGCAATCACGCGATTGCGCAGGCGGCGCAGGTTCCGGTCCAGCCCTGCGTCGTCGGCGGCGTCATCCAGCCCGGATTCGTCCAGGCCCAGGTCGTCCCGGCCCAGCAGCTCCGGCAGGAGTTCGGGTACGCGGCAGCACTGGTCGAGGAAAAAGTCGGACCCCACAAAGGCCCGGCAGACTGCCTGCTGCAGGGTCTCACTGTCCGCCATGGCCTCCTCGGCCCGGGCAAGGGCGGACTCGCCGGCGGCGTCGGCCCAGCGCTGCCAGCGCTCGCGAAACAGTGGCTGCAGGGCGTCGGGGCACAGTCGGGCATCGGCCATGGGAAGTCTCATCGTTAGAATGCTTCAGGTAGAAAGTCTTGCAGAAATCCCTGTGCGGGCATGTATCAGAAGGCGATATCCGGCGGCGGTGCCACCCGCAGCACCTCGGAAACGGTGGTGATCCCCGCCGCCACCTTGCGCGCCCCGGAGAGTCGCAGGCTGTTCATGCCCTCGCGCATGGCGCGATGGCGTACCTGCTGCAGGTCGCAGTCATGGGTCACCAGGGCCTGGATGGCTTCACTGAACGGCAGGATCTCGTAGATGCCCTGGCGACCGCGATAGCCGGTATTGCGACACTCCAGGCAGCCTTCGGGACGATAAACGGTTTCCGGGCGCGGCGCCTTCCAGGGGCGGGTCAGCGCCAGCCAGTCTTCCTCGCTCACCGTATCCGGCTGCTTGCACGCGGGACACAGGGTACGCACCAGGCGCTGCGCCATTACCCCCAGCACGGTGGACTTCAGCAGGTAGTGGGGCAGGCCCAGGTCCAGCAGGCGCGTAACGGCGGTGGGCGCGTCGTTGGTATGCAGGGTGGAAATCACCAGGTGCCCGGTCAGGGCCGCCTGTACCGCCATCTGGGCAGTCTCCAGGTCACGGATCTCACCCACCATGATGATATCCGGGTCCTGGCGCATCAGCGTGCGGATGCCGGCGGCAAAGTCCAGGCCGATACTGTGGTGTACCTGGGTCTGGTTGAAGGTCTCCTCCACCATCTCGATCGGGTCCTCGATGGTGGAGACATTCACCTCGCTGGTGGCCAGTTGCTTGAGGCCGGTATACAGGGTGGTGGTCTTGCCCGAGCCGGTGGGGCCGGTAACCAGTACGATGCCGTTGGGGCGCCCCAGCATGGCCTGCCAGCGCGCCAGGTCCTCGCCCCCCAGGCCCAGGTCGCTGTAGGAGCGGGCCAGCACCTCGGGGTCGAAGATCCGCATTACCAGCTTCTCGCCGAAGGCCGTGGGCAGGGTGGACAGGCGCAGCTCCACCTCACTGCCATCGGGGCGCTTGGTCTTGATCCGGCCGTCCTGGGGCTTGCGTTTCTCCGCCACATTCATCCGGCCGAGAATCTTCAGGCGGCTGGTGACGGCGGCATTCACCTGGTCGGGAAACTCGTGGATCGGGTGCAGCACCCCGTCGATACGGAAGCGGATACGGGCCATCTCGCGGCGCGGCTCGATATGGATATCACTGGCCCGCTGGTCGAAGGCATGCTGCAGCAGCCAGTCGACGATATTGACGATATGCTGGTCGTTGGCCTCGGGGTCCTTGAGGTTACCCAGTTCCAGCAGCTGCTCGAAGTTGCCGGCGCCGGAGCTGCCCTTGAGGCCACTGGCGCCGGAGATGGAGCGGGACAGCGAATAGAACTCCACACAGTAGCGCTGGATGTCCGCCGGGTCTGCCACCACCCGGCGCACGCTGCGACCACTGGTGTGTTCCAGCTGGTCCTCCCAGCCGGCGGTGAAGGGCTGGGCCGTGGCCACCAGCAGGCTGTCCTTGTTTGCCTCCACACAGAGGATTTCGTGGCGCTTGGCGAACTGGAAGCTCATCACCTCGGTCACCGACGCCACGTTAATCTTGAGCGGGTCGATATGGTAGACACTGTGGCCGGCACTCTCCGCCAGCCAGTCCGTGAGCACTGTCGCCGAGAGCACTTTGCCCGGGACCTGGCGGTTCTCCAGTTCACAGCTGGCGATATAGCTGAGCGGGTGCATCTGGGCCTGCTCGGCGCTGCGCGGCGTGCCGATCAGGCGGTTGGCGTCCTCGCGGCTCACCAGCCCCTGTTCCACCAGGTCCTCCAGCAACCCCCGCAGGTCCAGGATCCGGTCCGCCATTTTTCCCGCCACTTTTCCCGACGCCATGGGACAACCCCTTCATCTATATTCTTGTCTGTGCCCGATCGCGCATTGTAGCGGCAAGCCGCCGCCGTGACAGTGCACCAATCCCCCTGAAAGTACCGGATTACCCCGCACGGGCCAAGTTGGGGTACCATGCCGCCCGTTTCGCACCCTGAGCCAAGGAGCTACCCATGCCCCTGTCCAATATCGCCAACCTGTTTGGCCGCTCCCCGATCAAGCCGATCAAGGAGCACATGGCCAAGGCCCACGAGGCCTCGGCAGACCTGGTTCCCTTCTTCGAGGCCCTGATGAAGGGCGACCTGGTCGAAGCGGAGGAAGTGCAGAAGCGCATTTCCACCAGTGAGAACCAGGCCGATGACATCAAGCGCGACCTGCGCCTGCACCTGCCGGACAGCCTGTTTATGCCGGTATCCCGCTCGGACCTGCTGGAGCTGTTGCACGCCCAGGACGAGGTGGCCAATACCGCCCAGGACATCGCCGGGCTGGCCGTCGGCCGCAAGATGCAGATTCCCGCGCCACTGCAGGTACAGATGAAGACCTTTGTCGACAGCGCCGTGGCCACCTCGGCCCAGGCCCTGCGCGCCATCAACGAGCTCGACGAGCTGCTGGAGAGCGGCTTTGCCGGGCGCGAGGTGGACATCGCCCAGCGCATGACCGAGGAGCTGGATGACCTGGAGCGCAAGTCGGACAAGCTAGAAGTGGAAATCCGCGCCGCACTGTTCGATATCGAAAAAGACCTGCCGCCGGTGGACGTGATCTTCCTGTATCGCGTCATCGAGTGGATTGGCGACCTGGCCGACAAATCCCACAGCGTGGGTAATCGCCTGCAATTGCTGTTAGCACGCTAAGGGGGGTAGTACCGTGGAAGTTATTAGCCAGTACGGCAGCATCCTGCTGATTCTCGCCTGCGTTTTCGGGTTCTTCATGGCCTGGGGCGTAGGTGCCAACGACGTTGCCAATGCCATGGGCACGTCCGTGGGCTCGCGCGCCCTGACCATCAAACAGGCGATCCTGATCGCCATGGTGTTCGAGTTTGCCGGCGCCTACCTGGCCGGTGGAGAAGTTACCTCTACCATCCGCAAGGGCATCATCGATTCGGACATTTTCGCCGAGCAACCGGAGTTGCTGGTTTACGGCATGCTCTCGGCACTGCTGGCCGCGGGCACCTGGTTGCTGATCGCCAGCATCCTGGGCTGGCCCGTGTCCACCACCCATTCCATCGTCGGCGCCATTGTCGGTTTCTCCGCCGTGGGTATCTCGGTAGACGCCGTGGCCTGGGGCAAGGTGGGCAGCATCGTCGCCAGCTGGGTGGTGTCACCGGTACTCGCCGGCACCATCTCATTCCTGCTGTTCCGCAGTGTGCAGCGCCTGATCCTCAACACCGAGGACCCGTTCGGCAACGCCAAGCGCTATATCCCCATCTACATGTTCGCCGTGGGCTGGATGATCGCCATGGTCACCCTGACCAAGGGCCTGAAGCATGTATTCAAGGATCTCAATATCGAGCTGAACTTCCTGCAGGACGCCGGCATCGCCGCCCTCGTCGGCCTGGTGGTAATGGGCCTTGGTATCGTGATGCTCAAGCGCATCAAGCGCGACCCGGAGCGCGAGCGCGAGAACCGCTTCGCCAACGTGGAGCGGGTCTTCGCCATCCTGATGATCTTCACCGCCTGTGCCATGGCCTTCGCGCACGGCTCCAACGACGTGGCCAATGCCGTCGGCCCGCTGGCGGCGGTGGTCAATACCGTGCAGATGGGCGCGGTCACCGCCAAGGCCACCATGCCCTCCTGGATCCTGCTGCTCGGTGGTGCGGGTATCGTGGTGGGCCTGGCCACCTATGGCTTCAAGGTGATGGCCACCATCGGCCGCAAGATCACCGAGCTGACCCCGAGCCGCGGTTTCGCCGCCGAGCTGGGGGCCGCCGCCACCGTGGTACTGGCCTCGGGTACCGGCCTGCCGATTTCCACCACCCACACCCTGGTGGGCGCGGTGCTGGGCGTTGGCCTGGCGCGGGGTATCGGCGCGCTGAACCTGCGCATGATCACCACGATCGCCGCGTCCTGGGTAGTTACCCTGCCCGCCGGCGCCGGTATCGCCATCCTGTTTTTCTTCTTCTTCAAGGGCGTATTTGGCTAGCCATAGAAGCGGCAAGACGGTACAAAAGGGGGAGTCGGGTAACCGGCTCCCCTTTTTTGTGCCGGTACCGCGCCCACTGAACCAATAATCGAGAAAGGAATTTCGATGCAACTCCCCATCTACCAGGCAGATGCCTTCACCTCCCAGCTGTTTGGCGGCAACCCCGCGGCACTGGTGCCGCTGCAGCAATGGCTCGCCGACGATGTCCTGCAGGCCATCGCCGCGGAAAACAACCTGGCGGAGACCGCCTTTACCGTACCCAGCGGGCGCGGCTACGAGCTGCGCTGGTTTACCCCCGCCGTGGAGGTGTCCCTGTGCGGCCACGCCACCCTGGCCAGCGCCCACCTGCTGTGGACCGAGCTGGGCTGCCTGGAGGAGGAGATCCGCTTTTTCACCCGCAGTGGCGAACTGCGCGTGCGTCGTGAGGGCGAGCTGATTGCGATGGATTTTCCCGCCCAGGGCACCCGGCCGGTCGAAGTACAGCAGTCTTTTGCCGAGGCTTTCGGCATCGGCCCCCGCCGTGCCGCAACCGAGACCCGGGAGGGCGGCAAGCTGGTGCTGGAGTTTGACAGCGCCGAGCAGGTGGCGAGCCTGTCACCGGACTTTGCCAGGGTAGTGCCCCTGTCCGCGGACGGGGTGATCTGCACGGCCGTGGGAGAGCCGCTCGGCTGTGATTTCGCCAGTCGCTTTTTTGCCCCGGGAATCGGTATTGACGAGGACCCGGTCACGGGTTCGGCACACACGGTCCTCACCCCCTACTGGGCGGAGAGGCTCGACCAGACCCGCTTCCGCGCCCTGCAGCTATCCCCCCGGGGCGGCGAGCTGGAGTGCGAGCTGAACGGGGACCGGGTGCTGTTACGGGGCGCGGCAGTGACCTACCTGCGCGGCCAGATCAGCCTGTAACCGGCTTCAGGCCAGCTCGCCCAGCGGGGAGGCAATGCTCTCGGGGGGACGGGTGAACCAGGCCGGGCCGTCCTCTGTCATGTACAGGCAGTCCTCGAGGCGCACACCGAATTCACCCGGCAGGTACAGGCCCGGCTCATTGGAAAAGCACATTCCCGGTGCCAGCGGTGTGGACTCCCCGCGCACGAAATTGATCGGCTCATGGCCTTCCATGCCGATGCCGTGCCCGGTGCGGTGGGAAAGCCCCGGCAGGCGGTAGTCGGGGCCGAAGCCGCTTTTGCGGTAGAAGTCGCGCACAGCGTCATCCACCCGTCCGGCCGGCTCGCCGATCCTGGCCGCGGCAAACGCCACATCCTGGCCCTCGCGCACCAGTTGCCAGATGCGCTGCTCCTTTTTACCGGGCTCGCCGTAGACGAAGGTGCGGGAGATATCTGACTGGTAGCCCTCGACACTGCAACCGCAGTCCATCAGCACGATCTGTCCCTCGCGGATTTTCTGGGGCTGGTCGGTACCGTGGGGATAGGCGCTGGCCTCGCCAAACAGGGCCATGGTCCAGGCATCGGTGCCGCCATAGGCCGCCTGTGCCTCGCGCATCAGGCGATTGACGTCGGCCGGCGTCATGCCCGGCTCCAGCTGGCGGTAAACCTGGCCATAGGCCGCCAGGGTAATCTCGTTGGCCTTTTTCATCAGGGCCAGCTCAGCGGGGCTCTTGATCATGCGACAGCCGCGCGTCACCGGGTCGGCACTGGCCAGGGCGAAACCCGGCGCTGCCGCACGGATACCATCCGCCACGAACCAGCGCACCGAGGCCTCCATACCGATGCGGCCGGACTTCAGTTTGCGATCCCGGAGGAAGCCTGCCACCTGCACAAACGGGCTCTCGTGCTCGTGCCAGGTGCGCACGTCCTCGCCGAAGGTCATGGATTCCCGAACCGAAGGCTCTTCGAAAAACGGCGTGACCACACCGATCTCGCCATCGCGGGGAATGATCACACAGGTCAGCCGCTCCGAGCGCCACCAGCGGATGCCGGTGAAATAGCGCATGGCCGCGCCCGGCTCGAGGATAACCGCATCAATTTTGAACTTGCCCATCAACTGCTGGGCCCGCGCTATGCGGGCGCGGCGCTCGGCGACGGTGATCGGCTGGACATCACCGGTCAGGGGCTCAATCTTATCTTTCGGGGAACTGCTTGTGGATTGGCTGGCCGCGCGCAGTGGCAGGGCCGGTGCCACTGCGAGCATTGCGGCGGATTTCAGTAACTGGCGTTTTGTCGGCATGGGGATATTTCCTGACAGAGTCGGCGACGGGGCCCTGACCACTGCTTTTATCGCAAAGCCAGTACGGCGTAATCGCCCTTGGGATCAGGAAAACACTTTAGCCCTTTTCGGCCCCGAAAAACATTGGAACGCCAGCTTCCGGTTCACCCCCGGCAACCGCACTACCAGTAGTGGTAGTGCAGCTGTTCATTTTTGTGGGGACCGAGGATCTGCCAGATCAATTCCAGCTGGCCTTTCCTCAGCAACAGCTGCGCGGTATAGGTGTCCGCGCCGCACAGGTGTGGCTGCACCTCACGGAATCCATGTTCGGTGACCGGTTGCAACTCGAACAGCAGCACCGGCTCGCTGCGGCGGAGGTGCTCCAGCCGCAGGGAACCGGGCAACCGCGTCCAGCGATAACAGTTCTGCATATCCAGTTCACGCCCGTCGCTGCTGGTAAATCGGGCCCGCTCGCGAAACAATATCCGGCTATCGTCGCGTTCGGCGGCCACACTGCCGCGCGCGTGGCCGCGCCAGTCGGTTGCCGAGCCGGGACCATTACTGGCGGTGAAACTGAATTCGGATATTTTGGCCAGGCGCTCCCACAGGCTGTCGATGGCCCGGGACGCCCCGTTATTTACTGACAAAATTCACCTTTCAATAACAATGCTATTTACCCGGTCGATGCCATGCCACTGTTGATTTTCGTCACCCTCCTCTGGGCCTTTTCCTTCAGCCTGATCGGCGTTTACCTGGCCGGGTCCGTGGACAGCTATTTTGCCGTATTCACTCGCGTGTTGCTGGCCGCACTGCTGTTCCTGCCGCTGCTACGCTGGCGCGCCTGCAGTCCCCGCACCGCCCTGGCACTGATGGCCATCGGTGCCGTGCAGCTGGGCATCATGTACCTGTTTTACTACCAGTCGTTCCTGCTACTCAGCGTGCCGGAAGTGCTGCTGTTCACCATCTTCACGCCGGTGTACATCGCCCTGCTGTACGACCTGCTGGAGTGGCGCTTCTCCCCCTGGAACCTGCTGGTTGCCCTGCTCGCCGTGGCCGGGGCCGCGGTGATTCGCTGGGGCCGGCCGCATGGGGACTTCTGGCTGGGGTTCCTGGTGGTCCAGGGTGCCAACCTCTGCTTTGCCCTGGGCCAGGTGGCCTACAAGCAGTTTATGCAACAATTCACACAGCGGGGACCGGCCCTGCCGGGCCGGCAGGTCTTTGCCTGGTTTTACCTGGGTGCCCTGCTGGTGGTGACCGCCGCCTGGCTGGTGCTGGGGGAGCCGGCCTACCCCCGCAGCGGCCTGCAGTGGGGCATCCTGGTATGGCTCGGGCTGGTGGCCTCGGGGCTGGGCTACTTCCTCTGGAACAAAGGCGCGACACAGGTTTCAGCTGGCACCCTGGCGGCGATGAATAATGCCCTGATCCCGGCAGGCCTGCTGGTGAATCTGTTAATCTGGAACCGTGATGCGGACCTCCCCCGGCTGGCGCTGGGCGGCAGTATCATCGTCGGTGCGGTCGCACTCAATGAATGGCGGCAACGGCGCAGCGGGTCGCCGGTGCCAGCGCGCTAGCGCCCAGACACATCCAGGAGCAGGGTTATGGACAACGCGGTACCGGATATCAGGCAGCAATTGCAGCAGCTGGTGGCCATCCCCAGTGTCAGCGCCACAAACCCAAAGCTGGATATGGGCAACCGCGCGGTGGTGGAACTGCTGGGCGAGTGGCTTGAGGCGCTGGGCTTTGCGGTGGAACTGATGCCACTGCCCGGCCAGCCGCACAAGGCCAACATGATCGCCACTCTCAGCAGCGGGGGCCCTGCGGACGGCGGGCTGGTGCTGGCCGGGCATACCGACACGGTCCCCTACGACGAGGGCCGCTGGCAGTCCGACCCGTTCAAGCTGGAAGAGCGGGACAACCGCTGGTACGGCCTCGGCAGTACCGATATGAAAGGCTTTTTCCCGCTGGCCATCGAGGCCGCCCGGGCCATTGCCGGCAGCCCCCTGAAGCAGCCGCTGACCATCCTCGCCACGGCTGACGAGGAAACCTCCATGGCCGGCGCGCGGGCGCTGGTTGACGCCGGGCGGCCACGCGCACGCTTCGCCGTGGTGGGTGAGCCCACCGGGCTCAGGCCGGTGCGCATGCACAAGGGCATGATGATGGAGGCCGTGCGGATCACCGGGCAGGCCGGGCACTCCTCTGACCCGTCACTGGGCGCCAGCGCGCTGGAGGCAATGCATGGCGCGATCGGGGAACTGCTGTCGCTGCGGTCAGAGTGGCAGCAGCGCTATAACAATCCCGGCTTCGCCGTCCCCGTGCCCACCATGAACCTGGGCTGCATCCACGGTGGCGATAACCCCAACCGCATATGCGGCTTTACCGAGCTGCAATTCGATATACGCCCCCTGCCCGGCATGGCACTGGACGACCTGCGCAGCGAGTTACAGCAACGGCTGGCCGCATCAGTGCACGGGGAACGGCTGCACCTGGATTACGGCCCGTTGTTTGCCGGGGTAGAGGCCTTTGAACAACCGGCCACGTCGGAACTGGTGGCAGCGGCAGAGAAGCTCACCGGCCACAGTGCCGAGAGCGTGGCCTTTGCCACCGAGGCGCCATTTTTCCGCGAAATGGGCATGGACACCATCGTGCTGGGCCCGGGCGATATCGACCAGGCCCACCAGCCGGATGAGTACCTGGGCCTCGACCGTATCGAGCCGATGCTGGATGTGCTGCGCGGACTGATCGCCAGGTTCTGCCTGTGATTAGGCGGCCGGAATTGCGGTATATTGCGCCTGAATCCCGGGAATACACGGAAGTCTGCTCGTGAGTGCCAACAACGCCTCTCTCAACTGGTTTCGCCACGCCGCGCCCTACATCAACGACCTGCGCGAACGCACCCTGGTCATCGCCATTCCCGGCGATGCCCTGGAGCACGGCAATTTCCGCAACCTGGTGCATGACCTGGCACTGCTGGCCAGCCTCGGCATCCGCCTGGTGGTGGTGCACGGGGCGCGCCCCCAGATCAATCGCGCCCTGGCCGAGCGCGGCATCGATAACCAGTTCCACGCCAACGCCCGGGTGACCGACCGGGAAACACTCGAGGTCATCAAGGCCGCGGTGGGCAAACTGCGATTCGATATCGAGGCGGCTTTCAGCCAGGGCCTGCCGGATTCGCCCATGGCCCGTTCATCCCTGAAGGTGATTTCCGGCAACCTGGTGACAGCCCGCCCGATCGGCGTGCTCGACGGCGTCGACCTGCGCTGGACCGGGCAGGTGCGGCGGATGGAGGTCAACACCATCAACAGTGCGCTGGAACAGGGCGCGCTGGTGCTCCTGTCGCCGCTGGGAACCTCGCTCACCGGCGAGCTGTTCAATCTCAATTTCCTCGACCTTGCGGCGGAGGCGGCCCGCGCCCTGCAGGCGGAGAAGCTGGTATTGTTTCGCGAGGAGCCGCAATTGCTCGTGGACGGCGAGCCGGTACGCGAACTCAGTATCCTGCAGGCGGAACAGTCGGTGACCCAGACCGACAGTGAGTCCCTGCGCTGTGCCATCAGTGCCTGCAATGCCGGTACTCCCCGTACCCACCTGCTCAGCTATACCGACGACGGCGCCCTGGTGCAGGAGCTGTTCCGCCGCGAGGGCACAGGCACCATGATCTACCGCGACAGCTACGAGGTGATCCGCCGCGCGCGCATCACCGACGTGGGCGGTATCCTCGGGCTGATCCGCCCACTGGAAAAGCAGGGCATCCTGGTGCGCCGCTCGCGGGAAAAACTGGAGGCGGAAATCGATCACTTCACGCTGGTGGAAGTGGACGGTACCGCCGTGGCCTGTGCCGCCCTGTACCCGATCCAGGACGACGAAGGCAATACGCTGGCGGCCGAGCTGGCCTGCGTGGCCATCCACCCGGAGTTCCGTGGCGGTGGCCGTGGCGCCAAGCTGTTGCACCACCTGGAGCGGCAGGCACGGGCACTGGACATCCCCGAGCTGTACGTGCTCACCACGCAGGCGGAGCACTGGTTTATCGAGCAGGGCTTCCGCCAGGTGGCGGTGGGCGACCTGCCCGCGCCCAGGCAGTCCCTGTACAACATCCAGCGGAATTCCCGTGTACTGCGCAAGGGGCTCACCGCGCAATAAACTCAGTCTCGGTCCTCTCGCAGCGAAATAACCATCCTAGCAGGGTGGTGAATTGCCAGCACCCGGGGAAAACCATCCCGAATCAGGCTGTTTTTTGTTAAGCTGTCGCTCCATTTACCGCAGGACAGCCGGACCCAGATTTATGCCAGAATACCGCTCCCGCACCACTACGGCCGGCCGCAATATGGCCGGTGCCCGGGCCCTGTGGCGTGCCACGGGCATGAAGGACGACGATTTCCAGAAACCCATCATCGCGGTGGCGAACTCCTTCACCCAGTTCGTGCCCGGCCATGTCCACCTGAAGGACATGGGCCAGCTGGTGGCGCGTGAAATCGAGCGCGCCGGCGGCGTAGCCAAGGAGTTCAACACCATTGCCGTGGATGACGGCATCGCCATGGGCCACGACGGCATGCTCTACAGCCTGCCCAGCCGCGAAATCATTGCCGATTCGGTGGAATACATGGTCAATGCCCACTGTGCCGACGCCCTGGTGTGCATTTCCAATTGCGACAAGATCACGCCCGGCATGCTGATGGCGGCGATGCGCCTCAATATCCCGGTGATCTTCGTATCCGGGGGCCCCATGGAGGCGGGCAAGACCAAGCTGGCCGAGCACAAGCTCGACCTGGTGGACGCGATGGTGATTGCCGCCACCGACTCGGCCAGTGACGAGACCGTGGCCGAGTACGAGCGCTCCGCCTGCCCCACCTGCGGTTCCTGTTCCGGCATGTTCACGGCCAACTCCATGAACTGCCTGACCGAGGCCCTGGGGCTCTCCCTGCCCGGCAACGGTACGCTGCTGGCCACCCACGCGGATCGCGAGGAGCTGTTCCTGCGCGCCGGCCGCGAAATCGTGGCGCTGGCCAAGCGCTACTACGAGGGCGATGACGACCGGGCCCTGCCCCGCAGCATTGCCAACCGGGCGGCATTCGAGAACGCCATGGCACTGGATATCGCCATGGGCGGCTCCACAAATACCATCCTGCACCTGCTGGCGGCAGCCCAGGAGGGCGAGGTTGAGTTCGGGCTGGATGACATCGACAGGCTGTCACGACAAATCCCCCAGCTGTGCAAGGTGGCCCCCAATACGCAGAAATACCACATCGAGGACGTGCACCGCGCTGGCGGGGTGATGGCCATCCTGGGGGAGCTTGAAGCCGCCGGGCTGATCGACGCATCGCTGCCCACCGTGCATTCCAGCTCCATGCGCGAGGCCCTCGATCGGTGGGACATCCGGCGCACCGACGATCCGAAGGTACATAAATTTTTCCGCGCGGGCCCCGCGGGCATACCCACCCAGACGGCATTCAGCCAGGACTGCCGCTGGAACAACCTGGACGGCGACCGCACCCACGGCTGCATCCGCTCGGTGGAAAGTGCCTACTCCGCCGAGGGCGGGCTGGCGGTGCTGTTTGGCAACCTTGCCCCCAATGGCTGTGTGGTGAAAACCTCCGGGGTGGAAGAATCCCTGTGGCAGTTCGAGGGCCCGGCCCATATTGTCGAAAGCCAGGAAGCCGCCGTGGCGGATATCCTCGAGGGGCGGGTAACCGAAGGGAAAGCGGTGATCGTGCGCTATGAGGGCCCCAAGGGCGGCCCCGGGATGCAGGAAATGCTCTACCCAACCAGCTACCTGAAGTCCCGTGGGCTGGGCAAGTCCTGTGCCCTCATCACCGACGGGCGCTTTTCCGGCGGCACCTCGGGCCTGTCGATCGGCCATGTATCACCGGAGGCTGCCGCGGGCGGCAATATTGCCCTGGTGCAGGACGGCGACCCCATCCGCATCGACATCCCGGCGCGGACGATTGAAATCGCCATCAGCGACGAGGAGCTCGGCAAGCGGCGCACGGCCATGGAGGCCCGCGGCAAGGACGCGTGGCAACCAGTGGAACAGCGACCGCGCAAGGTCAGCCGGGCACTGAAAGCCTACGCCCTGCTGGCCACCAGCGCCGACCGGGGCGCGGTTCGCGAGATCGACTGACACCTCCGGCCAGCAGGCAGCTAGCGGGGGCGGGCATTCCGCCCCCGGCAGCTTGCCATTAGCGGGCCTAACGCTACTCCGCCAGCCTGAAGGAAATCCGGTTGCGCACCCCGTGGCGCCGGACGGGCTTGCCATCGTCCATCTGTGGCTGGTACTTGAACCGGCTTACTGCACTCAGCGCCGCCCTGTTGAACACACGCGTCTCGTTGCCGGCACTGTCATAACCAGCCACCACCTGCGGTGAGAGCACACTGCCGGTTTCACTGATGGTGAACTCCACCACCACATAACCCTCAAGCCCGCGCCGCAGTGCTGCCGACGGGTAGCGGGGCGCCGGCTTGAAGACCGGTACCGGATCTCGGTTAACCACAACCGGGCCCTGTCGCTTCACGGTCGGTCCCGGGGGTGCCATTACCGTGGTCAGCTTGGTCGGATCAACCTCACGATTTACCTCGGTTACAGGCGGCTGGGCGGGCGGGGTCACCGGCCTTTCCGGCACTGGCTCCCTGTGGACCGTGGGACGGGTATCCGGAATATGGATGGGTTTTATCTGGATCGGGTCGGGCCCCACAGGCTCCTCATAGTTCGTGGCCACCAGCCGGCTCATCACCAGCAGCAGTAGCAATGTGACCAGGGCGGCGGGAGCCAGGCTTCGCACGGATCCGGCAAATCCTGGTAGGGCGGGATTGAGAACAGGGGTATTGACTGAACAAGCTCTATCCATAACACCACTCCTTATTATTCTGGTGTCGATCTTGGCCGGCACTCCGGCCGGGTCTGGAAAAGCTGATCAGCTATGTACACTTATAGCTTATCTGGTCACAAATGCAAACTATTCTTAATCGCGAAGGATGGGCGCGGGGGATGCTCTTTATCCCGGGCATAAAAAAAGCCGCACATTGCTGTGCGGCTTTTCAAGCGGCAGGACCGGCAAATCAGATCGCCAGTTGCTCCTCGCGCTTTTTCTCCTTCTCGACAAAATCCATCCACTGTTCGGCGAACTTCTTGGATCGATCGTCTTTCAGGGCCTTCTTGAACTGCTCCAGCGCTGCGTCGTACTGCTTCAGGTTGGCGTTGGCCATCCCCAGTACGATGTAGAGCTGGTCCGGACGCTTGACGTCACCCTTCGCCAGGGCGCGTTTGCCCATGGTGATGGCTTTCTCATTCTTGTCCAGGTCCAGGTAAATACCGGCCAGGCGAGAATAGAGATCACCCTTGTCGGACAGCTTGGCCGCACCTTCCAGCTCAGGAATAGACTTCTGCAGTTCCTGCGCCATCTGGTAAGCCTGCGCCAGGGTTTCCAGGTTCTTGGAAGTGCGCTCGATCTTTTTCTCGTCGAGGCCCTTCTTGATTACCTTGGCCCCTTTGTAAGGCATCTCGTGTCCCATAAAGAGATAAGCCATGTTCAACAGCTCTTTCTCTTTCTGCAGGGCACCGGCGATATAGGCCGCTTCCATCATGTGAAGCTGGTCTTTCTCACGCTTCAGCTCACCGTACATACCTGCCAGCTGCTTGTAGTAGTCAGCTTTGGGGTAGTGCTTGACGAGCTTTTCCAGGATGCTGGTGACCTTCTTGTAGTCGTTCTTCTCGAAGTAGAGGAAACGCTGCAGGCTCAGCCAGTTCTCCTTCGGAATCTTGCCTTCCTTCTCATACATGGACACCGCACGATTGATGTCCTGCAGGGCCTTGGCCTCGTCACCTTTCTGGTAGTACACCTGGCCACGCATCGCGTAGTCTTCGGCACCAACCTTTTCAGACGCCTTGAACCATTTGTTCAGGTAAGTCAGGGCGTTGTTGTAGTCCTCGGTGACAAAGTACAGCTGGGCGATGGTCTTGAGTGTGTTCAGCTCAACACCCACCGGGATGTTCTCCACCCCCTGGGCCAGTACTTTCTTATAGGCGTTGATGGCGTCGCGATAGCGCTCCATGCTGTAGTAGACAAAGCCGTAGAAGAAGTACATCTGCGCGGTTTCATACGCATTGTACTTGCTCTTGCCGGCTTCCATCTCGCGCAGCGCCGCCATGGCAGCATTCCAGTCCTGCGCGTCAGCAGCTTCCTGCACCTTGCCCAGCTTCTTGAACACGTTTTCCCGCATCGCCGGGACCTTACGTGTCTTCTGCTCGCTCTGCGCCTCGGCCTGTGCGAAGGGCGCGGATACGCCCATTGCCTCAAGCACGGTCACGCTCACCGCGGGTGCCATTACCAGGGGCAGCGCCACGGACGTGCGCAAGACGAACTTGGACAAACCTTTCGTCATGGTCGTCAACTTCATAGTGCTTCCCCTTAGTTACTGGCCATGTTAAAGCTGATCTTGGTGCGCACACCCGGCACTTCGATCGGCTCACCATCGACCACACGCGGCTTGTACTTGTACTTCAGCGCCGACTTCACCGCTGCACGGTTGAAGATCGTGGTGGGGTTGCCATCCGCAGTGAAGGCTTCAACCACTCGCGCATCCCGTACAGAGCCGTTTTTGGTCACGGTGTACTCGACGATTGCGTAGCCCTCGATACCACGCTGCAGGGCGCGACGCGGGTACTGGGGAGCAACCTTCACGATCGGCAGGTAGTCACCCTCACTGGCAAAGCCGCCGATACCGCCTACTTTCAGGTCTGCACTCGCACTCGGCGCTGACATGTTGAGGGCGTTATCCATATTGGGATCGTCGAACTCAGGCTCCGGCATTTCCGGCGGCGGGGTCTCCGGCTCGTCGGGCTTGTCCGGTTTACTGGTGTCGTACTTGGTTTCGATCTTCTGTTCCGGCATCACGACGTCAGCAACCTTGATCTGCTCCTCCTCTTCGGGAGAGCCCAGGTTTGCCTCAATCAGCGCATGCATGGTGAAGATCAGGCCAAAGGTGGTGGCTACCGCCAGCGCACCCGCCCCTAATAATCTTACCGGGTTCATAAGCTGTTAACTCTTTTCTGTCGCGACCGAAACTTTCTCAATACCGATTTTCCTGGCTGCATCGGCAATCAGGGCAATCTTCTCGATACTGGCCTTCTTATCGGGCTGAATCACCAACCACCCCTTGGGGTTTTCCGCGTAGAGTCGCTCGAGGGTGACTTTCACCATGCGATCGTCTACTTCTTCCTTGGCAATCCAGATCTCATCGTTCTCGTTGATCGCAACCAGAATAGAGGCGGCTTTGAGTTCAGCGGTTGTCGCTTCCGGCTTGACCACTTCTTCACCCGGCTCCTTGATAAAGGTCGCGGTGACGATAAAGAAGATCAGCATGATGAACACCACGTCCAACATGGGCGTGAGGTCGATCGCGCCCTGTTCTTCCTGGGCCGTATTTTGTTTTCTGCTCATAGCAACTCTCTCAGCGAACTTCCTCAACAGGGCCCCGCAGGGGCCCCGCGAGAGTTTCTGGCTTGGCTAAACCTTCACAGCAAATCACCGCACATATTGGCCAGGCTCTTTGCTAGTTGTGGTGCCTTAGTGATCCATCGTCAGATGGTCTTCAAGCAGCTGGGTTTCGCGCTCCGCCTTACGGGTGAGATAGGTATTGGCGAACACTCCGGACAGGGCAGTTACCATGCCTGCCATCGTCGGGATTGTCGCCATTGATACACCACTCGCCATCTGCTTGGCGTCGCCGCCGCCGGTGATCGCGAGGACCTCGAACACGTTGATCATGCCCCAGACCGTACCCAGCAGCCCGAACAGGGGCGCCAGGGATACACAGGCCTGGATCATGTCCATATTGCTCTTGATCTTCTCGGATACCCGGGAAATCAGCGCTTCGCGGATGCGATGGGCATTCCAGGATTTGCGCTCGGCACGCCCTTCCCACTGGTCCATCGCAGCCTGGACATCTCCCTTCAAGCTTTTGTTGAAGAAGAAGATGCGCTCGAAAATCAGCGTCCACATAAAGAAGGTCAGGCCGGCGATCAGAAATAGTACTGGCCCGCCCGACGCCATAAAGGCGTTGACGGCGGCCCATGCGTCATACAATGCGTGCATGTTGCCGCCTCCTCTTATTTACGCTCGGCGTTTTCAGCAACGATACCTGCGCTCTGCTCATCAAGGATGTGCAGGATACGCTGGGCGCGGCCGTTAACGATGGTGTGCATCAGCACGGTCGGGATCGCCACACACAGACCCAGTACGGTAGTTACCAGGGCGGAGGAGATACCACCGGCCATGGCTTTAGGATCGCCTGCACCGAAGATGGTGATCGCCTGGAAGGTGATGATCATACCGGTAACGGTACCCAGCAGACCCAGCAGCGGGGCAACCATGGCAATGATCTTCAGCAGGTTCAGGCCGGATTCGATGGCCGGACGCTCTTTCAGAACCGCCTCTTCCATCTTCAGCTCCAGGGTCTCGCCGTCGATACCCTTGTTCTCGTCTGCCACAGCCAGAACACGACCCAGCGGGTTGTTGGTGTTCGGGGTGGAGTCGCGCAGCTGGGCGTTAACCTTGGCGTTCACACCAGACAGCACGATCAGGCGCCAGATGGCCAGCAGCATGGCGAATACACCAACGGCAGTGATGATGTAACCAACCAGCTTACCCTGGTGCCAGCGCTCGACGATGTCCGGGCTGTTGATCATGGCTTTCAGGTAGGAACCGCCAGTCGGGCCAGTCGGGTCAACACCGAACGCGGTGAAGCCGGAGGTGGCTGCCTGCAGCTCTTCCGCCATAGCCAGGTACTCGCCGTCGGGCTGGCGAATCAGCTCGGCCATTTTCTGGGCGTCGTTCATTTCCAGGTACTTGCCATTGGAAACCAGGTTGAAGTTACCTACACGGACAACTTCCTGTTCAACCTGCTCACCGTCGGGCTTGATTACGGTACCAGCGAACTTCACGACCTTGCCGGACTCGACAGTCTCGCGCTGCAGTTCGAACCACAGGCGCTCG
The DNA here is from genome assembly GCF_044383805.1 of Microbulbifer sp. JSM ZJ756. Lineage (NCBI taxonomy): Bacteria > Pseudomonadati > Pseudomonadota > Gammaproteobacteria > Cellvibrionales > Microbulbiferaceae > Microbulbifer > Microbulbifer sp. JSM ZJ756. The sequence goes on along the minus strand of NZ_JBISER010000011.1, from coordinate 118,145 downwards.
ATCTCTTCGATGGTCGGCAGCTTGGTCTGGGAGTTCATCTTCTCGATCAGCTGGTCGAGGAACTCGCCACGGCCCGGGTACTGCGCGGAAACAATGGAGGTTTCCAGGGTGGCGCGCAGGTCGCCGGCGGTGGAGGTCATGTGACCGAACAGCTCTTTCAGGGAGCCCATACGCTCGTCCAGCTGCTCACGCTTCTGCTGAACCTGCAGTTCCTGCTCCTGGTACTTGGCTTCCAGGCGCGCGGAACGCTCTTCCTCGGCGGTACGGGTGTTCTTGGCCTGGGTCAGCAGGGACTGCTGGTTGGCCTTCTGGCGACGGAACTGGGCTTCGCGCTGCTTGTGTTCCTTGGACTCCGCAATCTTGGAGTTACGGACCATCTGCAGCAGCTCATCCAGGGAGCCAGCCTTTTCCTGTGCAACGGCGGAAGCGCTGATCAGGCCTGCCGCTGCTACTGCAATTACGCGTTTGGCGATAGAGGTTTTCATTGCGCTGCCTCCGGAGCCGCAATCGGCATGGTCATGATGTCAGTGGTAGCCTGCTTCTTGGCGATCTTCAGGCCTTCCATGATGGCGCGACGGTAGTCGCCGGCATCGATCTCAACCCAACCTTTCTGCTCTTTGTCGTAGGCAAGGGAGATCTTGGAGTCGGTGGTCTGCGCCACCAGGGCGATACGACCGATCTGCAGGACGTTAACTTCGCGGTCCTGGCCGTTCACGTTCAGGGTGGTGCCGTAAGCATCGATACCACGCGCGTACTCGGCTTCGAAGTTGTACAGTTCCAGCACCTGGCGGAATTTCTCCGCAACGGTGATATCGGAACGGTCCATGTTGTTCTTAACGCCTTCGAGGTTGGCCAGGCGCTCTTCCAGCTTGAACGGGGCGTCCAGCTTGATGAACTGCTCAAGGGCATCGAGCATGCGCAGGATCAGCGGCTGGATCTGGCGCTCGATAACAGTAACGTTCTCAATGGACTCTTCCAGGTCCTTGATCACGGCCAGCTGGTTGGCCAGCTGCTTTTCCAATTGACGGTTGTAGACACGCAGGCCGTCAATTTCCTTGTTCACTACCTTGAAATCCTGCAGCAGGCTGCTGGTTTCTTCGGCAATCTTGTCAATGCGCTTCTGTGAAGCCTGAGCCGCAGTAGTTTTCTGCTGACCAACGGCGAGCACATTGTCGAGTGTATCCGCAGTGGCTACGCTGCCGTAGAGCGCGCCGGCAGACAGCGCAGTGGTCAGCGCCACAGCCATGAATCGCTTGGTTTTCATTAGACCCCCCAGTGGGTTCAATATTTCACAACATGGTCGCGATGAGTTAGCTGCCACAACGCGGTAGTTTTAGGCTTGAAGACAGCTAAGAGCCGCACATTGTAAACAGCCGATTTGATTATTCAAATGCCGTTTAACAGTATCAGCCCGCATGTGTAGCACAGTAACAAACAGGTAACACCTGCGAGTCGTGTGCACTCATTTGCGGCGGCGAATCCAATGTGCGAAGACAGGAAAAGTAACAGATTGTACAGTTTTTGTGCAACCCACTGCTATTTCGACCTGTCCAAACGGACTAAGCAGTAGTTGTATTCGTCCTTTTCCGAGGCCGGGTAGCACTCGCGATAAGACTCGACCCAAGAGTCACCCAGGTCCGGAAAAAACGCATCCCCCTCGACCTCGGCATCCACTTCAGTCAGATACAAACGCCGTGCCAGTGGCAGCGCCTGCCGGTAGATCTCGGCACCGCCGATGACCATGACCTCTTCCGCACCGCTGGCAGCCGCCGATGCCGAGGCGGTCGCCAGCGCCTCATCCAGCGACGCCACACAGATTACACCGTCCGCACGCCACTCCGGGTTGCGGGAGATCACGATATTGTCGCGCCCCGGCAGGGGCCGACCGATGGATTCATAGGTTTTGCGCCCCATGACCACCGGCTTCCCCAGGGTGGTGCGCTTGAAGTACTGCAGGTCGCCGGAAATACGCCAGGGCAGGCGGTTACCCATGCCGATGGCGCCATTGCGCGCCACGGCCGCAATCAGTGCTACCGGCGCCATCAGACAGCCACCGGTGCCGGGATATGCGGGTGCGCCTCGTAACCGCGCAACTCGAAGTCCTCGAAGCGGAAGGCAAACAGGTCGGTGACTTCCGGATTCAAGTGCATCTGCGGCTGCGGCAGCGGTGTGCGGGAGAGCTGCTCCTCCACCTGCTCCATGTGGTTGGAATAGAGATGGGCGTCACCCAGCGTATGGATAAACTCCCCCGGCTGCAGGCCACAGACCTGGGCGATCATCAGTGTCAGCAGGCTGTAAGAGGCGATATTGAACGGCACGCCCAGGAAGATATCTGCGCTGCGCTGGTAAAGCTGGCAGGACAGCTTGCCGTCGGCAACGTAGAACTGGAACAGCGCGTGGCAGGGAGCCAGGGCCATGCGGCCAGCTGCCGCATTGGCGGCCGGGGAGGTCCCCTCGTCCGGCAGGTCGGCCGGGTTCCAGGCACTGACCAGCAACCGGCGCGAATCCGGGCGGATCCGCAACTGCTCCAGCAGCTGCCCGATCTGGTCGATGTGGCGGCCGTCAGCGGTGGGCCAGGAGCGCCACTGGTGCCCATACACAGGCCCCAGGTCTCCCTCCGGCGTGGCCCACTCATCCCAGATGCGGACGCCGTTCTCTTTCAGGTAGGCGATATTGGTATCGCCCTTCAGGAACCAGAGCAGCTCGTGGATGATTGAGCGCAGGTGGCACTTCTTGGTGGTCACCAGCGGAAAGCCGGCGGCCAGGTCGAACCGCATCTGGTAACCAAACACGCTGACGGTGCCGGTGCCAGTACGATCATCCTTGCGGGTGCCGTGATCGCGCACATGGCGCATCAGCTCAAGGTATTGCTTCATCTATTACACCTAATTAAACAGTAGGGCTTCTTACGCGCCACCCTTGGCCTGAGAGCCGGGCTTTACCGAGTTCTGCTCCCCCGCCAGTGGCTGGGTGCGGTAACTCCATACCAGAATGGCGATACCCGCCAGGATCATCGGTATGCTCAGCAGCTGGCCACGGGTCATCCAGCCGAACAGGTCGAAACCAATATGGCCATCGGGCTCCCGCACGAACTCCACCAGGAAGCGGAAGAACCCGTATAAAAGAAGGAAGACTCCACCCACCGCCAGGCGCGGCCGGGGCTTGCGGGAGAACCACCACAGGACCGCGAACAGCACCAGCCCTTCCAGGAACGCCTGGTACAACTGCGACGGGTGCCGGGCCAGCAGCTCCGGATCCCGCGGGAACACCATGCCCCAGGGCCCGTCGGTGGGGCGCCCCCACAGTTCCTGACCGATAAAGTTACCGATCCGCCCCAGCCCCAGCCCGATGGGCACCAGCGGGGCAACAAAGTCGATCAGGTCGATAAAAGTTGTACCAATCTTGCGGGCATAGATGGTGGTCGCGAGCATCACCCCGACCAGGCCTCCATGGAAACTCATGCCGCCTTCCCACACCCGCAGGATCGACAAAGGTTCCTCCTGCAACTGCGGGAAGTTATAAAAGAACATGTAACCGAGGCGCCCGCCCACTACGACACCGATGGCGCAGTAGAGGATCAGGTCTTCCACCTCCGACTTGACCAGCGGCGTCCAGGGCTTGGCCGCACGGCGCAGCGCCAGCCACCAGGCGGCCACAAAGCCGGCCAGGTACATGAGTCCGTACCAGTGCACCTTGAGGGGCCCGATGGCCACGGCCACCGGGTCGAGTTCGGGGTAAGTCAGCATGGGTAAATCGGCTCAGTTGGCAAAGGGCGTATTATGGGCGTAAACGTGCCTGCTGCCAAAATGTCACCGCCTCGCCCGGTGCCCGGGGCATGTCAACCAGGCCGAGAAGCAAGAAGGAAAAGCCCGCGCATGTGCCTGCTGCTGTTCGCATACCGTACCCACCCCCATTACCCGCTGCTGATGGCGGCTAACCGCGATGAGTTTTTCGCCCGTCCCACGGCAGCCGCGGACCACTGGGGAGACTCCGGGGTCGTCGCCGGCCGCGACCTGGAGGCCGGCGGCACCTGGGCCGGCGCGGCAGCCGGGCGGGTGGCGGCGGTGACCAACATCCGTGAACCCCAGGTGCCCTCACCCACCGCGCCGCTCTCCCGCGGGGATATCCCGCGCGACTTCCTGCTGGGCCCGGACAAGCCGCGCGAATTTGCCGCACAACTTGCGGCAGAGCGCTACCGTGGCTACAACGCGCTGCTGTTCCAGCTCGGGGAACAGCCGGAACTGGTCTGCGCCGGCAACCGGCACCCGGCTTTTGCTTTCGCCCCCGGGGTGCACGGTATCTCCAACGGCGCACCGGATGCGCCCTGGCCCAAGGTGGTCAGGGGCCGGGCGCAACTGGCGCAGCTGGTGGCAGGACTGGGTACGGGCCTCGGGCAGGACAATTTCGTCACCCCGGCCCTGGCGCTGCTCGGCGACCGGCAGCCAGCCCCTGTGCAAGAGCTACCGGATACCGGCGTGGGAAGGGCGCTCGAACGGGCCCTGTCGCCGATGTTTGTGCATATCGAGCGCGGCGAACTTGCTGTTCCCCGCGATGGCGACAAGACTCCGCCGGACGTCTATGGCACCCGCGCCAGCACGCTGGTGGCGGTTGACCGGGACGGCGTCACACAGTTCTGGGAACAGACTTTCACCGAGACCGGCCAGTCGGGCCCACTGCGGCACTTCACCCTGTCCCCCCACTGACGGGGGAAGCTGCTGTGGCTCCCCCATCACCCCCAACAGCTACCCGCATTCCTGCGGTGCCTGCCCCCCCTGTCCCGCGCCCATCCCTGCCGTCGCGATCATTACCGCCCACCCCGGAGACAGCGCTCACGGCTGAACCCTGGTCAATATTTGACCTGTTAGTCCCAAATAGCGCTGTCACTTAAGGTGAAATGAACCAGGCGCCAAGCAAATCCCGGATTTGTTGCCATACTTAATTTCACGGGCCGGCCAATGTTGATATACGCGCAACAGCGCGCACTGGCTGGCCCATAAAAAGGAACGTCGCGCGGGACGCAAGACAAAGGCGGGCCGTCGATAAGTCACTATCGACGAACAACAGGACGGGCTCGCCGCAGGTTGGGAAGGTATGAACGATCTGGCGCCCGGCGTCTCAACATGACAGAGCACCGGGCCCTGCAGCATCGCTGAGGTACCATGTCGTATTTCAACCCTGAGCGCCACAAACGCAAGTCTTTACTGCCACTGTTAATGCTTGGCAGTCTGTGCCTTGTTGCCCTTTATTACGCCTTTACCGCGAACCAGAAGACGGTACCGGTGCTACCGGAAAATGCCGTGCGCCCGCACCTGATTCGCTGGCTGGTTGAAAATCCCGACTCCTGGCCAGCCCAGGATCCCATTTTCAATCCCGTGGCGGTGCGCCGCATCTACGAACGCACCGATTATCGGCTGCTGTGGTTCGACAACTACAGCCTCAGCGATACCGCCAATGACCTGCTCAAGCAGCTCACGGCCTCCAGTTCCGGCAATCCCAGCAGCATGGTGGATTACCGCTACCACCTGGGCTACTTCGACCGCACCCTGCGCGACACCCCGCAGCGCCTGCAGATGGCGGCAGTGCTCGATGTCCTGCTAACCGATGCCTTCGTCTCCTACGCCCAGGACACGCAGCTGGACAAGATGAAGCCGCGCACGCGCCAGCAGCGCGACATCACCCCGGTGCACAACGGTGAAGGCGGCTTCGCGCTGGTGGCTTACACTGCGCCCCGCCAGGCCAGCACCGACGGTCGCAAGTATTTCCGTGGTTATGACCGCAGCGCCGAGACTCGCCGCGGCACGGGCATCGACCGCTATCGACACTACACCCGCAGCCGCAATATCGACCGCTCGCGCCACTACAGCCAACCCCGCACATCGCGTTTTGCCCCCGGTGGCCTGCCCCCGCGCAATGGCCAGCGCAGCTACGGCAACAGTGACGGCCAGCCCCAGGTGGGCCGCGTGCCGGATCACAGCGAGGGGCCCTTCATCGAGGAAAATACCCCCTATGGCGGTGACGAACAGGCCCTGCGCGAGCAGCTCGCGCTCTACCGCAGCATTGCCGCCAGTGGCCGCTGGCGCCCGATCCCGGCGGGACCCGCCATGACCATCGGCGCCAAGCACCCGCATGTCGCCCACCTGCGCAACCTGCTTTCCCTGTACGGCGACTACCGCAGCTATTACGGCGAGGCCAACAGCAATCACTTTGACCGGCGCCTGCACGAGGCCGTGCTGCGCTTCCAGCGCCGGCACGGGCTCAAGTCCGACGGTATCGTCGGTCGTGAGACCCGCAAGCGCCTCAACCTGTCGCCGACTGCCCGGGCACATATCATCGAGAAGAACATCCGCCGCCGGCGGGAACTCCCGGCAACCCTGGGGGACCGCTTTATCCAGGTCAATGTGCCCGCCTACGAACTCTATTACGTCGAGGACGACCGCATTCGCCTGTCCATGAATGTGGTGGTGGGCAAGAAGAAGCACGCCACACCGGAGATCAAGACCCGTGTCAGCCGCGTGGTGTTCAACCCCACCTGGACGGTACCGCGCAGCATCCTGGTCAACGAGATCCTGCCCAAGGCCCGGGCCAACCCCCAGGGAATGGAAAACATGGGGTACCGGGTGGTCAGCGGCAGCGGTGAGCACCTGCCCCTGACCTCCAAGAACCTGTCCGCGGCCGGTGCCGGGTCCTACCTGATGCGCCAGCTGGGTGGCGAGCAGAACATCCTCGGCCGGGTGAAGTTCGAGATCCCCAACACCGATGATATCTACCTGCACGACACCCGCGCGCGCAGCCTGTTCTCCCTCACCGACCGCGATTACAGCCACGGCTGTATCCGGCTGGAAAAGCCCCGCCACCTCGCCGAGGCCCTGTTGCGGCCCCAGGGTGACTGGGATCAGTGGCGCATCAACCAGCTCACCACCGGTGATGAAACCACCGAGGTGAAGATGGAGGACAATGTGAAGGTCTACGTGACTTACTGGACAGCCTGGGTCGATGGCCAGGGCGAGCTGCACTTCCGGCCGGATATCTACGGCAAGGACGGGCTTGCAGCCAACCAGTTCTGACCCCGGTGCCCGGCGGAGCCCCCGCCGGGCCATGCATATGCCTTTTTGAGCGAAGAGGGCTCCCGGCGCATTCCCCATAGGTATTGGTTCGGGCCCATGCATTAATTATCACTGTGAGCACGGCGTTCAGTCCGCCTGACCGTTTCCGTCTCACAGGGGTAAGTCATGGGTGCCGACAATCCGTTCCGTTCCCGCACATTTGCGTCAATTCGCCACTGTAGCGCCCTGGCGCTCGCACTGGCCCTGGGCCTTACTGCGCCCCAGCCACTGATCGGCAGCACCGCTGACACACCCGTTGCCAGCGCCATTGCCGACCTCTCCGACCCGTTTGCCCCTTACGGCCGCCAACACACCCTGCTCCGCGAAGAGCTGGAACGCTATCGCTCGCTGGCGGCGGGCGATGACTGGCAGCCGCTTGCCGACGGCCCGGCACTGGCACCGGGAGCGCGCGACCCGCGGGTCGTACAGCTGCGGAGCCTGCTTATGCAGTATGGGGATTACACCCTGGAGGACCACGACGGCCCGGCACACAACCCGGACGAATATGACCCGCGCCTGCAACAGGCCACCCAGCGCTTCCAGCGCCGCCACGGCCTGCGGGATAACGGGCTGGTGGATGATGCCACCCGCAGCCACCTGAACGTGGCCCCGGCAAAGAGGGTGGAGACCCTCACTGCGAACCTGGTGCGCCTACAACAGATGCCGCGGGAACTGGGTCCGCGCTTTATCCTGGTCAATATCCCGGACTACCAGCTGCGCCTGATGGACGGTGAGCGGGAGGCTTTCCGCATGCGGGTGGTAGTGGGCAAACCCAAGCATGCCACCCCGCAGATTGCGACCCGCATGACCCGGGTGATCTTCAACCCGGTCTGGCGCGTGCCCCAGAATATCGCCCTGCGCGAGCTGCTGCCCAAGGGCAGCGCCAACCTCACCGCCAACGGTTACCGCCTGGTCAACCACCGCGGCCGTTCCGTCCCCTTTACCCGCGGCAATATCGCCGCGATCCGCCGGGGCAAGGTGATGCTGCACCAGAAGGGGGGCCCGGGTAATGCCCTGGGGCGGGTCAAGTTTTTAATCCCCAACCGCGAGGCCATTTTCCTGCACGACACGAACAGCAAGCACCTGTTCAAGAAAAATGAGCGCGCCTTCAGCCACGGCTGTATCCGGCTGGAAAAACCGCTGGAATTCGCCCGCCTGATGCTCGCGGAGCAGAATAACTGGAGCGAAAACCGGATCCAGCACTACCTGAACACCCGCCGTACCCGTGGCGTGCCACTGGAACAGCCGTTGCCGGTTTACATCGTGTACTGGACTGCATGGGTGGATGAAGAGGGCATGCTACAGTTCCGGCGCGACATCTACGACCGGGATCCGGAGGATGCCGCCCGGGCGGCTGAGTGAACATGGCCATTTCCATGAGTTACTGGCGACGCTGCCTCTCCGGCTTCGTGGCAATCGCCCTGACCGGTGCTCTCGCCGCATCCGCCATCGCCATCAGCCCGCCAGCCGATTCCCGCCGCGCCGCCGAACAGCTGCGCGCCGAGGCGTCGCGCTACCGGGAAATGCAGGATCGCTGGCAGCCTGTCGGTGAGGGCGCAGCACTACAGCCCGGTGATCGCGATCGCCGTGTCGAACAGCTGCGGGAACTGCTGCAGCTGCTGGGCGACTACCGCGGCCTGCCCGGCCCCATCACCCTGTTACCGCCGGATGCGAGCCGCTACGACAGTGCAGTGCAGAGTGCGGTGGAGCGCTTCCAGCGACGCCACGGGCTCGAGGTAACCGGTGACGCAGGCGAGGCAACCCTGGCCGAACTCGCAATCAGCCCCGCCGTTCGGGCACACCAGCTGGAGTTGAATGCAGAGCGCTGGGAGAAACTGCCGCTGCCGGACCGGGATCGCTATGTGCTGGTCAATATTCCCGACTACCGCCTGCAACTGATCGAGGACGGCCGCGAGGTGCTGGGCATGCGCACGGTGGTGGGCAAGAGCAGCACCCGCACCCCGCCGATCACCAGCCGTATCACCAATGTGGTCTTCAATCCCACGTGGACGGTGCCGCGCAGTATCCTGCTCACCGACCTCCTGCCCAAGGCACGCAACAATCCCGAGGCGATGCACAATCGCGGTTACCGGGTAGTGTCCTACCGCAGTGGCAACACCACCACCATATCCCCGGACAGTATTGACCGCGCAGCACATGGCCACGCCACCCTGCGCCAGATAAGCGGTCCCGGCAATACCCTGGGCCGGGTCAAGTTCGTGCTGCCCAACAAGCAATCGATCTTCCTGCACGACACCCAGGCCCAGAGCCTGTTCGAGGAGCACCAGCGGGCATTCAGCCACGGGTGTGTGCGCCTCGAACATCCCGAGGAACTGGCCTACGCCCTGTTGCGCAAGCAGGGCTGGGACCGCACCCGTATCGCCCAGGTCACCACCGGCACCGAAATCATGAACATCCGCGTAAAGAAGCCGGCACGCCTCTTCATTACCTACCTCACGGCCTGGATCGACAAGGACGGCCGCCCCCAGTTCCGGCGGGACATCTACCACCGCGACCAGCCCGCAAACGTCACCCACTGACCGGTCGGTTCAGCTGTACGCAACTGGTATTCCGCTGATTTCCGCCACACCAGGCAGTCATTCCGCGATGGGCCCAAACTGGCACCCTGCGGTCACAAAAAAATTATTTTTCAGTGCAAAACCGCCAGATGACAACGCTGTCTCATTTTTTAGGGGCTGCATGGCCAATGAAGCCGGAAAAATCCCCTGCGCCATTAGCCTATTGGAACAATATTGCCAAACCTGTTTTACGATCCTTTTGTAATGACCCGTAAAAGGTTTGTAACGCTTGGTTATTTTTCGTACAGTTATTCCCGTGCTCGATGGCGCCCAAAGCAACTAACTGCAGGGAGCCGCGAGCGACTGAAGAGAAACACATGACGAGGCGGAAACAGGGTATGAACAATCCATCCAGACGTCGATTCCTGGCAGTTACCTGTGCTACAGCGGCTGCGGTCACTGCCGGACCGACATTCGCAAAAGTGGGCAATGCCCGCACTCTGAAAATGCGCAACCTGCACACCGGTGAGACGTTGAACACCGCCTTCTGGTCGAATGGTAAGTACGATAGCAGCGGCCTGAAGCAGTTCAACCGTCTGCTGCGCGACCACCGCGCCAACGAAGTTACGCGCATGGACCCGGAGCTGTTCGACATTGTCTACAAGCTGAAGGAAAAACTGGGCTTTAACGGCACCGTGGAGATTATCTCCGGCTACCGTTCACCCAAGACCAACGCCAAACTGCGCGCACAGGGCCGCGGTGTTGCACGACGCAGCTACCACACCCGCGGCATGGCGCTCGATATCCGTTTCCCGGGTATCAGCACCTCCAAACTGCGCCGGGCGGCCATGGACCTCAAGGCCGGTGGTGTAGGCCACTACCCGAAGAGCGGCTTTGTGCACGTCGATACCGGTCCGGTTCGTAGCTGGTAATACGGCGCAGGCAGCCCATAAAGCAAACCCCGGCCCAGGCCGGGGTTTGTCGTTTCCGGGGTAGCAGAATCATCGCTTCCGGCGCAGGCAGGGGCACCGGGAATCCGGGGTTCACTGTTCAGTCGTGAGGGAAACCGGGGTGACCTCGTCCTCACCCGCGGGAATCTCCGCGCGGCCGGACATCAGGCTGGCAATTTCCTCCAGCAGCTCCCGTGCCCTGGCAAGCTGCCCCAGCTCGGCCAGCTCCACCGGGTCCTCCATTTTCAGCAGCAACTCCTCCAGCACCTCAAATCGCTCGGCCAGTGCCTCGCGCTGGCGCGGGTCGAGCAACAGGTCTGCCAGGCCGGGCCCCTCGTTGGGCACCCAGGCGGCTTGCAGGCTTCCCAGCATGGCCAGGATCGCCTGCTTGGAGTCCGCCGCACGACCGCTCTCCACATCGCTCTCAGAGCTTTCCGGCAGCCGCCGCAACAGCTCCTCATCCAGCGTGCGCAGGTGTGAGGCCCGTACCTGCTGCAGGCGCGCCACCGGGTCCAGGGCCAGGAAGTGGCGCGACAGGTCATTCATTGTAAACGGCCAGCGGCGCTCCAGCCCCGCCAGGTCCTCTGCCAGCGCCTCGCCCATGAGCCGCGTGAGCTGGCGCCGGCGGTTGGCTGCCAGTGCCTCTGGCTCCTCACCCGCGGACGCGGCCTGGAACTGGTCCGCACTGCGCTCGCTGGTGGGGCCCCAGAGCATGATCTCCAGGGCATGGAAGCCGGTGCTGGCCTCCTCGTGGGCAGTCAGTCGATGCTGCCGGCGCAGGTTGGCCAGGGTAAGCTCCACTGCGGTGTCATTGACGATACCGCTCTCCGAATAGCCGGGTACCGTGTCCAGGTAGCCGGGCTGCACCGGCCAGCTGTCCATGGAAAGTACCAGCTCGCGGCCCTCATCGCGCAATTCAGCCGGTGCAAAGGCCAGCTGGATGTAGGGCAGTGCGGCGGCGAATTCACGGTGGGCATCCAGCCACGCCAGCTTGGCGGACTCCAGGTGGTCTTCACTGGGCCTGTCCAACAGGGTGGTGAGCGCCCGGTTCAGGGCCTCCACGGAGGCACGCACATCAATCAGCTGGGCCTCCCCCGCCTGCCACATCGTATGCGAAAAACGTTCGGCCACCTTGCGGTCGATGGCTGGCGGTGTCTTCACCGCCTGCGCCTCCTGCTGCGGCTCTTCCGCCCGGCGGCTGTCACAGCCAGCCAGGCCCAGGCCCAGCAGGATGGCGAGGGCCGCTGAGACACGCTTGAGAACGATTGATCCAGTCACACAAATCCCCACGTCAAGCAATTGCAAAGCTTCGGTTCCGGCGCCCGGGGCCCCGGCTTGTCAAAATTTCGCTGCGCCTGCCGGTTATTCCAGCGGTTCGCGCAGGCTGATTATCGGCCAGCCGCGCTGCTCTGCCTCGGCACGCAGCGTTGCATCCGGGTCCACCGCTACCGGGTGCTCGACCGTCTTCAACAGCGGCAGGTCATTGATCGAGTCGCTGTAAAACCACTTTTCCCCGCGGCGGTAGTCGGGGTTGCCGGCCAGCCACTGTTCGAGCCGCAGCACCTTGCCGTTCTGGTAGCAGGGCTCGCCCACCACCTTACCGGTAAAGCGCCCCTCCACCTCCTCGGGTTCGGTGGCCAGCAGGGTGTCCACCCCCAGGCGCGCGGCGATCGGCTCCACCACAAACCGGTTGGTGGCGGTAATGATCATGATGTGATGACCCTGGCGCCGGTGCCGGGCGATCAGCTCCTCCGCCTGCGGCAGCCAGATCTCGCTGACCACCTCCTCCATGAACTCCCGCTGCAGGTTGGCCAGCTGCGCCCGCGAGATTTGCGCCAGCGGCTCTAGCGCGAACTCGAGGTAGGCGAAGATATCCAGTTCACCGCGCTGGTAATCCCGGTAGAAACGATCATTGGCGGAGCGATAGCGATCACTGTCGACGTGCTCACGCTCTACCAGGAACTCGCCCCAGGCGTAGTCGCTGTCCCCTCCAATCAGGGTGTTATCCAGGTCAAAAATAGCCAGGTGCACCGCGCACTCCCTATTCAAATATAGTCGGCATAGATTAATTCGCCGCCACACAGCCCACACTTCGGACCATTGCGGCGGGCAATTTTACCCGTCCCGGGAGCTGTTCACAGGATCCGTTTCACTGAATTGCAGTAATGTCCCCCGCTGTGGAACAATGCTGGGCAAGATTGCGCGGCGTCTGGGCCGCGCAGACACAGTTTAGAGGACGGGAATTTGGGCGACGGCAAGCCAAAGCAAGCCGGGCGAAAAAACCGCCGCAGATCCGCCAAGTCCAACCGCACCAACAGCCCCGCCACCGGCAACAGCGCCGGTAACCGCAAGGCGCACGGCTCGGGCGGCGACAACAGCAGTAATATCGACGCGGAGGGCTTCCGCCCCAATGTCGGCATCATTGTGCTGAACGAGCGCGGCCAGGCGCTCTGGGCACGGCGGGTGGGCGGCAAGGACGCGTGGCAGTTTCCGCAGGGCGGCATCAACCCGGGCGAGTCCGCGGAACATGCGTTGTACCGGGAGCTATACGAGGAAATCGGGCTTACCCGTGACCAGGTGAGCATGATCGCCTGTACCAGGGGTTGGTTGCGCTACCGGTTGCCCAAGCGCCTGGTGCGCCGGCGATCGGAACCGCTGTGTATCGGCCAGAAGCAGAAGTGGTACCTGCTGCAGCTGCGGGCCCCGGAAAGTGTCATCAGCTTCAACAACGGCTACAAGCCCGAGTTCGACCACTGGCGCTGGGTCAGCTACTGGCACCCCCTGGACAAGGTGGTGGCCTTCAAGCGCGAGGTGTACCGCCGCGCGCTTACCGAACTGGCGCCACAGCAAATACAATTGGAGAAACGCTGGCTGGGCGAGCGGGAATAGTCCTGCCCGCCCGGCCCCGATCGTACCGGCCCGGGAATGGCCGGCCGACACTTCCGCTTCACGGCGAGGACAGGCCTTTGCTCGGATCTCTGCGCAGTATCGTTCAGGAAGTCAACGCGGCACGCGACCTGCCCGCGGTGCTGGATATTATCGTGCGGCGCGTGCGCGAGGTCATGCACACCCGGGTCTGCTCCGTATACCTGCGCGATAACCAGTCCGGCACCTACGTGCTGATGGCGACCCGTGGCCTCAACCCCGATGCCGTGGGCAATGTGCACCTGGCCCCCGGTGAGGGCCTGGTGGGCAACGTGGTCACCCGCGAGGAGCCGATCAACCTCGAGCGCGCCGAGGCCCACCCCGCCTACCATTACTTCCCGGCCACCGGCGAGGAGCGTTTCAGCGCTTTCCTGGGCACCCCCATCATTCACCACCGGCAGGTCCTGGGGGTACTGGTCGTGCAGCAGGCCGAACAGCGGCGCTTCGATGAGGGTGAAGAGGCCTTCCTGGTCACCCTGTCAGCCCAGCTGGCCGGTGTCATCGCCCACGCGGAGGCCACCGGCGCCCTGGCCGCCATTGGCCAGCAGCGGCGGGAGGCCAAGTTCAGCGGCCTCGCCGCCTCACCCGGGGTGGCGATCGGCCGCGCGCATATCGTCGCGCCCCCCGCCAACCTGGCAACGGTGCCCTTCGCCTGCTGCATGGACGTGGACGCCGAACTGGAGCTGTTCCACCAGGCGCTGGCCAATGCCCGCGCGGAGATCCGCGAGGTGGGCGAGCGGCTCAAGGGGGATCTCAACCGCGAGGAGCGGGCACTGTTCGATGCCTATATCAGCATGCTCGATGACAGTTCCATCGCGGTCGAGGTCTCCGAGCGCATCCGCCAGCAGCTTACCGCCAGCCGCGCCTGGGCAGAGGTAATGCTGGAGCATGTGCGCCGCTTCGAGGCCATGTCCGATTCCTACTTCCGCGACCGCGCCGCCGACGTGCGGGATCTTGGCGCCCGCGTGCTCATGCACCTGCGCCAGCAACAGCAGATCGAGCGGGACTATCCCGAAAACACCATCCTGGTGGGAGAGGAGCTCACCGCCGCGGCACTGGCGCAGGTGCCCCGGGACAGGTTGATCGGCCTGGTTTCTGTGAGGGGCTCGGGTAACAGCCACGTGGCCATCATTGCCCGCGCCATGGGCCTGCCCGCTGTCATGGGGGCCCAGGAACTGCCGTTCGAGCGCATCGACGGCGAGGACCTGGTGGTGGACGGCTACCGCGGCGAGCTGTTCGTGCACCCCAGCCCGGAGCTGCGGCGCCGCTACGACAGTATCGTCGAGGAAGAGCGGGAGCTGGCGCGCAACCTGGATCACCTGGCCAGCCTCCCCGGCGAAACCGCCGACGGCCACCGGGTGCGCCTGTGGGTCAATACCGGCCTGATGGCGGACGTGGTGCGCTCGCTGGAGCGCGGTGCCGAGGGCGTGGGGCTCTACCGCACCGAGGTTCCCTTCCTGCTGCGCGACCGCTTCCCGTCCGAGGAGGAACAGCGGGAAATCTACCGGGAACAGCTGGAGGCCTTCGCCCCGCGACCGGTCACCATGCGCACCCTGGATATCGGCGGCGACAAGGCCCTGGCCTATTTCCCCATCGAGGAAACCAACCCCTTCCTGGGCTGGCGCGGTATCCGCGTGACCCTGGACCACCCGGAAATCTTCCTGGCCCAGGTGCGCGCGATGATGAAGGCCAGCCTGGGCCTGGATAACCTGCGCATCATGCTGCCGATGATCAGCGGCGTGGCCGAGGTGGAGGCTGCGCGCAAGCTGGTGGAGCGGGCCCACGGGGAACTGGTCGACGAGGGTTTCGATATTGCCATGCCGCCGCTGGGCATCATGATCGAGGTTCCCTCGGCCGTGTACCAGGCGCGCGAACTGGCCGAACGGGTCGACTTCATGTCCGTGGGCAGCAACGACCTCACCCAGTACCTGCTGGCGGTGGACCGCAACAACAGCCGCGTGGCGGGAATCTACCACTCCCTGCACCCGGCAGTGCTGCGGGCACTGCGGGATGTCATCACCGCCGGTCACGAGGCCGGCACCAAGGTGGGCATCTGCGGCGAGCTGGCCGGCGATCCCGGCGGGGCCCTGTTGTTGCTCGCCATGGGCTATGACGTGCTGTCGATGAATGCCACCAACCTGCCGCGGGTCAAGGCAGCCCTGCGCGCGGTGACCCGGGCCGATACCGAGAGCCTGCTGGAGCGTGTACTGGATATGCAGTGCCCGGAGGAAATCGAGGAGACCCTGGCCGGGTACCTCAAGGGCATCGGCCTGAAGGCACTGTTACAGCCCCAGTAACCGCCGGCAGGGTTGCGGGCGCAAAAGCAGGCACAAAAAAAGCCGCACCGGTTTCCCGTTGCGGCTTTTTGCTGCCCTGCCGGTGATCAGCCCTCTTCGGACTCGGCACGGTAGGCATCGGCGTCCAGCATGTTGTCCAGCTCACTGGTATCGCTGGGCTTGACGCGGAAGAACCAGCCCTCGTCGTAAGGTGAGGAGTTGACGGTTTCCGGGGCGTCTTCCAGCGCCTCGTTTACCTCGACCACCTCACCGGAGACCGGCGCGTAGATATCGCTGGCGGCCTTTACCGACTCCACCACACCGGCCTCGTCGCCGGCAGCCAGGTTGGTGCCCACTTCCGGGGTCTCGACAAAGACCACATCGCCCAGCGCATCCTGGGCGTGATCGCTGATGCCGATGGTCACGGTGCCGTCTTCCTCCAGGCGCGCCCACTCGTGGCTGGAGAGGTATTTCAGTTCGTTGCGGATTTCGCTCATGCTGTGATCCCTCGATTAAGCATTTCTCATTCGGTAAACCCGGCGCGGGATGCCTGCCTGGCACCGCGCCGGTCGCTTGTCATTTTCCCGGCGTCAGATAACCGACTTGCCGTTGCGCACAAAGCTGGCCTTGACCACTTTCACCGGCACCAGCTTCTTACGGATTTCCACCTGGGCCCGGTCACCGGTACTCGCCGGCACGCGGGCCATGGCGATGGAGTGACCCAGGGTCGGCGAAAAAGTACCGCTGGTGATGATACCGGCCTCGTCGCTGCCGTCCACTTTTACCACCTGGCCGGCGCGCAGCACGCCGCGCTCTTCCAGCACCAGGCCTACCAGCTTCTGCTTCCGGCCCGCGGCTTTTTCCGCTTCCAGCGGCTCGCGGCCGATGAACTTGCGCTCTTCCGGCTCCCAGGCAATGGTCCAGCCCATGTTCGCCGCCAGCGGCGAGGTGTCATCGTCCATCTCGTGGCCGTACAGGTTCATGCCCGCCTCGAGACGCAGGGTATCGCGGGCGCCGAGGCCACAGGGAGCCACGCCGGCCTTTTCCAGGGCGCGCCAGAAACCGTCGGCGTCTTCCGCCGGCAGCATGATTTCCAGGCCGTCTTCCCCGGTATAGCCGGTGCGGGCCACGAACCACTCGCCGCGGGCGACACTCTGGAACGGCTTGAGATCGTCAATGGCCGCGGTCCACTCGATGCCCAGCACCTCCTTGGCCTTGTCCAGGGCCTCGGGGCCCTGGATCGCCACCATGGCCAGCTCCGGGCGCTCGGTCAGGGTGACATCAAACTGCTGCGCCTGCTCCTGCATCCAGGCCAGGTCTTTCTCGCGGGTGGCACAGTTGACCACCACCCGGTAGCCCGGGTCGCGCAGGTACACGATCAGGTCATCGATCACCCCACCGCGCTCATTCAGCATACCGGTGTAGAGGGCTTTGCCCGGCTTGCCGTCCAGCTTGGCCACGTCGTTGGCCAGCAGGTAGCGCAGGTAATCGCGGGCGCCGTCGCCGTCGATATCCACGACGGTCATGTGGGACACATCGAACATGCCCGCCGCGGTGCGCACCTTGTTGTGCTCTTCCAGCTGCGAACCATAGTGCAGCGGCATATCCCAGCCACCGAAGTCGACCATTTTGCCGCCCATGGCGACATGCGCGTCATACAGAGGCGTTCTGTTTCCCATCTTTTGTTCTCGAATCTGTCTGTTAGAAAGCCGCGTATTCTACCGGCCGCGCCGCCGCCGTTACCAGATGGCGATCTTCTGCAAGCCTAGCAGGCAACGGGACTTAAACCTGTACCACGGCCCGCTCACCGACAAAGATTCCGTGAGGCGGGGCGCCGCCGGGCGGGGAGCCCGATATGGGGAAGGGAAAGCTTTGCAACCCGGGGGTTTGGGTGTATAAGTCCCTCGCAGCGACACCCGTTCGCCACCAGCCCGGAGCCTCCCCAATTGAACATTGCCTTGCGCGCCACCGACGACCGCCCCTGCGGCCCCCGGGACGGCGACCCCATTGACCGGATCGCCGCGGCACTGCGCGCCGACGGCTATGTCGTACTGCCCGCGCCGCTGCCACCCGCCGCGTTGGGGGGCCTGTTGCGCCATTTCCGCTCCATCGACCGCGAGCATTTCCGCCGTGCCGGTATCGGCCGGGAAGAGGAACACCAGCTGAACCGCTTCGTGCGCAGCGACGAGATTTACTGGCTCGATAACACCAACCCCTCGGTCAACACCTACCTGTCGTGGATGGAAACCCTGCGCGAGGGACTCAACCGGCGGCTGTTCCTGGGCCTGTTCGATTACGAGTGCCATTACGCCTACTACGACCGCGGCACCTTTTACAAAAAACACCTGGACTCCTTCCAGGGCAGCACCAACCGGGTCCTGAGCACCGTGCTCTACCTGACCCCGAACTGGCAGCCCCGCGATGGCGGCGAGCTGGCGATCTATCCCGCGGGTGAGGAAGGTTCTGCTGCAGACGCGCCACCCCTGCTGAAAGTGGCACCGCGCTTTGGCCAGATGGTGATTTTCCTGAGCGAGGAATTTCCCCACGAGGTGCTCACCGTTAACCGGCCACGCTATAGCGTCACCGGCTGGTACCGGGTCAATAACAGCCTGGGCGACATCGTCGACCCGGCTTCCTGACAGGGTGCGCGGCCCCCGGCCGCGCACCACTGGCTACAGACTCAGCTGGTGGCCGATACCGAGCGCAGCATGCCCGCCACGGTGGGGTGTGCCTCGATATGGATATCGGCGTGCAGACGCCGGGCCACATCCATCGCACTGACCAGGCCGCGCACATGGTGCAGGTCGCGGTCCACCACCAGGCAACAGGGCTGCCCCTCCCGGCGCATGGCCTGGAGGACTTCCCGGATGGTGCAGCTTTCCACCTGTGGGTAACTGAGCAACTGCAGCTCCCGGCGCGGGCGCATCAGGTCGCCCACCGTCAGCTCCTGGCGCAGCTGCCCCGCAGCCACGCGCTGCATCACCCGCTGGTAGGAAATATCGTCGTCGCTCAACAGGCCGACAAATTCCCCCTGCCGGTCCAGCACCAGCACGGCCCCCAGGTGACCGGCCCGCATCAGCCGGGATGCTTCCAAGGCCGGCACCGAGGGGGTCAGGATTGCCGGGTGGTGATCCTTGAAGTCAGTAATGAAGCTCAGGGCCGGGGAGTCCAGGTGCAGTTCACAGAACTCCTCGGGAAAGACGAGCTTGTCCGCCGTTTCGAGCGGAACGAAATCCAGGTTTTTCATGGCATAACTCTCTTGCACGGGCAATCGCCGGGCGGTGGCCCGTGCCTGCAAAATCGGTCGGGCGGCCGCACTGGCGCCCGGTTACTTGGTGGCAGGAAAGTTAAGCCGTGAACGGGGGTGCCCGGATGGCATTGGCGGCTCGCGTCCGGGGCTGTACCCGGCCGATCTTCCGCGCAGAGGTTACGGCGCGGGGAAAGGGAGTTGCAGAGAGTGGGCCGCTGCTGCGCGGCGGTAGCGAGTCGGTATCACCGTCGGGAGAGAGAAGCGGGGCGTACTGGGTATCGCCTGGGGGCTGGCCCGCCAGGTCGATGCGATCAGTTCCCGGCGCAACGGGCCCTGCCAGCACCGCCGAACACAGCAGTACCGATTGCAGCAGAATAAACGCCAGGTTCTTACGCACGCTCACACACCTGCGGTGCCCTCGGGTAAAAATGCCGGCAGTACCGCGAAGCGGTTTACTGCCGACTACAAATTTTGACCGGAATCCCGGTAACGGGTTCCGCACCGCCGGATCGACTCATCCCCGCGACTGCTGGTCCGGGTCATCGCCCCGCGAGGCTTCCTCGTCATCCGCGGGGCTACCCCCCTCGGCCTCCGGTTCCGCATCGCGGTCCGCCTCCTCGTCCACCTTGAGCCCGTATCGCTTGGAGCGCCAGCGCCACAGTCGCTTGGCCACTTCCTGGCGGTCGGCGGTCTTGTCTGCCTCGTCGACGATTTCCTCGCCCAGCAGGGTCTCGAGAATGTCTTCCAGCGTCACCAGCCCTTCCAGGCTGCCGTACTCATCCACCACCGCGCTGATCTGTACGCGCCGGCGCATCATCTTCTGGAATACCTGGTAGATGGTGGCGGTCTCCGGCAACATCAACATGTCGCGGCGAAAAGTCGACAGTTTTTCCTTCTCCCCACCGCGGGCGTAGGCCAGCAGCAGGTCCTGCTTGAGGACGAAGCCCACCACGCAATCCGGGTCCTGCTGCTCGTAAATGGGAAGCCGGGAGAAGCGGCTCTTTTCCACCTCGTCATAGGATTCCCCCACGGTGGCATCCTGGGACAGGGAGAACACCACCGTACGGGGTGTCATCACTTCCCGCACCGAGTGGTCGCGCAGGGTGAAAAACAGGTTGCGCAGGATGCTGGACTCCTGGGCCTCGAGCTGTCCCTCTTCCTCTCCCAGCTGCGCCATCACCGCAAATTCCTCGCGGCTGAAACCGGTCAGGGTGGGGCCGTGGGAGAGACCACGGGTCAGCCACTCGGACATCTTCACAAACGGGTACAGCAGCCACACCAGGCCGCGCAGGGCATAGGCCGTAGCCGGCGCCAGCTGGCGCCAGTAAAAGGCCCCCAGGGTCTTGGGGATGATCTCGGAAAAAACCAGGATCAGCAGCGTAAGGATGGCCGAGGCAATCCCCAGGTACTGGCTGCCGAATACCGCTGCCGCCTGGGCACCGGCACCGGCGGCGCCGGCGGTGTGGGCAACGGTGTTCAGGGTGAGGATAGCGGCGAGCGGCGCGTTGATATCCTGCTTCAGCTCCCGCAGCACTCGCCCCGAGCGGTGCCCCTCACGCTCGAGCAGGCTCACATAGGGCGTACTGACACTGAGAATCACGGACTCCGCGATCGAGCACAGGAAGGAAAAACCCAGCGCGATCAGCACATAGACGATCAACAGAATCATTTTGGATCAGGCAGCCCCGTCGTCATTGGTGAAATGGCGGTCCCCGCCGGCGAGGCAATAGACTGCCGCGAGCGCAACGCCGCAGGCAAACCCGCCCATGTGCGCCGCATTGGCCACACCGACACCGACCAGCAGTGTGACCAGGCCGGTGGCGCAAATTAACAGCCAGCCCACTGCCACCGCAACGATACCACGGGGGACTTCCAGCCACTCCGGGTGCCGCCGTTGCAGGACAAACACGCAGCCCACCAGTGCATACACCACGCCCGACATGCCGCCGAAAATCGTTCCCGGCGACCACCAGTACTGTGCCAGGTTGGCCACCGCAGCACTCACCAGCACCGCAACAGTGAAAACCCCGCTGCCGGCACGCGCTTCCAGCGGCCGGCCGACGATCCATATGCCCAACGCATTGAACAGCGCGTGGGGCAGGGAGAAATGCAGGATAGCCGGCGTCCACAGCCGCCAGTATTCACCATTGGCGAAGTGCCAGGCGAGAGAGGACGTGGCGAGGGAAAAGTCCGCGCCGCGATCGGGCAGGATGATCAGCTGCCGCGCAAAACTGTCACTGGCCAGGAACCAGCCGACGAAACACAGCAGAATCAGTATCAGGCTTACCGGTGTGCGATCCAGCGGCCAGCTGGGCAATGCCGCAACGGTTGCCTGGTAGTCGCCCCCGGTTTCCCCCGGTGCCTGCCCGGTGTCACTGCCGGTCTCACTGTGCTGAGCGGTAACCTGGATCTGTGACAGATCGATTTCACCGGCGCTCCAGCGGTCCAGCAACGGCTGCAACAGCTCATTCAGGCGGGGATCGGGCGTGGCCAGGCGCTGGCAGTTGCGCTCTTCGGTAATGCGCAGGGGCAAGCCGCTGCGCCGTATAAACTGCGCCAGTTCGGAGAGATCCTGCTGCGGGGGAAATTCCCGGACGGTAATCCAGTCGCTCAAGGTGTGCCTGTGTCTTCCCTATAGGCCTGTGCGCGGGTCACCGGACAGGAACCCGGTCAAACCGCCATCGCGCGCAGGATAATTCGTTTTTTCAGTAGCGGGCTGGCGTCCACCATACTCAATCCGGTGTTGCGCAGCCAGCGCCAGTGCAGGTCGCCGGCCCCGAACAGGGACTTGAAGGCACTCATCGCCTTGAGTGTGGCCGCGTTGTCGCCGCGGCGGCGGCGCTGGTAGCGCGCCAGTACCGAGTTATCTGATGGGTCCAGGTCGCGTTTCAGTGCGCGCCCGATTTCCTCGCTCAGCACGCGCACGTCCTGCAATCCCAGGTTGGCGCCCTGCCCGGCCAGCGGGTGGATACTGTGTGCGGCATCACCGACCAGTACGGCGCCCGGGCCGAAATAGGATTCCGCATGGCGCGCGCGCAGCGGGAAGGCGTAACGCTCACCCACCGCCTCCACCTCGCCCAGGCGACTCTCGAAGGCCTTCTCCATATTCAGGGCAAAGGCGGCATCGTCCAGCTCGAGCAGCTCGCGCGCCAGGGCATCGTCCGCGGACCACACCACCGCGCAGTGATTCTCGTCACCGAGCCCACTGAGCGGCAGGAAGGCCAGCGGCCCCTCCTTGAGGAAGCGCTGCCATGCAGTGTGGCGATGGGGCTCACTGCAGCGGGCCACGCACACCATCGCAGTCTGGTGGTAATTGGTCTCGTGACAGCGGATATGCAGCAGGTCGCGCACCCGCGAACGCACACCGTCGGCACCGATCAGCAACCGTGCGCGCAGGGTCTCGGGATTGCGCTCACCGCCCTCCACATCTGCCAGCCGGTCGGAACGCGGCTGCAGGTGCCACAGGCCGCAATCCCGCCACCAGCTCTCGAGGCGGAAACCGCTGATCAACTCCGCATTGGGCAGCTCATCGATACGCCGGCGCAGTGCATCCACCACCACATTGTTCTCGACAATATGGCCGAGGTTCGGCAACTGCACATCGCGGCTGTTGAAGCAGACCGAGCCGGTACCCTCGGCATCCCATACCCGCATCTCGGTGTAGGGGCAGGCGCGATTGTTCTCAATCAGCGCCCAGGCGCCCACCTCCTCCAGCAACTCGCGGGAGGCCTGGGTCAGTGCGACCACCCGCGGATCGTAGGTGTCCGGTGACACCTCCGGCAGCTCCGTGGAGGCTTCCAGCACCGCCACCTGCAACTGCGGATGGCGCACGGCCAGCAGCGCTGCCTGGGCGAGCCCCACCATACCGGCGCCAACCACCGCAATATCGAGACGTTGTCTGTTCATAGGTGCCATTCCAGCTAATTCCGCGCCGGCGCCATACCGGTCGGGTGCGCTCAATTAAAGCCCAAATCCAGCCGCCTGGCCGGCAAACTCTGCCCGCAGGGGCGGCGCCAGCGCCAGGCCCAGCAGGCCGAACTGGCGCAGGCCCCGGGCCAGCGGGCCGGGGGCGGCAAACAGGGCCGGTACGCGATCACTGAAACCGATGGTCAGCTGTTGGTCCAGCTGCCGCGACCGCGCATATTCCTGTAACAAGTCTAGCCGCTCAGATGAATTTTGCGCCAAACCGCCCCGGGCGAGGCTCTGCGCCAGGCCATGGCAGTCGCGCAGGGTCAGGTTGAAGCCCTGGCCGGCCACCGGGTGCAGGAAATGCGCGCAGTTACCCACCAGAACCAGGTCGCGGCGCCACTGCTCCCGCGCCAGAGACAGACTCAGTGGGTAACTGCTCACTTCGCCCGCGCACTCGATCCGCCCGGCCCGCCAGCCGAAGGTTCGCTGCAGGCGCCGGACGAATGAATCGGCCGACAGTGATTCTATTTCTGCCGCGTCCTCTTCGGGACTGGTCCACACCAGTGCCATGCGGTGCTGGCCGTGGCGGCGTGGCAGCGGCAACAGCGCCATGGGGCCATCCGGGGTAAATCGCTCGTAGGCCACCCCCCCGTGGTCGCGCTGCAACCCTACCGTTGTCACCAGGGCGCGCTGGCTGTAAGAGACCTGCTCGGTCTCGATCCCGAGCCGGCGACAGAGCGGTGAGTTCACGCCATCCGCCACCACCAGCAGGCCAGCACGCAGCAACTGTATCGGGCTGTCCTCGCCGGCACTCCACTGCAGTTGCGCACCGGCTTCCTCCATCTGCACGTCCAGGACCCGCGCCGGCGCCAGCAGGCGCACATCGGTCCCGCTGAGCGCGCCGTGCAGGACCGGGCCCAGCGCGGCATTTTCAATCACTGCACCCAGCATACCGTCATAGCTGGCACGCGCCTCGGTCTGCGCGCGCAGGGAAACCCCCAGCGGGCGCCCCCGGTCGCTGACCTGCACCCGCCGGATTGGCGCTGCGTACTCACGCAATTGCGACCACACACCCAGGCGGTCGAACAACTGCAGGCTGCCCGATGCCAGCGCGGTGGCGCGGGCATCGAAACTGGGCAATTCGACACTGGCCGCAGCTTCCGGCAACGGGTGCTGCTCCAGCAGTGCCACCGACAGGTGCGGGCAGGACTGCTGTAACATCAGCGCCAGGCTCACCCCGGCCATGCCGCCACCAACAATGGCAACATCCACGAAATCTTGCGGCTGGCTCACAGCAACGCCTCCTGTACATCCCCACAACGGATCAGGTATTCGATATCGGCCACCCCCTTGGGCGCATCCGCCGACAACACTTCGGGCCCATTCTTCAGCAGTGCGACATCGTCTTCGATACGGATACCGATACCGCGGAATTTTTCCGGCACCTGCTCATCTTCGGCAGCGATATAAATACCGGGCTCCACTGTCATCGCCATTCCCGCCTCCAGCAGGCGCCACTGGCCGTGCACGCGATAGTCGCCCACATCATGCACATCCATTCCCAGCCAGTGCCCGGCCCGATGCATGTAAAACCGGCGATAGGCACCGGACTCGATAATGCCACTGAGATCGCCCTGCAACAGCCCCAGGTCAAGCAAGCCCTGTGCGATCACTTCCACGCTGGCCATATGCGGCACATTCCAGTCATTGCCTACCTGCAGCTGTGCGATCGCCGCTTCCTGCGCTTCAAGCACGATTTCGTAAATTGCTTTCTGCGCACCACTGAAACGCCCATTGACCGGATAGGTGCGGGTCACATCGGCCGCGTACCCGCGGTATTCACAACCGGCATCCACCAGCACCAGGTCACCGTTTTTCAGGGGCGCATTGTTTTCGCAATAGTGCATCACCAGCGCATTGTGACCCGCGGCAACAATACTGGGATAGGCCGGCTCCCGCGCACCCGCGGCAACAAAACCGTGCAGCAATTCTGCCTCCAGGTGGTGCTCATACAGCCCCGGCCGGCAAGCCGCCATGGCCCGTTTGTGTGCCGCTGCGGTGATTTCTGCCGCGCGGCGCATCAGGCGTATTTCCTGCGCGCTCTTGTACAGGCGCAGGTCGTGCAGGTGCCGGTCCAGGTCCACCAGCTCCGGCGCACCGTCACTGCCGGGCGCACCGTCGAGCACGCGCAGGTATCCCTGCAGGCGCCGGTCCAGCTGCGGGAAGCGGCCCAGGGTGTAATAAATACGGCTGCGCCCCTCGAGCAGGCCCGGCAGGATGTCGTCCAGGTCGCCGATCGGGAAGGCATCACAGAGGCCGCACTCGTCGGCGGCGCGCTCCGGGCCCAGCCTGGGCCCATCCCACATTTCCTTTTCCGCGTCGCGCTCACGGCAGAACAGGATCGATTCCCCCTGCGCCCTGCCGGGGACCAGCACCAGCAGTGCCTCCGGCTCGCGGAACCCCGTCAGGTATAGAAAATCACTGTCCTGCCGGAACGGGAAATAGGTATCCCGTGAACGCAACTGCTCCCTTGCCGCCGGCACAATTGCCAGGCCATCCGAATCCAGTGCCGCCACCAGGCGCGCGCGGCGCCGTGCATATTCCGCCTTGCCAATTGCCATCAGTGAACCGTGGGACCGCCCTTGCCCCCTGCACTGCCCGGGCGGCTCGCCGCCTGCGCGGCAGCCACTTCGGTGAAAATATTCAGCACGGCCACCCGCACATATTCCTCCACCTGCAACAGCTGGTTTTCAGTCTCCTCGGAATCCCCCAGCTCGGTTTCATCCACCTGGGCCACCGCGCCCAGGTCACGCAGTGCCTCTTCACTGGTTTCCTGCAGCTTGCCCTTGAACTGGCCGATACCGAAACCATGCAGGAAGCCCTGGCACCAGTGTCCCAGCGTCAGGGTACGGGCTGCCAGGTCCGGGTCATCAGTCAGCAACAGCTGGAAATCAAAGTCACTGTCTTCCAGCTGCGCCTGGCTTTGCTGTGCCATTTCCACCAGTGCCTTGTCCAGGTCGGCGGGGACCGCTTCCAGGTCGAGCAGGCCCGCAAGCTCTGATTGCCAGCGTTTTTTGTCCGGGCGCGCGCCCGCCGACAACATGCCACAGACGAACCCGTGCAATTCGCTGGGGTCGGCCCGGCCACCGGCAGCCATGATGGCGTTGGCGAGGGAGTGAAAATCGTTTGCGGGACTTGTCATACAGACGGCTCGGTACTTTATTGGATTGAACGGTTTGTGCTTACAGTTTTGCAGATTATCGCCCGGCAATCTGCTCCCGGCCCCGGGGTGCTCAGAGTTTGCGCAGTTCGTCGCTTTATGCCGCAACTGCACACACTTCACCACGGGCGTGGGCAGGCCGCACGCAAATTTGTGATTGCGTGCTCGGGCGGGATAATTGACCCACCATGACACCGGCAATATAGTAGCGGAATCCCGCGCGGTCTGTCGTGGTGGGAGTCTATTCAGGGCGCACGCCTGAAACGCAGGAATTATGGACAGAATTGAAGCGTTAGAAAGCACGGTGGACTCGCTGATCGCCCGCTGCCAGCAGCTGGCGGAGCAGAACCGCGAGCTACGTCAGCTGGAGGCTGAATGGCAACGCGAGCGCCAGCGCCTGGTAAAGAATAATGAAGCCGCCCGCAACCGGGTGGAAGCCATGATCAACCGCCTCAAGGGGCTAGCACAAGAATCCTGATGGGTGATTCAGCAGCAACGCAGGAAACGGTAACGGTAACCATCCTCGACAAGGAATACCGCGTTGCCTGCACAGAAGACGAGAGCGCAGAACTGCAGGCGTCCGCACGCCTGCTGAACGAGCGCATGTCGCGTATTCGTGCCAGCGGCTCGGTGATCGGCCTCGAGCGCATCGCGGTTATGGCCGCGCTGAATATTGCCCACGAACTGATCCAGGCAAAAGCGGACCTGACCCGCGTCCCGCTGGAGCAGGACATGCTTGACCGCCTGCAGGACAAGGTCCAGTCCGCCCTCAGCAAGATTGATTCCCACGACGCCTGAGCAGCCTTGACTTTTGCCGCCGGAGACATCCGGCGCGCACTACGCGCTTAGCCTTTTTCCCCGGCCATTGTTATACTTCACATACCCTGGAGTGTTGGCCAGTTGACTATGTCCTCGAGCCGATAATCTGACCCGGGTGGTTGCCAGAGGGTGTTGTTGAGCAAGTCCGCCTCGCAGCGGAAAGCCTGATACATCCCGGGAACCGCCACCTTGAACTTTACGGTTCAAGGCTACGTCATCAGCCGCACTTTGGGGCTCTTAATTTCCTTCCCGGTGGCGACTTACCATGAGCGAGAGCAAAGCGGAACTGCGCCGCGCCATGCGCACCGCCCGCCGCGCACTGTCCGCCCATCACCAGCGACTCGCCGCCCGCGCCGCACTGACACGCCTGGGGCGCACCCCCGAGTTCCGGGTGGCCAGGCACATCGGCATCTACTGGCCGATGGACGGCGAGCTGGACCTGCTGGGCCTGCCACGCCGCTTTCCCGACAAGCGCTTCTACCTGCCGCGACTACCGGCAGAGCCCCATCCGCACCTGCGCTTCTGTCACTGGCGGGGCAGGGCCCTGACCTACCGCAACCGATACGGCATCCCGGAACCGGTACGGGGGGACAGCCATTCTCCCATGCGCCTCGACCTGGTGCTGGTGCCGCTGGTGGCCTTTGACCCGAGCGGCGCGCGGCTGGGCATGGGAGCCGGCTTTTATGACCGGACATTCGCTTTCAAGCGCCAGCTGCCCGGCACCGGGCCGGCAATGATCGGCGCAGCCCACCAGCTACAGTGTGTCGACCACCTACCCACTGACAGCTGGGATATCCCGCTGGATGCAGTGATCACGGACCACCAGCTGTATCGCTGCCGCTGACCCCGCCCCCTGGCACCCACAACAAAAAAGGCCGGACGCTCTCGCGTCCGGCCTTTTTTGTGTTTTGCCTGCGGGCATGGGGGCACACTCAGCGCGTTACCACTCCTTGCTGCAATGCCGCCGGCGGCTCCGACTCTTCATCCGAGGCAAACACCTCGGTGAGGCCGGTGCTGCTCAACAGCACGCCCGCAACAAAGACAACCACTGCGATTGTCAGTGCATCGGGTTTCATGGGGACCATCCTGTAAGTTCGACTGTATTTTTGTTATGAGCACTTCACCCCGCGTTAGATTCGCTTTAACGCAAAAGTTCCGCGGGTGAGAAGATACTTTAATAGCGAACAAATAGTAACCGATCGCCGTACAAATTTTGAGATAAATGTCTCATTTTTAGCCTGCCGCGTTGGACAAAAGCATTTTCCTGGCCTACCCGCGCCTGAAAACAGGCTCCCATAACTGCCCCGATATTCCCAACTGGCCGAGCTCAGCTTGACAGGAAGAAGCGATAGGCCGGGTTGCCGGTCTCATCCCAGTAGGGGAACTGCAGCTGGTTGAGCAGTTCCAGCAGCTGCTCCCGCTCGGCGGGCACCACTTCCATACCCACAAGCACCCGGCCATAGGCCGCACCGTGGTTGCGGTAGTGAAACAGGGTGATATTCCAGCGCCCGGCCAGCTGTTCCAGGAACTTCCGCAGCGCTCCGGGGCGCTCGGGAAACTCAAAGCGATAGACCACCTCGTCCTGTAGGCCCTGGGCGCGGCCACCCACCAGGTGGCGGATATGCAGTTTGGCCATCTCGTTGTCGGTCAGGTCGGTGACCTGGTAGCCACCGCCCTGCAGGGCGTCCACCAGCTGGTGCCGGTCGGCATCCGCCGCCACCTGCAGGCCGACGAAGATATGTGCCTCGCCACTGTTGGCATAGCGGTAATTGAACTCGGTGATGGCACGGTCGCCCAGGTCGCGGCAGAACTGCAGGTAGCTGCCGGGCCGCTCGGGAATGGTCACCGCCAGCACCGCCTCGCGCTTTTCGCCAATTTCGGTGCGTTCACTGATGTAGCGCAGCCGGTCGAAATTGGTATTGGCGCCGCTGCATACGGTGGCCAGGGTGGCGTTGCGGCTGCCACTCTGCTCGATGTACTTCTTCAGGCCGGCCAGCCCCACGGCGCCGGCGGGCTCGGCGATCGACCGGGTATCCTCGAAGATGTCCTTGATCGCCGCGCAGACCTCATCAGTGGACACGGTAATGACGCCGTCCACGGTCTCGCGCAGCACGCGGAAAGTCTCCTCGCCGATCTGCGCCACCGCCACGCCGTCGGCAAACAACCCCACCTGCGGCAGGCATACCCGCTCCCCGGCAGCCAGCGCCGCCTGCAGGCAGGCGGCCTCCTCGGGCTCGACCGCATAGACCTTGATCTCCGGCCGCACGTACTTGATATAGGCGGCCATGCCCGCCGCCAGGCCACCGCCACCCACCGGGATGAACACCGCATCCAGGTTGCCGGAGTGCTGGCGCAGCAACTCCATCGCCACCGTACCCTGGCCGGCAATCACATCGGGGTCGTCATAGGGGTGCACGAACACCAGGCCGCGCTCCTCCACCAGCTGCTGGGCGCGGGTCTTGGCCTCGTCAAAGGTATCGCCGTGCAGCACCACCTCGGCGCCGCGCATACGCACTGCATTCACCTTGATCTGCGGGGTGGTGGTGGGCATTACGATGGTGGCGCGCACCCCCAACTGGGCCGCGCCCATCGCCAGGCCCTGGGCGTGATTGCCCGCCGAGGCGGCGATCACGCCGCGGGCGCGCTGCTCCGCGGGAAGCTGCAACAGCTTGTTGTAGGCACCGCGGATCTTGAAGGAAAAGACCGGCTGCAGGTCCTCCCGCTTGAGCAGGATGCGGTTATTGAAGCGGTGCGACAGCTGCCGCATTCCCTCGAGTGGCGTCTCGGTGGCGACATCGTAAATCCGCGCGTCTAAAATGCGCTTGATATAGGAATGGGGCATGGTGAAATCGGGCGGCCGTGGCGTTTGATACTTGTACATCCAGTACATCGAAATCGACTACATGGACATCGCGCCTCCCGAATCGCGCCAGTGGCCGCCGGCATCCCGGTGACCGATACGGGAAACGCATCACAGGCTGGCCAGTCTAAACGCCACACGGCATTTTTGCCACCATAATGACAATTCGGCGCGAATTTTTAGCCCCAAAAAGCCACAACAGTAAAAATCATTGCAAAGGACCCACCCGTCACCATGAACCAGGATGAACTCAAACAGGCCACCGCCCGCGCTGCCGTCGAGCATATTGCCCCGAAGCTGGAGGCGGACTCGATCGTCGGTGTGGGCACCGGCTCCACGGCCAACTTCTTTATCGACTACCTGGCGGAAATCAAGGGGCGGTTCGACGGCGCCGTGGCCAGCTCGGAGGCCTCTGCCGAGCGCCTGAAGAGCCACGGTATCCCGGTATACGACCTGAACGCGGTAGATGGGATGCAGGTGTACGTGGACGGTGCCGACGAGGCCAACGCCGCCCTGCAGCTGGTCAAGGGCGGCGGTGCCGCCCTCACGCGGGAGAAGATCGTCGCCGCCTGTGCCGAGGAGTTCGTCTGTATTGCCGACGAGAGCAAGTGGGTACCGATGCTGGGCAACTTCCCCCTGCCGGTGGAAGTCATCCCCATGGCCCGCTCCCTCGTCGCCCGCGAGCTGGTCAAGCTGGGCGGCGACCCCGTCTACCGCCAGGGTGTGACCACCGACAACGGCAACGTGATCCTCGATGTGCACAATCTGGAGATCGCCCAGCCAGTGGCGCTGGAACAGGCGATCAACAACATCACCGGGGTGGTGACCAATGGTATCTTCGCCATGCGTCCCGCTGACATCCTGCTGTTGGGCACAGCCGCGGGCGTGAAGACGTACACCGCCGGATAATTGTGAGAATGAAATCGATCGCCATGCCGAATAACAAGAAAGTATCGCGCCGCCTCCAGCGGTGCCTGGGCCTGCTGTTCCTGCCATTGCTGGCGGCCGGCTGCGCCACCACCCCGCCCAGCAACACCGAAGACATCTGCAGTATTTTCCGGGAGAAGGATGACTGGTACGCAGACGCCAAGGACGCCGAGGAAAAATGGGGCTCGCCGGTGGCCACCATGATGGCCTTCCTGCACCAGGAATCCCGCTTCGTGCACGATGCCCGCCCGCCGCGGACCAAAATCCTGTGGATCTTCCCGGGGCCGCGCCCTTCTGACGCCTATGGCTACTCCCAGGCCCTGGGCACCACCTGGCGGAGCTACCAGCGCACCACCTTCAACTATGGCGCCGACCGCGACGATTTCGCCGATGCGGTGGATTTTGTCGGCTGGTACAACAACACCAGCCAGGCGCAGTGCCGTATCCGCCCGGACGATGCCTACCACCTGTACCTCGCCTACCACGAGGGTCACGGCGGCTTTAACCGGCGCAGCTTCAACCGCAAGCCGTGGCTCAAGAACGTGGCAAAGAAAGTCTCGGCCCAGGCGCGGACTTACCAGCGCCAGCTCAACAGCTGCGAGAGTTCGCTGCAACGGCGCAAGAAATTCCTGGGGATCTTCTAGGGGCGGGGGCTGTCACAGCTCCCCACAGGCGCTGTATCCATCCGCGCCGGCGGTAAAAAAACCACGCGGATGGCGGCAAATCAGACAAGAGCGTGGTGACAGCGACTAAGCTGGACGAACAGCTCCAGTCTTTCTTTTGCCGCAGCGAGAGAACAACGCCTGTAGCCCCATTGCGACGCTGGGCGCGTGACACCAAGCAAAAGCGTCCCTCTCAGACCCACTAGAGGTGTTCAATGAAAATTCCCGCCATCTGTATCGCCGCGCTGTCCCTCGTTCTCGCACTGTCGGCCGCCCATGCTCAAAACGGGGAAGCCGGTGCTGCCTCGGCCCGGGCGGCCTCCTACTCCGAGCCCAAGCTGGAGAGCTTCGCCAACGCCTATCGCTCCATCGTGATACTCAGCCGGGAATATGCCCCCAAGCTGAAGGCCGCTGAGAATATCGAGCAGGCGGAAGCGCTGAACAAGGAAGCGCAGGGCAAGATGGTTGCCGCGATCCAGCAGGCGGGATTGACCAAAGAGGAATACCAGCAGATCGCCGCCAGCCTGAAGGACGATCCCAAGCTGGTCGAGCGCATCAACGGCATGCTGCAGAAGCACGCCGACAGCGAGTAACCCCTGCGGCGCGCCCCACCTGGGGCCGCGCCCGTCAGTCCAGCGACACCCCCAGCGTCGCGCAGATCTGCGCCAGGTGCCGCCGGACCCATTCCCGGTCAAACGACCCCCAGTCGTGCAGCAGGTAGTGCCCGTCGTTGTTGCGCACCCCCTCCTGAACAAACTCCACCCGGGTACCGTGGCCGGGCAATCCCTTGGCGATAATGTCCTGCACCGTGCGCCGCGGCCAGCCGGTTGCCGCCTCCAGCGCGGGGTTATTGGGCTTCTCCAGCGACTCGATCAGGTAGGCAATCAGCATCCGGCGGCAGATGGTGGGGTTGAGCTGCAGCTCCGGGTCATTGGGCATGGTGTGTTTCCGTGACTGTCCAGCCCCTGTTTGTACCACAGCTGCCGGTCCAGTGCCGCGATACCGGCGGTACCACCGACCGGTGACACACCCGTGCACCCCGGAATGCACCCTCGTGCATAGCTTCAGGCAATCAATCCAAGAGCGTTATTCAATTTCTACAATCACACACCTGCCGCAATAATGGAAATCAAACTCACTTGGTGCGGTGATCGCTATGAAAAAGACGCTCAGCTTTGCAGCAGTGCATATGTCAGTGGCTTTCTCGGTGGGGTTCCTGGTGACCGGCAGCCTCTGGGTCGGCAGTGCGCTGGCCCTGGTGGAACCTGCCGTTAACACCGTGGCCTACTACCTCCATGAGAGGGCCTGGAGTCGCCTGGGCGCCGACCGTGGCGCCGCCCTGTCGGCGTGACCGTTGCAGCATCGTGGGACCACTCCCCGGGCAGGGGCCGCCCTGTTTACCTGGCTTTAACGCGGCGTTGAACGCTGCAATCAGCCCAACGCAGCCTACTGAACCAGCCCCCGTTTCCTGCCCATTTTCAGTGCAAACCTGACTTTCCGCTGCCGTTTGCGCATAATCCCTGCTCCACACCTGCGATGCACGCTGACAAATCAATAACGCCGAGGGCTGACAGAGTGGACAGCGAGACCCCCAAGCTCCCCGGAGAGGATCCCGGTATCCCCGCCGCCGCCATTCGCGCACAGCTGGCGGGCGCCCGTGCTGCCGGGCTGGACTGCGACCGGCTGCTGCTGGACTGCGGCATTGCGCCGCAATTGCTGGATGAACCCGATGCGCGGCTGGGGCGCGACCAGGTGGCCGGCCTGCTGCGCCGCGAATGGGACCTGCTGAGCGATGAATCCGGCGGCTTCCTGGCCCGCCCCTGGATACCGGGCACCTTTGCCATGATGGGGCACGCCTGCATTCACTGTCCCAACCTGCGCCGCGCCCTCCTGCGCTCGGCCCGTTTCGTCGCCATGGTGAGCGACGACATGCATATCCGGCTGGTGGAAGACGGCGAGGAAGCGCGCCTGATCTTCCACCACGGCAACGACCGGCAGCTGCCCAACCAGATTTTCGTGGAGTCACTGGCACTGATCTGGCTGCGCTTCTTCAGCTGGCTGATCGACCGCACCATCCTGCTGGAGCGGGTCAACCTCGCCTTCCCGCCGCCGGATTACAACGAGGACTACAGCGATATGTTCCCGTGCCGGCAC
Source organism: Microbulbifer sp. JSM ZJ756 (assembly GCF_044383805.1). Classification (NCBI taxonomy): domain Bacteria; kingdom Pseudomonadati; phylum Pseudomonadota; class Gammaproteobacteria; order Cellvibrionales; family Microbulbiferaceae; genus Microbulbifer; species Microbulbifer sp. JSM ZJ756. The sequence continues at coordinate 84,571 of NZ_JBISER010000011.1, read as the reverse complement.
TACTTCAACCAACGCGAGACCTGCCTGGTCTTCAATACCCGCTTCCTGCAGATGCCCCTGGTGCGCGACCCGCAGCAACTGAGTGAATTCCTTTCCCGCGCGCCCGAGTGCCTGCTGGCCCAGTACAAATCCGACAACAGTTTCACCGGCCGGATCCGGCGCATGCTGCAGGCACAGAATGCGATCGAGAACCTGTCCCTGGATGACGTCGCCGCACGCCTGTATATCTCGCCGCAGACCCTGCGCCGGCGCCTGAAAGAAGAGGGCAACAGCTGGCAGGACATCAAGGATTCCGTGCGCCGGGATATGGCGGTCTACCAGCTGAAACAGCAGGAAACCGCGGTGGCGGAAATCGCCGAGCGGCTGGGCTTCTCCGAACCCAGCGCCTTTAACCGCGCGTTCAAGAAATGGACCGGCCTGGCACCGGGTGCCTACCGGGACAAGTTCCGCAGCTGATTTCCTGCGACATGCGTTTGCGCTGTCGCCCGCTGCACTCCCATCGATTGCTGTTCCCCCTGCCCGCCTCCCCTACCGGGTGCCTCCTGGGCGCTGCCTTTACAGGTCGCTCCGGGAGGCGCCATAATCGACTCAGTATAAAATTCCACACCACCTCTCCAACAAAAAACAATAAGTCACAGGAAGTGCCAAATGAAAAACAATATGGCGATAGCTGCTGCAGCGGTTATCGGGATCAATCTCGTTATTTACCTGGCCTCCCCCTACTACAGCGCCTGGCGCATCATGCAGTCGGTCTCATCCGGCTCCCCCGCACAAATGCAGCGCTATATCGATTTTCCCAGTGTGCAGTCTTCCCTGCGCCAGCAGGTGGACACTGCCTTTACCGTACAGGCGGAGAAGGATCCCATGGTCGCGGCCTTCGCGCCGATGATCCGTCCGGCGCTGGACTCAGTGATCGATGAGCTGGTACAGCCGGATAAACTGGCCGAGCTGATCCAGTCCGGGAAATTGCAGCCCGCACCGGCTCGCGCTGATGCAACAGCTGCTGCCCCGGAAGAGGGTCGTGGGAACACTGAGGCCGAACTCGACTGGCATGCTTTTTTTGACCGCCCGGATCGCTTCCGCATTTCAGCCGGTGACCTGTCGCTGTACATGGAAATGCGCCAGTGGCGCTGGCAGCTGACCGCCATCGGTATCGACGGCCTACTGGATATGGACGCCCCGCGGGGACAGGCTGTGGCAACCACAGGCGCCGCTACTACCGAACCTGTCGCCGATGAAATCGACACCCACAGCCCGCCACCACCCCAGACCAGGATCGATCGGGAATCTCTCCGCGAGCAGCTGGCCCGGTCCTTTTTCATCACCGGCGACTTCTCTGACAGGGCAATGGTCGAGGGTGACTTCCACTACGTCCCCCTAACCCCAGGTACGGAAGTTGAAGTGACCTGGCTGGATGCACGGGATCCAGACGGCAACCCGGTGCTGGGAAGCTTCACGGAGGAGGAGAAGCAGGAACGGGAGAAGTTCAGGAGCGGCAAAGGTACATTCCGGGGACTATGGCAGGATAAGCTGCCAAAGAGCTCAGCGGACGCCAGCGTCGCCACTGCAACCGGGCAACTGGAGTTAATGCTGCCCGCGCGGGTCGAGCATATTTCCCTGAATGCCAACCAGCTGAACCAGCTACAGGTGCAGGGCGATGTCGCCGCAAGCGTGACCGAGATGGAAAACGGCAGGGTTGGCCTCAGCCTGTACCGGCCGCACGACCAGCCCGATGTCGAGCCCATGGTGTACATCCGCAATGCAGGGGGCCAGCCACTACGCAAACCACGTGCCTCCTCCGTCTCGCCCACTGAAGCGGTCAAGAAGGACGAGTTTTCGCGCCCCATGCGCGTTACCAAAACCAGCTATTCCGTAACCGGCACGCCAGCCAGTGTCGATATTTATTTCCCCCTGGAAATGGAGCAACTGGAGGTAGAGTTCACCGCGACGCGGAAGCCACAGGTCAGTTTCGGCGAGCTGCAAACCCCGATAGAGCAGACCCGCTATGCGGCGCCGGGCGCCGAACGGGAGCTGTCCCAGGTCGACGCCAGCGTACTGGAAAGTATCGAGGCCGAACTGGTGAGGGAGACTGGCTGGGACAACAAGCCACGCACCTCGCTGCAATTTACCCTGCCAGACCTTGGCAACAGCGTATTTGCCCGCGTCGATTACAGCGATCTCCAGGTTTTCAGGGATGAGCAGGCGGTTGAATTTACACCCTCGCAGAACCGCTCAGGTGCTACCAACTACGAGGTTACCTTTCAGGAGGGCAACGGCTCCAACGCTGGCTACCTGACACCCGACCGCATTGCCGGCACCATCAAGCTCAGCTACCCGGCCAGGGTCGGGACGCTACGCGTCAACCAGGGCGAGAGCATCCGGGGAGCGACCCTGGACGGCGCACAATTGAGCTACCCGAACGACGGCGATTTCCCGCGCTATAACCCTGTATTCAGCCCGCGATCCGCCAACGCCTTCGATAGCGAGGGGCGCCGTATCGCCTACTTACCCGGCAGCGATTCCTGGGGCGACGACTCATATTCGCTCTACTTCTGGGGAGAGCCCGACCATGTGGAATTGAAAACAGTCACCGAGTGGATTGAAACCGAGATACCGGTGAACCTGTCTCTGGACGACCTGAAGGGAGCCGACGATTCACAGGGCTAGCCGTGACTTTCTGCCTGCAAAAACAAAACGCAAAAATCCCCGCCGCAGCGGGGATTTACCTTTGCGCCAGTGTTGATAAGGCACACGGAAGAATTCTTACTCGAATTTCACCACCCGTACACTGATACGCCGGTTCTGCTGCTTGCCCGCCTCGGTGGCGTTGTCGGCCAGGGGCTTGGCGGAGCCCATGCCCATACTGGTAATACGGCTCTCATCGATTCCCTTTTCCACCAGCATCTGCTTCACCGCATCGGCGCGCTGCTGCGAAAGCGCCTTGTTGCGGTTCTCATCGCCGTCGCTGGAAGTATGCCCCTCGATGGCGATGGTCAGTTCCGGGTTTTTGGTGAGGATGGTAGCCAGAGCCTGCACATCCGGTGCCGAGGCACTGGTGACCTCGGCGCTGTCCTGCTGGAACTCGATCCTGAGGCGGAATTCCCGGTTCGGGTCGCGGGAGGTATTGCCCAGGTACTGCTCCATGCTGCTACCCAGGTCCTCGTCGGCAGCGGCTCCCATGGTGCCAGCCTGGTCACCATCCTGCTGCGGAGCGGCTCCGGGCGGAGTGGTATCCGGCTGGTCCTCCGGTTGCCCGGAGGTATCCGGCTCTTCAGTGATGATCTCCTCATCCAGCACGCCCTCGCCCGGGGACTCCTCCATCTGCTCTTTCTTCGAGCACATGTTCAGTGTGTAAAGCACCGCCAGCGCGATCAGCAACGGCCAGAACCACTTGGCGAAGCCACCGCGTTTTTTCTCGACCTTCTTGTGGTGCGGGCGTGAGGTCTGGGGCTCGGCGTGGCCGTGGCTCTCCAGGTGCTGGCCCAGGTCCTCGAAATCGTGCACGCCGATGGTTTTCAGCAGGCCATCCGGCAGGTGGCCCTTGATATGGGATTTCTGCGCAAACAGCAGCCCGGCCAGGCCACCCACATCCAGGCCCTTGCCCTTCACCAGCTTGCCCATCAGTGACATCACGATCGGTGCGGCGATTTTCAGCAGGCTGCTGCCCTTGTCGCCGCCGACACCCAGCGAGCTGCCGAGTACACCACCCACATCCCCGGCCTTGGAGCCGAAGATGGAATCCGCCATGTTACCGCCGGTCTCCAGCAGGCTGCCCATCTGCGACGAGTCACGGAGGATATCCGGCAAGGCCGACAGGTCCAGCCCGGTACTTTCTGTCACCCGGTTGAACATGCTGGTCAGACCGGTCTTGCTTTCACCCTTGTTCAGCATGCCCGCCAGCACGGACGAGACTCCGGTGTTGACCGCCGCCTCCCCCTGGTCCTCCGGTAGCCCCAGGGCCCCCCTGAGCGCATCGATCCCGGAAGTGCCCAGCTGGCGCACGGCCATATCCAGCAGGTTGTCAGCCATAGCAGAACCTCGTCGTCAAAAACAACTTAACGTCTCCCATGAGTGTAAAGCAGCTAACGTTCTACATTAGTTCGATTTTGAATAACAAAATGCCTGGAGCGCCAGGTGCGCCCATGGTCCCGGCCCGCCGATTCCGACTGCGGTGAAGAATCCGGCGCTGGTGTCGCGGCAGTCACGCCCCCTGACGCTTTTTATCATTGCGCGCCACCGGGATGGGGCTAATGTAAGAGGCAGTCCAATAATAAAGAGGCACCCACTATGCCCAGCGAAACGATGAACGAAGCTTTTATCTACGACGCCATCCGCACCCCCCGCGGCAAGGGCAAGCCCGGCGGCGCACTCTACGAAGTGAAGCCGGTCACCCTGCTTTCCGACCTGTTGCGGGAACTGCAGCAACGCACCGACCTGGACACCGCCGCCGTGGACGATGTGGTCATGGGCTGCGTCACCCCCGTCGGCGACCAGGGCGCGGATATCGCCAAGACCGCCGCCCTGGCCGCCGGCTGGGACTGGAATATTGGCGGCGTGACCCTGAACCGCTTCTGCGCCTCCGGCGCCGAGGCCGTCAACCTGGCCGGGGCCAAGGTGCGCTCCGGCTGGGAAGAGCTGGTGGTGGCAGGCGGGGTGGAATCCATGTCGCGGGTGCCCATGGGCAGCGACGGCGGTGCCTGGGCGGCGGATCCGCGCACGGCACTGGATACCGGCTTCGCGCCGCAGGGTATTGGCGCCGACCTGATCGCCACCCTGGGCGGCTTCAGCCGCGAGGACGTGGATGCCTTTGCGCTGCACTCACAGCAGAAAGCCGCTGCCGCCTGGGAACGCGGCGCCTTCGGCAAATCCGTGATCCCGGTACGGGACCAGAACGGCCTCACTATCCTCGATCGCGACCAGCTGGTGCGCCCGGACACCTCCATGGAAGGCCTGGGCCAGTTGAAACCCTCCTTCGCCGGCATGGGCGAGTTCGGTTTCGACACGGTGGCAAAGGCACGCTACCCACAGGTGGAAGCCATCAATCATGTGCACACCGCGGGTAATTCTTCCGGCATCGTCGACGGCGCCACCGCCGTACTGGTGGGCAGCGAGCAGGCGGGTAAAAACCTGGGGCTCAAGCCACGCGCGCGCATCGTGTCCGCCGCCGTGGTGGGCACCGATCCCACCATCATGCTTACCGGGCCGGCACCGGCCACGGTCAAGGCCCTGCGGGTAGCCGGGTTATCAGCAGATGATATCGACCTGTTCGAGGTGAACGAGGCTTTCGCCGCAGTGGTGATGCGCTTCCAGCGCGAACTGGATATCGACCCGGGAAAAATCAACGTCAATGGTGGCTCCATCGCCATGGGTCACCCGTTGGGTGCCACCGGCGCGATGCTGATCGGCACACTGCTGGACGAACTGGAACAGCGCCAGCTCCGCTACGGCCTCACCACACTGTGCGTGGGCGGCGGTATGGGTGTGGCCACCATCATCGAGCGTGTTTAAGCCTGGGACACAAGGGAGAACAAGAACAATGAAATCTATCCGCATCGAGAGAGACAACGACAATATTGTCCACCTGGTCCTGGATAACCCCAACGCATCCGCCAACGTGATGGACGGGGACTTCACCGATTCGCTGCATGAAGCCGTGCAGCAACTGGATGACGAGGACTTCGCCGGCATCATCCTGCGCTCGGCAAAAAACACCTTCTTCGCGGGCGGCGACCTGAACGGCCTCTACGCCGCCAGGCAGGAAGAGGCGCAGCAATTCTTCGATGGCTGCCAGCAGCTGAAGGCCGACCTGCGCTGGCTGGAGACCCAGGGCAAGCCGGTCGTGGCCGCCATCAACGGCGCCGCGCTGGGCGGCGGCTGGGAACTGGCCCTGGCCTGTCACCACCGTATTGCTCTCAACGACCGCAGGGTGAAGATCGGCCTGCCGGAAGTCACCCTGGGCCTGCTGCCCGGCGGCGGTGGCTGCGTGCGCATGCCCCGCCTGCTCGGCATGCAGGCCGCCCTGCCATTCCTGATGGAAGGCAAGCAGGTGGGACCGCAACAGGCGCTGGATGCCGGGCTGGTGCACCAGCTGGCCGAAAATCCCGACCAGCTGCTGGCTCACGCCCGCGACTTTATCCTTGCCAACCGCGACGAGCCGGTCCAGCAACCCTGGGACCAGCCCGGCTACCGTATGCCCGGCGGCGACGCCAAAAACCCGAAGAATGCGCAGCTGCTCGTTGTCGCACCGGCGATGCTGGAACAGAAAACCAAGGGGGTTTTCCCGGCGCCTGAGGCGATACTGTCGGTGGTGGTCGAAGGCTCCCAGGTGGATTTCGACACCGCCACCCGCATCGAGTCGCGCTATTTTGTCGAGCTCACCTGCGGCCAGGTGGCCAAGAACATGATTGGCACCTTCTGGTTCGGCCTCAACGCGGTCAAGGCCGGCGCATCCCTGCCGCCGGCGGCGCGCGACATCAAGGCCGAACCGGTGAAAAAGGTCGGCATCCTCGGTGCCGGCATGATGGGAGCGGGTATCGCCTACGCCTGCGCGATGAAAGGCGTCGAGGTGGTACTGAAAGATGTCTCGCAGGAGGCCGCCGACAAGGGCAAGGGCTACGCGGAAAAATCCCTGCGCAAGCGCGTCGAGCGCGGCCGCATGGATGAGCAGCGCATGACTGACATCCTCGACCGCATCCATCCCACAGCAAAGGCAGCCGACCTGGACGGCTGCGAGCTGGTGATCGAGGCGGTTTTCGAAAACCGGGAACTGAAAGCCAGTGTCACCGCCGAGGCGGAATCCGTACTGGCAGACAGCGCGGTCTTTGCCTCCAACACTTCCACCTTACCCATCACCGGACTGGCGGAAGCCTCCGCCCGGCCGAAGAACTTTATCGGCCTGCATTTCTTCTCGCCGGCGGACAAGATGCCACTGGTGGAAATCATCTGCGGCGAGCGGACCGGCGACGAGACCCTGGCCCGCGCTTTTGCGTTCGTGCTGCAGATCGGCAAGACCCCCATCGTGGTCAACGACAGCCGCGGCTTTTTCACCTCGCGGGTATTCGGCTGCTTTACCAACGAGGGTATCGCCATGCTGGGCGAGGGTGTGAACCCGGCCACCATCGAGAACGCCGCCAGCTTCTCCGGTTTCCCGGTGGGCCCCCTGGCGGTGAGCGACGAGGTGTCGCTCACCCTGATGGGCAAGATCCGCCAGCAGACCATTGCCGACCTGGAGCGCGAGGGCAAGACACCACCTTCGCACCCGGCGGACAAGGTGATCGACCATATGCTGGAACTGGGCCGTGCCGGCAAGGCCGCGGGCAAGGGCTTCTATACCTATCCCGAGGACGGCAGGAAACACCTGTGGACCGGCCTGGCCGGCGAATACCCCCAGGGCGAACAGCCGCCCTATGAAGACGTGAAAGAGCGGCTGCTGTTTATCATGGCCATCGAGACACTGCGCTGCTACGAGGAGCAGGTACTGCGCAGTGTGCGCGATGCCAATATCGGTTCCATCTTCGGTATCGGCTTCCCCCCCTGGACCGGCGGGGCGCTGCAGTACATCAACCAGTATGGGCCGACAGAATTCTGCCAGCGGGCCGACACGCTGGCGGAAAAGTACGGCGATCGCTTTGCCCCGCCGGCCCTGCTACGGGAAATGGCGCAATCCAACCAACCCATCACCGACGAATAAACCAGACAGGATTCCCTTGTTGTAGGAGCGGCCCATGGCCGCGATGGGGAGGCAGGTTGCACGATTAATCGCGGCCAGCGGCCGCTCCTACACAAAGAGACAGATCACGCTTAACAAAGGCGGAGAAACAAAATGATCCCGAGAACAGTCTTCAACACCGAGCACGAACAGTTCCGCGATACCGTGCGCAAATTCCTCGAAAACGAGGCCGCGCCCCACCATGCCCAATGGGAAAAAGACGGCCAGGTGGACCGCGCCCTGTGGAACAAGGCCGGCGAAATGGGCTTCCTGTGCCCGCAGGTGCCCGAGGCCTACGGCGGCCTGGAACTGGACTTCGGCTACAACGCCATTATCGACGAAGAGATCTCGCGCCTGGGCCTCACCGGCATCGGCTGGGGCCTGCACTCGGATATCGCCGTGCCCTACATCGCCAATTACGGTTCCGAGGAACAGAAACAGAAATACCTGCCCAAGTGCATCAGCGGTGAAATTGTTACCGCCATTGCCATGACCGAACCCGGCACCGGCTCCGACCTGCAGAATGTGCGCACCACCGCCATCCGCGACGGCGACCACTATGTGCTGAACGGCTCCAAGACCTTTATCACCAACGGCCAGCATGCCGACCTGGTGATCGTGGTGGCCAAGACCAATCCCGACGAGGGTGCCAGTGGCGTCAGCCTGCTGCTGGTGGACACCAGCCTGCCCGGCTTCAAGAAAGGCACCAACCTGGAAAAAATCGGCATGAAGGCCCAGGACACCTCGGAGCTGTTCTTCGACGATGTGCGTGTGCCGGCAGAGGACCTGCTGGGCGGCGAGGGCCAGGGCTTCATCTACCTGATGCAGGAGCTGCCGCAGGAGCGCCTGGGCGTGGCCATCGGCGCCATCGCCAATGCCGAGGCGGGGCTGCAGTGGACCATTGACTATGTGCGCGAGCGCAAGGCCTTTGGCCGGCCCATTGCCAGCTTCCAGAACACCCAGTTCAAGCTGGCGGAGCTGTCCAGCGAACTCACTGCATTGCGCGTGTTCGTCGACCGCTGCCTGGAGCTGCACTACGAGAAAAAACTCGACGTGCCCACCGCCGCCAAGGCCAAGCTGCTGGCCACGGATTTCCAGTGCAAGCTGCTGGACGAATGCGTGCAATTGCACGGCGGCTACGGCTATATGTGGGAATATCCCATCGCCCGCGCCTGGGCCGACGCCCGCGTGCAGCGCATCTACGCCGGCACCAACGAAATCATGAAACTGATTATCGGCCGCGACCTGGTGAAAAACTGACGGGAAACGCAAAACGGGCGGATACAAGATCCGCCCCTGCGGCGCACATACCACCGGGCAATCCCGGTGGTTTCCACTCACCGTAGGGGCAACCCTGTGTTCACCCTGCCCGGTAGGAACGACGGAACCGGGCGGATACAAGATCCGCCCCTACGGCGTACATACCACCCGAAAATCCCGGTGGTTTCCATTCACCGTAGGGGCGAACCTTGTGTTCGCCCTGCCCGGAAAGAAAACCGGAACCGGACGCACGAATGACCAGGCTGGAAATAGCGACAGCCAATTCTCCGCAGAGAATCAATACACACCGGCCCGGGCAACCCCCGAAGGGAAAAACCATGCATAAAATTGACGGCCCCCTGAACGGCCTGAAAGTCCTGGATTTCTCCACCCTGCTGCCGGGCCCCTACGCCAGCATGCTGCTGGCGGACATGGGCGCCGAGGTGCTGCGAATCGAGTCACCCAGCCGCCCCGACATGCTGCGCGGACTGCCTCCGATGGTGGGGGGCAATGGCCCGGGAGCGGAAAAGGTTTCTGCCGCCCATGCCAGTATCAATCGCAACAAGAAATCCCTGGCGCTGGACCTGAAGAGTGAGCGCGCCGGTGAAATCATCAGGCGCCTGCTGACCGAATTTGACGTGGTGCTGGAACAGTTCCGCCCCGGCGTGATGGACCGACTGGGCCTGGGTTACAGTACCCTGCGCAAGATGCGCAAGGACCTGGTTTACTGCTCCGTCACCGGCTACGGCCAGACCGGCCCGATGAAGGGCCGTGCCGGGCACGACATCAACTACCTGGCCCTGTCGGGACTGGCGAGCTACTCGGGCCGCGCCGACAGCGGCCCCACGCTCAGCGGTACCCAGCTGGCGGATATCGCTGGCGGCTCGCACCACGCGGTGATGGGCATCCTTGCCGCCGTGTACCAGCGCGAGAAAACCGGCAAGGGGAGCCATGTGGATATCAGCATGACCGACTGCGCCTTCGCCCTGAATGCCATCAGCGCCGCCAATGCCCTTGCCGGTGCCGGTGAACCACAACTGGGTGGCGAGCTGCTCAATGGCGGCAGCTACTACGATTACTACCGCACTGCCGACGACCGCTACCTGTCGGTGGGCAGCCTCGAGCCCCAGTTCGCCGAGCAGTTCTTCCACGGCATCGGCTACGGGGAGTGGATAGAGCGGGTGTTACAGCCGGACCAGCAGCACGCCCTGAAACGCGATATCAGCGAGGTTATCGCCAGCCGCCCGCTGGACCACTGGATGCGGGTGTTTGAGGGCTGTGACGCCTGCGTGGAGCCGGTGCTGGGTTTCCTCGAGGCATCCCAGAGCGTCCTGATGCAGGAACGCGAGATGCTGTGCGACGCGGAACTCCCCAACGGCGAGACCCTGCACCAGGTCAATACACCACTGTCATTCGGCAGCGCCAAACCCCGCCGGCATGTAGCCGGCGCCCCGCTCGGCAGCCATACCCGCGAGCTGCTGCGTGACCTGGGCTACGATGGTGAGGAGATCGAGGCGCTGCGCAGCCAGGGCGTGATCGCCTGAGCCTGGGCACATCGCCATGGCCCACCGCAAACCCCACCTGCCGGAGAAGACCTGCCCGGTGTGCGGGCTGCGGTTCTGCTGGAGAAGGAAATGGGCCAACTGCTGGGAACAGGTGAAATACTGCAGTGAGCGCTGTCGCCGCCAACGCCAGCGGGGACAGCGAACGAGGCAAGACAGCGACGGCAGGGAGGCCGACCCCGAGTGAACCTGGTCTGGTTCCGCAACGACCTGCGTACCGCGGATAACGCCGCACTGACCGCCGCCTGTAACGACGCCCGGCGGCGGGGCCGGCAGGTGCGGGCCGTCTACTGCCTGGACCCGCGCCAGTTCCAGCGCGACCGGTATGGCTTCCGGCGCACGGAAAAATTCCGCGCGCGCTTCCTCCTGCAGACCCTGGCCGAACTGCGCGCACAGCTGGCCAGCCTGAATATCACCCTGCTGGTGCGCGACGATTACCCGGAAGCCGTGATCCCGGCACTGGTACGCAAGGCCGGTGTCTCCGACCTGTACCTGCAGCATGAGTGGACCCGGGACGACCGGCGGGTGGAAACCGCAGTGATGCGAGCCGAGGGTATGGCCCTGGTCACGCCACACCGATACTTCGACCAGTTCTTGCTGCACCCGGACGACGTGCCCTTCGCTACGGAAGAACTTCCTCGCGTGTTTACCGGGTTCCGCAAGGCCTGCGAAGCGGACTGGCAGGTGCGCGACTGCCTGCCCCGCCCGACGCCGATGCCCCGGGAAAACCAGGCAGCCGCCGGGGCCCCGCTGCCCACCCTGGCTGACCTGGGCCTCGAGGACTTTACCCCCGACCCGCGCAGCGCATTTCCCTTCGATGGCGGCGAGCTGGCCGCCCGCCAGCGCATCCAGGAATACTTCTGGGACACCGAGAACCTGGCCCGCTACAAGCACACCCGCAACGGCATGATCGGCACCGAGTACAGCTCCAAGCTGTCCCCCTGGCTCGCCAACGGCAGTTTGTCGGCGCGGCAGGTATACCAACAGGTCCAACAGTTCGAACGGGACGTAACTGCCAACGAGGATACCTACTGGCTGGTATTCGAACTGCTGTGGCGGGACTTCTTCCGCTACGTGAGCCTGAAGCACGGCGACCGCATCTTCCAGCAGGGCGGCATCCTGCAGGAACAGTACGACTGGCACCGCGACCCGGAAGAGGTACAGCGTTGGATCAACGGCGAGACCGGATACGACTTCGTCAATGCCAATATGCGCGAAATCGCCACCACCGGCTGGATGAGTAACCGCGGCCGGCAGAATGTGGCCAGCTACTTTGCCCGCGAGCGCCAGCAGGACTGGCGCATCGGCGCCGCCTACTTCGAGAGCCTGCTGCTGGACTACGACGTGCACAGCAATTACGGCAACTGGATGTACAACAGCGGCGTTGGCAACGACCCGCGCGACCGCCACTTCAATATCGACAGCCAGGCAGACCGCTACGACCCGGACGGGGACTATCGCCGGCTGTGGCTACCCGGCAACGACTAACCCCACACAGGGCAAGCATGAAAAGACTGCGACTGATCCTGGGTGACCAGCTCAATCACAAACACAGCTGGTACAGGAACGACGATGACGACACCCTGTATTTCATCGCCGAGATGCGCCAGGAGACCGACTACACCAAGCACCATATCCAGAAAGTGGTGGCCTTCTTCGAGGCCATGGAGGCCTTCGCCAACCGGTTGCGGGACCAGGGCAAGAAGGTGGTGCACTACAAGCTGGACGGCAAGAACAATACCCAGGACCTGGGCAAGAATATTGCCGCCCTGGTGCAGGAGCGCGGAATCGAGAAGTTTGAGTACCAGCTACCGGATGAATACCGGCTGGACCAGCAACTGAAGCAGCTTGCGGACGACCTGAGCATCGAGTGTGAGGCCTTCGACACCGAGCATTTCATTACCAAGCGCAATGAGCTGGCGGAGTTCTTCGAGGGCCGGAAGTCCCTGTTGATGGAGAGTTTCTACCGGCATATGCGCAAGAAGCACGATGTGCTGATGACAGAAAGCGGTAAACCCGAAGGGGGTAAATGGAACTTCGACCAGAGCAACCGCAGGAAGTGGAAGGGCCAGCCGCAGGTCCCCCACGAGAAGGGCTTCCGCAAGGACGTACGCAAGACCCTGAAGCGCATCGAGACCGCCGGGGTAACAACCTTCGGCAATATCGACCCGCAGAACTTCAGCTGGCCCACCACTCGCGCAGACAGCCTCAAGGTACTGCGCTACTTTTGCGAACACCTCCTGGTCCACTTCGGTGACTACCAGGATGCCATGGATCCGGACCAGGTCTACCTGTTCCACAGTCGCCTGAGCTTCGCCATGAACAGCAAGCTGCTGCACCCGATGGAAGTGATCCAGGGAGTGATCGAACACTGGCAAGACAACAAGTCCAGTATCTCACTGAACGAGGTGGAGGGCTTCGTGCGGCAGATCCTCGGCTGGCGGGAGTATATGCGCGGTATCTACTGGAAGGAGATGCCCGGCTATGCCCGCTGCAACCGAATCGACAATCAAAAGGACCTGCCCGGATTTTACTGGACCGCCGACACGCAGATGAACTGCCTGCACCACGCCATCAAAAACAGCCTGGACCACGCCTACGCCCACCATATCCAGCGCCTGATGATCACCGGCAACTTCGCCCTGCTGCTGGGCGTGCACCCGGACCAGGTGGACGCCTGGTACCTGGGCATCTATATCGATGCCATCGAGTGGGTGGAGATCACCAATACCCGCGGCATGAGCCAGTTCGCTGATGGCGGCCTGGTAGCCACCAAGCCCTATGTCAGCAGTGGCAGCTATATCGATAAGATGAGCAACTACTGCAAGAGCTGCCGCTATAACGTAAAGGAAAAAACCGGCGAGGATGCCTGCCCATTCAACAGCCTCTACTGGAATTTCCTGGCGGAGAAGCGGGAGCACTTTGCGGGGAACCAGCGGATGGCGATGATGTTGAGTACCCTGGACAGGATGGACCCGGACGACCTGGAAGGCCTGCGCTCCCGGGCCCGTCAGGTGATTCGCAGCCCGCACGATTACTGACTTTATATTTCGCGTTAAGGGCCCGGCTGTCTATACTGAGCACTCTACCCGAAAGACGGCAAACCACCCGATAAGCTAGGATCGTCACCAAATCCCTATGCAGCAATCCCAGCCCAACAACCCCCTCCACGGCATCAAGCTCGCCACTATCGTCGAGGAGCTGGAAGAGCACTATGGCTGGGAGGGGCTGGCCGAACGCATCGATATCAATTGCTTCAAGAGTAACCCGTCGGTGAAGTCCAGCCTCAAGTTCCTGCGCAGGACCCCCTGGGCACGGACTAAAGTGGAGCAGCTCTACCTGGCCACCTTCAGCAGCGACAATCCCTGGGGGAAAAGCTGACAACAACACCGGGGAAAGAATTAACCTGGCCAAATCAACGGCCTGCCTCCCTGGCGAAAAAGGCACAATCCCCGCCTGAATACTCCCCCCGTAAGAACCGGCTCAATAACAGCAAGCCAGGCGAGGCAATGGGCCAGGACATTCCCGTCCATATTGACCCTACCCGCCAAGCCAGTACAGTTAGTCCTTCCAAGATCATTCTCTGCATATCGAAGGTTAATAATGAGCCAGGGCTTTGACCCAAAATCGTATATACGCACCATCCCCGACTGGCCCGAACCCGGTGTGCAGTTCCGGGACATTACTACCCTGCTGGAAAATGCCCGGGCCTTCCGCTGTGTGATAGATACCCTCGTGCAGCGCTATTTTGACGCCGATATCAGCGCGGTGGTCGGTGTGGATGCCAGGGGCTTTATCCTGGGTGCCCCACTCGCCTATGAACTGAAAACCGGCTTTGTTCCTGTGCGCAAGAAGGGCAAGCTGCCCTTTGACACCATTACCGAAAGCTACCAGCTGGAATACGGCACTGCCGAAGTTGAACTGCATGCCGACGCCCTGCGGGCCGGGGACCGGGTTATCCTGGTGGATGACCTGATTGCCACCGGCGGCACCCTGCTGGCAGCCAGCAGCCTGATCAGCAGACTGGGGGCGGAAGTTGTCGAGGCCTGTGCGATTATTGACTTGCCGGACCTGGGGGGCAGTGAAAAGCTCGGGCAACAGGGATTGAAGGTTTTTTCCCTTTGCCAGTATCGGGGCGAATAACCCCCTTGCCTGGTTTCAGGCTGGCCACCGCATTCGAACTCCTGCAATAACAGTGGCCCCTTTTAAACTCATGACCCCAAAGCGGGAGGCTCTATGGGGTCGGAATCGGCATACACTCCATCACTTCCACGCAGTCACCGGGAAAGATACTGAAATGCGGGTGGTGCTCAAATAGCTTTGCCGCGGCGTCGTGGCTGTCCGCCTTGATAATGACATAGCCGGTCATGTTATTACTGGTGTCGGTGATGCCGGCGGAGTCAATACGCTTGGTTTTGCCCAGCGGTCCACCGGACTCCACCAGGATGTCCTTATGGGTTTCCATCCAGTCGCCCCAGGCGGCCATGCCTTCCTGGATGCGCTGCTGGCGCTCTTCTTCGGACAGGTGCTCCCATCCTTTCATTGAGCCGGGAGTGCCGAGGTACATGGCGAGGTAGTTTTTCATTGTCGTTCCTTACATTGGTGGTATCGATTGCATGTTTAGCGGGTAAAAATCACTCACTGATTTCCGGTTCGACCAGGCGGGCCAGTGCCAGCAGTGACTCCTGCCAGCCCAGGTAGCACATTTCCACCGGGATCATTGCGGGAAGGCCCTCCGCGACGATCTTAAGCTCGGTACCACAGGACACGGGCTTCAGGGTCACCGTCACCTGCATGGTGCCGGGGAGATGCGGGTTGTCGAAGGTGTCGGTGTAGCGGATCCGTTCGTTCTCCACCAACTCCAGGTATTCGCCGCCGAAAGAGTGGCTCTGGCCATTGCTGAAGTTGATAAACGAGGCCCTGAAGGTGCCGCCCACCTCCGGCTCCAGGTAGTCGAAATTGGCGTAAAAGCCATCCGGCGGCAGCCATTTGGCCATTGCCTGGGGATTCAGGAAGGCGCGATACACGCGCTCTGTCGGGGCGCGCAGGATACGATGTAAATTTACGGTGCCAGTCATGGTGTTTCCCCTGTTCTTTGTTCCGTTGGTTGTCTCAGTCGCGTGTATGATCGCGCAGGCGGGTCAACAATCTATTTGCCTTTTCATTAATAACTCCATAGTGCCCAAATGGGCAGCAGACCACTGTGATGCACTGCGGGTTGCCCTGCTGAATTCATGCGTCTTGATAGTTAGTCGAACGGAAGTGCTGGTATTCGACAATGGGCTGAAATTTTTTTTGGCTTTTTCCGGACTGGTTCAGCCGGCCTTCAGTTCGGCCTGGCACCGTGCGCGGAAGCGCTGTTCCGGGCCCTGCTGTGCCGGTTCCAGCATGCACTGGTAGGCGGCGCGTATTTCATCTTTCCAGCCCCAAGTGGCGGCGGAGATCGGCAGACTTTGCGCGCGACAGGCGGTAGTCGGTGAGTGCGCCAAGGGGAAACGGAGTCTCTATCAGGCGCACAGGCGCACAGGCGCACAGGCGCACAGGCGCAGCCTAATTTTCAGGCTTTTATATCCGCGACCCAGGTCATTTCTATTTGCGCAATTCCATGTAATTATCCAGATTCTGGCCCCAGGCCAGTCAGCATATGTACAAGGGGGAAGGCATCATGATCGATTTCGAAAACAAGACCATCTTCAAGCTCAAGCAGAAGCATTCCTACGCTGAAAAAGTATCCGAGCTTTTGATGGATGGCGAGGAAGTGCTGGATGCTTTCAAGTCCATGCGCGACGGGGTGGTATTCACCAGCAAGCGCATTATCGCGGTCAATATCCAGGGCATCACTGGCAGCAAGAGGTCTTTCACTTCCCTGCCTTACAAGAATATCGTCGCCTTCTCTATCGAGACCTCGGGTACACTCGATATCGACAGCGAACTGGAACTCTATTTCTCCGAGGTTGGCAGGGTGAGGTTTGAGTTCAGCGGCAAGGCCCGCATCAAGGACATCGCGCACTATATAGGCCGCTACGCGCTCTGAACCTCTCTGCCAGCTATTCCCGGAAAGCCCACACAAGAAGAAGAGATAAAAGTAAGACCATGCGATTGACGGGAAAGATAGTGCTGCTGATCTCCCTGCTATGTTCACCAGCTTTGGCAATGGAAACAGCCAGTCACGGTGGGCCTGGCGCCGGCCTTGATCGCGAGCTTGATGCCATCGCCAGGGACTTTGAGATTCCGGCACTCTCCGTCGCCGTTATCGCGTCTGGAGAGCTGGTCTATACGGGCGGGGCCGGCTACGAGGACCAGGAGCAAGAGGTGCCAGTCACGGGGGATACCAGGTTCCGTATCGCTTCCATCTCCAAGCTGTTTGCAGCCCAGGCTATTATGCAGCTGGCTGAGGCTGGCAAGCTAGACCTGGATGACCCGATTGCGGATTACCTGCCCGGTTTCGAACAATCCCCCATCACCATCCGGCAACTGCTCACCCACAGCTCGGGCCTGAGCGACCTGGTTCGGCCAGTTGGCACTGAAGAACAGAGAACGGAACAAGCCTATTTCGCGCTGGTCAATACCGCGATGGAGATCACTGGTACCGAGCACGGCTTCGAATACAGCGATACCGGCTTTAACCTCCTGGGAGCCATTATCAGCAGGGCTAGCAGCAAGGCTTTCCCTGATTACATCCAGCAGCACATACTCACGCCCGTGAACATGCGGCACAGCGGCTACTATGACGGCCAACAGGGTACCGCTCCCGAGGTATCGCCAACATATCAAGGCAAGGTGCTGACCGAAGCCCAGCGGCGGCCTTTCGATACCAGCTTTTACCCCAGTGAAGGAGTGGTTTCCACTGCCGGAGATCTGGGGCGCTGGCTGGTGGCCACCCTGAACCAGGATAACAGGCTGCTCAGCAGAGCCAGCTATTCACAAATGCTGGAACCGCGCGTGAAGACCACATGGGGAGATATTCACATCGGCCTGGGATGGCAGGTCTACGAGGTGGATGGCCGCTTTATCGCTCGCCACCCTGGCAGTATACGTGGTTACAAGTCCCTGCTGCTCAGCTATCCCAGAGAGGGCAACGCCATCATCCTGCTGACCAACGCAGCGAAGGCGCCCCGTTTCGATATCGCCGATCGCCTTGCAGAAAAATTGAGGCAGGCGAAAGTCTGGCGCTGAGCCCTGAAAACGCTACAGCAACGCTATAAACCGTAAATTATATCCGGGTATAGCTCGCCAGGCTTTCACTATGAATGACGTTACCTCATGGCCACAAAATGAAATACTTCGTCTCTAGCTTACTTTTTGCACTACCCAGCATTGCACTGGCACTTGAAGGAATCTGGTTCAGCTACTACAACTTCAAGGCCGATGGCTCTTTTAAACCGTTAATCATTGTCGACCTCAGGACAGAAGAGATACGGCTAAGTGAGAAAATCAACAAAAGCATATTTCCTGGCGAAAAGCAGCATCCCGACAGGTCCGATCGAATCAGTGCTTTTTTAAGGCAAGTGGACTCGGCTGAAGACAACACTTTTATTTATTCCTATGGCACCGACGATAAGATGAAGTTCTATAGAGCTGTTCCTGTAATAGAAGCTAACGCCGAAAAATACCTGGAGGGTGTGTGGGCCTGGCAGCCCAAAAAATGTGATACGGAATATTTTTCTTATGATTTCGAGTCCCATCAAGCGAAATATAATTCTAATAAACTCGGTGACGAAGTATTGCGTTTTGAGGTAAAGGGCGATACTTACAGGGAGTGGACAGAAAACTCTCTAAACCTAATAAAAATGTACTACATTCCTGAAACAGACTGGCATGTCTCCATTTTGAAATTCGCCACTCATGATGGAGATGTGGTCTTTGATAAGAATCCGGATGACCTAGATATGTGGCACCATTTTTGGTACCACAGGTGTGAAGAGTAGGCACTAACCCAGTGTGCAACCCGACCAGAAAAGAAGGAGAAGGGGCTGATCATCTAACCAGTGCAGGCGGGAGTTAATCGTCTATCGGGTAATACTCGCGATGCCAGATGGGCTGTGCACTGTTTTATTTTTCCACTTTTTACCCATCAGGCTGAGTAGCAGAACGCAACTTTTAGCGATAAAGCGGAGCTTTATCGCAGCTCGCCTGAAGGTTACGC
Source organism: Microbulbifer sp. JSM ZJ756 (assembly GCF_044383805.1). Taxonomy (NCBI): domain Bacteria; kingdom Pseudomonadati; phylum Pseudomonadota; class Gammaproteobacteria; order Cellvibrionales; family Microbulbiferaceae; genus Microbulbifer; species Microbulbifer sp. JSM ZJ756. The sequence continues at coordinate 65,895 of NZ_JBISER010000011.1, read as the reverse complement.
GACTCTAACTCTCCAATGGTCAGTTACCCCAACGCTATTACCCTGCTGAGCAGTGGCTAAGGCGCCCGGCTTCGACATCCTCAGGCGCTCAACGGATGTGCTGCGGGAGATGTAGGCCAGGCACTGATGGTGGCAGTTACCTGCCTCGGCTCAATATGGAATAATCTGGCTCAACCGCCGGCCGTAACCCAGCAAATATCCTAGGAACACCCCATGTCCCTCCTTTTTGAAGAAATCGACAGCCAGCCCTCCCCCCTGGGTGAAATCTCCCTGCGCAGGCGACGCATTCCCGCACTGGGGGACAGGGATATCTACGAGGTGAAGCTGGGCGACGAGTTCCTGATGTCGAGTATGTTTGTGGAGGCAGAAGAGGCCCTGTCTACACTAGGCCTGGCCGCCGTGCAGGGCGACAGGCTCGATGTGGTCGTCGGTGGGCTGGGCCTGGGCTATACCGCCGTGGCGGCACTGAAGGACGAGCGCATTGATGAGCTGCTGGTGGTGGAGGCGCTGGATACGGTCATCGGCTGGCATAAGAATGAACTGGTGCCCCTGGGCAAGATCCTCAACGCCGACGCACGCAATCGCTATGTGCACGGCAGCTTCTTCGACCTGGCCACGGCCCCGGAGGCGGGCTTTGACCCAGCAACCCCGGGGAAGAAGTTCGATGCCATCCTGCTGGATATCGACCACTCCCCCACCGAATACCTGAATGCCGCCAATGCCGGCTTCTATACCACCGAAAACCTAGCGCTGATGGCTGAGCAGCTGAAGTCCGGGGGCGTATTTGCCATGTGGTCGCAGAACCTGCCGGAGGAGAACTTTGAGGCATTGCTGCGAACGGTGTTCGAGACTGTGGATTCACATGTAGTCTCTTTCTATAACCCTTTCCTGAGTGGGGAATCGACCAATTCGGTGTATGTTTGCGTTAAGGCTCGCCGGTAGTCAACGCTTCCTCACATCGACAAATAGGCGGCGACATAGTCGCCGCCTATCTCCTTCATGCCCCCTTCCCTAATGAGCGCATGCCACAGTGACAGCTGTCGGGGTGGGTCTTTTCGTCAGGCTGTTGCCTCAAGTGCATCATCTTTTTCCGTGGCGCGGTGATAGGCATCGCGCGCTGTGGCCCGCTGCGCGTAGTCGATGAATTCGATCCGCTTTTCGATCGTACCGAATTCCATCCCCCAGACGATCATAGCTCCCACATAGACGTCGGCGGCGGTAAAGCGCTCGCCCGTTACATAGGTGTGGCCCTTGAGCCAGCTGGAAAGACTGTCGAGCGCGGCCGCGTAGCTGCCGTAGCCCACCGTCATCTGCTGCTGCGCATCCGGTTCCACACTGAATGTCTTGAAGTCGATAATCGCCGCCTCCAGCGGTCCGGCGGCAAAGAACAGCCAGCGGTAGTAACTGGCGCGCTCTTCGGGCAGCGGGGCCAGTCCCGCCTGCGGGAAGGCTTCCGCCAGATAGGCACAGATGGCGGCGCTCTCCGTCACCACCTGGTCGCGGTGCACGATGGCCGGCACTTTGCCCATCGGGTTGATCTTCAGGTAGGCGGGCGCTTTCATGCTACCGCCATATTCGAGAACCTCTGTGCGATAGGGCGCGCCCACTTCCTCAAGCATCCAGCGCGCAATACGACCGCGGGACTGGGGGTTGGTATAGAACATCACTTCATCTTGCATAGCAGCTCTCCGTTGCTCTTCATTTCTCTTCGGTTGTCAGGACCTGTGACAGGAACGAGAGCACTGTAGTTGTTAAATAGGCTATATTCCGCCCTAATAAATTTTTCGGGATGCAAGAGATGTCGAATCCGACGACACGGGTGCTGGCACTGCTGGAGTTGTTGCAGATCCATGGCAATGCCAGTGGTAGCGAACTGGCGCAAATGCTCGGCGTGGACGGCCGTACGCTGCGTCGCTACATCGCGACCCTTGAGGAGATTGGCATTCCCTTGATGGCCGAGCGCGGGCGCTACGGCGGTTACCGGCTGGTGTCTGGTTACAAGCTACCGCCGATGATGTTCACCAACGAGGAGACGCTGGCCATCTCTCTCGGTCTGCTGGCGGCAAGCAGCCTCAGTGTGGGCGAGGTCTCCACCGCCGTCGCCAGTGCCCGGGCCAAGTTGGAACGGGTCATGCCGCAGAAACTGAAACAGCAACTGCGCGCGCTCGGTGATAGCGTCACCCTGGACCTGGTGCCGACGGCGGCGCCGGCCAGTGTCACGCTGGCAACCCTGGCCGCCGCTACCCAGAACCGATGCCGCACGGTATTCGACTATACCGGCGGTAGCAGTAACGGGAGCGCGACGCGGCGCGAGTTCGACCCTTATGGCCTGGTGTTCCGCCGCGGTCGCTGGTATGCGGTGGGCCACTGCCACCTGCGCGCAGATCTCCGCACCTTTCGCCTCGACCGAATGCAGCAGTTGCGCCGGCTGGAAGTTCCTTTTCAACGGCCACAGGATTTTGACGCTGCGGCTTATCTCACCAGCAGTTTTGCCAGCATGGATTCGGGCATTGAAGTGGAGCTGTTGCTGCATACGGACCTGGCAAATGCCAGCGCCGTGCTCGGCGACGAGCTGGGCCTGCTGACCCCCAAAGGGGATTCCGTGTTATGGCGGGCGCACACCGGCTGCCTGAACTGGTTTGCGGCGCAGCTGGTGCGACTGCCATTTACCTTCGATATTCTCACGCCGTCAGACTTGCGGGTCGAGTTGCGCCGCCAGGCCGAGAGACTCCTGGCCATCGCGATGGCTTGATGGATAGCAATCTTGCAGAGTGCGGGGACCCGGATATATCCGGCCCAACTACTTAGAAAGCCCCTACCAGCCCCGGATTCCGACACTCCAGGCTGTACAACTAATAGCCAAATTCCTCGACACCCCGCCCGTCAGCCCTTATAGTGCGCGGCCCGCCCTACGCACCTGCGATGGCGGACCCCACTGATACCGCCCACCTTAAAGCCCCCGGGAATACGCTCTTGATCACCACCGCCAACATCACCATGCAGTTTGGTGCCCAGCCGCTGTTTGAAAACATCTCCGCCAAGTTCGGCAACGGCAACCGCTATGGCCTGATCGGGGCCAATGGTTGTGGCAAGTCCACCTTTATGAAGATCCTGAGCGGCGCGCTGGCGCCGACCTCTGGCAATGTGTCCATGGAACCCGGCTGCACCCTGGGCATCCTGAGCCAGGACCAGTTTGCGTTCGAGGAGTACTCGGTGGTCGACGCGGTCATCATGGGCGATGCCCGCCTGTGGGCGATCAAGCAGGAGCGCGACCGCATCTACTCGCTGCCGGAAATGAGTGAGGAAGAGGGCATGCGCGTGGCGGAGCTGGAGGTGCAGTTCGCGGAACTGGACGGCTACAGCGCCGAGAGCCGCGCCGGCGAGATCCTGCTGGAAGCGGGCATCGAGGAGTCGCTGCATTTCGGCCTGATGAAGCAGGTGGCACCCGGCTGGAAGGTGCGCGTGCTGCTGGCCCAGGCACTGTTCGCAGACCCGGATATCCTGCTGCTGGATGAGCCCACCAACAACCTGGATATCCATACGATCCATTGGCTGGCGGAAGTGCTGAACCAGCGCCGCTCCACCATGATCATCATTTCCCACGACCGCCATTTCCTCAATTCCGTCTGCACCCATATGGCGGATATCGATTACGGCGAGCTGCGCATCTTCCCGGGCAACTACGAGGACTTTGTCGCGGCTTCCACCTTGATCCAGGAACAGCTGCACGCGGAGAACGCAAAAAAGACCGCGGAACTGGAAGAGCTGCAGAGTTTTGTAAACCGCTTCTCCGCCAACGCGTCCAAGGCCAAGCAGGCCAGCTCGCGGGCCAAGAAGATGGAAAAGATCAAGCTGGACGAGGTGAAACCCTCCAGCCGGGTGAAACCCTACATCACCTTCCAGCAGTGCAGGAAACTGCACCGGCAGGCATTGACCCTGGAGGGCATCGGCCATGGCTTTGACGGCGAACAGCTGTTTGCCGGCGGTGAGATGCTGCTGGAAGCCGGTGCTCGCCTGGCGGTGATCGGCGAGAACGGCGTGGGCAAGACCACCCTGCTGCGCTGCCTGGTGGACGAACTGCAGGCGAACAACGGCGTGGTGAAGTGGTCCGAGAATGCCGCCATTGGTTACTGCCCACAGGACAGCAGCGCGGACTTTGACAACGACCTCACCATCTTCGAGTGGATGTCCCAGTGGCGCACACCCAAGCACGATGACCTGATAGTCCGCGGCATACTCGGCCGCCTGCTGTTTACCGCAGACGACGCCAACAAGAGGGTCCGGGTCTGTTCCGGTGGCGAAAAGAACCGCCTGCTGTTCGGCAAGCTGATGATGATGGACACCAATGTGCTGGTCATGGACGAGCCCACCAACCACCTGGATATGGAGTCCATCGAGGCACTGAACAAAGCGCTGTCCCAGTACGAGGGCACCCTGATCTTCGTCAGCCACGACCGCCAGTTTGTCTCTTCGCTGGCGACCCGGGTGCTGGAGATCAAGGACCAGCGGCTGTATGACTTCCAGGGCACCTACGACGAGTACCTGGTGGACCGGGCACGAGCGGAAGCCCGCGCGGCCTGACGGCTCGACTGACTTAACAGTACTGGCGCGGCTCCCCGGCACAGGCGGTGAGCTGCGCCAGGAAAAAAGCTGAACAATTTATAGACAGCGCCGCCATTTGCGGGTAATGTGACGGCTGCTAGAAAGAAAGTCCTCTATTGATACCGCTACTTCGCTGTTTTACTCGTAATACCTCGTCCTGCAGTTTTCAAGAGTCTTTACCTCCAAGCAACACCCGCCTCCCGTAGGCAATACTCTGTTTAAATTTCAGGAATTAGTTATGTCTAATACAGTTACCGGCACCGTCAAGTGGTTCAACGAATCCAAGGGCTTTGGCTTTATCGAGCAGCAGTCCGGCCCGGACGTTTTCGCCCACTTCAGCGCGATCTCCAGCTCCGGCTTCCGCACCCTGATCGAAGGCCAGAAAGTTGAGTTCACCGTGACTCAAGGCCAGAAAGGCCCCCAGGCTGAAAACATCGTAGTGATCTAACTCACTATCGATGTGAAAACGGGCCCTGCGGGGCCCGTTTTTGTTTGTGCTTCGTGTAGAAGCCCGCCTCGAAACACCGCCGCCTCCCCATTATCCCTCTACCCCACAACGGGCTTCTGACCTCCCAAATAGTCAGAACTGCACCTCCTCCGCTTGTTTATACAGCGGGGCCCCGATTTCGTCCCGGAGAGCAGCTCAAGACCTGTATTGCGGGACAACCCGGATCAGAATATTGGTCTAGAATGGCCTGGGTCCCCGCCGGCAGCCGAAGGAAAATCGCCAAATGGTGCGACGAGCAGTGCCTGGACGACCTTGTTACGTATATTTCGGAAGAGGATAGCGGGATGGACGGCTATACGGTTTCGGTAGTTTTTGAGGCAAGTAGCGACAAAGTCGAAGAAATGGAACAAGTAGTGAAAGATGTCTACTTGCCCAGCATCCGCGAATCCGGCATGCGGGAATATCGCTGGTATCGCTCACGCCAGGACCCCAGAACTTTTCTGCTTTTCATGACCTGGGACTCGGAGGCCCATGTCAACACACCACATATACAGCAAGCAGAAGCCGATTTTGTCTCCAAAGGTATCCTGGTCAAACCGGCACCGGAGAGTTACTGGCAATACCTCAAGCCATAACAATGTCTTTTGGCGTCCGGAGCCTAGGCCCTGGAGTCCTGGAACTGCAGTTCCGCCAGGCGCCTGTACAGCGGCGATGTGTCGATAAGCTCCAGGTGCTTACCCTGTGCCACCACCTGGCCCTGGTCTAATACCGCAATCCTGTCCGCATGCAGAATCGTCGCCAGCCGGTGGGCAATGATGATGGTGGTGCGGCCCTGCATCAGCACCTGCAGCGCCTGCTGCACGTGGTACTCGCTCTCGGCATCCAGCGCACTGGTGGCCTCGTCCAACAGCAGGATTTTCGGGTCTTTCAGTATCGCGCGGGCAATTGCCAGGCGCTGCTTCTGCCCGCCGGACAACCGGGCGCCCTGCTCGCCCAGGTGACTGTCATAGCCTGCCGGTAGCTGCCGGATAAACTCGTGGGCATGGGCGGCCTTCGCCGCTGCAATCACTTCCTCGTCGCTGGCATCGGGCCTGCCATAGCGGATGTTGTACCAGACATCCGCGGTGAACAGGGCCGGCTGCTGCGGCACCACGGCCATTTCACGACGCAGTACGCTCGTGTCTATTTCCCGGATATCCACGCCATCTAAAGTGATGCGCCCCGCCTGCGGGTCGTAGAAGCGCTGCAGCAGTTCCAGCAGGGTGGATTTGCCGGCGCCGGACGGGCCCACCAGGGCCAGGCTCTTGCCCTCTTCCACCACCAGGCTCAGCGCCCGGATCGCGGGCTGGTCGGGCCGGGAGGGGTAGCTGAAATCAACCTCTTCGAAGGCAACCCGGCCTTCCCTCGCATTCACAGATGACACAGGCCTGTCACCGCCCGTGCTGACCGGGATTTCCGCTTCCACCTGCAACAGGTCCACCAGCCTTTCGGTGGCGCCGGTGGCGCGCTGCAGCTCGCTGTAGACTTCGGAGATAGTCGCCAGCGCCGAGCCCATCAGCATGGCGTAGAACACAAAGGCGGCCAGGTCCCCGGCGGTGATGCGCCCGGCAATCATGTCGTTGCCCCCCACCCACAGCAGCGCGCTCACCGCGCCGAACATCAACAGTATCACCACCGCGATCAGCAGGGCCCGCTGGCGTATGCGCCGCCTGGCCACCCGGAATGCGGTTTCCACTTCGCGGCCGAACGCCTGTTTCTCGTGTTCCTCGCGGGTGTAGCTCTGCACTGTTTTTATATGCTGGATAATCTCACCGGCGTAGCTGCCCACATCGGCAATCGAGTCCTGGCTGGCCTTGGACAGCTTCCGCACCCGCCGGCCGTAGAGCACGATCGGCAGCAGCACCAGCGGCACGCCCACCAGCACCATCAGGCTCAGCTTGAGGTTGGTGAACAACAGCAGTACCAGCGCGCCGACAAACATCAGCGAGCTGCGCAGTGCCATGGAGAAGGAGGTACCGATGATATGTTGCAGCAGGGTGGTATCGGTAGTGAGCCGGGACATGATCTCGCCACTGCGGTTCATCTCGAAATAACTGGGATGCAGCGTCACGATATGGTCGAACACCGCCTTGCGCAGGTCCGCCACCACGCGCTCGCCCAGCCAGGACACCAGGTAATGGCGCGCGTAGGTACCCACAGCCATCAGCAGGGCCAGGCTCATCAGTACCAGCACCGCGGTTCGCAACGCGGTACCGGAGCTTTCCACCAGTCCCTCATCCACCAGCAGTCGGATTCCCTGGCCAATGGAGAGGGTAATGCCCGCAGTAAACACCAGCGCTACCCCCGCAGCCACCAGGACCTTTTTATACGGGCGCATAAACTGCCAGAGCTCGGCCATCATCTCGCGGAAGCTCATCGTGGATGAGCCCCGGACTACCGGTTTCTCGACTGGTGCACTGGTGCTGGGTTCTGCTGTGTTCGGCATAGGCTCCTGCTGGCTGGATCACGGACAAGTCCACAAGGCAAATCACACGGCCGGGACGAAGGGCTTGCCATCGGGGCTGGCGGTGGCGGTATTGACTTTAGTCGCCCGGTGGGGATCAATGAGTCGGCACAAAATGCCGGTTACCGCAGGCCGAGTCAATCGCCGAACTGGCGATGCCGCCCCGTTAACCGGGCACTGAACCATAAAACTTTCCCTGGAGGAGGTTGGTAATGACCCCACTGCGAGGTGGCTGCGCCTGCGGCCAGGTGCGGTACGAATCCACGGCAGGACCCCTGGTGCAGTTTATCTGCCACTGCCGCGATTGCCAGCACGCCAGCGGCGGTGCCTTTTCGGCCTTTGTGTTCGTGCCGCGGGACAGGCTCACCTACCTTTCCGGGAAGATGCATCACTACGATGTAAAGGCGGAGAGTGGTCGCGAATTGCGCCGGCAGTTCTGCAGTGCGTGCGGTTCGCCGATATCGGCGCACTGGCCCGCATCGCCGGTGGTGGAAATGCTGACCGTGGCCAGCCTCGATGACCAGGGTATCTTTGCCCCCACCCATGAACTATGGGTTTCCCGCGCGGAGGCCTGGCACCCATTCCACCCGGACACCATCAAGCTGCCGGAGGGACCTGCTGAGGAAGTGGTACGCGATCCAATTCGGGCTTACTTTGCCGCGCGCCGGGAATGACTGCAGCACTGTCGAGCCAGCTGCAAGCCTATACCGGCCGTGAAACAGACCTGTCGACTCCCCTGGGTACCTATCGCTGCTGGGATAAAAAAATGACATCAATAGATACGCTGGGTTGCCCCGAGCCGCGACTCGCCCTTTACCTGCCCCATCGCCCGAATGGCCTGTCGCAACTCGCTGCAGCCCCCGACAGCCAGCGGTTAATCGACGCCAACTCCAACCACTGGCGCAAGATTGTCAACCTGCTGGCCAAGGTCGCGAGCCCGGACGCCGAGGGCTGGCGCCAGTTCAGGGATGAAGCGCTGTTTCGCCATACAGCACTCTGCTTTACGTCCATATTATCTGACAGCGCCTGCTGGCACTGGATCGGCGGCAAGGACAACCTGCAGCGCTTTGGCAGCCTGGGGCAATCGGCGGAGCCGCTGCCCGGGTGTCCATCTGTGCGCATTGATGCGGAGAAGCGATTGTTACTGACGCCCTACCCGGATTACCGCCAGCTCAGTAACGAAGTAGTGAGCCACATCCGCACAGAGCTTGGGCGCTACCGGTTTTATCAATTCTGACCCCGCTTTCCCTTGTCCGGCCAGCGGACCGGCCCCAAACTCCTGCCCGCTCAACCCTTACTGCTCAACGCGCGCCGTTTACCAGTTTCTTTTCTAGCTTTGCTGCTCGGCAGGTAGCCCATCATTCGACAGCCATATGGACAATGGCAAACTTACAGCTTGATCCCCGGGTACAAGTTCGCGCCGTTTGTGATAATAAACCCCGGATATTGGCCCTATAAATTATAGTCAGTGCTCCAACACTGCCGTACTGCCCGCAATAAGGCAGGCCTCCTGCCCCGGCAAGTCCCGGTTTTCACACCGGGATCGATTGCCGGGCCAACCCGACAGGAATTCGTTTGCCGCAGAAACCTGCCGGGATATATCTGACACACCCCGGTAATAGAAGACAAACCTGTGCCTGCCTTTATTCACCATCACATGGAATACGGTTGGCAAAGTCGTCACGTGATAGCGTTCTGCATCCAAGCGATCCAGGTGCCAGAGGACATACTGGTTCTCTATCGCAGTTGAAATCTGCGGCTTGAAGAGAATCGCCGCCAGGACCAAAACCAATGCAGATCCTGCTACAAAACATATCCGGTATTTACCCATCGGGCGCACCTCTCCTTGCAGTTATCGAACGGCTTCACACATAGCTTGGCTTGATTTCAACCAAATTCCCGCCGGACTGCTCCCGGGTAACACCGGCCTACATTTCATGCCCTATCCGCAGACACCGCGCTTACCGGCAAGTCGCGCTAAAATCCTAGACCACCCTGATGCAAACCGATATATAGACAGATGCCCGGGATAGTTCCCCTAAAACGCTCTCTTTCCCTGCCCGTAGTGAGCTTCTATGGCATCGGCACCATTATCGGCGCCGGCATCTACGTGCTGGTAGGCAAAGTGGGCGGGGCGGCGGGCATGGCACTTCCGTATGCGTTTTTACTGGCGGGTATTATTGCCGGATTTACGGCACTGTCTTACGCGGAGCTGGCGTCACGATTCCCTGTAAGCGCGGGCTCCGCTGCCTATATCTGGCAGGCGTGGCAACGGCGATGGCCGGCCCAGGTTGTGGCCGCGCTGGTGGCACTCACCGGAATTGTATCGGCGGCCACAATTGCCAACGGCTTTGTCGGCTACCTGGCGATCTTTGTCCAGGTTCCGGATGCACTGGCCATCACCCTGCTGGTGACACTGCTGACGCTGATTGCCCTGTGGGGCATCAATGAGTCCGCACTCACCGTCATGCTGGTCACACTGATCGAGGTGGGTGGCCTGCTGTTTGTGATTTACGCCAGCCGCAATGCCACCCCGGCCAATACATGGAGTGCGATTACCGCGCTGCCCAAATGGGATGCCGTGCCCGGTCTACTGGTAGGCAGCTTCCTGGCCTTCTATGCATTTATCGGCTTCGAGGATATGGTCAATACTGCCGAGGAGGTCAAGAACCCACGGAAAACCCTGCCACGGGCGATACTGCTGGCCATCTGCACGTCGACGGTGCTGTATATGGTGATTGCCGCACTGGCGGTGCGCACCCTGCCGGTAGCAGAGCTGGCCCGGAGCGAAGCGCCCCTGGCCACCATGGTCACCAATGCCGGTTATTCACCGGCATTTATCGGCGTGATCAGCCTGTTCGCGGTGGTTAATGGGGCACTGGTGCAGATCATCATGGCATCCCGCCTGCTGTACGGGATGGCAAAGAAGCAGATGGCACCGGGGTTCCTGGCCAAGGTGAATCCCAGGACACGGACGCCGGTGATAGCCACCCTGCTGATCGGGGCGTTTATCCTCACCTTCGCCCTGTGGCTACCGCTCACCGCCCTGGCAAAGATCACCAGCTTTATCATGTTGCTGGTGTTTTGCCTGGTGAACAGTGCGCTACTCACCATCAAGGCCCACGGGGCCGGCCGCGAGGAAGGCGTAATCTGCTACCCCGCCTGGATACCCGCGGTAGGCCTGCTTTCCTGCCTGGGCCTGATGAGCTTCTCCGCATTCGGCTGAGCAGGCTCCAGTTACGCTTTCCTGCAGCCAATCGGTGCTGCTGCCCCTCCTCCCGGTGAGGCCCAGGTCACACACCTGTGAATAAGCAGGCGCAACGCTATTCCGCCTGCAAGTTGCCGCCATATACTGGCAACACTTTCCTGGAATCTCTCACTGCCGGGGCATCTCTTGTGACGAAAAAGAACCCACACGCCGATCGTTTCTTCACGTCTTCCAGATCATGGCAAGAGGAGTTTAATGCCCTCCGCGCCTTGCTACTGCAGAGTGAGCTCGACGAGCAGCTGAAGTGGGGCAAGCCCTGTTACACACTGGGAGACAGTAATGTAGTCATCATGCAGGGCTTCAAGGGATTCTGCGCCCTCCTGTTTACGAAGGGCGCCCTGCTTCAGGACCCGGACCGCATACTGGAAAAACCCGGTGAGAACACACAATCGGCACGCCGCATACCTTTCACCAGCGCGCAGCAGATTGATGGGATGAAAGGCAGTCTCGGTCGCTATATTGCGGATGCCATTGAGGTTGAAAAGTCCGGGAAAAAGGTAGCCTTCAGGAAGACAGAAGACTTTCCCGTGCCAGAGGAATTCCAGCACAAACTGGACGCCATGCCTGAATTAAAGGCCGCCTTTGCGGCCCTGACTCCCGGGCGTCAGCGCGGCTACCTGCTCCACTTTGGTGGCGCCAGGCAATCGGAGACACGGGCAAGCCGGGTGGAGAAATGCATCCAGGATATACTCGACGGGAAGGGCCTGAATGACCGGTAACAGGATCGCCCTCAGCGCGATGCAGGGGTAACAGAGGGGCCGTCCGGACAGGGCCCCGGGCGTTGGCAGTAACAGTTACTTGAACATCAATTCCGGGTTCACCATCGACTTCATCTCCAGCACATTGCCGTTCGGGTCCTTGATAAAGAACGTCTCCTGCTCGTACTCATCGCCGACGAAACGACGGTAAGGTTTATCCAGGTATTCGAGCCCGGCTTCCTCGATACGGCCCTTCAGCGCCTGGAACTCGTCGTCCGGCAGGTGGATGCCGAAGTGCGGGACGGCGACAGCACCCATATCCACTTCGTGGCGCACATTCGGCAGCTGCTCCTCACTCTGGTGCAGGGTCAGTTCGTTGCCCCAGAAGTCGATATCCACCCAGCGGCCTTCCTCGCTGTTACCGGTTTTGCATCCCAGCACGTCGCAGTAAAAGGCCTTGGCTTTTTCCAGGTCACCGGCGGGAATGGCCAGGTGCAGACAATTGGATTTCATGGTGCCTCCATTACTTTATTCTTTTTAGAATAGCTTGGCGGAAGATAAATAATCACGCCAAACATCATCACAATGTTATGAACATCCTAATAATATCTTCGTCGACGCACGAATCATAGTTCAGGCCGGTTAACGCATCTCGAGATGATGTACGCGCCAAACCTGCTCCGGAAATAGAGCTCACGCGTACGCACGGCTGGCAGGGGACGCTGCAGCGGCGCCGGGCAAAAAGCCGGGAAGCCTTTTACGCTGCATCCGGATTGGGAGCAGCTACTACTAATAGGAAGGACCAATCAGCCAGATATAATTTCGCTATCACTGTAGATTGGTCTCCTCTATCAAAGCGATAACAAGGTCTAATTTCCTTCGAATTGCGTACCTCTATAGCCTTCGCTCGTGTAATCGATGATGACAATAAGGGACGCAACCCGATGTTTAAGAAAAGCCTACCCATAGCCGCGGCACTTGCCGTTGCCATTGCTGGCAGCGCCAGCGCCAACGACACGCCCATGTCCAACCAGGACTGGTGGCCGGAGAAACTCGACCTGCAGCCGCTGCGCCTGCACGCAGCCAAATCCAACCCGATGGACGAAGACTTTGATTACGCGGAAGCGTTCCAGAGCCTCGACCTGGATGCGGTGAAGAGCGATATCGAGAAGGTACTGACCACCTCCCAGGACTGGTGGCCGGCAGACTACGGCCACTATGGCCCCTTCTTTATCCGCATGGCCTGGCACAGTGCCGGCACCTACCGTGTTTACGACGGTCGCGGTGGTGCCGGCGGTGGCCAGCAGCGCTTTGAGCCGCTCAATAGCTGGCCCGACAACGGCAACCTGGACAAGGCCCGTCGCCTGCTGTGGCCGGTTAAACAGAAATATGGCAACAAGATTTCCTGGGCCGACCTGATGGTACTGGCCGGTAACGTGTCACTGGAATCCATGGGCTTCGAAACCTTCGGCTTCGCCGGTGGCCGCGAGGACGACTGGGAAGCCGACGTGGTCTACTGGGGTTCCGAGCGCGAATGGCTGGGTAACGACAAGCGTTACCAGGGCGACAAGAAGCTGGAAAAACCCCTCGCCGCCTCGCAGATGGGCCTGATCTACGTAAACCCGGAAGGCCCCGGCGGCAACCCGGACCCGAAGGCTGCCGCCAAGCGCATTCGCGAGACTTTCGGTCGCATGGCAATGAGCGATGAGGAGACGGTAGCCCTGATCGCCGGTGGCCACACCTTCGGTAAGGCCCACGGTGCGCACAAGCCGGAAGAGTGTGTTGGCGCGGCCCCGGCCGGTGCCGACATCGAGGAACAGGGCTTCGGCTGGAAGAACAAGTGCGGCAAGGGTAACGCGGAAGATACCGTAACCAGTGGCCTGGAAGGCGCCTGGTCCGCCAACCCTATCGCCTGGAGCTCACAGTTCCTGGATAACCTGTTTGGCTTCGAGTGGAAGAAAACCAAGAGCCCGGCCGGTGCGACCCAGTGGGAGCCGGAAAATGCGGAACAGGTGAAAATCGTCCCGGACGCGCACGTCGCCAATAAGCGCCACGCACCGATGATGTTTACCACCGACCTGTCGCTGCGCTTCGACCCGGAATACCAGAAGATCGCCAAGCGCTTCCAGAACAACCCGGAAGAATTCCAGCAGGCCTTCGCCAAGGCGTGGTTCAAGCTGACTCACCGTGACCTGGGCCCGCGGGCGCTGTACCTGGGTGACGAGGTACCGGAAGAAACCCTGGTCTGGCAGGACCCGATCCCGGCGGTGGACTACACCCTGGTAGACGATGCCGATATCCGTGAACTGAAAGCCGAAGTGCTGGAGAGCGGCCTGTCCGTACCGGAACTGGTGCGCACCGCCTGGGCTTCTGCCTCCACCTTCCGCGGAACCGATATGCGCGGTGGTGCCAATGGTGCCCGGATCCGCCTGGCCCCGCAGAACGACTGGGCCGTTAACGATCCCGCGGAGCTGGACGGGGTACTGGATCGTCTCGAGCGCATCCAGAAAGACTTCAACCGCAAGGCATCCGGTAACAAGCAGGTATCACTGGCCGACCTGATCGTCCTCGGTGGCGCAGCTGCCATTGAGCAGGCGGCAGAAAAAGCGGGCCACGATATCGAGGTGCCGTTCACCCCGGGCCGCAACGATGCAACCCAGGCGCAGACTGACGTCCAGGCCTTCAGCTTCCTGGAGCGCAAGGCCGACGGCTTCCGCAACTACTACACCGAGGATGCGCATTTCGCACCGGTGGATATGCTGGTCGACCGTGCCAACCTGCTGACACTGAGCGTGCCGGAAATGACGGTACTGGTCGGCGGTATGCGTGCCATCGGTGCCAACCACGATGATGTGAAGCACGGTGTATTTACCGACCGCCCGGGGGCACTGACCAACGACTTCTTCGTGAACCTGCTGGACATGTCCACCAGGTGGTCGAAGTCTGCCGAGGAGAACGGCCTCTACGAGGGCTATGACCGCAAGACCGGCAAAATGAAGTGGACCGCCACTCCCGTGGACCTGATCTTCGGCTCCAACTCGGAACTGCGCGCAGTGGCCGAGGTGTATGCCATGAACGGTAACCAGGAAAAGTTCGTTCAGGACTTCGTCGACGCCTGGACCAAGGTCATGACCCTGGACCGGTTCGACCTGGAGAAATCCTGAATCCGGCGAAGGTGAACCGCTAATACAATGCGGTAATCCAGAAGGGGCGGCCAACTGGCCGCCCCTTTTTTATGTGACTTGACCGGGCGGCATGCCCAGCCATGCAGCTGCTACCCGATCATCTTGCGCAGGGAGTCCTCGATCTGGCCGCCGCAGTAACCCCGCCCCATTTCCTCCCGCTGCTCCGCCAGGAAACGCCTGATATTCGGGCGAGCCTCCACCCGCTGGCACAGGCCGGCGATATGGGGCGCGTTCTCCTGCAGGTCACCTTGCAGCTCCGGGAACGAATACACCATGGCGCCGAACAGGGCTGCAGTGGCAATATCGGCGACCGTCAGCCGGGAACCCAGCAGGAAGCCCATGCCATTGCTGCCGCCATCTTTCAGCCCATGTCGCAGGCCGGTGTTCTCGAATACCTTCATCCATTCCGGCAGGCGTGCGTAGCGGAATGCCTCCCAGTTGCTTTTTGTCCACATCACCTGCCCGTTGCTGTTGGTGATTTCCATCAACACGTCGTTGCAGTCCAGGATTGTCTTCAGTGCCAGCGTATGGGTCTCAGCGCGCCTCGGCAGGTAATCGTATTCGCGGCCCAGGTGCATCAGGCAGGCCGGCATCTGGGCAAAGTAGGTTTTGCTCTTGCATTCGTAGAGATAGGGCGGCGCCATGCCGGGATTGTGGATTCCCAGGCTGCGTTCCGGGTAAATCTCCCCGGCGTCGTGCCGTTCATACTGCGCCCCCACCTCCTCGAGGAACAGCTGGATAAAATTGCCGCGAAACGGCAACGCCCAGTAATAGAGTTTGTATTCCAGCAAGGTGCCTCCCCGGGCTGGACGAATCCGGCAAACGGATGACCGGCTTCCAGCACTCGATGCGCTTCGAAGCCTGAAGCTTAGCAAAGTGGTGCATGGCGAGAGTTGCTGGCCATAATGGCGCGTAAATTTTCCGTATAATTTTACGCCGGGATAAATACTTGCCATGATGCTTCCTGTGGTGATGCAGGAAACCCTGGTCCCGCACTTCTGCCACACACGGCAATAATACCGGCACGAGGTAACGCCAGCCTTCCTTACTGAACGGGAATCCTGCCCATGACCGATCGCTGTGCCCCCGATGAAATCCTCGGCCTCGATAGCAATACATTCAAGGACCTGGAAATTTTTGAGGCCGGCGCCGGCCAGGCCAGTCTGTTCGATTTCTGCAACCAGTCGCGCACCGAGGGCGGTGCCGCGGTACTGCGCCGACGCATGGAGCAACCGTGGTCCACTGCTGTGCGGATTCGCAGCACCCAGGAATCCGTCACCTTTATCGCCACCCACCCCCAGGTATTTTCCAAATTGCCATCGGCCTACGTCATCGTCAGCACGGAGGCCTATATGCGCGAAATACTGCCCGCCGTGGATTACCGCAACCCGCTTGAGTTCGCGCTGGGTGCGCTGCAGATGTGGACCAACCAGGACAGCCACTATTTCAGTATTGTGCGCGGCGTGCAGGCCACCGCCCGGATGATACGGGCGTTGCGCGCCTTCCTGGTCCAGCCCGGGCTGGCGTCGCTCCGTGGCGAACTGGTTCCCCTTATCCGGGAGATGCGCTCACTGCTTAGGCGCCCTCACATGGCCCGCGTTCCCGACCAGGAAATCGGCCACTGGGGCATGTGGCGCATGCTGCGCCTGGACCAGGTCTTGCGGACACAGGAGAAAAACACCGTCACACGGCTGCTGGAACTGGTCTATGAGATCGATGCCCTGTTCGCCATGGCAGAGGCCACTCGCAAGCACGGATTCAACATGCCGGTTATAGAGCAGGGACTGCCGCGGGTGGATGTGGAGGGACTGGTGCATCCCTATCTCGAGCGACCGGTGGCCAACCCGGTTGCACTCAACCAGGACCAGCGCGTGCTCTTCCTCACCGGTCCCAATATGGCCGGTAAAACAACCTACCTGCGTGCATTCGCAACCGCGCTCTACCTGGCCCAGCTGGGCATGGGCGTCCCGGCAACCAGTTTCCGCTTTGTGCCGGTACAGTGGCTGTTCAGCTCCATCTCCCTCTCCGATGACCTGCGCCAGGGCGTCAGCTATTTCCGTGCCGAGGCCCTGCGCGTAAAGGCAGTGGCACAGGCAGTGACCGACGGCCACAAAGTGGTGGCGCTGATGGACGAGCCTTTCAAGGGAACCAACGTCAAGGATGCCTTCGATGCTTCGCTGGCCATCCTGGAGCGCCTGTCGGCAAGGGAGAACTGCCTGTTTATGTTCTCCTCCCACCATATTGAGCTCAGGGACCACCTGCACGTCGCCAATGGCCAGGTCGATTGCCGTTACTTCGAGGCGGAAGAGACTGCGGGGCGCCTGCGCTTCGACTACCGGTTGCGTAGCGGCATTTCCGAACAGCGGCTGGGCATGCGGGTCCTGCGGGAAGAGGGCATTTTCGAATTGCTCGACGCGCTTCCCACTCCAGTCGATAACCATACCCCCGGGGCCGCTACTGTGGAGAGCTGAGTCCAGCAACGGCCTCCTACAGACTGGCCAGCCACCCCGATGCCGGAATTATTTCCCCGCTTTTCCCTTCATGTGGGACCGCTATTCCCACAGCATGTCCACGCATGCAATCCGCCCGGTAAAAAGTTGGAAATCCGGTCATGAATCCGGTAAATTCCGCGCTCATTTTTTAACCAGATGCCGGACAGGACGGCCGGACGCCAGCGCGGGGCGAGCTTTACCGCGGTTTGCTGACCCAGAGGTACCCGATGCAGCTGTCCCTGTCTTCCCTGTCAATTTCTTCCCGATTGGCCGCCGGCCTGGCTGCCCTATCACTGCCGTTCCTGGCCCAGGCCGAGATGCTGTGGCAGGACAACAGCCTCAGCTATCTGTACGGCAATGACTACGAGGTCGACTACAGCCTGGACACGGACGATTCCAGCCGCAACGTGGTGACCTTCGAGCACGCCAGTGGCCACAGCTGGGGCGACCTGTTCATGTTCGCCGATTACCTGGCCTCCGATGCGGGCTCCGACGAGCTTTACACCGAGGTGTCACCGCGCCTGAGCCTGGGCAAGCTCAGTGGCCGCGACCTGTCTCTCGGGCCGGTAAAGGACGTACTGGCTGCCGGCACACTCGAGTTCGGCAATATGGACGATCCCAACCATCTAACCGCCACCGGGCCGCACTTCACCAACAGGCTGGCGGGCATCGGCTTTGACCTGGCAGTGCCGGGCTTCAATTATGTGCAGGCCAATATCTACCACCGCATCAATGACGACAGGGCGGACAACGAGCAGCTGACCCTGGTGTGGGCACTGCCGTTTGCCCTTGGCAACGCGGATTTCCTCTACGACGGTTTTATCGACTGGACCAGTGCGTCGGCGGACGCGCACCCGAGCATGAATTTTGCATCCCAGCTGAAATGGGATGTCGGCGCCCGCTGGGGCCAGCCGAAATCCCTGTATGCAGGCATCGAGTACGTGCATTGGAACGATAAATTCGGTATCAAGGACGGCTCCTTCGGTATCGACTCCAATGAACGCAACATAAACCTGCTGCTCAAGTATCATTTTTAAGCATTACTTTCGGGATTAAACCAGACCATGAACCAAGCCCCCGCTTCTGCGACCGACAAGACCGCAGTACCCCAGTCGCCCGGGAAAGCCTCACTGCTGGAGCGCCTCTTCAAGCTGTCCGAGCGCCAGAGCAGTGTCCGCCAGGAAATAATTGCCGGTGTCACCACCTTCCTGACGATGGCCTATATCATCTTTGTTAACCCGAACATCATGGCCGCAGCCGGCATGGACAAGGGTGCGGTGTTCACGGCCACCTGCCTGGCCGCGGCCATCGGCTGCCTCATTATGGGGCTCTACGCCAACTACCCCTTCGCACTGGCACCGGGCATGGGCCTGAACGCCTTCTTCAGCTTCGTGGTCGTCGGGGAGATGGGCTACAGCTGGCAGGTAGCCCTGGGGGCGGTATTTATCTCCGGTGTGGTTTTCCTGCTGCTGAGTATCTTCAAGGTGCGGCAGTGGATTATCGACAGTATTCCCATGTCCCTGCGGCAGGCACTGGCGGCGGGCGTGGGCCTGTTCCTGGCCATTATCGCGCTGAAGAGCGCCGGCATTGTGGTCGCCAGCCCGGCCACCCTGGTAACCCTGGGGGATATGACCTCCAGCGATGCCATCCTGGCCGCGCTGAGCTTCTTCCTGATCACCGCGCTGGCGTTCCGGCGCATGCTGGGTGCCGTGATGATCGGCATTCTTGTCACCACCGCGATTTCACTGGTGATGGGCAAGGTGCAATACGCCGGCCTGGTTTCCGCCCCGCCGAGCATGGCAGCGACATTCATGCAGCTGGATATTGCCGGCGCCTTTGAAGTGGGCATGATCAGCGTGATCTTCGCCTTCCTGTTCGTCGACCTGTTCGATACCGCCGGCACCCTGCTGAGCACCGCCGACCGGGCCAAGCTACTGGATAAAGAGGGCAAGCTGCCGGGCATGGGCAAGGCGCTGATGGCCGACAGCTCGGCCTCTGCCGTGGGCTCCCTGCTGGGTTCCTCCACCACCACGACTTATGTCGAGAGCACTGCGGGCGTTGCCGCTGGCGGACGCACCGGCCTCACCGCCGTGGTCTGTGCCGGCCTGTTCCTGCTGGCCCTGTTTTTCTCGCCGCTGGTGGGTATGGTGCCCGCCTACGCCACCGCCGGTGCCCTGATGTACGTGGCAGTGCTGATGACTTCGGGCCTGTCCTCCATCGACTGGGATGACATTACCGAGGCGGCTCCGGCGGTCATCGCCGCGGTAATGATGCCGCTGTCTTTCTCCATCGCCAACGGTATCGCCCTGGGCTTTATCGCTTACGCGGTCATCAAGACCCTGAGCGGTCGCTCGCGGGATGTCAGCATCAGTGTTTACCTGCTGGCGGCCCTGTTCATTGCCAAGTTTGTATTTTTCTAAGGTAGGGAAGTAACGTGAAGAAGCATTTTATCAGCGCGCAGCAACTGCTGGCAGACTCCTACGCACTGGCAGAGCAGGTTTTCCAGAGCGGTTTCCGCCCCAACTACATTGTCGGCGTCTGGCGTGGCGGCGCACCCGTGGGTATCGCCGTGCAGGAGCTGCTGCACGTGATGGGCGTGGACGCGGACCATATTGCCATCCGCACCTCGTCCTACACCGGTATTGGCCAGCGCGACAAGCATGTGCGGGTGCATGGCCTGACCTACCTGATCAAGCGCCTGGAGTCCCACGACAACCTGCTGATCGTGGACGACGTGCACGACTCAGGCCTCAGCATCGACCAGACCATCAAGGACCTGCAAAAGGCCTGCAAGAAGAACACCCCGCAGATCCGCGTGGCGACGCCATACTACAAGCCGGCGAACAACAAGACCGAGCGCGAGCCGGATTACTTTATCCACAAGACCAGCCAGTGGCTGGTGTTCCCGCATGAGATCGACGGCCTGACCCGCGCGGAAATCCTGGAGAACAAACCGGAACTGGCACCCTATATCGACCGCATTGCCACCGCCGATGCGGAGCCTGCCCCCGCCTGACATTTATGATTATCGGGGGCAGGAATGCCCCCGCCTGTTTTCAGGGCAACGCCCGCCCCTCTCTTCTTTCCTCCCTTTACCATCATCACCAGATCCCCAAGCTGGCCTGCAAGGCATGAATCGCCATGGTCATAGCTCTGGCGAGCAATCCCAGTAAGCCAGGATTTAGCCGGGCAGTACCCCACACAAATTCACTGTGTGATTCACACTCTCGCCGCAGCCTTTCGCCTGCCTGAAAATCAACTATGTTCCCATAAGAGCGATGCCGCTCTGCGTGAAAAGAAAAAGTACGTTCGACATAGCTTTCCGACCCAAATGGCACTCTGGTACATACTGCAATTACATTACCTTACACCCGGTCGTAGGCGGCGCCAGCGGGTGCTATAAAACGCGCCAGAGTGAGAGCTGGGAGTGCAGCAGTCCCCGGGGAATCGGGCTGCCGGGCAGTGTTTATCACTACCGAAGATAAGGATTATTGATGAAAGCATTTTTGATCAACGCCCTGGGGCTTTTCGGCTCCTGGCAGCTGATAGACATTTCTTCAGAAAGCACTTTCCGGTCGGGTATTGCCCCGATGATTTTCACCTTCTTTCTTGTTTCGTCCCTGTTGTGGCTGGTTGTCACTTTCGGTAAAGACCAGCGCAGTGGCAGCAGGCAGTATTCCGGGGGCGACGCAGCCGGCATCTCCAGCGCCAGCAATGGTGCAGACGGTGGTGGTGATGGTGGTGGTGGCGACTGCTAACCCTCTATCAGGCGCAGCCTGATCCAGTTTCCCACCCGCCGAACCCGCACCGTTTTAATATTGCCCGGCCGGGCCACTCTCACATACAAACAGCTGCCGCTGGTCACGGCTTCACTGACTGCTGTTTGCCGTTCGTTTAAGCTGGATATCAATCGGCAGAACAGCACCAGAAGCTGGCGCCCATGTTCGATTACGCACTGAATACGCTGGATATTGATGCCTCCTTCTTTACCTAAATCGTCGATTACCTGTCCGAAAATGGTTATTCCCCGGCCAGTGATATTTATCTCTCGGCACTATGTGACCTCGGCGAGGGTGAGGTCGGCGAGGGCATCGACCGCTGCCAGCAGCGTTGCACTGAAGACATAAACCCCCAGCGCGAGGCTCCGGGCCAGCTTTATCTCGCCCCACGGGAGCGGTATCCTTGCCGCTAGCTGGTAATGTGATGGGGCCCTGTGACTGTGTTCACAAAGTAAGCGCCCCTGTTCTACGGCAGGAAATCCGCGCACCTGGTAAGTCACCCCGATGAGTCATCCCGATCTCGAAATTCCCGGTTACACGGTCCACGGCCAGATCGGCCATGGCGGTATGGCCTCGGTGTACCTGGCCACCCAGGAATCCCTGAATCGCAAGGTGGCCATCAAGGTACTGCGCAAAAGTGCCGATGAGTCGCTCAATGCGCGCTTTATCAGGGAAGCGCACTTTATCGCCAGCCTGGCCAACCCACATATCATCACCATCCACGATATCTCGACTCTCCCCAGCGGCGATTACTACATCGCCATGGAGCTCCTGGACGGTGGTGATCTCAGCGAGAACCAGGAACGGTTCCGGAAGCCCGGTGCAATCCTGCAGCTGATCCGGCAAATTGCCGAGGGCCTGGCGGTGGTGCACGACAAGGGCATCATCCACCGGGACGTGAAGCCGGCGAATATCCTCTTTCGTGCTGATGGCACGGCGGTATTGACGGATTTCGGTATCGCCAAGGATGCCGACAACAACTCGGACCTGACCCAAGCCGGTTTCAGCCTGGGCAGCCCGTCCTACAGCAGCCCGGAGCAGGCACAGGGACAGCCGCTGGATATCACCACCGATATTTACGGCCTGGGCGTGATCCTGCTGGAGTTGCTGCTGGGCTACAATCCCTTCAAGGGCGACAGCCACACCTCCACCGCCATCAACCATATCCAGCAACCGATCCCGACCCTGCCCGCGGAGCTGGATTACCTGTCACCGCTGCTGTCACGCATGCTGGCAAAGCAACCCGCGCAGCGCTTCCAGTCCTGCCATGAACTGGCTGCTGCCATTACAACATTGGTCGATAGCCCGACCGGAACGCGTATCGCCACTGCCCGCGGGCCAGCACTGACGGCTCCCCAGTGGCTGAAAGGGAAAGCAGCTCCCGTCGCTGGCGCCGCCGTGCTGGCACTGGCCGCCGTCATCATGGCGCTGACTTACGAGAGCGAGACCGACCGCCGGATTCGCGAACTGCTGGAACTCGCGGGGCGGGGCCTGCAGGAAGGCCGCTATATATCACCGGAAGAGGACAATGCGCGCTACTACTACCGCCAGGTCCTGCTGCTGGATGGCGACAACCCGGCAGCAGCCCGGGGACTGCAGGCAGTGACAGAGAAACGTATCGAGGCCCTGGTTATCATGGGCGCAGAGGCGATCGAGCATGATCGACTGCACCGCCCCAAGAACGACAATGCTATCCACTACTATCGTGAGGCCCTGACCCTGGACCCGGACAATCCCCAGGCCACTGCCGGGATCGGGCAGGTAACCGCGGAATATATCCGCCGCGCCCGCGCCGGCCTGCTCGAAGACGACCTGGAGCGTGCAGACTACAACGTGAAATGGGGCCTGCGCGTCAGTCCGGATAACGGGGAGCTGCTGGCAATGCGATCAGAGCTGGACAAGAGGATGCCGGCCGCAAAGAAATTTATTCGCGATGTGTTCGGCAAGCTGCGCGAGGCTGTGGACAGCGAAGAGGGTTGATTCTTTCGCGCAGGAAAATCCGCCCAGGGGTAAATATCGATTGCCGGCGGGGATATCCGGAACCTGTGGTAGGGACGGTGGGAATCGAACCCACAACCTGCCGCTTATCTGGCGCTGCGGGGTATAAACCCGCTGCTATACCGTTGAGCTACGTCCCCGGCAACCACCTTCCGGGCCACCATGATGGCGGCAATGCTCACCTGCCTTCTTATCTGTCATGTACGTCAGCGAGACATTCCCACAGCGTCGCCACTATCCGCGAGGGCTTCGGTGAGATCCGCTGTATAGCCACGAACTCACACTGGTACTGGTAGCGCAGCGGGCAGATCGCGCGGATTTCCCCTTTCTTCACGAACGTCTCCGCATAATGATCCGGCAGGTAGCCGATATAACGGCCCGACTGCAGGCAGTGCACGATGGCTTCCTGGTCGTTGACGGTGATATCCCGCTCCAGCCCCAGCCGGTTGCCCACCTCCATGTTCGGGGAGTGATAGCCCAGCCCGGCATATTTGCAGCCGCGGATCGCGGTATCGTCAATGGAGATATCCGCAGTGTCGAACAGCGGATGACGGTAGCCGCAGTAGAGGTACATCTGCTCATCAAACAGGTGCTGGTAGCTGAGGCTGGGGGAAGCCCGGTGCGCCGGGATCACCCCCAGCTGGAAACGCCCCTCCATCACGCCGCGCTCGATCTCGTTAATGGGCTCGATATGGATATCCAGGCTCACCTCCGGTGCCAGGTCATCGAAGCGGCGCAGGGCGTCGGCGATATGGGCGGCGGGGTTGGTGACCATCTTGTCGAACAAGGCGATGGCAATATGGCCGGTCATGCGCCGGTGCACGTCCGCCACCTCGCCCCGGAAGGCATCCAGGGAGGCCAGCAGCTTGAGCGTGGCCTGGTAGATCTGGCGGCCCTCGTCGGTCAGGGCAAAGCCGGCGCGACCGCGCCGGCACAGGGTGACCCCGAGGCGCACCTCCAGGTCCTTGATATGGCGGCTGATGGTGGAGCGCCCCACGTTCAGCTCCAGTTCCGCCGCCGAGAAGCCACCGGCCTCGGCCACGGCACGGAATACCCGCAACAGGCGCAGGTCGATATCGGAGAGCTGCCCCAGCAGGGCCGCCTGTTTACGCGCCATCTTTACCCTCACTCAAAGTCGGCCACCCCCCCTTAGTTGCATATTAGTGAAACTAAAGATCGATAAATTGCAGTTTATGCAACTTTGAGCTTCACCTAAAGTCCTGGCATCCCACATCAACAATCCGTGTCTTCCGGAGAATAACAATGAGTGACAACTACGCCGGGCTGACCCAGTCACAGCTGGATGCCCACTGGATGGCTTACACGGGCAACCGCCAGTTCAAGCGCGACCCCCGCATCATCACCGGTGCCGACGGTTGCTACTACACCAGTGCCGACGGCCGCCGTATCTTCGACGGCCTGTCTGGCCTGTGGACCTGCGGTGCGGGCCACAACCGGGCAGAGATTGCCGAGGCGGTGAGCAAGCAGCTGACCACCCTGGACTACGCCCCGGCCTTCCAGTTCGGCCACCCCAAGGCATTCCAGCTGGCCGAGCGCATCACCCGGTTCATGCCCGAGGGCCTGAACCGGGTGTTCTTTACCGGTTCCGGCTCCGAGTCCGCAGAAACCTCCCTGAAGATCGCCCGCGCCTACTGGCGCAAGAAAGGCATGCCGTCCAAGACCAAGCTGATCGGCCGTGCCAAGGGCTACCATGGGGTGAACTTCGGCGGCATCAGTGTTGGCGGCATCGGGGCCAATCGCGCCCTCTACGGCGCTGCGGTGGACGCTGACCACCTGGCCCATACCGTACTGCCGGAGAACCGCTTCAGCCGGGGCATGCCGGAGGAAGGTGCCCACCTGGCCGACGAGCTGCTGGAGCTGGTGGCGCTGCACGATGCCTCCAACATCGCCGCGGTGATTGTCGAGCCCATGGCTGGTTCCGCCGGCGTGCTGCCGCCGCCCAGGGGCTACCTGCAGCGCCTGCGGGAGATCTGCGACCAGCACGATATCCTGCTGATCTTCGATGAGGTGATCACTGCCTTCGGCCGCATGGGGGCCGCCACCGGTGCCGAGGCCTTCGGCGTGACCCCGGACATCATCAACACCGCCAAGCAGCTCACCAACGGCGCCGTGCCCATGGGTGCGGTTATCGCCAGGCAGGAGATCTACGACACCTTTATGGAACAGGGTGGCCCCGACTACCTGCTGGAGCTGCCCCACGGCTATACCTACTCCGCCCACCCGGTCGCCTGCGCCGCGGCACTGGCATCGCTGGACATCCTGGAGAAGGAAAACCTGTTCGCCCGCGCCGGCGAGCTGGCCGCGGTACTGGAGGACCGGGTGCACCAGCTGCAGGGCCTGCCGCTGGTCACCGATATCCGCAACTGCGGCGTGGCCGCCGGCCTCACCATCGAGGCGGCGCCTGGCGAACCGCTGCTGCGGCCCTTCCAGATTGCGATGAAAATGTGGGAGAAAGGCTTCTATGTGCGCTACGGTGGCGACACCGTGCAGCTGGGCATGCCCTTCGTCGCCCAGCCGGAAGAGATCGACAGCCTGGTCAGCGCGCTGGGCGACGCCATCAAGCAGGTGGCGGACAGCCAATAACAAACAATGCCGTCATCCCGCCGGATGACGGCCAGAGAATTGATAGATAAAAAGAGGAAGACACATGAGCATTGTGGGTCATTACATCAACGGCCAGGTCAACGAGACCGCCGAGCGTACCCAGGACGTATTCAACCCGGCCACCGGTGAGGTCACCAGGCAGGTGGCCATCGCGGCCAGATCCACTGTCGAGGAAGCCATCGCCGCCGCACAGGCCGCCTACCCGGCATGGCGCAACACCCCACCGGCCAAGCGCGCCAGGGTCATGTTCAAGTTCAAGCAGCTGCTGGAAGAGAATGCCGAGCAGATCTGCGCGATGATCGGTGAAGAGCACGGCAAGATCTCCCACGACGCCATGGGCGAACTGACCCGCGGCATCGAGAATGTGGACTTCGCCTGCTGCGCCCCGCAGATGCTGAAGGGCGAGCACAGCCGCAACGTGGGCCCGGGCATCGACTCCTGGAGCGAGATGCAGCCGCTGGGCGTCTGCGCCGGTATCACCCCGTTCAACTTCCCGGCCATGGTGCCGCTGTGGATGTTCCCGCTGGCCATCGTCTGCGGCAACACCTTCGTGCTGAAGCCGTCCGAGCGCGACCCGTCCGCCTCACTATACCTGGCCCAGCTGCTGCAGGAGGCCGGCCTCCCGGACGGCGTCATGAATGTGGTGAACGGCGATAAGGTAGCCGTCGACACCCTGCTGACCGATGACCGCGTGAAGGCGGTCAGCTTCGTGGGCTCCACCCCGATCGCCGAATATGTCTACGCCACAGCCAGCGCCCACGGCAAGCGCTGCCAGGCCCTGGGCGGGGCCAAGAACCACGCCATCATCATGCCCGACGCCGATATGGACAACGCCGTGGCCGCCCTCACCGGTGCAGCCTTCGGTTCTTCCGGTGAGCGCTGCATGGCCCTGTCGGTTGCCGTGTGTGTCGGCGATGAAGCCGCCGATGCCCTGGTCGAGAAAATGACCGCAGAGATGGGCAAGCTGAAGGTCGGCGCCTACACCGACAGCAGCAATGACTTTGGCCCGGTGATCACCGAGGCGCACATGCACAAGGTCAACGGCTATATCACCAGCGCCGCAGAGCAGGGTGCCAGCATCGTGGTAGATGGCCGCAACCCGAAAGTGGACGGCGGCGAGAACGGCTTCTTTGTCGGTGGCACCCTGATCGACAACGTCAAGCCGGGCATGACCTGCTACGAGGAGGAGATCTTCGGCCCGGTGCTGCTGGTGGTGCGCGCCAACAGCATGGAAGAGGCCATGCAGATGATCAACGACCACGAGTACGGCAACGGCACCTGCATCTTCACCCGTGACGGCGAAGCGGCGCGCTACTTCAGCGACAATATCCTGGTCGGCATGGTGGGCATCAACGTACCGCTGCCGGTACCCGTGGCTTACCACAGCTTCGGCGGCTGGAAGCGCTCCCTGTTCGGCGACCTGTCCGCCTATGGCCCGGACGGTGTGCGCTTCTACACCAACCGCAAGACCATCACCCAGCGCTGGCCGTCCAGCGGGGTACGCGAAGGTGCCCAGTTCTCGTTCCCGAGCAACTGATTCCCCGCCCGCTTCCGCCCGGCCACAGTGCCGGGCGGGGCATGTTATAAAGGCGACCCACTTCCACGGAGGGAATCGCTATCAATATCACCAATTTCCTACGGGTCTCCGACCACATTGCCACATCCGGCCAACCCAGCGCCGATGACTTCAGGCAGATCGCCGAACTCGGCTATACCAGCGTAATCAACCTTGCCCTCAGTACCGCCAGTAACGCCATCGAACACGAGGGCGATGTCGTGACCGGGCACGGCATGAGCTATGTGCATATCCCGGTGCGTTTCGACCGGCCACAGGTAAGCCAGTTTGAACTCTTCGCGGCTGTACTGCGCCAACAGGCCGGCAGCCGGGTGTGGGTGCACTGCGCCATGAATATGCGCGTCTCTGCATTTATGTACCTCTATCACACCGTGAAGCAGGACTGGCCCGAGAGCCGTGCGCGGGAACTTTTGCTGCAGGTCTGGGAGCCCGACCCGGTCTGGGCAGACTTTATCGAACAGGTCCTGCAATCCAGGAATGAAGCGGCAAACACAGGCAACTGAACCGGAGAAATGCATCAATGGAAATCCGACTGGCCACCAGCGACACCGATCTCTCGGCTGCCGCGGAACTACTGCTGCAGTTGCGGCCCCAATTCAGCCACGCAGCCCTGCTCCGTCAAATCAGGGCCCAGCAGGAGGACGGTTACCAGGTAGCCATCGCGCTGGTCGACGGCATACCGGTTGCCGTTGCAGGGTTCGTCATCAACCGCAAGCTCGCCTGGGGTAAGCATATCTATGTGGACGACCTGGTTACGGACCAGAATCACCGCTCCAGCGGAGCCGGCAAGGCTCTGGTCAGCTGGCTGAAGCATTACGGACGGGAGAACAACTGCGAACAACTGCACCTGGATTCCGGCGTGCAACGCTTCGCCGCACACCGCTTCTACCTGCGCGAAGGGTTCGATATCACAAGCCACCATTTTGCCACCACTCTCTGAATATCCTGTTCCTCGAAGCGGCTGCGTCGGCGTGGTATAACTCACTTAAAGCCCGGCGCACAGCCCGCCTGGATATGTATATATAACAATCCGCGATCCCGACCGGCGCGAACACCGGAGTTCCCCATGAGAAAGCTACCCCTGTTTACGGCAACACTGTTATCCGCAGCCATACTCACCGCCTGTGGAAAGGACAGCGCGGGCAATGACCCGGTCGCGTCCGGTC
The DNA here is from genome assembly GCF_044383805.1 of Microbulbifer sp. JSM ZJ756. NCBI lineage: Bacteria > Pseudomonadati > Pseudomonadota > Gammaproteobacteria > Cellvibrionales > Microbulbiferaceae > Microbulbifer > Microbulbifer sp. JSM ZJ756. Next base: position 37,555 of record NZ_JBISER010000011.1, on the reverse strand, counting down.
AATCCCCGGACCGTCCCGCCGCAGCCAGCACACAGCAAAGCGATGGTAATGCGGTTTCGCGCGCTGATGGCCCGGAGCTGACGGCCGAGTATGCCAAGTGGCGCAAACAGCAGATTGCCGATGTGGACTACAGCATCTCTGTGGCACTGGATAACGAGGGAGAGACTTTTACCGGCACCGTGGTAGCCGACACCACGCTGGCGCAAGTTCCGGACCAGCCCCTGACTATCGACTTCACCGGTGGCAACGTGGAGAAAGTGACGGTCGGAGGTAAGGAAATTCCCTTCGACTACAACGACTACTTTATCAGCATTGCCCCAGAGCGCCTGCAGGCTGGCGAGAACAGCATCGCCATTACTTACAACCACCCATACTCCACCGATGGTTCCGGCCTGCACCGCTTCCAGGACCCGGAAGACGGTAATGTCTACCTGTACACCCACTTTGAGCCCTACAAGGCCAATCGCTTTTTCCCACACTTTGACCAGCCCGACCTGAAAGCGCGCTATACCGTGCAGGTCAAAGCCCCGGCCGACTGGCAGGTGGTGACCACTGCCCGCGAGGACAAGGTCGAGAACACCGCAGATGGCCACAGGCTCTGGCACTTCCCGCAGACGAAGAAGTTTTCCTCCTATATCTTCCCGCTGCATGCCGGCCCCTACGAAGTCTGGGAAGACGACGCGAACGGTATCCCCCTGCGCCTGATGGCACGCCAGACACTGGCACCGAATGTAAAACCGGAAGACTGGTTCACCTTCACCAGACAGTCATTCGACTTCTTCCAGGACTACTACGGCATCGACTATCCATTCGGCAAATACGACCAGGTAATCGTGCCGGATTTCACCATCGGTGCCATGGAGAATGTGGCCGCCGTCACCTTTAACGAGGCCTATGTTTCCCGTGGCGAGAAAACCCAGGCCGAGCGACAGCGCCTGGCCAATGTGATCGCGCACGAAATGGCCCATATGTGGTTTGGTGACCTGGTCACCATGGATTGGTGGAACGGACTCTGGCTGAAGGAAAGCTTCGCCACTTATATGGCCTACCTGGCGCTGGCGGAGAACAGTGAGTTCGATGACGTGTGGGAGAATTTCTACCTGCGCACCAAACAATGGGCCTACGATTCTGACGAGCTGGTTACCACGCACCCGATCGAGCTGCCAGTGGCTAACACCGCAGAAGCCTTTTCCAACTTCGATGGCATTACCTACGGCAAGGGCGGCTCGGTCCTGAAGCAGCTGCCATTCTACCTGGGCAAGGAAGAGTTCCAGCAGGGAGTGAGCAATTACCTGAATGAATATGCCTACGACAATGCCACGCTACAGGACTTTATGGGCAGCCTGGGCAAAGCGGCGGACAAGGACCTCGGGGACTGGACCCGCGCCTGGCTATACCAGCCGGGGGTTAACACCCTCAGCGCCAGCTTCCAGTGCGAAAACGACAGGATCACCGGGCTGACCCTGGAACAGACAGCGCCGGACGAGTACCCGGTACTGCGGGACCAGCGCATCCAGTTGGGCATCTACCGGATGCAGGACGGCACCATGAGCCGCGTGGAAGCCATACCCGTAACCTACAGTGGCGCCTCGACCCGGGTAGAGGCAGCCGAGGGACTGCCCTGCCCGCAGATTCTCAACCCCAACGACGAGGACTGGGGCTATGTAAAGGTGGAGCTGGACCCGCAGTCTGTCGGGCAGCTTTCACAACATATCAATGCGATAGAGAGTCCCTTCACCCGCCTGATGCTGTGGCAGAACCTCTATGGCAGCGTACTGTCCGGCAAGATGCCCCTGGGCGAGTGGATCAGCTTCGCCCTGGAAAATGCCGCGGCCGAGCAGGATATCAATGTGATCCGGGCCATCAGCGGCCACCTGGCATCCGCCCGCGACTATTTATATCGCCTCGACTTGGCCCGGGATAAACGTGACCAGCAACTTGCCGCAATCGAGGATTTTGCCTGGGAGCAACTGAATGATGCTCCCGCCGGCAGCGACGAACAGAAAACCTGGCTCGGTACCTTTACCCGGGTCGCCCACACCGAGGCCGCCCTCGACAACGCCCGCAAGCTCCTTGATGGCGAGCTGGCCATCGATGGGCTCACCATCGACCAGGACAAGCGCTGGCAACTCATCGTACTGCTGAACCGTCACCTGCACGGTAATTACGAAGCATTGGTTAAGTCCGAACTGGAAAGGGACAACACGGACCGAGCCCGCAATAGCGCGATTACCGCGGAAGCCATACGACCGATTGAAGACGCAAAGCAGCGATGGCTGGATAATATCCTCGGGCAGCGTGACCAGTACAAGTTGAGCCAGATCAAGGCCGCGACGGGGGCACTCTTCCCGGCAGAGCAGCTGGAAATCTTCGACAGATTAAGCCAACGTGTCCTCGGAGCAGTCCCCGGAGTGAACGCGGAAGCGGATACGCTGTATAACAAGGCCTTCGCCCAGGTATTCCCGATACTCTGTAATGAAGCCGGCGCAGAGAAGTACCGCAGGGCGCTGGACAGCAATCCCGGTCTTATGCCAACACTGAAAAAGGTAATAATGAACCGCCAACAACAAAGCCAGCGCTGCATCGCGATGAAATTCTAGAATACCCAACAGTGCTTATGATACTGAGACCCCCTCACCATGGATCATGCCTGGGGTCTCCCACCATAATGATCAATGGAAACTTTGCACACTGAATACAAGGAATTAAATAATGAAAAAAATCAGACAACGCAAGTTCTTACAGGGAAGTCGAGAAGTTGAAATTCTGGACAAATCCAGGGTCCGGGTTAAATACAGAACCCTCAGGGCAAGTAAAGAGGAGACCTTCAACCTCTTCGACCTTGACACAAAATACGACAGGTACATGCAAAGACCCTACCGTTACCTGGTCCTGAGCGTGATCCTGTTTGCATTGGGGATATTCATACTTGCTAAAGACACCACCCCCAACGACCTGACCGGGGAGTATATTGCGCTATTCTCGGTACTGTTTCCCGCGTCGATGTTTTTGGCCGCATTCTTTTACAAGACGGTAAATCTGGTCATTGTGAAAAACAGGCATAATGGCGCACCGGCAATCATATTGTGGCAAAACTCACCCAGCAGGGAAGCCTGCGAAAACTTCCTGGAGTCCCTTGAGACAGAGATAGATAAACTGAAACTAAATCCGGAAGCGAGTCCCGAGCAGAAGATTCTCGCCTGTAAACAAGCCCTGGAGCTTCTGCTCTCAACCGATGCCCTTTCCGGAGAGGAGGCCAATGAGATTTTCGACCGCGTAAAGAAAAGCTTCTCTACCAAGAAGAAGGCTCAACTTTACACAGTAAGTTAGTGCCTGTAGCCAAATCGAACCTCCCCGGCTCTAACCTGTTCTGAAGACTGCAAGGACTGAATGAATCTCAGAGGACGGGTGCGCACCAACTCGGTGCACCAGAAACACTATAAATACGCACAGACCGGCCAGGGGCAAGTGAGTTCGTAAATCAGCTATTGCACTTCCTGGCCGGCCACGCTTTCTGGAAGGTATTGGCATAGAGCTTGCTTTGGTATTGCCAGGCTCGCCGTGATTCCGCGGCTTGCTGTAACAACCAGTTTCCACAGACGACGGCGTCTTCTCCCCGGGCCTCTTGGCCCCACGGGGTGAAGGCGCCGTTTTTTTTGGCCTGCAGAATCAGCCCATGGCTTTAAGTGGAAACACCCATAACCAGATTCCAGGGGCAAAAACATGGCTTATCTACTTCCAACCGAATTTGCGACCAAAATGGTCGACGCTGGCGAGGCTAAAATTTTCATGTCCACCCGCGACACCCTGATCCGGGCCTATATGGCCGGGGCCATCCTGGCACTTGCAGCGGTGTTCGCCATTACCATTACGGTGACGACCGGCAACCCGCTGATCGGCGCGGTGCTGTTCCCGGTGGGCTTCTGCATGCTTTACCTGATGGGCTTTGACCTGCTGACGGGGGTGTTTGTGCTGACCCCCCTGGCGTGGCTGGACCGGCGCCCCGGGGTGACCGTCAATGGGATCCTGCGCAACTGGGGACTGGTGTTCCTGGGCAATTTTGGCGGGGCGCTGACCGTGGCATTTATGATGGCCTTCGTGTTTACCTACGGCTTCTCAGTCGAGCCCGGTGCAGTAGGGCAGAAGATTGCCGGCATCGGTGAGTCCCGCACCGTGGGCTATGCGGAATACGGTGCCGCCGGCTGGTTTACAATCTTCCTGCGCGGCATGCTGTGTAACTGGATGGTCTCCATGGGCGTGGTGGGCGCGATGATCTCCACCCACGTGAGCGGCAAGGTGCTGGCAATGTGGATGCCGATCATGCTGTTCTTCTTTATGACCTTCGAGCACTCGGTGGTAAACATGTTCCTGTTTCCATCGGCCATTATCATGGGTGGTGGCTTTTCTGTAGCCGACTATTTTCTCTGGAACGAGATCCCCACTGCACTGGGTAACCTGGTGGGTGGCCTCGCCTTTACCGGGCTCACGCTTTACAGCACCCATGTACGCACGGCCCCGGCTCGCAGCCTTGATTCCAGTCCAGAGCCGGCCGCCGCCAGCTGATTCCCTGCTGCTCTAGTATGGAAAGCTTGAAAGCCCGGCCGCCAACAGCGGCCGGGCACTCCCACAGGGATACCCCCGGCCAACTACAGGTCGCGATCGGCCAGTACAGCAGCGCCGGGAGGAAAGCGCATAACCAGGACTGCCACGGCGCAACCGTTCCCCGTGCCGCGCAACTGGTGGTCAAGGGAATTGCACTGGCCCTGGCGGATGGCATCAGTAGCAGCCGAGTAAGTGGTATTGCCAGCGAGACCGCAGTAAAAGCGTTCCTGGCCGACTACTACTGCACCTCGGAGGCCTGGTCTGTGCGCGCAGCCGGGACCCGCGTGATCTCCGCCATTGACGCGTGGCTCGATGCCAAGACCCGTGCAACGCAGTTCCGCTACCAACGCGACCACGGCTATGTCTGCACTTTTGCCGCCCTGGTACTGCGAGGGCGGTCGGCACACCTGTTCCACCTTGGTGACAGCCGGATTTACCGCCTGCACCAGGGTTCCCTGGAACTGCTCACCAGTGATCACTGCAAGTGGGCAGCTGGCGGGGAACGCCACCTGAGCCGTGCCCTTGGGGCTCGAGACCGGGACCAGCCGGACTACCGGCAGTTACCGCTGCAGGAGGGCCAGCATTACATCCTGGCCACCGACGGCCTCTATGAGCATATATCGCCACAACAGGTTATCGAGCGGCTGTCCGACCCGCAGGCCAACCTGGACCAGGTAGCGCAGGCGCTGGTCGACGCCGCGCAGCTCAATGGCAGCGCAGATAACCTGACCATCCAGATAGCCCGTATCGACCAACTGCCCGGCGAGGGCGCCAGACTGTTACGGGAAAAGGCAGAACAACTGCCATTACCCCCCATACTGGGACCGGGGGAGCAACTGGATGGCTTCCGCATCGAGCGCCAACTGCAGATATCCGCGCGTAGTCACGCCTACCTGGCCACAGACCTCAAGTCAGGCGCTCACGTATTCCTCAAGACGCCCTCAACGGAACTTGGCGGGGATCGGGCTTATCTCGAGCGACTGCTGATGGAAGAGTGGGTTGCGCGCCGGGTGCGCAGTACGCACCTGCTGGCCGCCGCAGCGATCGACCGGCAGCGGCGCTATCTCTATACCGTCAGCGAGTATATTGACGGCCAGACACTGGCCCAGTGGCTACGGGACAACCAGCGGCCAGACCTCGAGCGTGTGCGGGATATTACCGAGCAGGTGGCACGCGGCCTGCGGGCCCTGCACCGGATGGAAATGCTGCACCGGGACCTGAAACCCGAGAACATCATGCTCGACCGCAGTGGAACAGTAAAACTCATTGATTTTGGTGCCGTGCGAGTCTCCGGGCTGGAGGAGCTGGCCGGCGCCAGTGGCGGCAACGAGCTGCTGGGCACTGCGCTGTACGCAGCCCCCGAGTGCCTGCTTGGGGAGTGCCCCACCACTCGCTCTGACCTCTACTCCCTCGGCGTACTCACGTATCACATGTTATCCGGTGCCTTCCCCTATGGCCCCAGGATGGCACGGGCGCGCACAGTCACAGAGCAAAGGCGACTCAGCTACCGGAGCCTGGCTAGCGACAACAGCGCCGTCCCCCGCTGGGTGGATGCGGCTATCCGCCAGGCTGTCCACCCAGATCCATTCAGGCGCTATGCCCACCTGTCGGAATTCGTCCACGATCTGCGCACCCCTAACCACAGCCTGCTGTCTGGCCAGCGCCCGCCGCTGATCGAGCGAAACCCAGTCGCGTTCTGGCGGGGCCTTGCCGCGCTGCAGTTTGTTCTGATCCTGACCCTGCTGTACCTGCTCAACCAGCCCACTTAAGGAGAAAACCATGATTAACAGTCGCGAAGAGGTAACCCGGCTGATCCAGTCCGCAAAGGTTCGCAAGGATATACAATGGACCCAGGTGGCAAATGCCATCGGCCTGTCCAGGGAGTGGACCACCGCCGCCTGTCTCGGGCAGATGGCAATGACCGAAGCCCAGGCCAGGGTGGTTGCGGAGATCTTCGACCTGCCCGATGAAGCCATTACCTGGCTCCAGGCGGTACCCTACAAGGGCTCCCTGCCCACTGCCATTCCCACCGACCCGCTGATTTACCGCTGGTATGAAGTGGTCAACGTTTATGGAACCACGATCAAGGAACTGATCCACGAGGAGTTCGGCGACGGCATCATGAGCGCCATCGATTTCTCGCTTGATATCGAGCGGGAGGAAAACCCGAAGGGCGACCGGGTGAAGGTAGTACTTTCGGGAAAATTCCTGCCCTACAAGGAGTACTGAGTTAGCGAGCCAGGCTGGCATCACGGCCGCCTGGCCGAACACCAACCGTGCTAGCACGCCGCAAGCATTTATCAAGCAAGATGTGCGCCCCTATGGCTCTTAAAAGGGCAGGAACTCACGGGGGCGCGACGAAATAACAGCGCTTCAGGACGAATGGATTATTCGTCGTATTTAACCGCCTGGCACTGTAATTCCCTCGGTTTTCCACTCACCGCCCTAGCGCTGTAGCTCATCTCAGCCGCGCAACTATTTCCGCTCTCGCTGTAATCCTATTACGTGTGGAACAGGGAGGTGCGTGAACAATGCGATGGATGATTTTACTGCTCGCGGTCATAACGACGGGCTGTACACAAACGACAACCACTCCGGAAAGCGGACCCGGGATCAACACCAGCCGACTGCTACAGGGGCACCCGTCCCTGACGGAACACCGGCAGGGGCAACGGATCACGGGTCGTGACCTGTTTATCGTGAGCGAGGAAATGCGTAGCTACCTGGACCGGGTGGGGATAGGGAACTCGCCAATCAACCGGCTTAACGCGGTGCTGAAAGACCTGAAGGAAAAAGAATTCCGCCTCCACTATGACCTGAACCAGACCGCCTCTGCAGCCCAGGCCTTTTCCCAAAGACGGGGTAACTGTGTCTCTTTTGCTGCCATGATTGTCAGCATGGCGCGCTACCTGGGAGCAGAAGCACGCCTTAACCAGGCAACCATTCCAGTGCGACAGCAACTGGCGACAGGCAGCGCAGAAGCGGGCTATGTGCAGAATATCCGCCATATCAATGCCGTCGTTATTTCAGACAACAAGCCATATGTCATCGAGGAGGATTTCCGCATCTTTGCCGGCAAGTTGCTCTCCCAGCTCAGTGACCGGGAAGCCTACGCTATCTACCTCAACAACCTTGCCATGGAGGCGATGCGGCGCAACGCCTATGGGGATGCCTTTCACTACAGCCGTGAGGCAATCCTGCACGACGAGGATGCCAGCTACCTCTGGGCAGGCCTGGGCACAGTGTACCGTCGCAACGGCCAGCTGGAACTCGCTGAAGAGAGTTACCTGCATGCGCTGTCCCTTAACGGGGAGGACAGCGTCGCACGCAATAACCTGCGCATCCTTCGCCGGCAACGCGCAAGCGGGCCGGATGATTACGCCCTGGAGGTGAAACCTGACAGGGTTCAGCCGCCCATTTGAGCCCGGCCCGCAATTCCGCGGTGCATCCCGGCACCACTCTCACAGCGGGGGCTTCCTGCGCCTGCTCACCAGTTGAACCCATGGTGCCCATGGCGCTCCCCCACCATGGCCACCTCCGGCAGGGTAGCTATACTCGCTGGTTCTGACAGAAAATTCGGATATCGGTATGCTCCTGGTATATCTGCTCGGCGGGATAATCTTATTCGGACTGGTTTTTGCCGGTGTGAGACGGTCGACGCCAGTCCCGGCTGAACACCGGGAACACGCACCCCCGGTCGACTTCAGCCTGTTGCGGGATTGTTCTACCGTCATCGAGGAGCTGGGACAACAGGGTGCGCAATTTTCCATCCTGTTCGGCACCGGTTCGCCCCGGCTTTCACTCCAGGAGGTCAAGTCATATCTCGAACGGCACTGGCCCAACTTGAAACCTGTGGCGGAGACGCCAGGCTATGGCAGCGAAAAAAGGCTGGCTACCAGCTGCGGGCAATTGCAGTTTGAGCTGACTCGCGCGACACCAATATCCGGAGGGCTTGGTCAGGCCCTAGAACACAACGCACTCTGGCCTGAAGCGGGGGAGATGGTGGGGTCCCATGAGTGGTGTATTGTCGTTTCAGCCCGGGTGGGCGGTATGGGGCTCGATCACTCCATAGCATTATCGCAGGCGGTCGGGGCAATGGTGGCAACCTGCCCCCAGGTAATCGGTGCTCTCTGGGCTACGGCCTCCCATGTTGTATCGAGGGCAACATTGCTGAGCGAACTCAGCCAGGATTTTGACCGACAGCTGCCCCTGGGCCTGTGGATCTCAGCCAAGGCATTCCGGGATACCGATGGCCGAACTGTCGGTTATACACAGGGACTGGCCCTGTTGGGCAGGACCGAGTTCGAAGCCCTGGATGCCCCGGAGGAACCGGATGCTTTGCGCGGCCGCCTTATTGGCCTGGCCGGGTACGCACTGGTCAATGGCTGCGACTTGCAAAATGGCGATACCGTAGGCAAAGATAGCGAGGAGACAGTCTTTCTGCGTAAACGGCCATCAGAGACAGTTAACAGCGGCTGGGTGTTTCAGCTCGAGTACCCCGGGTGGCGATAAAGAGCCCGGGCAGCACCGACATCGCTGGATTGACGCCATGCCTGACCTCGGGGAAAACCCTCCGTAACGGGCAAAGGCAAAACGCGCGCAACTGGCCTTAAACACGCATACAACAACCAATCACTCCGCCTCATGGATAACTCCTTCACCTCCCCCAAATCTCCTGGCGTCCCCAACGAACTTCACCTCCACCAGCCACAGGTGGAACCATGCGCCTGATCCTCAGTCGCAAGGGCTTCGATTCCTCCGCCGGCGGCTGTCCCAGCCCGATTTTTCCCGATGGCTCCCTGTATGCACTGCCGATACCCGATCGCCAGTCTTCGATTCCTTTCAATGCCCTGGCGTTCGGCGGGCAGAATATCGGCAACCTGGTGGAGGACCTGACAAGGGGGCGGCACAGTGGCGATGAGGGCGCACACCTGGACCCGGACATGCACGCCGACGCACTGCCACGCCATCGGGACTGGCGGCCGCTACTGGGGCAGACCGGGTCGGCCCAGGGCCACCTGCGGCGCCAGGGCGTTACCCAGGGGGACCTGTTCCTTTACTTCGGGTTATTCCGCCCGGTGGAAAATTCCGGTGGGCGCTGGCGCTTTGTCAGGCATGCCCCGGCGCAGCATATAATCTGGGGCTGGATGTCGGTCGGGGAGATAGCGCCGGTGGACAGCCTGGCAGAAGATGCGCTGGGCTGGGCGCGCTACCACCCCCACTTCAATATCGGCCCGGACAGCAATAACACCCTGTACATCTCCGGCAAGCGCCTGTCGCTGCCCGGGCTTGAGGGCCCCCTCCCGGGTGCCGGTATATTCCCACAACTGGACCAGCGGCTGGTCCTGACCCGGCCGGATTCACCGCGCCCGTCGGCCTGGCGCCTGCCGGCCAGTTTCTACCCGGAACCGGGACGCAGCCCGCTCAGCTACCACGCCAACCGCGACCGCTGGCAGCGTGCGGCAGAAGCAGGGACAGGCTACTGCCAACTGCAGAGTGCCGCCCGCGGCCAGGAATTCGTGCTGGATACACAGCAATACCCGGGGGTAACCGAATGGCTTGCCACATTGATTCGCGACCTGGCCCCGGGGCTTATGCCCACACCGGGCCAAGGTTAATACATTATCCCAGTCTCATTCACCACTGTCGTTGCGCGCTACCGCCAGGTAGCCCAGGTAGCGACTGCGGATCTGGCGCACGTAGTTGACCGGCTCCCGCCCGCGCACATAACCGAATCGCGCCTTGCGGTAGTACTCCGGCTCGGACAGCTTCAGCATGGCCTCTTCCACATGACCGAACCAGCGATCCGGATCTTTACCCATGGCCTCAGCCAGCCGGCGCGCATCGCGAACATGGCCGTGGCCGGCGTTGTAGGCGGCCAGGGTGAAATAGATTTTCTCATCGAAATCCAGGTCCCGCGGGAAGCGATCCTCCAGCCAGTCCAGGTAGGTGACGCCCGCCTGGATATTGTTTTCCGGCACAAACAGGTCGCTGATGCCCATCTGGCCTGCGGTGCGCGGCAGCACCTGCATCAGGCCGCGCGCGCCGGCGAAAGAGCGTGCCTGTGGATCGAACTGGCTCTCCTGGTACATCTGCGCCACCACCATACGCCAGTCCCGGTCCGAACGTGCGGCGTGCTCTCTCACCAGCGAGTCGTAGGGCGACAACTGGTCCGTACTGCGCAGCCGCTCGGCAATCTGGGTTCTGGTGCGCTTGGATTGCTTGAAGTACTTGTTGTAGGTGACGTTGAAAAACAGCCCACGATAGTGCTTGTTGAGGAAACTGTTCAGCTGTTTGAGCAACACGGGCTGGTCCTGGCGCACTCCCCAGGCAATCTCCTGCTCGCCCGGTAGTTCACCCACCACATGGAAATCGCGCCGGTAAGTGCGCTCGATATCCACCAGGTGCGAGTCTGCGATGGTATAGGCATATTTGCCCTGTACTACTGCGTCGATCAGGTGCTCGGTGGCCGCGCCCTTCACCGGTATCACCTTCATCGGCTGCTCCTGGCCGGCTGCCAGCGTGCGCAGGTTGGCGTAAAAGCTGGTCAGCGGGTTGACTGCCACTTCGCTTCCCGCCAGCAGCTCGGCCACCGGCTTGTCGGCCTCGCTTTCCGGCAACGGCTCGGCGGCAATGAGCTGCTCGGTCACCTTCAGGTAGTAGCGGGTGAACTCAATGCCCTGCTCACGGCGCTTGTCGGTGACAGTCATCGACGCCGCCACCATATCGCCGAGCCCGGATTCAAGCGCCTCGGCCAGGTCCACATCCGGCCCCGGCACCACCATGCTCAGGCGCAGGTTATTTTCCCGGGCAAACTGCTTGAGCAGGTCGTAGTCGAATCCCATCAGTTCACCCTGCCACATGAAATACGAGGCGGGGTGGTTACGTGTGAGCACCCGCAGTGTGCGGCTGGACTGGATCTCGGCCCAGTCCCGCAGGGGACGCTGTTCCATCTGCCGCGCGACTACGTGTTCCGAGGTCAGGAACTCATTCAGCGCGCGCTCAAGTTGCGAGTTGTCCTGGCGCACCGCCCAGGCGATGGCGCGCTGCGAATCCAGGCTGTCACTGGCCTGCAACTGTGGGTAATCTGGCAGCAGGGCATCCGCCAGGTTGCTGTCCAGCACTGTGGCCTGGTACTCGCCATCCACCACTGCAGTGAGCAACGTGTCGTGATTGACGGGTTCATCCAGGTAGGTGATATCAAAACGGGCTTGTGTACCGCCGGCAGCTTCCGTGCCCGCGCCCGGAACCGGGTCCGCAGCACTGGCGACCATCGCGTTTTCCGCCTCGAGGGTACGCGCAAAAGCGCTGCCCCGGCGCACCGCCACCATCATCGGTTCGGCCCCGCCTTCCGCGGTGTCACTGCGGGTGACCAGGAGCTCCTGCACAAACTGCAGGGGCCGGGTAAATGCCACCTGCTCGGCGCGCCCGTCGGTGCGGGAGAAATTGATCGCAATTACATCGCCCCGCCCCTCCAGCAGCGCCGGTACCAGGTCGGAGAAAGATTCCACGTACACCCACTGCGGATCCAAACCCCGGCTGTGGGCGAACTTTTCTGCCAGCTGCCGCCAGGCACTTCCCGGCAGGCCATCCCGCGGCAGGGCGTTATTGGTTTCCCCGCGCGGGGCCAGCAAGCGCAGTACGCCATGCTCGGCCAGTGCGGGCAGGTCACCGCGTTCAGTGTAATTGCGGAATGACGGCACCTCGGGCTCTGTTGCATCCACGGTATCTGCCACGGCAGCATCCTCCGCTGGCGCAGCACCCGTTTCGCTGCCCGGGTCTTTTCCCGGCCCGCAGGCGCCCAGGGTGAGCAGCAACAGCAGGACAGGGATTACACGGTAGAGTCTGGTTTTCACGACGGGGCCTTTTGCGTAGTTATGGATTGCGGCGACCGAACTCTGGTCAACGTTCATACACGGCTACGACTATACCAAGCGAGCGGATTGAGAAACACGTCACACCCACTCTGCTCTGGCGGCAAAAGGCAGGAAAGATCAGGAAAGGACTGTTAGGGCGCAAAAGACCGGTCAATCGGCGTTATTTTGCGCGCCAGAATTGAATTGCTGGTAATAGCTACGCCCCCAGCCTGACGGGGGTTCGTCGCCAAATTCCACAAACTGCACCGGCAGGGCACTGTTGTCGAAGGGTGCCAGGCCACGCTCCATGCGCGCATTTTCCAGCCCCTCGTAAATGGCCGCGGCACGACCCTCGATTACCCGCAACTCACCCTCATCGAGTTGCAGGTCGTATTCCTCAATCATACGCAGCCCATCGCGCAGGGCCCACTGGTCACCGCGCATGAGTGCCACCTGGTACCAGGTGAGCACATCCAGCAACTCGCGCTCGGTGGCTGGCCCGTTGCTGTCGCGGAACTCCCGCGCCCGCCCCAGGTGTGGCCCGGCCAGGTTACGCAGGTCCAGCAGGGAACCCATTACCGCACCGTTATACGCGGTCTCCAGGGCTGCTTCCTCCGCGCCATCCCTCACATAGCGCGAATACAGCACCGTGTTTGCCAACAGGTCACCACCCGCGGCAAGTTGCTGCAGTGTTGCCAGGTCGTAACTGGCATAGGCCTGGAGGTCAGCGGCAGAGTAAAAGCCGCGCTCCGCCATCCAGTCCTTGAAGGCACGCTGCTGCGACTCGATATCACTAGCCGTTACCGCTGTGGATGCGGCATCGCTGGAAGGTGCCGCAGCCGGGTTTCGTCCTGCGGCACCAGCACCGACAAAACGGGCCGGACTTTGCTGGCCCTCGATAGTCTTTGCTGCGGAATCAGGTCCAGGCGGTGCTATACGATTCTCCCCGCGCCGCCCCAGCCACTGCAGCGCGACCATGCCGGCGATCACTGCGCCTACCAGCAGCAGCTTCCAGTGACGGCTGAACCAGTCCATCGGTGCCTCCGTTTCAGTTCAATTCAGTTACCCGGCTTCACCGGTCAGGCGCCGGCCAGGACCTGGGCCGGATAGCGGGCGAAATCATGCCGGTGCATAAAGGCCCGAAACGCATCCAGTACTGCTTGCGGCGCCTCCAGCTGTGGGTAGTGGCCGATTCCCTCGAGCCCGGTAATGTCCGGTTCGGGAACCAGTTGCCGATAGCGATCCACCATGTGCGCACCGGAAATGGGGTCGTGCAGGCCATTGATCAGTTTTATTGGCACCTGTGTTTCACACAGGGCACCCACCCAGCGTGCCCGGTGGCGCTTGCGCTCGGGCATATAGCGAATCAGCCGGTGCATCACCCGCCGTCCGCCCCGCCACTGCAGCAGCTTCCAGAAATTATCGATTTCCTCTTCACTGGGCTGGGTCTGCGGGCCGAAAATACGCTGCATGTTCTCCGCCAGCCTGTCCCGGTTACTGTAGCGCGCCACCAGTGGCCCCAGGGGCGATAGCAGCAGTTTCTGGATTCCCGCTGCACGATGACTCTCGGGAAACAACCCGCCATTTAACAGGCAGGCACTGGCAATGCGCAGGCCGGTATCATCCTCCGGACGCACACCGGCCCGGCGCTCGGCATCCCGTGCCAGCAGTTCCTGGGCCACCGTATCACCATAATCGTGGGCGAGGATATGGTACTCACCCACACCCTGCAGGTTCAGCCAGGACTCGAGCAGGTCGGCCTGGTCTGCGATACGGTAGCGAAACCTCCGGGGCTTGGGTGAATCACCAAAGCCGAGCATATCCAGCGTATAGAGGCTGAAATTTGCAGCCAGCGCATCCCAGAGCCGGTTCCAGTCCCAGGAAGAGGTGGGAAAACCGTGGATCATCAACAGCGCCGGTCCCGCGGGATTGCCACCGGTGCGCGTCACCACCGGCCAGTCGCCGTGCGCAAAAATGCCGGCGCCATTGCGCCAATCTTGTAAACTAATCATATGCCAGGCCTGACTCACTACCGGGGTTACTGCGCGCACCCCGCCAAGACCAAATTATCCAATCAGCCCGCCACGCTGTCACCACAAACCCGGCAGCAGCCCCGGCGAGCTGGGTAACTCCGCGACGCTCCAGACGCTACGACCATGCATCTTCGCACTAGTTCGCGATTATCACCCGCAGGCAATGGCTCCGGCCGGTTACCAGCAATTGCCACCAACCTCACAGGTAGCCTGCTATAGCGTGCGATCACCTGCAGGAGAACAGCCTTAACCCGCCCGGGACCGCCCCACGCTGAGCACCTCGGCCCGAGCGATTGCGGCGTGCTGTCCCCCCTGGAAACCTGTAGCCAGTATCCGCCGCGAGTTTTTAGCCATTTATAGCGCCGCTGGGGCAGCCACCGGGCAACGGTGGATTTCTGCGGTAAATTTCCCTACCGGTCACCCTCAGTAGCGCGTCCGCGACTATAGTTCTGCTCTCGGGAATACCCGGCGGATGTCTCGCCCGGGAGAGACAAAGTCAATGGAGCAAGGGGTACAAGCAGGGAGAAAGGTTATGCCTAAATTTGTTATCGAGCGGGAAATCCCCGATGCCGGCAAGCTCACCCAGCAGGAGCTGGCGGGAATTTCACAGAAATCCTGCGATGTGCTGCACCAGCTGGGGCCCCAGGTGCAGTGGGTGCAGAGTTATGTCACCGATGACAAGGTGTACTGCGTGTATATCGCGCCCGATCGGGAATCCATCCTCAAGCACGCAGAGATGGGTGGCTTCCCCGCCGACTCGGTGGCGGAAGTCCGCAATATCATCGATCCCACCACCGCCGAGCACCACACCGGTTCCGGCGAGTCACTGGATGCCGCCGGCGGGGCCACGATTTAATCCCGCCCCATAAAAAAGCCCCCTCCGGACGGAGGGGGCTTCCTGGCTGCACGGGCGGAAAGGCGTCAGCCCTCGTTATTCTCGTTGCCCGAACGCTCCTTGCTGGCGAGGGTCTTGTTGACCCGGGCCTTGACGCCGGGCTCCTGCTCGGCCTTCATTTCCGCCAGCATCAGCTTCATCTGCTGGTGCTGTTCCTCATCATCCAGTTCCATCAGCAGCGGCTGTGCCACGCGCGCGAAGTACTCGGCATCGCGCTTGTTGTAGAGCTCCTGGGCCAGCCACTGGGCAATGTGCACCTGGCGCGGAGCGCGCAGGTAAGCCTGCTCCAGCATCTCCATGTACTTCTCCTGCGGGTAGTCCAGCATCTGCATGCTCATCGCCAGGCCGTACCAGTGGGAGGCCGTGTCTTCATCGTTGTTGACGAGGTACACGAACTTGTCGCGTACCTTCTTCAGTTCTTCCCGGTCGCGCTCCGCCCCGGGAGTGTTGGCCTGCCGGGTCAGTCCCAGCCAGGCGTCCACATTCTGGTAGCGGAACTGGCTGCGGTCCTGCAGCGGCACCGAGGCCAGCAGTTCTTCGGCGGCCTCGTAGTTACCCATACGGGTTTCCGCATCTGCCTGTACGGATATCAGCTCCGCGCTCATCAGGCCGTTGGCGTGCGCATACTGCAGCAGGGAACCCAGTCCACCCAGGTTATAGCCGGACAGCACCAGGAAGTGCCCCACCTCGGCGATGGCACGCTGCGGCGAGAGCTGCTGCACGCCGGGTGACACCTCGCGGAACTCCTTCGGCACAATGCCACTCACCATCTCAAACTCGCCTTCCTGGAACAGCTGCGCATAGCGTTCCTGAACGTCTTCCAGTTTGACGCCGAAGGTGCTGGTGAGGGACTCCACCGGGTCGGCACCGTTGTTGTAGGCCCGCACGTAATCCCGGAACTGGTCCACCTTGCCGCTCTCCATGATCAGCCAGTGGGCCAGCATCCAGCCACTGGCGTACACGCGCGGCTTCTCCTCATCGGGGGTGTTGATGACCGTGGCACGCAGCAATTCCTCGAGCGGCATGGGGCTGGTGTAAATCAGCGTCATGGCCCGCTCTTCCGGCACGGCACCCAGCTTGTAACGGCCCGGGGTCGGGAATGTCATGGTGGACATGAACTCGGCAAAGCCCTCGCTGTACCAGTAGGGGTAGTGCGTGGTGTTGCGGTTATAGCTGAGGAAGTGGGTGTATTCGTGGAACAGGAATTCCCGCGCCTGCAGCTGGCGCTCGCCGGTACGGCCATCCAGGTTTACCAGCGCATAGCTGCCCTGGGCCGTGGTATCGAACAGGCCATTGGTCATTTCCGCCAGCTCCGGGCCAACCAGGCCGGCGTAGGTCTGGCGGTCAGCGGTGGCGTAAATAGTAAGCTTGTGCTGCTCCTGGCGGGCGCCCTCGGTCCCCAGCAGCTTCAGGGCGACCGCGCGATAGCGCTCCAGGTCGCGCGCCAGGGTTTCCACTGCCTCCGGATCACCATTGGTGACAATCCGGAAGTTGGTGCTGTCTACCTGGTACCAGGTCTCCTCCCCCAGGTTGTGCTGGGCGCTGCAAGCGGACAACACGAAACTGGAAAATATTACCAACAGGGCGAGTGTGCGATGGAACATAGTTCTGGCCACTTGGTGAGTTTTACTCGGGCCCTCCGTGGCGGGAATAACAGCCTCACACCCTACCGGTTTTCATTGATCAAAAAAAGAACAATTTTAGACCAGAACCGGGCATCCGTCGGATTGATTGGGACCCGGGAACGACTCCCGGTCAGCCCTGGCCGCCAAACTCGCAGATAGAACCGCCAGTCAGGTGAACCTGCTCGCAAACTGCCGCCAAGGCACCCCTAAAAGCTGCGAATCAGCGCTAAAGTCTCCATGTGACCCATAAAAATAAAGCGGTCACGATAACTAATAATAATTTGCGATGATGAGAGAGATATCTATGAAAACCACTCCCCTGCTGGGGCTGCTGGGCGGGGCGCTGCTGTCGTTCCAGTGCCTGGCTGCGCCACAGTTTATTCCCGACCTGGATATCACCACTTTTGATGGCACCGAGCTGGATGCCAACCTGTTTGTGCCGGATAGCGCGCCCCCGCCCGGTGGCTACCCCACCGTGCTGTTCACCAACAGCTGGGTGCTGGACAAGAACGAATACCTGCTGCAGGCCGAGGCGCTGGCGGAAGACGGTTACCTGGTGATGAGTTACTCCACCCGCGGCTTCGGCAAGTCCGGCGGGCTGGTGGATGTTGCCGGGGACAACAGTATCCGCGACACCCGGGTACTGATCGACTGGCTGGAAGCCAATTACCCGGTGGGCAAGCTGGCGCTCTCGGGTATTTCCTATGGCGCCGGCATCTCGTTGCTGACCGCTGCCGCCGATCCGCGCGTGGATGCCGTGGCGGCGCTATCCGGCTGGGCCGATGTGGTCGAGGCCCTGTATCCCAACGAGACCGTCAACCTGGTCTGGGGGTCCCTGCTTGTCAACACCGCCTTTCACCGCGAGCCGGTGGTGGACAACGTCTGGTCGGACCTGCGCAACGGGGTCAACATCGATGGTGTACGCGAATTCGGTGCCGCGCGCTCGGCCCTCGCCATGGTGGACGCGCTGAACGACAACGGCACCGCGGTGCTGATGTCGAATAATTTCGCCGATTACCTGTTCAAGCCCAACAGCATGACTGACCTGTATACGCTGCTCGAGGGCCCGAAAAAACTGCTGTTAAACCCGGGCACCCACGCCATCACCGAGTTCCTGGGCGGCAACAACGGCCATATCTGGCAGACCACATTCCGCTGGTTCGATCGCTATCTCAGGGGTGCGGCCAATGGCATCGACAGCGAACCACGGGTGGATATGACCGTGCGCATCGACAACCGGCTGGAGCAATTCGAGGATTTCCCGGTGACCAACCAGCGCCAGCAGTGGTACCTGCACCCGCGCTACGGCTATCTCGACAGTGGTGACCTCAAGGGTTACGCCTACGGCGGCTGGAGCTGGCGCAATGAGTTCCACGGTGGTGCCGACACCAGGGCCGGCACCGGTATCCCGCTGGTCTCGGATGCACTTGAGGGCCTGGGTATCCCGGTGTACACCAACATGCTGGGGATCAACGGTTACCACGCGATCGAATACCACTCGCCGATCCAGTGGCGCAAAATGAGAATCCGCGGCACCCCCAGCCTGGAGCTCTGGATCCGCCCCAGCAAACCGGACGTGCAATTGCACCTGCACCTCTACGACACCGACATGCTCGGCCTGGGACGGCTGGTCACCCACGCACCAATCACCCTGCGGGGCCTGGAGGTGGGCCAGGAGCAACGGGTGGAAGTGGACTTCTTCACCACCAGCTACGACCTGCCCGCCGGCCATTTCCTGTCACTGGCCATCGACACCGAGGGCCTGCTGTACCAGAAACTCGACGACCGCAATTACACCGTCGAGATTCCCTACCGCGGCAGCCGTGTGTCCAGGCTGAGTGTGCCCGTGCTGTAGGCCATTTCCACCCGGCAATATTCCGCGTGGCACTCGGGTGACCGGTAGCACAGGGATTCCGCCCAGCGATTCGTTACCCCGGGCAGGCCGGGATCCAGTTGCCCCGGAAGTGATGGCAACTCCCGGGGCATAGCCGGGTCCGCTGCGCGGCGCTCCTGGCCATTCGCCCCGGTTCGCACGGTGAATCAGAGACGCTTGTATTTCAGGTTTTTCACCCGTTCAGTACTGGCTGAGAACCCGACGACACGTCCCCTGGCATCGCGCTCGAATTCGATCACTGCGCGCCCACTGATAAAACGATCACCAGGCACCGGCAAAAGCTTCTCATCCCCCGTTCGTCGCCTTGCTACCAGCTGGTCACCGGTTTGCTCAAGTCGCTGGAAGTGATCCAGCTCCGGGCTGTAATAGTTCCCGGCCAGTGCCTTGATCTCCCCGGTGTCGAAAGAATCCGGGGCATAGCGCTCGAACTCCATCTCGGTCCACCCCTGGATTGCCACTTTCATGGCGGCGCCCGTGAATGACACCTGTGCGGGAGAGCCGAAAATTGAGGCACGGAAACTGCTAGCTGAGCCCGGATCCAGCTGGAAACGGCCCCAGCCACTGAATACAAGGTAATAATCCCCATCTTCTTCAGTGATGGAACCCTGCACCATCATTTTATCCTCATGCCAGTAATGGCCGGCATATTGCTGCAACTTTTCGTCAGTGTCCTTGAACCGTTTTACGGCAGCGGGAGATTTACCATCCGCTTGCACCGGAGATGGCGCCCGGCTTCCTGTGGCTCGCTTCTCTGCCAGGTAGAGTGCAGCGACCTGCCTCGCCAGGGACCTCGGGTCGGCATCGGCGCGATTGCAGAGCACTGCCAGGCCCAGGTCGGCCCCCGGGTAACGGGCAATTTCCGTACGAAAGCCCACGAAAGTCCCCCCGTGGGCCACTTCCCGCGCACCGTGAAACTCGTCGACAAAAAGGCCAAAGGCGTAATCCAGCTCCTCACCATTTTCCAGGCGACCCGGTTTCTCCAGCTCATGAATCAACTCCTGCCGCTTCTTTCCGAGCCGGTTCTCACTAAAGTTGTCATCCCAGCGCTTCAGGTCCCCGATGGTGCTATAGAGGCCACCATCCCCCACCATATCCAGCTGCGTCATGCTGATCCGCCATTTCTCGTCTTCTCCCGGCGCATAACCATCGGCCCGGCGCGGGACAACGTGGGTGTGATCATCATGGAAGTGGGTTTGCTCCATACCCAGCGGCTCGAACATATTCTCGTGAGCCCATTCGCGCAGGGATTGTCCTGTGACTTTTTCTACCACCTGGGCCAGCAGCAGGTACCCCGAGTTTGAATACAGGTGCTGTGACCCCGGCTCGAAGTTCAATGCCTGTTGCCCGGTAACCAGTCGCAATGCTGATTCTGTGCTGTACGAGTCACCCATATCGGCAAGCTCGGCGAGGTCCAGGTAATCGCGAATACCGCTGGTGTGATGCACCAGTTGGCGCAGGGTCACCGGGCTGCCGTAATCGGGCATTTGTGGAAAGTATTTCTGGACCGGATCGTCCAGGTCGAGATCCCCCGACTCATGTAACAGCGCAATGGCGGTAGCCACGAACTGCTTCGATGTGGATGCCATCCGGAATACTGAATCGGGAGTAAGCGGAATATCGTACTCCAGATTCGCCATGCCGTAGCCGCGGGCATAGGCGATTTCGCCACCGCGGTAAATCCCCAGCGCACAACCCGGGGCCTCCTTACTATCGTATGCAGCGAACACTGCGTCGATATCGGCTGGCGTGGGCTCACCAGCCATTGCGGCTGGCCCGCACAGCGAGATGGAGAAGGCGATGCAGTTACCGAAGACCTTATTCATGGTGATTCCCTGTGTTGATTGCAAACCTGCGTGCGGCCATCAACAAGCCACGCAAACCACTACCACGATACCCAGAGCATCCACGTTACCACGGCCCGGCGGGCGTGCCGCAATGGCGTCAATTACACGTAGGCACATTACTGAGCAATGTGGCGCCAGCTGTTCCGGCAACCATCAATGGCGACCACTGGCCAGCCACGGGCCAAGCCGCCGCTGGTCCGTTACAATGCCGGTTTTGCCAAGCATCGGGAGCTTATGAGAAAGATAACCCTGCGCAGCCTGCTGGCAGTGCCACTTCTGGCCCTGGCCGCCTGCAGCCCGTCAGAAAAGCCCGCGGACGGCGAGCGTGCCGAATCCAGCGGCAAGCCACCCACTTCCCAGCTGGTGAAGATCTCCGGCGATGCGGAGAAAGAGGCACCGGACGGCCGCCTGCCGGAGGGCGTCCGCCCCACCGCCTACCGCCTCGACCTGCTGCTGGACCCGCGCCGTGACGACTTTTCCGGCACCGTGGAAATCGATATCCAGCTGGACGAGTCCGCCGACCATATCTGGATGCACGGCAAGGACATCCGCGTCAGTGAGGCCACCGCCACCACTGCCGACGGAAAGACGGTCGCCGCCGACTACCAGCAGGTGCTCGACAGTGGCGTGGTGCGGGTCAGCTTCGCCGAGCCGCTGCCTGCCGGCGAATTCACCCTGAGCCTGGCCTACAGCGCCGATTTCGATCGCAACCTGTCGGGCCTGTTCAAGGTGGAGGAACAGGGTGATTCCTACGCCCTGGCCAAGTCCGAGTCGATCCAGGCGCGCAAGTACCTGCCGGGCTTCGATGAGCCCGGCCTGAAGGCACCGTTCGATATCAGCCTGACGGTGCCCGAGGGTTATGCCGCCATCAGCAATGGCGCGGAACTGAAGCGCGAACCGGCGGGCGAGGGGCTGGAAAAAGTCACCTTCGCCACCACCCGGCCTACCCCCACCTACCTGCTGTCCCTGTCAGTGGGGCCGTTCGATGTGGTGGAGCGCGACGCCATCCCGCCTAACAAGTACCGCAAGGAACCCATCCCGCTGCGCGGCTTTGCCCGCAAGGGCCGCGGAGATGACCTGGACTATATCCTCGATGTCACGCCGCGCATGCTGGAGATATTTGAGACAGAACTGCAGCGTCCCTACCCGTTCAAGAAACTGGACATCATCGCCGCACCACAGTGGCCCAGTGGCGCCACCGAGCTGTCCGCGGCCATTACCTACCGCGAGCAGCGTATCCTGGTGGAAGGGGATGAGCCGGCACCGGGGGCACGGCTGGCACTGCTGGGTGTGCATGCCCACGAGATCGCACACATGTGGTTCGGCAACCTGGTCACCCCGCCCTGGTGGGACGACCTGTGGCTGAAGGAAGGCTTCTCCACCTGGGGCACCCCGCTCACCCTGACAATCTTTGAGCCCGAGGGTGGCCACGACCTCAACGCCGCGGTGCGCGCCATCAGCGCCATGCAGCTGGATTCACTGGCGAGCACCCGCGCCATTCGCGAACCCATCGACAAGAATGACGATATCCGCAACGCCTACGACTCCATCACCTACTCCAAGAGCCTGGGCGTGATCCATATGGTGGACCAGTACTTCGGCGCGGACCGTTTCCGCCCCGCCCTGGGCCGCTATATCGAGACGTTTGCCGACGGCGTGGCAGACTCGGACGACTTCTATCGTGTCATCGGCGAGGAGACCAACACCCCGGAACTGACCGACACCTTCCGCAGCTTCGTCGAGCAGAAAGGCGTACCGGAACTGACAGTCAACCTGGACTGTGACAGCGGCGACAAGCCCCGGGTCACCATCCGCCAGGGACGCTACAAGCCGCTGGGCTCACCGATCCAGCTGAGCGGCCAGCAGTGGACCATTCCCCTGTGCCTGCGCAGCGACCAGGGCCGCCAGTGCCTGATGCTGGCGGACAGCGAGCAGACCGTCGAGCTGGAGAGTGAACAGTGCCCGCAATGGCTGCTGCCCAATGCCGACGGCAGCGGCTACTATCGCTGGAACCTTGCCGGGGAACAGTGGCAGGCACTGGTGAAGAATTTCGCCGACTTCACCCCGACCGAGCAGCTCTCCATTATCGACAGCGCCTTTGCGGCCTTCGAGGCCGGCGAGCTGCCCATCGCCACCGTGCTCGACGTGGTGCGCGAATCCGCTGTCGCCAGCCAGCGGCAGGTAATCACTGCGCCGCTGCAGTACCTGGGAAAATACCGTCGCAGCATCCTGCCGGAGAAAGCCCTGCCGGACTTCACCCGCTTCCTGCAGGGACTCTACCAGCCGGTGCTCGAGCGCACCGCCGGCAGCGACACCCCGGAGCAGAAGCTGCTGTACAGCGAGCTGCTGGCCTTTATGGCACTGGTGGCCGAGGACCCGCAGGCACGCAAGACCCTCGCCGACAAGGCCATTGCCTTTACCGGCTTCAAGCGTGAGCGCGATGCCGCGGCACTGGACTCCGACCTCTATGAAGCGGCCCTGGTAGTGGCGGTACAGGATGCCGGCCGGGAGTTCCTGCCGCACCTGGTGAAGGTCCGTGGCGAGCTGGATGACCCGCGCTTTGAGAATGCCAGCGCGAATGCCATCGGCGCGGCCAACGATCCCGAACAGGTGCAGGATGTCCAGCGCCTGGCGGTGAGTGAGGAAATGGGCCCGCGCGAGGCCTTCGGCCTGATCGCCACCGCCGTGGCACAACCGGCGGTACAGGAACAACACTGGCAATGGCTGCGGGATAACTTCCCCACCGTGGTGGAGAAAATTCCGGGCCAGTGGCGCCGCCGCACCCCGTCATTTGCCCGCACCTTCTGCACCAGCGACCGGCTGGACCAGCTTCAGGCACTGTTTGAGCAACACAGTGCACTGACGCCGGGTTACCAGCGCAGCATGGCGCAGACGGAAGAAACCATCGAGCTGTGCATGGCGCAGCGCGAGCAGGCACCGGAGTTTATCCGCGCCCTGTCCCGCTGACCCACTCTGCATGACCGGGTCCCGGCACTGTACGGGTCCCGGCTATCCCTGCCGGACCTACCCTACGGCGATACCCGCATTTTCCAGTTCCTCCGCCAGCGGTGCCAGCTGCTCGCGGTAGTGCTGCCAGTGGCCCACCGAGCGTGTATACAGCGGCTGGCGCACCTGGGCCGAACTGGCGGTGGCGACCGGGCTGCTGTTGCGGTGGAATTCCCCACAGGCGGTTTCCCATTCAAGTCCTGCAGCGGAGACCAGGGCGGGGGCTTCCCGGTCAAATTGCCCCACCAGCTGCTCGTAGGATTGGAAGCGTATGCGGCCAGCCAGCGACTCCTGCCAGGTTTCCCGCAAGCGGTGGTAGGCAATGTAGTAGCGCGCCAGGTCCCGCAGGCTGTAGGAGAACGGATACCCCATCCGGAACAGGGTCTTGTACATGGCGAAGCAGGCATCCAGCGGGTGGCGATCCATCCAGACCATGGTGGCGCCGGGCATGCTGCGCGCGATCAGGCCGGCGTAGAGAAAGTTTTGCGGTGTCTTGTCGATATGCTTGCGGGCGGGTGAATCGTACTGCCCGAGACGCGCCAGGTAGCCGCCGGCAATTTTCCCGGCGGGCCATTGTGCGGTAGCCCTGACCAACTCTTCCTTCGGCAGGCTGCGACCGGCAGCCACCATCAGGGAAAGGGGCAGGTCGGTAATCTCGCCGAAACTGTCACACTGGCTGTGGCTGGACAGGATACGGTCCACCAGTGTCGTGCCCGAGCGGGGCAGGCCGAAGACAAAAACCGCCTGCTCACCACACTGCCGATCCGCGTCGCCAGCCTCCAGCTGCCCGTGTTCCCGGGCGATCAGCTGCAGCACCTCGAGATCACCCTCAACGCGATAACGCATCGTCGCACGACGCAGCTCCGCCCCCCGGCTGAACTGCTGGAATGCCCGGTCGAACTCACCAACATCCTCGTATTCCTTACCCAGCGCATAGTGCAACTGGATACGGTCATTGAGCCTGAGATCACTTCGCGTAACCAGCTGTTCCAGGGTGGGGATATGGCTGGCATCACGGGATACGCGGCGGATACCACTCAGTACCTGCTGGGCCTGGCCATCGGTTGGCGATTCCTGCACGAGGTTCCCGAGGATGGACTCCGCCTGCTCCAGGTCACCCAGCGCCAGCAGGTTTGCGGCCAGGTTATAGCGCGCATTGCGGTCGCCTGCCTGCGCCAGCCGGCGATAGATTTCCGCGGCTTCTGCGGGCCGCTGGCACTGCGAAAAGAGTTCAGCGCACTGTTCGAGGTGCCGGCGATCCTGTCCGGCATGATGGCGGTATTCCGCCAGCAATGATCGCACTGCACGGTGCTGCCCCAGGAACAGCCGGCAGCGTACCTGCAGGGGAAACAGCTCGAGATTGCCGACATGGCTGTAGCGAAGTTGTTCGACAACCCCATCAGCCTCACGAAACCGGCCCTGGCTGAGCAGGTGATTGGCTCGTTTTATTCCATCGTGTATTCCGGCTGCGGATTCACTGGCATTCACTATGTGTTTCGCTTTACTGGCGTAAAAAAGGGGCGCAATGCGCCCCAATGTACCCAATCAAGGAGAAAATCAGAAGCTGACCTTCAGGTTGGCACCGATTGTGCGCGGCTGCACCAGGAAGCTTTTGGCCCCGTTGCCGTAATACTGTTGCGACGGGTCCGTCCCCATATACTCCTCCTTGAACAGGCCGGTGGTACCTTCCTCATTCGTAAGGTTCTTGGCGAACAGGGTGGCAGTCCACCAGTCGCCGGCAACGCCGATATGACCGTCCAGCAGGGAGAAGCCATCGAGTTCGGCGGCAAACCGCTCGCTGTCACTGGCGGCGTTCATGGTGGAGGACTGGTAGTAGGCAGCCATACGCCCGATCATTTCCAGCCCGCCGTTGCCCAGCGGCGCCCGGTAATCCAGTGCGGCGGTCAGGGTATTCTCCGGGGTGCCCGGCAGGCGCGTGCCGGCACTGGCCAGCGGGGTCGAGTAACCCGGGGCCAGCAGGTCGGCATCCAGCTCCGCATTGACGTAGGCGTAACCCAGGCTGTAGCTGAAGCTCTGGCTCAGGTCTCCCTGCAGCTCCAGTTCTATACCCGAGGTGCTGGCCTGGTCGCCATTGGCAACCGCAAAGAAGCCCCACACCGGCGTGGCGGTATTGACCTGGACATTGTCCCAGTCGACGGCGAACGCAGCGGCGGTATAGGTGACGCTACCCAAGCTGCCCTTGATACCGGCCTCGTAGTTAATCACCGTATCCGCTTCGTACTGCGCCCAGGACGGGTCCTCGCCAAAGAAACCGCTGGTCGGTGCCGCGTTGGAACCACCGCGACGGTAGCCCTCGGACACGGTGGCATAGGCCATCATGTTGTCCGCAATATCGTAGGCGGCATTGGCCTTGAACAGAACACCGTCATCTTCGGTGACCCGGCTGTCATTCAGCACCGGGAAGATTGCCCCCGAACCGTAGGCGGGGAAGTCCATATACACCATCGACTCATATTCATTGCTGAACTGCCGGGCACCGAAAGTCAGGTGCAGGGCATCCAGGTGCCAGGTGAGCTCACCGTAGAATGCCGTCTCGGTAAAGTTGTCTTCCCGTGCATAATCCCAGTCCTGGTCGCTGGCGACGATGCCCGGTCCCCAGGCAGTATCGGCCCACTGCTGATAGCCGCGCAGGTAACTCTGCTGGGCACCCGAAGTCTCCTGGTCGATATAGAAGGCACCCAGGATCCAGTCCAGGCTCTCGGAACCGTTGGATACCAGTCGCACTTCCTGGATAAAGGCCGAATCCTCGTACTGGCGCACGGCGGAGGCCATGGGCCGGTTGTAGTTGTAATAGAAGGCCCCAATCCAGCCATTCTGAGCGTAGAAGCCGGTATTCTCGGAAACAGAATCGCCGCTGTGATCGTAATCGGAAGTCGAGGAGGTCAGGGTGGCAAAGCCCAGCTCAATTTCTGTTTCCAGGGTGTTCAGGCTGGCCTCACGGCTGGACGGCTCGAGCTGGATGGAGCCGTTCTCATAATCGTCATAGGCATTGCCCCAACCATCCAGGCCCTCGGTCTGCTGGCGACGCCCGCCGACTTCATCGTCCTGGGTCATATGGGTAAAGAGTAATTCAAAGCCGTCGGTGGGCTGCCACAATGCCGCAAATTTGGCATAGGTGATCTCGACAGTATCGGCATCCTCTACATTCCGGTATTCCGCTTCCGGAGACAGGACACCCTCGGGGGCGGTGGGAATGCCATTGCTGTCGAGCCGATACACATTCACGTAATCGACAATACCCGCATTGTCCACAAGGCCAGCGGCGGCACGAATGGCAAAGCTATCGGACAGTGCCAGGTTAACGACGGAGTCAGCCGAGTAATTGAGCCCGTCAGAGCCCGTTGTGCTGGAGACCCCGGAACTGAAGTCCACCGAATTGCCATCCATCTCCGGCTTGCGGGTGATATACCTGACGGTACCGCCGAGTGACCCGGAACCATAGAGCGTGCCCTGGGGCCCGCGCAGGACTTCCACCCGCTCAAGGTCCTTGAGGATAAAGTTGGCGTAAACCGGCGTGCTGTTTACATAGGTGGAGACTGTCGGCGCCGCGGCCACGGAATAATCCCCCAGTGCGGCACTGTCGACATTGAGGCCTCGGATCATGATGCCGTTGATGACACCGGAATTGCGATTGCCTCGGTCCACCACGGCAACCCCGGGAACGTTCCGCATCAGCTCGGCCTGGTCGGTAATCTGCGCCGCACTGACATCGTCACCGGAGACAGCGGAAATGTTATAAGGCACATCCTGGAGCCTTGTTTCCCGGGCCGTTGCCGTAACGATGACTTCCTCGATTACTTCGTTATTTTGGGCAAAGGTGGCCTGGCTGAATGTCACGGCGCAGCCAGCGGATACCGCCGCGATCGCCATGGCCAGATGTTGCCTGCTGAAACCCCTGGTGTCTTTGTTGTCCATGATTCCCTCTGTATTTTCTCTATTGTATCGGCCGGACTGCGCCGCCTGGTGTTGTTGCCTAAAAAATTTTTGGGATTTCTCCCGTCTTTTACTCCGGCAGTTTCAATGGCCCGAGTCGCCCATAGGCGGGTGATGCCGCCCCATCCTCGTATTGGGGGAAACGGACCCTGCCATCACGGAAACTCTTGAGTACCTGGCCCAGCCCCTTCATGCCGCGCTCGCGGACCCGGGTCACTTTCTCCAGGTCCACCTCGAACGCGATCACTTCCTCATCCACAGAGGCCTCATGCAGGGTTTCCCCCTCCGGGCCCACCACGATCGAGCGCCCCACACCCTGGGTCCCGGCAGAATTCACGTCGACGATGTAGCACTGGTTGGTGACCGCACTCGCCCGCACAATCGACAGCTCATCACCACGGTCGATGGTGTCGGTCTTGGTGGGGTGGATGATGATCTCCGCCCCCAGCCAGGTCAGTGCCCGGGTGGTTTCGGGAAACCACATGTCATAGCAGATGGAAACGCCAAAACACCCGACCTCCGGCACCTCAAAAACAAGGAAATCTTCCCCGGGCGTTACGCCCTTTTCGTAGGGCAGGAACGGATAGAGCTTGCGGTAGCGGCCGACAACCTTTCCTTCCGGGTTGATCACCGGAGTGGTGTTGTAGACTGCACTGCCGTTCTTTTCATACATGGAGCCCGGTACCAGCCAGACCCCCAGCTCCCGCGCACTGCGGCAGAGCGCGTCCTCTTCCGCCGAGGGCAGTTCGCGGGCGTGCTGTACACCCACGCCCCGCAGTGCCAGCTCGCTGAGTACGATCATCTGCACCCACGGGTAACGCAGCTTGGTTTTCTGGATGCGCTGCAGCAGCAGTTCCAGGTTGTCCGCTTCGTCCAGCCGTAGCTGGAGGGCCGCGATCCCAAATGTTCGGTTCTTCATCGCCAGATTGTTTCCTGCTTCTACCGCCCGATTCAGGTCGGGCGTTGGATCTGGCTTTATCTTGGATAATCCGCAGGAGGGTCGATAGGTCCAGATTCCGGCCGCGGATGAGGCCAGGGGATCCATATTGGGCCGCAGCGGCCCATTTTGTGCCATTGGCCCCATCGCCCGCTGCTGACTGGCACTATCGGCGAACGGGCCATGGGTTAGCTTAGGGCCAGTAACGCCGTAAACTGTCAGCTGGCGGAAGCGGCTTCCCGGAACTGTCCTGAAATAACGGAGCAGGCCGGGGCTAATAACTATTTTCTGAGACCCTTCCCGGAGAGCCCATGAGTCACAATGCAGATAGCCTCACCGAGCAGGGGCAACCAGCCGTTGCCACCGGACCGCTTCCCACTGGACTGCCGAAGGCTGCGGCTGACGGCTGGATCGCCAGCCTGTTACTGGCCTTCCTGTCATCGGCCGGCCTCTACTATGTGAACATTTTCCCGGTGATCGTGGACTCATTGATGGCCGGGGCCGGCCTGTCAGCGGCGCAGGCGGGGGAGATCACCTTTGCCAATACGGTGGGCGCGGTTATCGGGGCATTCACCATTTCGCTGCTGGTGCGGCGGATTCCCCGCTGGAAACTGGCCGCCACCTGCCTGCTGGCAGGCTCCATCGGCATGGACCTGCTGACCATCAGCCTGGCGAACATCGAACTGCTGAAACCACTGCGGCTGGTGCATGGAATGCTGGGCGGTGCGTTGGTGGGACTCGGGTTTGCGGCGATTGCCCGCAGTGGCATCGCCGGGCGTGCCTACAGCATGGTGTTACTGGTGCAGTACACCGGCGGCGCCATCGGCCTGCTGGTACTGCCGGGACTGGTGCAGCAGCATGGCACCTATGTGCCCTTCTATGCCCTGATCACCTTCAGCGCCATCACCCTGGCGATGCTGCCGTTTGTTGCGGACTACCCCCTGCCGAAAGACGCGGACAAGAGCCTGCTCCCTACTGATTCTGAAGTTGAGACGGCAATCGCAGAAAAGAAAGCGTCCATGACACCGATGCTGGTTACGCTGGTCGCACTGTTCTGTTTCCAGTTCGCCAACATGTCCCTGTTCGCCTTTATCTTCGACCTGGGCAAGTCATTTTCCCTGCCGCTGGACTTCATCAGCCAGACCCTGTTCTGGGCCAACCTGATTGCCATCGGCGGCGCGGCCCTGGCCGCCTATACCGGCCAGCGTTTTGCTCTGGCGACGCCCCTGGGGATCGCCCTGGTGATTACCCTGCTGGGGCTGGCCATGTTCGCCTTCAGTGATATTCCGCTGGTATTTATCCTGGCCAATATTGCCACCGGCATGACCTGGGCTTTCTGCGTGCCCTACCTGCTCACCATGGCTTCACGGTTTGATACCGCCGGGCAGATGGGGGCGTTCGGCGGTTTTGCCTCCAAGATGGGGCTGGCCTGCGGGCCCCTGGTAGCAGGGCACTTTGTATCGGCGGGGGGCAGCTATACCCAGCTGGTGGGCATTGCCTGTGTGATGATCGTGCTGTGCATGGCGGCATTGCCATCGGCCGCACGACTTGATCGCGCGTGAACCGGGCCCCGGGCGCACACAAGGTGCGCCCCCTCCACCTTAAATCCCCACCCGCAGGGACCGATCTTGTTTCGGCCCAAACACCAGGTTTTTCCAGACCAGGGCGCACACGAGGTGCGCCCCTACATCAGGAAATTCCCATCCGCAGGGGCCGATCTCGTATCGGCCCAAACACCAGGCCCTTCCGGGCCCGGGCGCACACAAGGTGCGCCCCTACATTTGGAAATTCCCACCCGTAGGGGCGGACCTTGTGTCCGCCCGTTTCCTTTCAGGGCTCAATATACAGACTATCCAGCTCCCATTTGGCAGGATTATTCTGGATATATTCACGTACAAACGAGAATTCTGATTCATCGCGGATGATGCGATCGAAGAAACTGCGCTGCCACAGGCGCCTCTCGAATCGGGGCCAGCCACAAGCCCTGACACCGGCAATATAGCTGTTGGTGGTAAATGACTTAAAAGCCTGGATGACCCTGCTCACGGTAAATGCCACCGGGCTCTTGTCACCCGACTCTCCAGCGGGAAACAGAAAAATGCCGTGTACGTGATTGGGCATTACCACAAACTCATCCAGTTCCAGGCCGGGGAACCGCTCTGGTAACCCCAGCCAGTGATCCCAGATCATTCGGCCCGCGGCAAGCAACGGCAGGCCCTCAGTTGCAATATCGGCAAAGAGGCAGCGTCGATCCTGGGTACAGATCGTGATGAAATAAGCACCAGCGCGGGAATAATCATAGTCCCGTAAACGCAGTCGGCGACGTCGGGCATCCATGCCTGACTCCTCTGGTTCCGCGTAGCTCGGGCGCACACAAGGTGCGCCCCTACACCTGAAAATCCTCACCCGTAGGGGCCGATCTTGTATCGGCCCAGCCACCAGGACCCTCCGGCCTGGGCGCACACGAGGTGCGCCCCTACACCTGGAAATCCCCACCCGTAGGGGCCGATCTTGTATCGGCCCTTGGCTGCCGACAGGGGTTACTGCTGGGCCAGGATACCGGTATCGATCAGCTGGCCCTCTTCACTGAACCACTTGATCCGGTGTTCCTCCGCCACCACATGGAAAGCGGCCTTGCGGCCGTAGGACCAAGTGCGCCACTGGCGCACCCACATGTCCCCGTCCAGCCACCAGCGACCGGTATCGGTCTCATCCACGTCGACATCATTGCGTGAATAACCCTGCAGGGTACCGTCGGCCAAAACCTGGATCCGGTAGGACTCACCCAGCGTATTGGTGCCCAGGATAATCGCCCCCGGGAATTCCGCCTGGATATCCGCGGCGGACAGGTGCCTGCCGGTGGCGTTGTCCAGGGTTTCCTCGTTTTGCGACAGCTCACCATTGATCAATTGCGCGAGGATGCTGATACCGCCCTCGATGCGGTCAGCCTCGATGGCCGAAAACCCGATCCGCAGGGCATTGAACTCCCGCACCACCTCCAGCAACAGGCCCTGCTGCTCTGCCTGCTTCTGCAGCTGCTCCGCGTCGATACTATCCGGCAGTTCCAGCCAGCAGGCCGTGCCACAACTGGCACGACGCACCAGCAGCTTGGGCAGGTGGTGCATCAGGGCCTCGCCCAGCGCGGTCCAGCGTTCCCTGAGTTGCCGGGTAATGCGGAAGGTGGCGGCGTCCAGGTGACCGGAGGCCACGAACTTGGCCAGCAGCCGCTGGTTGATGGCCGGGATCCGCTCGCGCAGGGTATAGCGCAGGGCCCGCAATCTCTGGATCACTGGCTTGGGCGCCACCACAAAGGCCAGCTGCATGCCCGGGTCTATGACCCGGGGGAACTGGTAGAGGTAGATGACCGACTCGCCGCCACCGAGACTCTTCAGGGGCGGCAACGGATTGCCGTGGTAGCAGAACTCGTGCTCGCAGTCATTCTCGATAACCACTGCGCCCTGCTCGTTTGCCTGTGCCAGCAACTTGCGCCGCCGCTCGAGGCTGGTGGTCACGGCAGTGGGGTTGTGGGCATTGGGTTGCAGGAACCAGCAGTCGCTGCCTGTCAGTTGCGATCCCGGGTTGGGTCCGTCACGGTCCTGCGCCAACCCCAGCAGGCGCACCCCGGTGCGGCGGAAAATCTCCTCGGTTTCACTGCAACCGGGCAGTACCATGGCCAGACTGCGCCCGGCTCCCATAAACAGCTCGCCAATCAGGTAACAGGCCTGGTGCAGGTCGCTGGCCAGCAGCACCTGGCCCGGATCCACATAGATCCCGCGCCGCGGCAGCAACCGTGTACAGATCTGCTCGACCAGTTGCCGGTCATCCTCGTTGCCGCCGAGGGTGGCCCACTGGGCAACCTCGCGACCGGTATAGATATCCCGGGTGCACTCACGCCATTCGGCGCCCGGGAACAGTCGTGGGTCATACTCGTTGCTGACAAACGGGAAGGGATACTGGAGCCAGTTGGCCGGGCGGGACCTGAGCGCCCGCCGGCTGACGGAAACCGGGTTACACCGCTCGCGCCAGAAGGCCCGGTCCGGCTCGGAGCCTTCGCCCGGCACAGTGGCATCGCCGGGGCTGATAACCCCCTGGGCCTGCACGGTTTCACTGACATAGAAACCACTGCGCTCACGGGTCACCAGGAAACCGTCATCGACCAGCTGCTGGTAGGCCAGCACCACGGTGTTGCGGGCAACCGCCAGCTGCTCCGCCATACGGCGCGATGACGGCATCCGGTGACCGGCAGGAATACTGCCGGAGAGGATACCCTGAATGATTTTTTCGCGTATCTGTGCCTGCAGCCCCTTGTCGGCCTGCGGGTCCAGCACGATAAGTGATTCCGCCATGGAGTTATTATTCTGCTGTGCCGACGCCGCCAGAATCGCGGCGTTGCGGGCAAGTTTCCTGTAACGATAATGCCCCTAAAGCCGCAGATTGCGCAAGTTTCAGCCCGGTTACCAATGACCAAAAATGCAACTGGCCCAATAACAATCACGCAGCTGGCGCTAACAAAACCCTGTAAATTGAGGCAGCCTGTCGGTGCTCTGTGTCCTGCAGCACGCAGCCCCGGGTCGAAGTACCGGAGACTTTCCCCTCCGGGGACCGGGGTCGCGTCGCTGCCCTTCCGCACCAATGCCCGAACAGGCCGCGCATGGTTCCTGCCTCGCCAAAAACGTATTCCAGCCTGCGCCCGACCTGCTGGTGGGTGCTTCTGCTGGCGATAACCTGCCACCCCGGCGCAATTTCCTATGCTGCCGGAGAGTATGGCAACAGGCCGGAAGCCAGTGGTGAAGTCCAGCGCACGCAACTCCGCTTTTCCACCCTTGTTGAAGGCAACACTCCACTGCCCCTGCTGGATTACCGTCACTATGCGGTTCCTGACAATGCAGCCCCGCCCGGC
The DNA here is from genome assembly GCF_044383805.1 of Microbulbifer sp. JSM ZJ756. NCBI lineage: Bacteria > Pseudomonadati > Pseudomonadota > Gammaproteobacteria > Cellvibrionales > Microbulbiferaceae > Microbulbifer > Microbulbifer sp. JSM ZJ756. The sequence goes on along the minus strand of NZ_JBISER010000011.1, from coordinate 4,009 downwards.
AATCACTTCACGGGCAGGCTGCAATTATCTGGCGAAGCTACCGGTGGCAACTTCCGCAAGCACCGCGACCGCTTCGGCTACACCGGTGATCGCGACGCCCCGCGCAAGCACCTGCCCGAGTTCGATTTCGAGCTGGTACAGAGCGGCAGCCACATTTTTCCGCTGGAGCGCGGTTCAGTTGCCGGCGCCCACCCGGACTGGGAGTTTATCCTGGCCCCCGGGCGCGTATGGGATGAGCAGGGCGATCGCGGTTACAGCCGGGTAGCCTTGCCCTTCGCATTACAGGAGAGAAATGCCAACTGTATTCACAACGGCGTGATGACTTTCCTCTTCCGGGATAACGGTGACATCTCGGATGCTGCCTACCAGATCGCCGGGGAGACCTGTGCCTACTACCAGATGGACCTGTGGGGAAAACTCGCAGCCACTTATACGCGAGCTGAAATTCCGGGAGCGGACCTGCATATCCGTGACTACCGGGCGGAAATACGGCGACGGCTGCGGGTAAAACCACTGGCGGAACTGGGCAAGGACTTCCCCGGTAGCGACCACCGGGCATTCTCCACACCCGCAGGCAAGGACCCGGCCGCCCTGTCGCTGGTGGGCTATGTAATCGACGGCATTCACTACACCGGCGGCTGCCAGACCCGCCAGGGCCAGTACCCCTACTGCGATTCACTGGTGGTGCCGTCCTATTCCGTGGCCAAGTCGGTCTTTGCCGGCGGCGCCCTGATGCGGCTGGAACGTAGATACCCCGGCAGCTTCCAGAAACCGGTCGCCGGGCTGGTGCCGGAATGTGCCGCCAGTGAAAACTGGCAGGGTGTCAGCCTCAATGACCTGCTCGATATGGCAAGCGGCAACTTTACGCAGGCGGGGTTTATGGAGGACGAACAGGCGGAACATACCGACGGCCTGTTCCTGTCCACCAGCCACCGGGAAAAAATCCACTACAGCTGCAGCTACTACCCGCGCAAGGGAGAACCCGGTACCGACTGGGCCTACCACACTTCCGATACCTATATCCTCGGCACCGCCATGAATACCCTGCTGCGCCAGCATGAGGGACCGAACAGCGATATTTTTACCGACCTCCTGTACCGGGACCTGCTGGCCCCGCTGGGCCTCAGCGCCACCGCCGCCCATACTCGCCGCACTTACGACCAGAGACGGCAGCCCTTTACCGGCTGGGGCCTCTACTGGTTGCGGGACGATATCGCCAAAATCGCCCGCTTCTTCAACGACGCCAACAACAGCCTGCTTCACCCCCAGCAACTGGCTGCCGCGCGCCAGCAAGACCCGGCCGACCGGGGCCCGGAGCTGGGCCCGGGCAGCCACTACAACAATGGCTTCTGGGGACTGGAGATTGGTGAAAACCTCGAGGGATGCGAGAGCGAAGTATGGATACCGTATATGACGGGTTATGGTGGCGTGGTGGTACTGCTGCTACCCAATAACAGCGTCTATTACTACTTTGCCGACGATGATGCCTACGACTGGCTGGCTGTAGCCAGGGCAGCCCATAACATACGCCCGCTGTGCCCGGGCGCGACCCCGGGTGCAATACAAACCACCGCAACCCCGTGGGGGCAGCACGTCCAGTAGGCAGCAGGCCTCACCCCGCGACGGCCCCGGGCATGTCATCCCAGCCGGTCTACCGGGCTCACCACACCACTGCCAGCCCTATCGACCACATGGGTGTAGATTTCCGTTGTCCTGATATCAGAATGGCCGAGCAACTCCTGGATCGTGCGCAGGTCGCACCCGGATTCCAGCAAGCGGGTGGCAAAGCTGTGGCGAAACGCATGGTTGCGGCCGGGCTTGTGAATACCGGCCCGGCGCACCGCATTACGAACCTGACTGGTCAGCGTGGACGCATGCATATGGTGGCGACGCATCACCCCGGCAGCGGGATCGAGCTTGAGTTCCCGCGCGGGGAACAGGTATTGCCACCCGGGATCCGTGGCGGCGGAGGGATACTGCCGGGCAAGGGCATCCGGCAGGTAGACCGCACCATAGCCATCGTCCAGGTCCTGGGCATGCAACCGCCCGACCCGGCGGATCTGTTGCTGCAGGCGCGGGACCAGGGATGCGGGCAACAGTGTTGTGCGATCCTTGCCACCCTTGCCGGCCCGCACAAAGATGTTGTGGCGGGCGAAATCGATATCCATCACCCGCAGGGACAGCAACTCTGCACTGCGCAGCCCGCTGCCGTACATCAGCTCCACCTGCAACCGGAACACACCCTCCAGCTGTTCAAGAATCGCGGCGACTTCCGCTGCACCGTATACCACCGGCAAGCGCCTCGACTGCCGCGCCGATCGATAGCGCAACAACTCCAGCTCCCGACCCAGGAAGCGCCGGTAAAGGAATACCATGGCATTAAGCGCAACCCGTTGCGTATTCACCGAACAGTGCGCATCCACCGCCAGGTGGCCGAGAAAATCCTCCACCTCCGCTGCCCCCATGTCTTCGGGATGACGCAACTGGTGAAAACGGATAAACCGCTTTACCCAGTGTACGTAAGTCTGCTCGGTGGAATAGGAAAGCCCGATACGCCTGATCAACAGGCGCAACCGGGGCACAAGCCGTTCGCGGCTCTCGGGGGGTATATGATGGCGGATATCGTCCATGATGCAGCCACTTAACTGTTTATTTGTACAGCATATGGCCGATTAGACGCCGTCAAGGCGGGGATCAGGAGATACGTCGCGCATCCACACCGCACATCTGGCAACTGATTGACTTTGAAAGGGTTACTCTTAACATCAGTAGACGCAGCACTCTGGCAGATATAGGTTCAGTTGCCGTAACTACCGGCAAAACGATATCTACAACGCTCTAATACATTGAAAATAAAAGACTTATTCTTTCCTGTACAATTTTCGCGCGACAAATAGAGCCGGGGAGGATAGAAGGGTGCGTCCTTTGAATTAACTGTTATGCATAGGCGAGCATGGAAGCACTAATTAGAGAGCTGATATTCACTGGCAACATTGTTCAGGATTCTGATGAGTCTGTGCCTTGGCCAGAAAGAGAGAATCGATTCAATAGGTATATTGAGCTTCTTGATTCAATAGACGGGAGCGAAGGTTTGCCTGTTGCTAGGGCTTTAATTCAATCAATGCAGTCTGACGATGATTATGGAGCCTATCAGACCACCCAAGCAGCGCTGGGGAAGTTCTCGAGCAAGGAATATATAGAAGCGCTAACTCTAGAACTGCCGCCAATGATAAAGAGAGGCTCAGAATGGGCAGGCGAGCTTCTGTGTAGCCTGGCCAATTCAGTGGGTACGCAGCATGAGGCTGATATTGCTCTATTCATAAGAGCACTCAACGAGCTGCCTGGCGAGGATAAGAACACCATTTCCCGATATATTGAGCAACAAGAAGAAGGTGGGTGGCTTGCGCACCGAAAAGGGGTATTGCGTGGCATCAATGCATAACAAGGCCAAGCAAGCAGGGACGCCTTACAGGCGCCCCTGTTGGCAACGTTATATGTCTAAGCTAATTTCGTAATTTTTAGGACTATTTGAATAACAATGAATATGAATTTGGCATTCTTTCCATACTTCTTTCTGTTTACATCAGTGCTCCCCGCGGTACTTGCATTCTGGGTGGCACGTAAGCAAGGTCGTTCTTAAGTAGCATGCGCATTGGTGGCGCTTGTACTTGGCCTAAGTTGGGCTGGCGGCTGGCTGTACCTGGCGGTTCTCACCCTTTTGTCACCGAAGTCGGCTGAGACCTAAGGCCATATAACAAACACGGGCAGTGAAGCTCCGGCCCTTCGGGCCTCCGCGGGACGGCTTACCTTATGCACATTTTGCGCGGTCGCTTCGCTCCCATTATTGCGCAAAACGTACATAAGGTAATCCGCCCCTGCCGTGGGCGTTCTGGCTGTAGAAAAACTCTTAAAATATAGTGTTTTTTGATAGAATTGGCAGGTCGAAAAGGGGAATCCCGCCATGCCAAACTTCAAGCGGTACAATTACAACCAGGACGCGATGGTTGTG
>NZ_JBISER010000010.1:0-184627 GCF_044383805.1 Microbulbifer sp. JSM ZJ756 | reverse complement strand
CCGGCCGCTCGGGCCTTTCCGGGATCCCCGACCACCGCTTCCGGTGACCGTCGAAGGGGCGCGCATTATATCGGCCTCTTCCTGTTTGGCAAGCCTTTTTTTGAAGGCTTTTTCAGCGCCGGAAACCGATGCCCGAAGGCGTCTTTTCCCGACCCTGAAGGACCGCCTGGCCCTTCCGAAGTGGCGCGCATTATAGCGACCGCTTCGTGCTTGGCAAGCCTTTTTTGAAGGCTTTTTTCAGCGCCGGAAACGATACCCGAAGGCGTCTTTTCCCGACCCTGAAGGACCGCCCGGCCCTTCCGAAGTGGCGCGCATTATAGCGACCGCTTCGTGCTTGGCAAGCCTTTTTTCGAAGGCTTTCTCAGGGCTGAAAACCGATACCCGAAGGCGTCGTTTCCCGACCCTGAAGGACCACCTGGCCCTTTCGAAGTGGCGCGCATTATAGCGGCCAGCTCCGTCTCGGCAAGTAGTTTTTGCAGGAATCCCCTGGACCATACCGACAAAGCCGATCGGGAGGGCGAGCCCTCCCGGCCCCGCGCTGCAGGGCAAAAAAAACACCCTCTCGGAAGAGGGTGTTTTCTATATGGCGGTGAGAGAGGGATTCGAACCCTCGATGAGTGTTAACCCATACGCCCTTAGCAGGGGCGCGCCTTCAGCCACTCGGCCATCTCACCGTAAATCTGATTGTTCTGCCGCCTCGCGGCTGCAGGTGAATCCCGCTTCGGGATCCTGGCGGGCGACCCGTTGGGCACCCCCCGAAAGAGGTCGGCATCATACCAACGGGAGGGCAAAAATCAATGGGGAATCAATAACTTTTTTAGCGCCAGCGGCCTGACTGTATACATTCTGCGCAGGCCGGCGACGATTCAGGCAGGCTGGCGGGAGACTGGCAATGCTCCCGGTGCAACACCGGAGCGGGGGGCACAAAAAAGGCCGGTCGAACCGGCCCTTCTCTGCTCGGGAGGAGCTACTCCTGCTCGGCATCACCCGGCGACTGCTTTTCCCTCTGGATCCGCTGGTATATCTCTTCCCGGTGCACGGCTACTTCTTTGGGCGCGTTGACACCGATTCTCACCTGGTTTCCCTTTACGCCGAGCACGGTCACGGTGACGTTGTCACCGACCATCAGCGTCTCGCCAATCCGGCGGGTTAAAATCAGCATTACCTACTTCTCCTTGATCATCCTGTGATTGGGAGAACTCAAAATGATTCGAGTTTCCCACGGTCATCATAACCGGATGGCGGCATGTTTTGGGAGGTTTTTGCCCATCACTCTTGTCAGTATTGACCACAAGAACAAATTCTCAATGGGTCGGACTCTACGCCACATGACGAAATTGCTATGAGAAGTCAGCCGCCCCCTTACAGCTGGTTATAGACTCAGCCTGCCGCACGGGGCTCCGACAGCTCAAACTCGCTGTGCAGGGCCCGCACCGCAAGCTCCAGGTAGCGCTCGTCAATGATCACGGAAATCTTGATCTCAGACGTGGTAATCATCTGGATATTGATATTGTCCTCGCCCAGCGCACTGAACATCCGGCTGGCCACATTGGCATGGGACCGCATGCCCACACCGACAATCGAAACCTTGGCGATTTTGTCGTCTGCAACCACTTCCCTGGCGCCCAGTTCACCAGCCACCCTCTCCAGGACCTCTTTGGCCTTGGCCAGGTCGTTACGGTGCACGGTGAAGGTAAAGTCTGTCGTGCCATCAATGGAGCTGATGTTCTGCACGATAACGTCCACTTCGATGTTCTCCGCGCCCACCGGCGCCAGGATCCGGCAGGCCACACCGGGAGTGTCCGGCACGCCGCGGATCGTCAGTTTTGCCTCGTCGCGGTTGAATGCGATGCCGGAAACGACGGGTTGTTCCATTTCGGTGTCTTCCTCATCCAGACTGATCAGCGTGCCCTCCCCTTCCTCGAAGGTGGATACGACACGCAGGGGTACCTTGTACTTGCCGGCAAACTCGACCGCGCGAATCTGCAGCACCTTGGAGCCCAGGCTGGCCATCTCGAGCATTTCCTCGAAGGTAATGCGATCGAGCCGCCGCGCACTGTCCACTACACGGGGATCGGTGGTATACACCCCATCCACGTCGGTATAGATCTGGCACTCGGTGGCATTCAGCGCCGCCGCCAGGGCCACACCTGTAGTGTCTGAGCCACCGCGCCCGAGCGTGGTGATATTGCCCTCTTCATCCACACCCTGGAAACCTGCCACCACCACCACGCGACCGGCATCCAGGTCCCGGCGCATACGCTCCACATCGATCTGCTGGATCCGGGCCTTGGTGTGCGAGTTGTCAGTAAGAATCTTCACCTGGCCGCCGGTATAGGAGCAGGCGTCATAGCCACGTTTCTTCAGCGCCATACTCAGGAGCGCGATAGTGACCTGCTCCCCGGTGGACACCAGGACATCGAGCTCCCGCGGATCCGGCTTCTCCTGCACCTGGTAGGCGAGGTCAATCAGGCGATTGGTTTCGCCACTCATGGCCGAGAGCACCACCACCATCTCGTGGCCCTGTGCCCGGAATGCGGCGACCTTGTCGGCGACAGCTTCGATGCGCTCGATCGAGCCCACCGAAGTGCCACCGTATTTCTGCACGAACAAACTCATGGATTTTTGTGTTTCCTTACTGCCAGCGTCACCAGGCCAGGCTTATTGGCACAGTAACTGCCAGTTTTTGCGAGCCGCGCACTAAATCACTAATTTTCGGCAAAATCAACCGATTTATTGCGCGGCGCCCGCTCTTGCCCATCGGACTCTCAGGAGAGCTGCTCCTCGACCCAGCTGCGCACGTCGGAAAGCATACCCGGCAGCGCCGCTACATCAGTGCCGCCACCCTGGGCCATATCCGGGCGACCGCCGCCCTTGCCGCCCAGCTTGCCGGCGGCAAAGCGCATCAGGTCTCCAGCAGCCACCCGGCCGGTCAGGTCTTTCGTCACGGCAGCCACCAGGGCCACCTTCTCTTCACCCGGTGCGGCAAGCAATACGACGCCACTACCCAGCTTGTTCTTCATCTGGTCGGCGAGGTCCCGCAGCGATTTGGGATCCGCGCCCTCAATGGAAGCCGCCAGCAGCTTGTGGCCCGCCACTTCCACCGCCTCGGCGGACAGGTCTCCACCTGCGCCACTGGCGAGCTTCGTCTTCAGCTGGGACAGCTCCTTTTCCAGCTTGCGGTTGTTGGCCAGCAACTGCTCGACCTTCTCTGCCAGCATATCCGGGCGCGTCTTCAACAGCGCCGCCGTGTGCTCCAGGCGCTGCTGCGCCTCATCGAACAGGGCCAGGGCGTGTGCGCCTGTCACCGCCTCGATACGTCGCTGGCCCGAGGCGATGCCGCTCTCCCCGACGATACGCAGGAGCCCGATGTCCCCGGTACGCTGGACATGGGTACCGCCGCAAAGCTCTACAGAGAAGGCACCGCCACCCTCAATCTCGCCCATGGAGAGCACCCGCACGGTGTCGCCATATTTCTCGCCAAACAGAGCCATGGCGCCCTTTTCCTTCGCGCTCTCGATATCCGTTTCCTCGGTCAGCACCTCACTATTGGCACGGATCTGGGCATTCACCAGCGACTCAATGGCATGCAGCTGCTTGGCAGTCACAGCCTCAGGGTGGGAAAAGTCGAAGCGCAGGCGCTCTGAATCCACCAGCGAGCCCTTCTGCGTTACATGTTCACCCAGCACCTTGCGCAATGCAGCGTGCAACAGGTGGGTCGCGGAGTGATTGAGCGCGGTGGACTGGCGCACATCCGCGGACACCTCGGCCTCCAGCTCGTCGCCTACTGACAGGCTGCCCTGCAGGAGCTTGCCGGTATGCAGGTGATGGCCACCCTGCTTGCTGCAATCCCGCACCTCGAAGCGTCCACCACTGGCCTGCAGGTAACCACAGTCACCCACCTGGCCTCCGGACTCGGCATAAAAAGGCGTGCGATCCAGGACCACAGCCCCCTCCTGGCCCTCCACCAGGGTATCAACCTGCTCACCGCCTTCATTGACGATGGCCACTACCTTGCCGCGGGCACTGGTGGCATCGTAGCCAAGGAATTCAGTGCTGCCTTCCAGGTCGAGGGTCGCAGTGTAATCATGCTTGAACTTGCCCGCCGCCCGGGCGCGCTCGCGCTGGGCTTCCATGGATGCCTCATAGCCAGCCATGTCCAGGGTCAGGTCACGCTCCCGGGCAATATCCTGGGTCAGGTCCACCGGGAAGCCGTAAGTATCGTAGAGGGTGAATACCAGCTCACCGGGGATTTCAGTCCCCTCCAGGCCGGACAGTGCCTCGTCCAGCACTGACATGCCCTTATCCAGGGTCTTGGCAAACTGCTCCTCTTCCTTGCGCAGGGTGTCCTCGATCAGCTGCTGCTTGTCACGCAGCTCCGGGTAGGCGTCACCCATCTGTTCCGCCAGGGCGTTCACCAGCCGGTAGAAGAAAATGTCTTCCTGGCCCAGCTTGTGGCCGTGGCGGACTGCGCGGCGGATGATCCGGCGCAGCACATATCCCCGCCCCTCATTGGAGGGCAATACCCCGTCGGCGATCAGGAAAGAGCAGGAACGGATATGGTCCGCAATCACCCGCAGGGATTTTTCCTCCAGGTCACTGCAGCCGACAATCTCCGCGGCGGCTTTCAGCAGCGCCTGGAACAGGTCGATCTCGTAATTGGAATGCACGTCCTGCATCACTGCAGCAATACGCTCGAGGCCCATGCCGGTATCCACTGAGGGCTTGGGCAGCGGGTGCAGCTCGCCATCGGCAGAGCGTTCGAACTGCATGAACACCAGGTTCCAGATCTCGATGTAGCGATCCAGGTCATCGTTGTCCGATCCGGGTGGGCCACCGGGCACATCCGCACCGTGATCGTAGAATATTTCAGAGCTGGGCCCACAGGGGCCGGTGTCGCCCATCTGCCAGAAATTGTCCTCGTCGAGGCGGGAGAAGCGGTCGGGGCTGACCCCCATTTCCTTCAACCAGATATCCGCGGCCTCGTCATCACTGATGTGCACGGTGACCCACAGGCGCTCCTCCGGCAGGCCCAGCACCTTGGTCAGGAAGTCCCAGGCGAAGCGGATGGCATCGCGCTTGAAGTAGTCGCCAAAACTGAAGTTGCCCAGCATCTCAAAGAAGGTATGGTGACGGGCGGTGTAACCGACGTTCTCCAGGTCGTTATGCTTGCCACCGGCGCGTACACAGCGCTGCGAGCTGACCGCGCGCTTGTAGGGGCGCGGCTCATGGCCCAGGAAAGTGTCCTTGAACTGCACCATACCGGCATTGGTGAACATCAGGGTCGGGTCGTTGCCCGGCACCAGGGAACTGGAGGGCACCACTGTGTGCCCCTGCTCGGCAAAATAATTCAGGAAGGCGTCGCGTATCTGTGCGCTTTTCATCCAGCGTAATTCCACTTCGTTGGTAAAGGTTGATTAAACGGTGAGACCGACGGGGCCACTCAGTTGCCCGGGTCGTCGGCCAGGTCCTGCTCGCGCATTTCCCGGTCGGCGAGCAGGTGAATATGCAGGTGAAAGACGGTCTGGCCGGCGCTGCGGCCGTTATTGACCACAAGGCGGAATCCATCCAGCTCCAGCTTGCGGCCCAGCTCCCCGGCTACCCACAGCAGGTGCCCCATCAGGAGGCGATCTTCCTGAGTCGCGTCCGACACATTGACGAGCGGTTTGCGCGGGATGATCAGCAGGTGCGTCGGCGCCTTGGGCGCACGGTCCCGGATAACGATGCACTGCTCGTCCTCATACACCCTGTCGACCGGAATCTCGCCCGCAAGAATGCGGCTGAAGACGCTGGGCTCACTCATGGGCTACTTTTCCAGTTTTTCCTCGGCGGTCAGCTGGCGCGCCTCGGACTCCAGCATCACCGGGATGCCGTCACGTACCGGGTAGGCCAGGCCACTGGCCTTGCAGACCAGTTCCTGCCGTTCCTCGTCATACTCGAGTGGCGCCTTGCTTACCGGGCAAACCAGCAGACTCAGTAGTTTCTTATCCATGTTCCACACCCTCAGGGCCCACCCGGGGCCAAAAACGACCGCGTATGGTACAACGGTTAACGGGCATTTTCACGGCCTCCGCGACCGCTCACCGGCCCCGGTTCACCGGCAGGTCAGGCGGAGGCTTCAATGGCACCCACTTCCTGGCCGGCCCGCAGGTGTGCCAGCAGCAATTCCACTGCCCGGGGCCCGTCTTCCGGCTCATTGAAAACCTCATGGAAGGCATCGGGGAACAGCTTCACCTGCCGCTCTTCACTCCCGAAGCACTCAAACCAGGCCAGGCTGGTGTCACTGTCCACCATGCGGTCACTCCGCGGCAGCAGCAACAGGGAGGGAACGGTGATCCTGTCGAGATTGGCATGGAGGAACTCGCGCTCCCGCAGGAAGCTGGCGAACCAACGCATGGAAACCCGGTCGTGGACCAGGTCGTCGGCCAGGTAATCATCTACCACGGCCTGGTCGTGGGTCAGGTCCTGTGGATCCAGGCGGTTGGAAAGGGACAACTTTGGCACCAGCCCCGACAACAGGCTGATCAGCGGCCGCTCCAGCGCGCCCGGCTCATTACGGCCCCGGAATCCTGGCGCGGAGAGCACCAGGCTGTCGACCCCACCGAAGCGCACAACGCAACCACAGGCGATGACACCGCCCATGCTATGCCCCAGCAGGTGCAGGGGCCGCCCGGGGTTATCCCGCCGTACAATGCGGATGAAGTCATGCAGGTGTTCACTGTAGCGGGCAAAATCATCAATGTGGCCGCGCCGCCCGGCCGAGAGGCCGTGACCGTAGTGATCCGGGGCATAGACACTGTAACCCGCGCTATTGAGAACGCGCGCCAGGCGCCGATAACGGCCACTGTGCTCACCCAGCCCGTGGGAGATCACCACGACGCCGAGCGCTCCCTCTACCCACCAGCGCCGGAAATGCAGCTGGTCTCCATGTGACATGAATTGCATCACTCTCTCCTCGCTACGTTATTTTTATTGTGTCGTACTGTTTTTGTGCTGATTGTGGTGCGGGCCCGGTGCTGAGCTGCCGGGCCTGGCGACCGTATCCCGCTAAGCCGTAACCCGGATAGCCGCACCCCGGAAAGCCGTATCTCTACGATTCCTTTTCCATCGATTCTTCGTACTCGCCGAGCATGGCCAGGTGATTCAGCCGCGCCCGCTTGTGCAGGGCGGCCCGGGCGCGGCCGGCATTGCCACTCTTACCTTCCCAGGCCTTGAGTGCCGGTTCCTGCAGGGCGCGCCCGTATGAAAAGCTCAACTGCCACGGCGCGTGCCACAGCTGGTTCAGCGCATTCAGGTTCGCCGTGGCCTCTTCCGGCCCCTGCCCCCCGGACAGGAAATTGATGCTGGGCACCGCCGCAGGCACTCCGCGACGCAGGCTGCGCATGGTGTACTCGGCCACCTGTTCGGGCGGCGCCTTGGCGCACTCCTTGCCGGGTGTGACCATACTTGGCTTGAGGATCATCAACTCCAGCACCACGCCATGCCGGTGCAGTGCGTGGAATACCTCGTGCCATACCACCTCATTGACCTCGGCACTGCGCTCGATACTGTGATCGCCGTCCATCAGCACCTCCGGCTCGACGATGGGTACCATCCCGCAGGACTGGCACACGGCGGCATAACGGGCGAGCATCTCGGCATTGGCTGCCAGGCCCAGTTGCGTCGGGTTACAGGGGCTTACCGGGTAGACCTCGCGCCACTTGGCAAAGCGGGCCCCCTGCTCGCGGTAGCCCTGCAATCGCTCCTCCAGGCCGTCGAGACCGAACGTAATCATGTCACCCGGTGCACCCGGTAGCGGGCCCTTGCCCTTGTCGACCTTTATGCCGGGCACGATGCCCTGGCCCCAGGCCACCTCTGGCAGGGGCCGGCCCCCGTCATCTTTCTGGCCAAGAGTCTCCTCGAACAGGATAACCCCGCTGACATAGTCACCCAGCCCCTCTGTACCCAGCAGCATTGAGCGGTAGAAGCGCCGGTGCTCTTCCGTGGATTCAACCCCCACGGAAGCGAAGCGCTTGGCGATGGTGCCACTGCTCTCGTCCGCAGCAAGAATGCCGCGGCGGCCGTCCACCATGTCGCCGATCGTGGCCTGCAGTTCATCACTGATATTCACGCTGATCACCTCTCATCAACTCCTGACTTGAGGATAGGCACTTTCACACTCATCGCGGCCACTGGCCGCGACTAGCGGTTCTCCTGGCGTAGCGCCGGCTCAGAAAGCACGGCACGCCGCTACTGCCCGGCGCCAGCCCTCCAGGAGCTCCCGCCGCCGCTGTTCCGGCATGCGCGGCACGAAGTCCCGCTCGATCTCCAGCAGGCAATCCGGAAGCTGTCCCGCGGGCCATATGCCGGCGCCGATACCCGCCAGTAGTGCCGCACCCACCGCCGTGGACTCGATCTGGCGCGGGCGCTCCACCCGTGTTGCGGAGATATCCGACTGGAATTGCATCAGGAAGTCATTGGCACTGGCCCCGCCGTCGACACGCAGGTGCGTGGTGTCGACACCGAGGGACCCGGCCATCAACTGGGCCAGCTCCTCGCTCTGGTAGGCGATGGACTCCAGGGTTGCACGCACCAGTTCTGCCTTGCCGGAGCCCCGGCTCAGGCCACAGATGGTGCCGCGGGCGCCCGGGTCCCAGTGCGGGGCGCCCAGGCCGCTGAATGCCGGCACCAGGTATACACCCTTGGTATCCGGCACCCCCCTGGCGATGGTTTCAGTCTCCCCGGCCTGCTGGATCAGGCCCATATCGTCGCGGAGCCATTGCACCGCAGAACCCGCATTGAACACGGCGCCCTCCAGCGCGTAGGCGGGGGCCCCCGTCGCGTCACAGGCGATGGTGGTGAGCAGTCCGGTCGGCGCCTCGGGGCGCTCGTCACCGGCGTAAGCCAGCATGAAACAGCCCGTGCCGTAGGTGTTCTTGATGGTGCCGGGGGATGTGCAGCCGTGGCCAAAGAGGGAGGCCTGCTGGTCGCCGGCCACGCCGCAGATGGGCACCTCAGCCCCCAGGAATGCCCCGGGGTCGGTGGTGGTAAACAGCCCGGCGGAGGGGCGGATATCCGGCAGGATCCCTGTCGGGCAACCAAACAGGTCCATTAGCTCCGGATCCCAGTCGCGCCGCTCCAGGTTGTAAAGCAGCGTCCGGCTGGCGTTCGTATGGTCGGTCAGGTGGGCTCGGCCGCCACTCATCTTCCAGATCAACCAGCTGTCGATGGTGCCGAACGCCAGCTCCCCGGCACGCGCGCGCTCCAGCAACTCAGGGCGCTCGCCAAACAGCCACTGTAACTTGCTGGCGGAAAAGTAGGCATCCAGTACCAGGCCGGTACGCTCGAGAAGCCACTCGGCTTTCCCGGCACGCTCCAGTTCCCGGCACAGTTCGGCCGACCGCCGGCACTGCCAGACAATCGCCCGGCAGACCGGCTCGCCGGTCTCGCGGTCCCAGAGCACCGTGGTTTCCCGCTGGTTGGTGATACCGATCGCGGACAACTCGCCCACCTCGATGCCTGCGCGCTCCACTGCTGCGGCACAGACACGCAGAGTCACCTGCCAGATTTCATTGGCATCATGCTCTACCCAGCCGGGCTTGGGGTAATACTGCGGGAATTCGGAATAGCTGCGACCCAGGAGGCGGCCGTGGGAATCGAAGACAAAGGCGGTGGTTCCGGTGGTGCCCTGATCAACAGAAAGAATCATGGGGGCTCCTTGCTCTTATCTTTTCCCCGAGTATACAGCCTCAGGGGAAAAGTTCTGCCTCCAGTGCACACTGGATCGCATCCGCAGGGAAGCCCCGGTAGGCAAGGTAGCGCTGACGCCGTGCGCGCTCTTTCAGTTGGTGTTCCCGGGGCTGTGCATCGTCGATGGGCTGGCGGAATTTGCGCTGCAGCGTCTCCTCCGCCAACTGGAACCAGTCCACCTCGAGCTGCTCAATGGCAGCCTCAATATAAGAGGCGTCCACACCGCGCTGCTGGAGCTCGCGACGGATCCGCAAGGGCCCCTGGCCGCGCTGCACACGCGAACGGGCAAACACTTCGGCGAAGCGCTGGTCGGACTGGTAGTTAAGTTCATGAAGGCGCTGGAACAGCGCGTCGAAATCGGCATCGGGGAAGCGGGCCGCCAGCTTCTGCCGTAATTCCTGGCAGGAGTGCTCGCGGCGCGACAGCATCTCAAGCGCCGCGCCGAACAGCGCCTGAGCGGGGTCTTGCTGGGAAAACACGGGTAAAGGGGGCCGTCCTGATTACTCTCCCTGCTCCCCGGAATTACTCTTCCGGGGACTCCACCGCCTCTTCCGGCTGTGCGGGAACCAGGTCACCCAGCAGCTGGGCGCGCAGCTGGCCCTCGATCTCATCGCGGATACCCTGGTTTTCCTTCAGGAACTTGACCGCGTTGGCCTTGCCCTGGCCGATCTTGTCACCCTTGTAGCTGTACCAGGCACCGGCCTTGTCCACCAGCCCATGCTTGACGCCGTAGTCGATGATCTCGCCAAGCAGGTTGATACCCTGGCCGTACATGATCTGGAACTCGGTCTGCTTGAACGGCGGCGCCACCTTGTTTTTCACCACCTTCACCCGGGTCTCGTTGCCGACCACCTCATCGCCCTCTTTCACCGAGCCGATGCGGCGAATATCCAGGCGTACCGAGGAGTAGAACTTGAGCGCGTTACCACCGGTGGTGGTCTCGGGGGAGCCGAACATCACACCGATCTTCATGCGGATCTGGTTAATGAACACGCACAGGGTGTTGGTGTTCTTGATGTTACCGGTCAGCTTGCGCAGGGCCTGGGACATCAGGCGTGCCTGCAGGCCCACGTGGGAATCGCCCATCTCGCCCTCGATCTCGGCGCGCGGGGTCAGGGCCGCTACCGAGTCGACGATCAGGACATCCACCGCCCCGGAGCGCACCAGCATGTCGGCCACTTCCAGGGCCTGCTCACCGGTGTCCGGCTGGGAGACGATCAGCTCGTCGACGTTCACGCCCAGCTTCTCGGCGTAGATGGGGTCCAGCGCGTGCTCGGCGTCCACGAACGCACAGGTGCCGCCTTTGCGCTGTGCCTCGGCGATGACCTGCAGGGTCAGGGTGGTCTTACCGGAAGACTCCGGGCCGTAGATTTCCACGATACGGCCGCGGGGCAGGCCGCCAATGCCGAGGGCCACGTCCAGGCCCAGGGAACCGGTGGAGATCGCGGGAATCTGCACACGCTCCTTGTCCCCCATACGCATAACGGTACCCTTGCCGAACTGGCGCTCGATCTGAGACAGCGCCGCCTGCAATGCCTTGTCTTTATTGGAATCCATGACCTTTCCCATGTACTTAAGCGTTGTTGATTGGGGGCAAGCTTAACGAAGGATTACTGTATAAGCAACCAGTAATCAATCTTCCGGGTGCTCGCGCACGAGCGCCAGTAGTTCCCGCAGCGCCTCGGCCACGGTCTGCTCCTGCACCGCCGCGCGGTCCCCCTCGAAATGGAAGCAGCTGGCATCAATGGTAACCGGCTCCTGCCCCTCGGAATGGGCCAGCGCGATCCACACCGTGCCCACTGGCTTTTCCTCAGTGCCACCGTCCGGCCCCGCGATCCCGCTGACCGCAACGGCGACATTGGCATCCATCAGGCCCAGCACGCCGGAGGCCATCTGCCGGGCCACCTCTTCACTGACCGCGCCCAGCTCCTCCAGGTCATCCCCGGAGACCGCGATCAGCTCGCGCTTGACCCAGTTGGCGTAGCTGACCACCGAGCCCTCGAACCAGTCTGAGGCGCCCGGCACCGAGGTGATTGCGGCGGCGATTGCACCACCGGTGCACGACTCTGCCGCAGTTACCTTCCAGTCCCGCTTGTGCAATTCTTCACCAAGCTCCCGAGCAAGCCCCGAAATATCCGTCATCTGTTTATTCCTTGCTATCCGAATCGGTAGAATACCGCCTTCCCCCGGACCCCGGCAAAATCCACCTCATAACGGACAAGAAGTACGCCCCATGCCGCAAGCCGCGACTGCCACGAACAACGCCAAGCATACCCCGATGATGCAGCAGTACCTGCGCATCAAGGCCGAACACCCCCAGGAACTGGTGTTCTACCGTATGGGAGATTTCTACGAGCTGTTCTACGACGATGCCAGGAAGGCCGCAGAGCTGCTGGATGTCACGTTGACTGCCCGCGGCAAGTCCGGGGGCGAGCCCATTCCCATGGCTGGCATCCCCTACCATGCGGCAGAGGGCTACCTGGCACGCCTGATCAAGGCCGGGGTATCGGTAGCCATCTGCGAGCAGATCGGCGACCCCGCCACCAGCAAGGGGCCGGTTGAGCGCAAGGTGGTGCGGATCGTCACCCCGGGCACAGTAACCGATGAGGCACTGCTGAACGAGCGTCGCGATAACCTGCTGGGCGCCCTGGCGCACCTGGGTGACAGCTACGGCCTGGCCCTGCTGGACCTGGCAACCGGCCGATTCGTGGTGCAGGAAGTGGAAACTGTCGAGACCCTGGCCGAGCAGGTACAGCGACACGCCCCGGCAGAGCTGCTGGCCCCGGAAGATGTCACCCTGCCGGCTGAGGTCGCGCGCCTGCCGGGCCTGCGCCGGCGCGCCCCGTGGGAGTTCGATCACGAGAGCGCGCTGCGCCTCCTCAACAACCAGTTCGGCACCATGGACCTGGAGGCATTTGGCTGCAGCCACATGCTCGCCGCGGTGACTGCCGCCGGCTGCCTGCTGCAATATGCCCGGGACACCCAGCGCACCGAGCTACCGCATATCCGCAGCCTGCAGACCGAGACCAGCGATGACACAGTGGCGCTGGACGGCGCCAGCCGACGCAACCTGGAAATCGACCTGAACCTTTCCGGCGGCGACGACAATACCCTGCTGTCAGTGTTCGATACCTGCAAGACCGCCATGGGCAGCCGCCTGCTGCGACGCTGGCTGAACAATCCCCTGCGCCAGCTGACCACCCTGAACAACCGACAGGATGCTATCGGCGCCATGCTGGACAGCTATGGCTTCGAACCCCTGCGGGACGCCCTCAAGCCCGTGGGGGATATGGAACGCATCCTGGGCCGCCTGGCCCTGCGCTCTGCACGCCCGCGCGACCTGGCGCGGCTGGGGCAGTCACTGGCGCAGTTCCCGGAAATCCAGCGTCAGCTGGCAGAGATGGACACGGCACTGTTGCGCGAACTGGGACGCGAGATCGGCGAATGGCCGGAGACCGTGACATTGCTGGAGCGGGCCATCGTCGAGAACCCGCCGGTGGTGATCCGCGATGGCGGCGTGATTGCCGAAGGCTACGACAGCGAGCTGGACGAGTTACGCGCTATCAGTGAAAACGCCGGCGACTTCCTGGTGCAGCTGGAACAGCGGGAAAAAGAGCGCACCGGGATTCCCACCCTCAAGGTCGGCTACAACCGGGTGCACGGTTACTTTATCGAGATCAGCCGCGGCCAGAGCGACAAGGCGCCGGCCGAATATATCCGCCGCCAGACTCTCAAGAATGCCGAGCGCTTTATCACGCCCGAGCTGAAGGAGTTCGAGGACAAGGCCCTGTCGGCCAAGAGCCGCGCCCTGGCCAGGGAAAAAGCACTGTACGAGGAGCTGATCGTCAAGCTCAACGAATCACTGGCCGAACTGCAGGCCGCAGCAGCCGGCGTGTCGCAACTGGACGTGCTGGCCTGCCTGGCAGAGCGTGCCGACAACCTGCGCCTGTGCCGCCCTGCCCTCGGCGCCGAGCCGGGCCTGGATATCAGTGCCGGCCGCCACCCGGTGGTAGAGCAGGTGCTGGACGAGCCCTTCGTGGCCAACGATATCGACCTGCGCGACGACCGCCGCATGCTGGTAATTACCGGACCCAACATGGGCGGTAAGTCCACCTACATGCGCCAGACCGCGCTGATCGCCCTGCTGGCCCACTGCGGCAGTTTCGTACCGGCGGATTCCGCCCGTATCGGCATGCTGGACCGCATCTTTACCCGCATCGGCAGTGCCGACGACCTGGCCGGGGGCCGCTCTACCTTTATGGTGGAGATGACCGAAACCGCCAACATCCTGCGCAATGCCAGCGAGAACAGCCTGGTGCTGATGGACGAGATCGGCCGCGGCACCAGTACCTACGATGGCCTGTCCCTGGCCTGGGCCTGCGCCCACTTCCTGGCCGACCGGGTGCGTGCCTTCACCCTGTTCGCCACCCACTACTTCGAGCTGACGGACCTGCCCGCGCGCTGCCCCGAGGCGGCCAATATCCACCTGAATGCCACCGAGCACGGTGACAGCATCGTCTTCCTGCACCGCATCCAGGAGGGGCCGGCATCCAAGAGCTACGGCCTGCAGGTGGCAAAACTGGCGGGTATCCCGGGAGAGGTTCTGGTGGAGGCGCGGCAGCGGCTGCAGGCGCTGGAATCCGGCGAGCGCCCAGAGCTGGCAGGAGCCGAAGCGGCGACCGGTGGCCCGGAAGCGTTATCCCCGGAGGCGTTATCCCCGGAGGCGGTATCCCCGGAGGCGGCATCACCGCTGCAGGCGGAGCTGTTCGGCGCCCCCAGCCACCCGGCAGTGGACGCCCTGGCGGAACTGGACCCGGATGAAATGACTCCGCGCCAGGCACTGGAACAGCTATACGCCCTGCGCAATTTGTTATAAGCACCCAACCAATTCGACTGAAAAGCCACTATAATTCGCGCCAGTTGTTGCTAAAATCCGCAACTCACAGAAATACCCCGGGGCTGGCGCTCCCGGAGACTGACGCATCATCGAGGGACAAGCATGACATTCGTAATTGGGGAAAACTGCATCAAGTGCAAATACACCGACTGTGTGGAAGTCTGCCCGGTGGACTGCTTCTATGAAGGCCCCAACTTCCTGGTAATCCACCCGGACGAATGTATTGACTGCGCACTGTGCGAGCCGGAGTGCCCGGCCAACGCCATCTTCTCCGAGGACGAGGTGCCGGATGACCAGCAGGAGTTCATCGAGCTGAACGCGGAACTGTCCGAGGTATGGCCCAACATCACCGAGAAAAAGGACCCTCTCCCTGATGCTGCAGAGTGGGACGGCAAGAAAGGCAAGCTTGAGCACCTGGAGCGCTAACTCCCCCTTTCAGGCAGACAGCACCTTATTGTGAAACGGGTCGCCCGGGGCGGCCCGTTTCTGTTTCCGCCATCCTATCTCTCCCCTGATCCGCCACCCTATCCCCCCTGAATTTCACCGGCGGGAACAAAATTGCTGGTGAGCGCCCGATTCTGGGCCTATAACTGTTGTCCATGAGCCATCCGCGATGGCCTGTGCCCAATCGACAGCGGCCGGCTCAGTGCACTTGGCTTATTTTCTCCCGGTATCAGAGGAGACTGACTATGTTGCGATGGGCAATTATTTTTTTCGTGATTGCGATCATTGCCGCCTTCTTCGGATTCGGCGGCGTGGCCGGTGTCGCTGCAGATGCGGCGAAGGTCCTGTTCTTTATCTTCCTGGTGCTGTTCGTGCTGGCACTGATCTTCGGCCGCAAGAGACCCCCCAAGTAATAGAGCGTTCTGGAGGGCCAGCCCAGGCCCTCCACACTTCCGGGTTTCACTCGACCATATCGCCGAAAAATCCTTGTCAAAAAAATAAACTTCCCATCCTCCGGATACTCTTCCACGCGCCCCTGCCACATGCCTCCATGGCACATTGCCAAATCCATTTTGCCAACTGCGCCCGATCAAAAATTGAACCGATCCGCAACAAAGAATGCACCCGTTCACAAGCAAACCCCGGGCACGGGGATAGTGCCCATTTATCCGTGGCAGTGACTGGGATCCACCCGCTCCGCTCACGGACTAGCCAGCTATCGGGATCAGGGGCTGGGCCATGCAATTAGGCTATCTGGTACTACCAAAACATTTACAGAAATGATAAATACCCGGGCACAAGCACAACAAAAAGAGTGACAAAACCTATGAACTGGAAAAAGTGGCTAAGCTGTTCCGTATTTACTTTTACAGTCTCAGCCTGCGGCGGGGGCGGCGGTGGAGGGGGAGGATCGACTGACAACCCGCCGGACCAGACCCCAACGCAGTACACGGTAACCGCGCAGGCCGGCACGGGGGGAAGTATCTCTCCTGCAAGCGTCGAAGTTGATACTGGAGCAACCACAACCTTTACACTGCAACCGGACACTGGCTATGAAGTCAGCTCTGTCACGGGCTGCGGTGGCAGCCTGGATGGCTTGGCTTATACAACCGGCCCTATCACCAGTGCTTGCCAAGTCAATGCCGAATTCAGCTTCTCCGGTTCGGGGGGATCTGATCCTGACGCACCTGTGGCATCCATCCTGTTCCCATGGACAGTTTCCCGCAGCGATGCGAATACCCTGACAGTCAAGGGCGTCGCAAGTGACTCTGACAAGATCACTGCAGTAAGAGTCAATGGTGTAGAGGCAACCCTCTCATCAACGGCTGTGCAGGCATTTGCGTATCCCTCTCCCCTCTCTTCGAGCTCACCTGTGGGCTCGGGTACCGCGGACACCGGCGGCGACCAGGTTGAGTGGGAAGCGACGATAGAGCTGAGCGACAATGCAGATACCACTATTGTGGTGGAGACCGAGGATGAAGCTGGTAATGTGGAGTCGTCTGCAGACAGCGCACAGGTAATCAGGCGAGCCGTGCCGATCCAGTTTGTAATGGATACCGAAGGACGCCGCCTGGTAGGACAGCCCTGGCACGACCAGATCGTGATCATGGGGCTGGACGATGACAGTTACCAATCCCTGAAATTCAATGACCAGCCATATTGCCAGGGGCTGGGACTGCGCACCGACCGGGACCAGATGATTTGCACTAACCTGTTCAGCGACCAGCTGGAAATCACCGGCATCTCTCTGGATACGAAAGAGCAAGAGTTCCTGATCGGCTATCCCCTGCAGCTGGACCCCGCCGAATGGTCCTTCGCCAACGTACGTGAGACCCACGTTTCTTCGGACAACAGTGGCCTTTTCATTCTGCTGACCTACTTTTCTGCCTCAGATTATTCCCTGAACAAGTCCGTGATCCTGCGTTATGACTTTGGCAGCTCTACGATGGCCACAGTTGTCGACGGCACCACTGATAGCGGCAAAAAAGTAGCGTCAGATAATTTTGCGCTGGCTGAGAATGGAATGCTGCTTTTTAACGGCCACTGGGGCGATGACAACGGGGATGACAGCCTGCAACTGGTCGACTATGACGGCGCAGACTCCCAGGCTGTAACTGATGCCTTCAA
Organism: Microbulbifer sp. JSM ZJ756; assembly: GCF_044383805.1. Classification (NCBI taxonomy): domain Bacteria; kingdom Pseudomonadati; phylum Pseudomonadota; class Gammaproteobacteria; order Cellvibrionales; family Microbulbiferaceae; genus Microbulbifer; species Microbulbifer sp. JSM ZJ756. The sequence goes on along the minus strand of NZ_JBISER010000010.1, from coordinate 167,430 downwards.
CCTCCTCCTCGCAGGAATTGACCTCGACAGCACCGAAACATGGGCATACATGGCCGGTTACGATGGAATTGCCCGTGCCAACCTGATTGAAGGAACTCAAGAGGTGCTGTCACTGGAAGCCGACGAACTTGAGTTCAATGTTGCCCAGGTTAGCTCCATTGGGGTGGACGAGGTAAACAGCCGACTCCTGGTCTCCGATTCAGATTACAACTATATATTCTCTGTCGACCTTGAGACCGGCACTCGCAGTGAGTTTGCCTCAAACGGCGTGGGCAACGGCAAACACCTGCTGGCCCCCCGCGCACTGCAACTTGACGAGGCCAACGGCCGGGTGTTCTTGCTAGACGACGGCGGCAATGCCAGGGCAGTGCTGTTCTCGGTTGACTTGCTAACCGGCGACAGAGATGTCATCACGTACTTCGACCACGACTGCAACCATATCGCCAGCGACCTGGATTACGACCCGGAGGGTGGCCGCTTGTTCGCCACGTTCGATCACGCCGTAGTTGAAGTGGACGTTGAAACCGGGCAAGTTACCCCTGTCGCCCCGGCAACTGCCTCCACCAACGATTGCGCCGGATCGTCCTACCAGTTTACCGGCAGCACCCTGGACCTTCCTTCGAACCGGCTGCTCGTAACCGAAACTGGTAACGACGCAATTATGGCCGTGGACCTCGCTACAAAGGTGATTACCAACGTCTATTCCTCCAGCAGCATCAATGTCCCGGTGGATGTGGCCATGGACAACGCCTCGGGCAACCTGTACATCGCATCGCAGGCCAATGGCGATATTCATAGCTACTCGCCGGAAACGGGCGAATTAACTTTGCTTCTCGACAGCTGCCTGGACGCAAACGGGCAGGATGCCATGGATATCAATATAGGAGGCATTCAGGGTATCACCATGGACCCGGCCCGGCCGGTGATGTGGATTACCGGCGATCAGTTGTTGCGCTTTGACCTGGAAGCCGGCAGCTGTTCAGCAATGCCCTGGCGATATTTCGGCTATGGCCTGGTGGACAACCGCAGCATCCTGGATTTGGCCATAACCGAGAGCGGACAGCTACTCGGGGCCAAGTTCAATCAGATGGTCCAGGTTGATTTCGAATCCGGTGAGCTGGTCACCGTTTCCAAATAAGCCAACCAATCCAAGAAACAGGCAGGGGCGCCATGCGGCGCCCCTGTTGCCAGCTAGCATTCGACCACTCCCCCCCTTGGCCAACCTTTCGCCGACTAGCCCAGGTTAATCCAGGGTAACGTCCAGCACTTCCAGAAACCGGTTGGCACCGGTCATAAACTCCATAACACCCAGAGCCTCGACGATTTCCATATCGCTGGCCCCCTCCCGCCGGGCGGCATCAATATACTTCTCCCCATGGTCGTATGGGGTCTGGTTGGCGTGGTGCGCGAGTTCCAGCAGTGCATGCTCCTTTGGGGAAAGGTGCGCATGATCGGGGTCAAGCCGGATTTGCAGGATTTCCTTTGGGTCCACCTCCCGCTCCTGCAGCAACTCACTGTACCTGGCTATGCCATATTCGTTGCGGTTGTCCGCGGACACCACCAGGGCAATACTCTCCTTCAACCTGACTGACAGGCAACCATGCATCATCAACACCTTGAACTTTTCCCATTTCAGCCGCAGCAGCTCAGGGTGATGCGCGTAGGCGCGGAACATATTGGGGATAGAGCCAAGCTCATCCTCGATCTCGGCAAAGACTTTCTCCACCGCTTCATCGGCAGGTCTCTGCACCAGGGGTATCCGACTCATAATCCTTCTCCCAAAGCGCCGTGAATTACCAGTCAGGGTGCTAATCAGCCTTCCCGACCGGCAACAGCACTGTATATAATCCCAGCATGAGGAAGATCATCCACTGCGACTGCGACTGCTTCTACGCCTCGGTAGAAATGCGTGACGACCCCAACCTGCGCGGGAGGCCGCTGGCCGTAGGGGGTGCCAGTGACCGTCGCGGGGTGATCTCGACCTGCAATTACGAGGCCCGGAGCTACGGGGTCCGATCTGCCATGCCCAGTTCGCAGGCAAAAAAACTGTGCCCTGACCTCATTGTAGTACCCGGTAATATGAAAAAATATCGGGAGGTAAGTGCCCAGATCCGGGAAATTTTCGCTGATTACAGCGATGCTGTGGAACCGCTGTCCCTGGACGAAGCGTATCTGGACGTCACAGATAGCGAACATTGCCAGGGCAGCGCGACCCTGATCGCCCGCGAAATCCGCCGACGGGTGGAATCCTCCCTTAACATCACCATCTCGGCCGGCGTCGCCCCCAACAAATTCCTGGCCAAAATAGCCAGTGACTGGCAAAAACCCAATGGCCTGACGGTCATTACCCCGGACCAGGTCGACGAGTTTGTGCTGCGCCTGCCTGTGGAGAAGATCCACGGCGTGGGACGGGTCACCGCAGAGAAGATGCATCGCCGCGGCATTCGGACTTGCGCTGACCTGCGCAATTTCACCAGGGTCGAGCTCAGCCAGCTGTTTGGCAAGTTTGGCAGCCGTCTCCACGACCTCTGCCGGGGTATTGATGACCGTCCGGTACGGAGCGATGGCTCCCGCAAGAGTGTGAGCGTGGAGCGTACTTTCAGTGAGGACTTGCCCACGCTGGAGGCCTGGCAGCAGGAGATGTCTGAACTCTATATAAGGTTGCTCGAGCGGCTGGAAAAACTGGGCGAACGCTACGAAATAAGCGGCGCCGGGGTAAAGGTCAAGTACAGTGACTTCTCCACCATGACTCAGGAACGCTCCAGCCAGAACGCGCGTGCCACTGAATTCCGGCACCTCCTCCAGCAATGCTGGGACAAGCGTGCCGAACCGATCCGGCTGCTGGGGCTGGGGGTCAAACTGAAGGATCTGCGTGCCGAGATGGGGCCGGAACAGCTGCCGCTACCATTGAAATACCGTAACCGCCACGTATCCAATGCCTGAACCAGCGGCTCCAAACCAGTCGGCACGTACCAGTCAGTAAATCTGGCGTAGCCGGAGTCTACTAAAACAAAGCTTTTCGGCCAGCCAACTATACTCACCCGAGGCAGGAGGCGGGAACGCCATGAAAAAAGTGCTCCCGAGCGCCCTGGTCGGCTGGTTCCTTTCATACGCCCGTCGACTCAGGCACCCACAGTTATTCAAGTGGATTTGCGCTGTATTCATCGTCGATCTGTTTGTCCCCGACCTGCTGCCGTTCGTGGATGAGGTCCTCCTGGGACTGGCCGCTCTCTACCTGGGCAGCCGCAGGAAACCCACAAGCAGTGATTTACCCCGCAGCAACGCCGACGGGGATAACAGCGATAAACGTCAGCATTCTTTCGCACAGCATTCACAGCGAAAAGACGACGGGCAAAGATGACCGGTTTCCGGCCGCCAGTGATCGGCCGGCCCATGCTCGCAACCGAATTGTTTACGAGCGGATTTGGGAAGCGCACGGAGGCGCGATAACTTGTCCCGCAAACATTACCAGCACCTTAACGACGAGGCGCTGCTCGAGTTTTATCACTCGACACGCAACCTCGGGGCCTTCCAGCACCTGTACTCCCGGTACAAGGACTCGCTCTATCGTTACTGTGCACAGATGAATTTCAACTATGCCAGTCGAGTCCTCGAGGAGCTATGGACCAGCCTGCTCGAGCATCCTCCCGCCTTACAGGGGCGCCTGTTGCGGAGCTGGCTATTTATCCGCCTCAACCGATTGCTGCGCCGCCATCCGGAAGAAACACTGGAAACCAGCCCGGCGACCTCCAGGGCCGGGCCACCCGGGGCCCCCTTATTGGAGGCCATCCAGCAACTGCCCCGCCGGCTTCGGAATATTGTCCTGCTACACATGGAGTGCCAGCTGCCACTGGCCACAATTGCGGATATCGAGGGAATCTCGCTGAAACAATGTCGCGATCATTACCATGACGGCAAGGAACAATTGCGGGAGATATTGCATGGACCGCGGCGGCAGCCGTGGCGTATCGCGGAGGTGACTGTATGAGTGTTTGGGAAAGCCAGTACCGGGAGGCGGCCAGCCAGCTGGCCTCGCCGGAGAACCTGGATGAGCGTATATTGCAGCAGGCCAGCCAGTACAAGCCGGCCCCCAGTAACAGCCGTCTTGCCTCCGGTGCCGCCGGCAGCTTCGCTGCTGTAGCCGTGCTGGTACTTTTGATTCACCCGGCCCAGTACCTGGGTGCATTGACTCCCGGAGGCTCAACTGGCACCGGCACAGATCCGCTGGAAAACTGGCAGATGCAGCAAAAGGCACCAACGCCCGTTGAGAGGGACCAGTGGTTTGCTCTCCGCGGGGAGGTGCGAGCGGGTAACTACGTGACATTGTGTGAGCAGTGGCGAAAAGAGCAACGGGGAGTTTTGGATGCCCGTCTTCCCGCGGACCTGGCCCGGAAAGCGCGCCGGCATTGCCGTCTGCTGCCGACGCCCTGACAGCGGCCCGGCACCCTGGCTGTCAATCAGGAGCCGTGCTCGCTCAGGTAATGCTCAGGATCACCTTACCACGGGCACGGCGCTCGGTAATTGCCGCAAATGCGTCGCGGAACTCCTCAAAGCTGAATACCTCAGTGGTTATCGGGTTCAGGCGCCCTTCCTCAACCATCTGCAGTAACTCGGCAAAGTTCTGCAGGTTGGCAGAGGGATCCCGCTGTGCCCAGCTGCCCCAGAATATGCCCATGATGTCGCCAGCCTTGAGCAGAGGCAGGTTCATGGGCAGGTGGGGGATATCCCCGGACGCAAAGCCGATTACCAGGTAGCGCCCACACCAACCGATAGAGCGATAGGCCTGTTCGGTATATTCGCCTCCCACCGGGTCAAAGATCACATCGGCACCGCGGCCACCGGTCAGCTCCTTGATGCGCGCCTTCAGATCCTCCTGGCTGTAATCAACCAGCTCGTCGGCTCCCGCCTCCCGGCAGAATTCGAGCTTGCGGGCGCTCGAGGCGCAGGCAATCACACGCGCTCCCAGCGCCTTACCCAACTGGATTGCCGTCACTCCAACGCCCCCTGCGGCTCCCAGGACCACCAGGGTTTCGCCCTCTTGCAGCGCAGCGCGCTGCTTCAGCGCATAGTAGGAGGTGGCATAGGTAATACAGAAACCCGCCGCCTGCTCAAAACTCAGGGTTTCAGGCATCGGTACCAACAGGTTCTGGTCGACATTTACCTGCTCCGCGAACGCCGACATGCCGGGCATGGCAATGACTTTGTCTCCGACGCGGAAGCGTTTGACTTTATTTCCCACGGCGCTCACTACACCGGCGCATTCGCCACCGGGGATAAACGGCAACGGCGGCTTTACCTGGTATTTCCCGGCGATGACCAGTACATCCGGGAAGTTGAGCCCCGCTGCCCGCACATCGATCCTGACCTCCGTGTCACCGGGGACAGGGGATTCGCGGTCCTCAATCACCAGCGTTTCTACCGGTCCATACTCATTGCATATCAGTGCGCGCATCAGCCAAAACCTCGTCAACTCATCATTTTAGACACCGACCAGGCGGTGTCGTTCTACACCCGGTAATACGGGTAGCTCACGCCAGGTCAACCTCGAGCGCTTCCGCGGCCTTCTGTACGAACTTGAGGGTCTGGTTAAAGCCGCCGACCAGTTCCCGCTGCCCGGTCTCATCCCCGATTTCCTCGAGGGCCGCGAGGACGTTCTCGCCGGTCTGCTCACCAGGCGGCAAGTAAATACCTTCGGTCTCCAGGATCCGGGCCTGGGCGAAACCGCCCGCTCCCGCACACAGGATCGTGCGGTTTGGTGCTTCCCCGGCGACCAGCGCGACCAGGCCAGCGGTTACCGATTCTGGGGTCATCAGGTCCAGTACACGCGTGTCCTGGATCAGGTCCTCGGTCATGCGTGTGGCGGCCGTCGGGGAAAGGCAGTTCACGCGAATTCCGTATTTCTCTCCTTCCAGGCACAGCGTATTCATCAGGCCGACCAGGGCGGTTTTCGCAGCTCCGTAATTGGATTGCCCGAAATTGCCATATAGACCGGACGACGAGGTCGTCATCACGATCCGGCCATAACTCTGCTCCCGCATCTGCGGCCAGGCCGCTTTAGTGCAATGCACCGAGCCCATCAGGTGCACATCGATTACCTTGCGGAAGTCCTCGATTGCCATCCTGGCAAATGACTTGTCCCGCAGGATCCCGGCATTGTTCACCAGGATATCGACCCGTCCCCAGTTTTCGACCGCGGCCGCGATCATTCCCTCTACCTGCTCGTAGTCGCAAACATTGGCACCGCTTGCAATGGCCTCACCGCCGGCCGCGACGATCTCCTCAGCCACCTGCTCCGCCGCGCTCATCGATGCACCGTTACCGTCCCGGGCACCCCCGAGATCGTTTACCAGCACACGCGCGCCGCGGCGGGCCAGTTCCAGCGCATGGGACCGGCCAAGACCATTGCCGGCCCCGGTGACGATCGCAACCTGCCCATCAAATCGGATAGTCATTGAATGTTCCTCAGCTAGTCTCCGGTAAACTGCATTACCAACCATTCGGCAATCAGGGCTGGCTTTTCCTCACCCTGGATTTCCATGGTCATCTCAAGCTTGACCTGGAACTGCCCCGGGGCCTTTTCGACAATATCCATCACCCGGGCCCGGACCCGGACGCGCTGGTTTACCCTGACCGGGTTGATAAACCGCACCCGGTCCAGGCCGTAGTTAACCGCCATCCTCATCCCGTCGATGCCGATCTGCAGCTGCTCAGCAAAATGGGATAGCAGGGACAGGGTAAGGAAGCCATGGGCAATGGTGGAACCGAATGGGGTTTTACTGGCGGCTTCCGGATCCACGTGAATAAACTGGTGGTCCCCGGTGCAGTCGGCGAACGCGTTGATACGCGACTGGTCGATAGTCATCCAGCCTGTGGGCTCCGGTTCGTGGCCGATAAACTGCTGCAGGTCATCACTGAGAATCGCTGTTGGCATATGCCGCTCCTTTTCTCTGTTGATCCCATACTCACCATTCAACGCGGCCAGGCGGACTTGAACGGTCTGTATTTCAGTAGGCGGATACGCCCCCATCTACCGCCAGTGCCTGGCCGGTAACGTAGGTCAGCTTCGGGGACAACAACATCAGCATGGCACTGACCACCTCATCCGGCTCTGCAAGGCGTTTCATCGGGCAGCCCGCCGCCAGGAATGCCTGGAAGTCCTGCGCGCTCACCCCATCCGGGGTTTCGATATCCGTCACCATCGGCGTCAGGGTAAAGAACGGGCAGACGGCATTGACACGAATCCCATGGCTGGCATTTTCAATTGCCGCAGTTTTCGTCAGGCCAATAACGGCATGCTTGGCCGCCGCGTAAGAGGCGATCTTGGGCGCACCGCCCAGCCCTGCCATGGAAGAGACGTTCAGCACAGTACCCGACTGCTGCTTTTTCATCAGCGGCAACTGGTGCTTCATGCCAAAGAAAACCCCTTTCTGGTTGATGTTGTACTGTCGATCCATTTCCTCTTCACTGGTCTTTTCCACCGACATCATCGGCGGCGCCACACCGGCATTATTGACTGCGATATCCAGCCGCCCGAACGCCTTCGCAGCCGCATCCACCAGTGCCGCGCAGTCAGCTTCCCGAGACACGTCACACCGCTGCGCCCGCACCTCTACCCCGGTACTGCCCAGCTCATCTGCCAGCGCCATCAGGACGGTTTCGTTAATATCGCCCAGCACCAGCCCCGCACCCCGGGCACCGAGTTCACGGGCAAGCAGGGCACCGAAACCGCTGGCAGCCCCGGTCACCAGCGCCACACGGCCGGAAAAATCCAGAATCGGGTCCAGTTTCATATCAGATCCCTCCACAGGACGTCATGCCGCCATCGACCACCACACACTCACCTGTGGTATAACTGGAGGCGTCGGAGACCAGGTACAATACTGTGCCAGCCATTTCCTCCGGCTCCGCATGGCGGTGCATGGGTATGTGCCCGATGGCAGTCTTGTAAATATCCTCATGGGAGAACAGGGCACCGGCGAACTTGGTCTTGGTCAGTCCCGGCAACAGGGCATTTACGCGGATATTGAACTGGGCACACTCCTTGGCAAAGGCTTTGGTCATATTCACTACTGCCGCCTTGGTAATGGAGTAAATGCCCTGGCCCACGCCGGGCTGCAGGGCATTGATCGAGGCGGTATTCACGATAACCCCACCACCCTGCTCGCGCATCAGCTTGCCCGCCTCCACTGACATAAAGAAGTAGCCGCGGATATTTACATCGACAGTCTTCTGGAATGCGCCCAGGTCGGTATCGAGAATATGGCCAAAATAGGGGTTGGTCGCGGCGTTATTAACAAGGATATCGAGGCGTCCGAACTTCTGGCGGATCTCACCAATCACCCGCTGGATATCCTCCATATTGCCGATATGGCAGGGGACCGCCTCCGCCTGGCCACCGGCATCGACGATGGCATCGGCCACCGCCTTACAACCTTCCATTTTGCGGCTTGAAACCAGGACGTGGGCGCCCTGCTCTGCCAGCAGTTTTGCAATAGACTCACCAATACCCCGGCTGGCGCCCGTTACCAGCGCTATTTTGCCGCTCAGGTCAAAAAGGTTCGTGGACATCATCGATTCTCCGTACTTTTCCTGTCAGTATTCTTTTTCAATCACATCCAGCGCGAACCGGGCCACCGGGTCCACCAGGGCGCCCATCCGCGCGGCATTTTTGCTGGACGCATTGCCCTGCTGCGCACGCTTGGCCACCCCCTGGATAATCGCAGCCAGGCGGAAAAAGCTGAACGCAAGGTAAAATGCCCAGTTGTCGATCTTCTCGATACCCATTCGCTGGCAATAACGGGCCACATACTCCGCCTCAGAGGGAATGCCGAGCGCCTGCCGATCCACCCCCATCAGTCCCGACATTTTTTCGCCGCTGGCAGGCATGCGCAGCTGCATGCACTGGTATGCCAGGTCCGCAAACGGGTGCCCCAGCGTCGACAGCTCCCAGTCCAGCACGGCAGTGGCCTGTGGTCGCTCCGGATGGAACACAATATTGTCGAGCCGGTAATCACCGTGCACCAGAGCTACACGGCCGTCGTCCCCGGGGAGGTGCCCGTCCAGCCACTCGATCAACTGGTCCATCGCGGGAATCGGATCAATTTCCGATGCCCGGTACTGGCTGCTCCAACGATCAAACTGCCTCTGATAATAGTTCCCGGGCTTGCCGTAATCCGCCAGCCCCACTGCCTCGATGTCTACACTGTGCATGGCGGCCAGTACCCGGTTCATCTCCTCGTAAATACCCGAGCGCTGGTCGTTATCCACTTCCGGCAGCGCCGCATCCCAGAAGATGCGCCCTTCACAATACTCCATGATGTAAAACATGGAGCCAATCAGTTCGCGGTCCTCACACAGGTGCAGGACTTGCGGCACCGGTACCGCCGTGTCTGCCAGTGCGCGCAAGACCCGGAATTCGCGGTCCACCGCATGGGCGGACTTGAGGAGCTTGCCCGGCGGCTGGCGCCGCAGGACATAGGTCCCGGACGGCGATTCCAGCCTGAATGTGGGATTCGACTGGCCTCCGGAAAATTTGGTCGCCCTGATCGGACCAGAAAAGCCCGGGAGCTGGTCAGCCAGGTATTGTCCCAGGGCCTCCAGGGGTAACTGGTCGATACCGGACTGCTCTTCCAGGGTATTGCTCTCTGTCATCTCAACCTCCCCGGGGCGCTGTCGCGCCACCCTTTATCTCTTTTTTTCAGGTTTGTTGGGTTTACTTCACAAGGGCACCGTAGCGGGCGGCCAGGTTGCGGCCCAGCTGCATCATATGTACCTGGTCTGGCCCATCGGCCAGCCGGATTGTGCGGGCATAAGCATAAGCGTGGGCCAGCACCAGGTCCTGCCCCAGGCCCGCGGCTCCATGGATCTGGATCGCCCGGTCGATTACATTGCAGGCCATCTGTGGGGCAACAATCTTGATCATGGCAATCAGGTCCCTGGCCGCCTTGTTGCCGTGACGGTCCATCTGGTCCGCCGCTTTCAGGGTGAGCAACCGCGCTTGCTCGATTTCGCAGGCTGAGCGCGCAATATCCTCCCGCACCGACCCCTGTTTGCTCATCGGCCGGCCAAACACCACGCGCTGCTCAGCGCGCTGCGACATCATCTCCAGCGCCCGCTGCGCCAGGCCGATCAGGCGCATACAGTGATGGATACGGCCCGGGCCCAGGCGCCCCTGGGCAATTTCAAATCCCCGCCCCTCACCCAGGATCAGGTTCGCTGCCGGCACCCGCACATTCTCGAACACGACTTCCGCATGCCCCTCGGGCGCATCGTCATATCCGAAGACCGTCATTGGCCGCACAATCCGGACTCCCGGGGTGTCGGTGGGCACCAGGATCTGCGACTGCTGCTGGTGCCGGTTCGGGTTGTCCGGGTCTGTCTTCCCCATCACGATCATGATCTTGCAGCGCTTGTTCATCAGGCCACTGATATAGAACTTGTGCCCATTGATGACGTAGTCGTCGCCATCGCGCACGATCGAGGTTTCGATATTGGTCGCGTCCGATGAAGCCACGGCCGGCTCGGTCATGGCAAAAGCAGAGCGAATCTCGCCATCTAGCAAAGGTTGCAACCACCGCGCCTGTTGCTCCGGGTTGCCGTATTGCGCCAATACTTCCATGTTGCCGGTATCCGGGGCGCTGCAGTTGAATACCTCGGAAGCGAACAGCACCCTGCCCATTTCCTCGGCGAGCGGCGCATATTCCAGGTTGGTAAGGCCTGCACCAAACCTGCGGTCCGGCAGGAACAGGTTCCATAGTTCCTCTTTCCGCGCCCGGGCCTTGAGTTGCTCCATCACCGGCGGCTCACCCCAGCGGTTCGCCTGCAGCTGCTCCAGGAAAGCCTGTTCGCTCGGATACACATGGCAGAGCATAAACGCACGCAGGCGCTCGAGAAGAGATTGGACCCTGTCGGAATATTCGAAGTGCATGATCGATTTCCTTACCTGTTCGGGGCCGACCCGGAAGTGGTCAGCTGTAAGTTATGAATTCCCGCCGGTCGTGGCGTTCGAGATGGGGGATATGGTTGAAACTGTGCAGGCTGATATCACCGGGACTGGAGAAAAAGTGGCTGATCGCCGTATTGCGGATCTGCATATTCAGCTTGATGACCGCCTCGGGCCCGGCCGCCATCACCGACCGCACCATCATCGCAATGGCACCTCCGGAACTCACCACCAGCGTGCGGCTACCGCGGGGACTGTCCGACAGGACGGCCAGGGCTTCACCGATGCGCTGTTCAAATGCAGCCCAGCTCTCCCCCGGAGCGATCTCATCGCGAATCCAGGCACCCATGGCCTTTTTCAGGAAGCGGTAGTAATCGCTCCGCCCGGCGCCGCGATCGGGTATCGCCGCGGGATCCAGCTCCCCATAGGTGCGCATTACTGACTGGAAATCGAACTCGTTCAGTTGGGGCAACAGCTCGACGCGGGCATGGTCCAGCCCAGCTCCTTCGCAGATCCCGCTGGCGGTTTCCCGGTGGCGTCTCAGGTCCCCGCACAATATCCGGTCGAAGCCCGCCTCCTGCTCCATCCAGTGTTCGCCCAGCCAGCGCGCCTGGCGCCAGCCCAGCTCGGAAAGCTTGTCGTAGTCAGCGGCGCCAAACGAAGCCTGCCCGTGGCGCACGGTAAAGAACTCGGCCAATCTGCTTCTCCCCTGTCAACCAGGATTTCACCCTAACGCTGCCAGTTGAATCATTAAAGTTTATTGTGCGAATATCCAGCCATTCACGGCCGTGATTACAGCAGCGGGCAACAGCAGGGCGCACCATGCAACTCAAACAGATGGATATGAATCTCTTCCTGGTGCTGGACGCCATCTACAGCCAGCGCAACCTGACCCGGGCCGCAGAGCAACTGCATATTACCCAGCCCGCCGTCAGTAATGCCCTGGCCCGGCTCCGCCGCAGCCTGGATGACCCCTTGTTCACCCGCACGCCAAGTGGCATGAACCCCACACCCTTGACCGAGCGCATCATGCCCCAGGTCCACCAGGCGCTGGCTCTTCTGGGGGGCAGCCTCAACCAGCAGGCCCAGTTCGATCCCGCTACCGCCAGCAAGACACTGCGGCTGTCCATGAATGACATGGCCGAAACCCTCCTGCTACCGCGTCTGCTGGAGCGCCTGCAGGAAAGGGCCCCGGGCATCTCAGTGGAGTCCTTCTATGTGCCGCGGGACCAGCTGGTGAAAGAGCTTGCGGCCAACACCCTGGATTTCGGGCTGGACATTCCGCTGGTTTCCGCGCCACAGCTGCACCAGCAGCGCCTCAGTAACGACCGCTACCTGTGCATGTTACGCAGCGACCACCCACTGGCGGAACAAGACGGCCTGACACTGGAGCAGTACCTGCAGCTGGAGCACGTCCACGTTTCCAGCCGGCGCAGCGGCCCCGGGCTGGTGGACATTGCCCTGAACAAGCTGGGGCGCCGGCGCGATATCCGCCTGCGGGTGCAGCATTACCGGGTGGCACCGGCAGTGGTCATGCGCACCGACCTGGCCCTGACAGTTCCAGCGATCCTCGCCAACCAGTACCCGGTGCGCCTGTTCGAACTGCCATTCCAGGTACCCCAGCTGGACTGGCATCTGCTCTGGCACAAAAACCAGCATGAGGATCCCGCCAGCATCTGGCTGCGCGGGGAGCTGATGGAGCTTTTCCAGACCTGATCCCTCCCGGTCCGGCACCCTCCGGGCCCAATCAAGACAGCACCCCGCCCCCAATCCGGCCAAAGATTTCGGCCGATATGGTCACTGCCCGGCCCGGGGGCCGCTGCTATTCTGCGAGGCAAATCCGGCCGACAGAGCCCCAGAACAACGTTCGACGATTCGGTCACCAACTGGTTTGGCCAGAAGAAGAGTAAAGAGAGAGATTTGCCATGTCACAGACCTACCCTCACCTGCTCGCCCCCCTGGACCTGGGCTTCACGCAACTGAAGAACCGGGTGCTGATGGGCTCCATGCACACCAACCTGGAAGAGCACCCGGGAGGTTTCGACCGGCTCGCCGCCTTCTATGCCGAACGCGCCCGCGGTGGTGTCGGCCTTATCGTCACCGGCGGTATCGGCCCCAATGAAGAGGGCTGCGTGTTCCAGGGTGCGGCGAAGATGACCACTGCTGAAGAGGCCCAGCAACACCAGGCAATCACCTCCGCTGTACATAATGAAGGTGGCAAGATCTGCATGCAGATCCTGCACACTGGCCGTTACGCCTATAATCCCAACCTGGTAGCGCCCTCGGCGGTCCAGGCGCCGATCAATCCCTTTACCCCGCGCGAGCTGAGCGACGAGGAGATCGAGGGCCAGATCGATGACTATGTGCGCTGTGCCACCCTCGCCCGCGAGGCCGGCTACGACGGTGTTGAAGTCATGGGCTCGGAAGGCTACTTCATCAACCAGTTTATCGTCTCCCGCACCAACAAGCGGACCGACCGCTGGGGCGGCAGCTTCGAGAACCGTATCCGGTTACCACTGGAAATCGTGCGCCGAATCCGTGAGGCCGTGGGTGAGGACTTCATAATCATCTACCGCCTGTCGATGCTGGACCTGGTAGAGGATGGCAGCACTTTCGAGGAGGTGGTAGCCCTGGGCCAGGCTGTTGAGAAAGCCGGTGCCAACATCATCAACACCGGTATCGGCTGGCACGAGGCCCGCGTGCCCACTATCGCCACCAGTGTCCCGCGGGCCGCGTTCACCGAAATCACCGCACGCGTAAAGAAACACCTCAGTGTTCCGGTCATTACCAGCAACCGGATCAATATGCCCGCGGTGGCGGAATCGGTGCTGGCCGAGGGCCACGCCGATATGGTTTCCATGGCGCGACCATTCCTGGCGGATCCGGAATTCGTGCAGAAGGCAGCGGAGGATCGTGCCGACGAGATCAATACCTGTATCGGCTGCAACCAGGCCTGCCTCGACCACACCTTCGAAATGAAGCTCACTTCTTGCCTGGTCAACCCGCGTGCCTGCCACGAAACCGAGCTCAATTACCTGCCGACGGACACCGCGAAAAAAGTTGCGGTCGTGGGTGCCGGCCCGGCCGGACTTGCTGCCGCCACTGTTGCGGCGGAGCGGGGCCACGAGGTAACCCTGTTCGAGGCCGATAACCGGATCGGTGGCCAGTTCAATGTGGCCAAGCGCATTCCGGGCAAAGCGGAATTCGAGGAAACCCTGCGTTACTTCGGCCGCAAACTGGAACTGACCGGGGTCCAGGTGGAACTGAACCGACGTGTAGCGGCAGCAGACCTGAAGGACTTCGATGAGGTTATTATCGCTACGGGTATCAACCCCCGCACACCGCCGATTCCCGGGGTCGAGAGCGAAAAAGTGCTCGGCTACCTGGACGTACTGAAACACCGCAAGCCCGTAGGCGAAAAAGTGGCAATTATCGGCGCCGGTGGAATCGGCTTTGATGTGGCTGAGTACCTGACTCATGAAGTTGATGAAAGCAGAGAGCTGATCGCCAGTGACAAGAATGAGTTCTTTGCCGAGTGGGGCGTAGATATCCGCCTGGACCATCGTGCCGGTCTCAAGCCCGCCGACTCTGTTGCCTCGCCGCGCAAGGTCTACCTGCTGCAACGCAAGACCTCCAAGGTGGGTAAGGGGCTGGGCAAGACCACCGGCTGGATCCACCGCACCAGCCTCAAGCACCGCCAGGTGGAAATGCTGCCCGGCGTCACCTACGAGAAAATTGACGACCAGGGCCTGCATATCCGCGAGGGCGAGGAAACCAGGCTACTGGAGGTGGATAACATCATTATCTGCGCCGGACAGGAGCCGGCACGGGAGCTCCACGAATCCCTGGCCGCAATGGGCATCAACTCCCACTTGATCGGCGGCGCCGACGAGGCAGCCGAGCTTGATGCCAAGCGTGCAATCGACCAGGGGTCGCGCCTCGCGGCCGGCCTCTGATACCGGACCCACAAAAGCCGTGACGCCGCCGGCGTCACGGCTACCCCGGGTCCATGGCCCAGGGAAACAGCTCCAGTGTTACTGCCCCCTTCATCCCTCCAGGGCAAGGACCCTGCCTTTTTCTTTTCCCGCTTGAGCAGGAACTTGCCAGCGCGCTGACAACCTGTACATCAGCAGCACAACGCCGCAGAGCACGAAACAGATCCAGTACAGAACCGACCCACCCCACCACTGAATGACAAGTCCACCGAACAATGGTGCGGCCGACCAGCCCAGCGCATAGAAAGCTGCCGCTCCGAAATAGCTGCCGCGGCGATCTGCGGGCGCCATCTGGTCGATCTGGATACTCATCGTCGGGAACAGGACCGTCTCAGCCAGGCTGACCACAAAGCTCGCCCCAAGCCAGCCTGCGACCCAGCCCATCGGGTTGAGCGCAAACCACAACTGGCCGACCGCCAGGACCACCAGGCCCAGTACAATGCGCTGGTGCACAGACCAGTGCCCCAACAGCCGCAACAGTGGGAACTGCAGGAGCACAATGGTCAGGGCATTGACCAGGATCATGCTGGAGATCAGCTCGACAACTTCCGGCGCACCGCTCCTTTTCAGGTACTGCACCAGGCTGGAGTCAAAGTGCGCATAGATAAAAAAGGTCAGAACATTGGCCAGCACTACCAGCAGGAACAAGCGGTCTTTCCGCAGCACTGCGATCGTACTCGAAAGCGTGGCGTCGGGGTTCCGGCGCTTGCCTGCAGCTCTCCCGGTGCTGGTAAACGCAAAGCCCCAGGCGATCGCCACCGTCAAAGCCAGGTAACTCAGCGCAGTCAGCCCGAAAGTCGACTGCTGTGCCGAAAGACCAGCCCAGACACCGACGAGGGGGCCGAACGCGACACCTACATTGACCAGGAAATAACGAAACTGCAGCGCCAGCTCGCGCGTGCCCTGCTCCGGCAGCAAGTCACCGATCAGCGCGCTTGACGGCGACTGCCAGATAGACTGTGCAACACAGCATAAGGAAATCGCCGCTATAAATACCGGAAGCGCCCCTGCCCGGGCCAAAAGTATAAACGCAAGGCCATTGAGGCCTGTACCGAGCAGCAGCAGGTTACGGCGGCCATAGCGATCCGACAGGGTGCCTACATAGAAGCCCAGCAGTGCAGCAGCAACTGCCGCTACACTCAGGATGACGCCAATCTCAGCGGCACCCAACGCGAAGCGGTCATATAGCATGATCGCCAGGAAAGGCCACACCATAAAGTAGGTCCCGCGGGCAAAAAAACTGCCGACCAGAATGATCCAGACCAGGGGGGGAAAGCCGTGCATTCTCTGCCACCACTGCTTATCCATGGCCACTACTCCCTATTTTCACGTTCCAGTTCCATCAATAATTCCTGTGGATCACTCCCATCCACCGGCAAAAAAAAACCCGGAAGGGAAGCCTTCCGGGTTTCTTTGGGGAGGAAGGCCTGTCACCTTCCTTCGCACTAAGCTCTGTCGGGTGCTCTAAGACATGGTGGTAACCACCGCACAGGTGCACAGGGTCATACGCACAGAAATCACTTCAACTGCACGCGCGCATGCAACCGGTTCCTGCGGTAGCAGGCCGGTACACGGCATCGGTTGTTGTGGTGTGATTTGCTTATACATGTTTCAGGGTAATCAAAGCTTGTAAACGGTATCCGGCAATACTATCTGAGCCAGAGGGTTTTGCAACCCCCGCCAATGGTGATCTGCCAGGCAGCCACCGCCTTGAAACCTGGAGCCCGAGCCAGCGACCTCTCCCAACCGTCACGCAGCACGGGATCATATCGACCAATCGGCCATGTCCGGTCGTACCGACATAGTCGCGTCACGAAGGGGCGGGGTCCGCTGGGACATCTATACTGGGAAGTCGTGGCGAAGCCTAAAGATAGTGCCACCCAGGCGATACCGGGGATGAAAAAACTGCCGACTCAGGTCCGAGTACCGCACTGAACAATCACCAAACCGGCCCCCCACCCCGTGACGCGTAATTCGTCAGCAGCATCTCTCACGGACGCGAGAAGGAACAATGACGCTCTCAGATCTCTTATTGAAAGCAAAACCAATGGTGGAGAGGAAACTGGAAGACCTCCCTGCCCCCTACATACTGTTTGTCTCGATTTGCGACGGGAAAGAGCGGGCCGTCACCCGCCATGTGAAAGGCGAAAGCATAACGGAGACATGGCAGGCTATTACCGCCGAGGCACGCAAGGCAACCAGGTCCGGCAAGCTCAAGCCCTGCTGGCTGCGCATGGATTGGGTCACCCGCGCCGACAAGATGAGCTGGGCAGGGCTGAAGGAAATACTCAGTGCCACCAAGCGATCTTACTTCCGCTATGGCATCGCCCTGGATGACGAATTTCGTTTTGCTTTCCTCGAACAGGAACTGAATGGCAACGCCATGCTCTACGGTGGAAACCAGATTGGGCATGCCGTCGTCAATGAGAAGAACTTCAATGTGTACTGTCGAAAGCGGTATGGAAACAAGCTCATACCGGATTTTTCGGATGAAAAAACAGTATATCGCTTGTGGACGGAAGGTCTCTTTTGTGATGAATCCGGCGCGCCCGAGTACCTTTATGGTCCCGGGAGAAACGCCGGCAGAAGGATCATCGACGACCTGGACGAAGCCACCACAACCAGACTGATCGAGACCAGCAGTAGCTACCTGGCAGGCCAGGTAAAGAAGAGTGGCCGTTTCGAATATGGCTGGCATGCATGCTTCGACAAACCAATCGGCACCTACAACACACTTCGACACGCAAGTAGTACGTATGCCATGACAGAGGCCTGGGAGGTAACCCGTGACAAGAATCTCCACTCCGCGATAGAGCGCTCCCTTGACTACCTCTCGAAAACGCTGATCAGGCGTGCTGCCTTGCCATCCGGGGAACAGGCAGCTTTCCTGGTTGAGGCCGATGGCGAGGTCAAGCTCGGAGGCAATGCCGTCTGCCTGCTGGCTTATGTTAAGTGGTGCGAGCTTACAGGAAACAACCAGTACCGTGAACTAATGGACCAGTTGGCACTGGGCATAGAGTTCATGCAGGACCGCGAGTCAGGGAAGTTCGTGCATGTTCTGCAGTTCCCTGAGTTATCAGTCAAGGAAGAGTTCCGCATCATCTATTATGACGGCGAGGCGGCATTTGGGCTCATGCGGCTTTACGGCCTGACCGGCGACGAGCGTTGGCTGAAGCTGGTCGAGAAGGCATTTGAATATTTTATCGCTGCCGACCACTGGCAGGCCCATGACCACTGGTTAAGTTATTGCGTCAATGAACTGACCCTCTATCGGCCGGAGGAAAAATACTACCGCTTTGGTATACAGAACGTAGAGGGCTACCTCGATTTTATCGAAAACCGTATCACCACCTTCCCGACCCTGCTGGAACTTATGATGGCGGCACAGAAGATGGTAACGAGGCTCTCGCAAGACGACAAATACCGTCACCTCCTGAAGCTGCTGGACCTGGAATGGTTCTACCGCGCGCTGCACAAAAGGGCAAACTACCTGCTCAACGGCTACTTCTGGCCAGAATTTGCCATGTTCTACAAGAACCCGGCAAAGATCCTGGGCAGCTTCTTTATCAGGCACCATGCATTCCGTGTTCGTATTGACGATGTGGAGCACTATCTGTCCGGTTATGTCGCCTATCGCAATTACCTGCGGAAAGGAAAAGTCCAGGCGAGGCAAGAAGCCACCATCGAAGAGGACCTGAAGCCCGCACCTCCCCCGGATGGGCGGCCGGTCGTAGCATGGGGCGGAGATGTAAACCTGTCCCGGCGCCAGCACTATCGCACAGCAGAGCTGGGTCGAAAAGCTGTGCTCGGACGTATACCAGCTCTGAGAAATGCAGACCTGACCGTTATCAACCTTGAATGTGTGGTTGCGACCTGTGGTGAACAGGGGACACAGAAAGGCGAATTATCTCCCTATTATTACCGCGCCAGGCCCGAGATGCTGCGCCTGCTGGTGGAGTCCAGAGTGGATGTAGTGGCCACCGCAAACAACCACAGCGGCGACTACGGCACTGATGCGTTGGTGGAGCAGTGTGAGTGGCTAGACAGGGTAGGCATTGCCCATGCCGGCTCAGGCCGCAATCTCGACCAGGCCCTGGCACCCGTGATTCGCCGCGCGGGACAGCTGAATGTGGCAATTTTTTCCCTGGATGCCACACAGGAAGAGTTTGCGGCTACGGTAAACAGGCCCGGGAGCGCCTATCTTCCACTGGGAGAACCGGGTGCCTGGACCAGCGTTCTAGAGCCGCGAATCCGCGCCGCGCGCCAACTGGCAGAAGTGGTGCTGGTCGCCGTACATTGGGGTCCAAACCGGGAGCGGGCTCCAGGTAAAGCAGAACTCCTGACGGGGCACGCGATTATTGACGCCGGTGCCGACGCAGTGCTCGGAGCCAGCGCACATGTCCTTCAGGGAACAGAGATTTACCGAGGCAGGCCGATCATACATGACGCGGGCGACCTCCTGTTCGACTCGATCCGAAACTCACTCGCGGACAGCGGTGTGTTCAGGTTGGCAATTAGCCACCGGGGGGTCGAACGCATAACGTTTGTCCCAGTCGGCTCTGGTTTTGGCTTCAGCCGGCAACTGAAAGATGGTAAAGCCATCGATGCTTGCAGGCGGTATGCCCGCCTTTCTGCACCGCTGGGCACAGCTTTCGTCCTGACAGAAAATGGTACTGCGACACTGGGCCTGTCACCGCCAGAGCGAGAAGTAGCGCCACATATTCCCGTAGCGGCCACTACCACTTACCGGCTGGCCCCCCTGCAAGCCGCCACCGAAATCACCAGGGATGAATGGCAGGTATCCTCGGTGCCGGAGGACGCCCGTGTTACACCACAATCCATAGGACCACTGAAGCTGGTTGGGATTCGCATCTGGCCTCGAGAGATCAAGTATCGGCAAATGCTGTGGGTGGAGTCTTTCTGGACCTGCGAAACTGAGCTTGATGAGGATCACCGAATAGACTTTCAAGCTGTCCCGGTCGAGCAGACCTCGATGCCCTACTGGGGGAAGTCGATGGATCACGATCCCTGTGATTGGCAGCTACCGACGAGCCGCTGGAAGAAAGGCTGCATTTACCGGGATTTCTATGGATTGAGGCCACCGGGCTCGCGAACCCTGCAGAGTGTGGACCTGCAGTTACACGTAGGCCTGGTAAACACAAGCGACCGGACACCCCCTATCCCACTGGAAGGGCTACAGGTACACCTGGACTTCAGCAAGGCCTCCCCCCCAAGTGGTAAGGCGCCTGTCTACCAGACCGAGTTTCCCAGCTCCCTCCTGAATCATAAGCATGGATTAACATGGGATGGCGAGCAGATAGAGCGCATCACAGGCGGCAGCTGGCTGGTGCCACCTCCTGATGACTGGGCTGTAAAGAACGTGGTGTCAGGGATCAGCTTCATCGAACAGGTCACGGGCCCGACCCTGTTTGTTGCCCACACAAGCCACGATCGGGCATATCATGAACAGAGCTCCTCGGTCACGAAGATATGGGATATGCATAAGCGCCTGTCCCAGCTGACGGGTCGACTTGCCGGGGCGATCGTTTCCAGGCCAATACCAGGGTTACCCCGGGGATTTCCCACGCTACTGGTTGATGATCCAATCAGGGCTATCGTTGAACTGGGCCTGGCCGCCAGGGCCCGCTACGACAAGGATGTGATTGCCATTACAGGTACCGCAGGGAAATCCACTACCCTGAGAATGCTCGGCCATATGCTTGGTGGAAGGGAGAAAGTGCTCACAAGTCTTGGCAACTACAACTCTCGGGTTGGGGCCCCTTCAATGCTGGCAAGCCTATCGACTCAGGATGATGCAGCCGTAATTGAAGTTGCGCAGAGTGCCCTGTGGATGAAGAGAGGCCCAATAACTCGACTGATAAAGCCAACCATAGCCATTGTTACTGAGATTGGTATCTCACAATCCCGTAGCCATGTGCGCTCTACAAAAGATACTGCACGCTGGAAGTCACGCATTTTCGATGGATTGACCGGTCCAGCTATCGCTATATTTGGTGATCACCTCAAGCACTTCGAGTACATTAAGTCGAAAGCCCAGCAACATTCCAGGAGGCTGGTCATATTCGGAACCGGTCCTGATGCGGAGGTGAAAATTAAGGATGTCCAGGGCGATGATGAAGGAAGCTGGGTAACAATAGAAACACCGAATGAGACTGTGAATTACCGGGTACCCGCACCCAGCAAGGGGATGGTGATGAACAGCATTGCCGCTATTTGCGCACTGTACGCCATGGGCAGGGATCTCCGCAGCCTGGCTGGAGAGCTTCAAAACCTGGAGCTGGATGACGCACACCTCAGCCGCACCAGGATGAAACTGGCAGGCAAGGAGATCAGCATTATTGACGATAGCTGGAATGCTACTGTCAGTTCGATGCTAAATGCTTTCTCTGTACTCGCCCAGTCAAATATAACAGGCCAGGGACGCAAGGTTGCTGTACTGGGCAGAATCGTTCACCTGGGGGATAAATCCCGTGAACTCCATCAAAGCCTGGCAAAACCGCTCTTGGAGAGCGGTGTTGATCATGTCATTACACATGGCGAGGAAATGAAGCATCTACGCGAGGTCTTACCGGGCTCAATACTTGGACCACACTTTACAACAGCTGATGAACTGGCGGGTCACCTGATGGAATTCGTCCGGCAGTCAGATCTTCTTTTGCTCAAGGGATCAAGACGTGACTCAGACTTTGGCTCTGTCCCATGGCTGCTCGAGCAAATGTCAGACACCAGTACTACGCCAGCATGAAAAAGAGGCTGGGTAAAATAGCAGGAAAAGCTCACACCTGCACTTGTGATCTTTGCTCAGCCAGCCCCAATGGCCGCATTCCACCAAGCCTGCGCCTTGACGCCTGTGTTTCCAACTTGACGTTAAATGCAATGCAGATCCTGAGGGAATTATCCTCGACCGGATTTACATAGTGATACAGCCAGTTGGGAAACAGGACCATCCTGCCTTCCCGGGGGACGACCTTACTCAGGCCTCCAAAATTGCAACCTGGCAGGTCAGTAGAAATACATAACATCCGAGGATCCAGAAACTCTATATTACCACTGCCTTTGCTTCTTTCCTTCACGAGATCGGATTTTACATAATAGACACCCGACCAGGTACACGACTCATGATTGTGTATTTTCCGATAGCTCTCAGCCCGTGAAACATTCGCCCAGGCATGAGCAAGCATATCATTAGGCCGGGGTTCATACCTTCCCTTCGTGACACTCTTGGTAATTTCCTGGACAGAGGATATAACTCTCTGCTTGAAGACTTTAACTTCCTCATAAGGCCACTCGAGCAGGTCCTTGCCAGAATCCCAACTGCCTATATTCGACCTTTGTACCTTTGGTGAAGTGCTTTCCTTTTCAAGAATAATCTGCATCAGCCTGGAATTAATCGATTGCGAACTTTCCCAGTCCTTTATGAGAATTGGCGTCGCGAATGCTGATTTAATTATGTCCATATCTCTTCACATAAAACAGGATACAGAGACTAACTCTGCATGGTAAAATTGAACTGCCTGAGTGATGGGTAATCCTCTAGCTGAATGTCTGACACCCTGGCCCGCGGATGACCGCTCCTGGCCAGGTTAACCATGGACTCAATGGCTACAGGGCTGCCCTCCAGTAACATTTCGACATCTCCTTGATTAAGATTACGCACCCAGCCAGCCACACCGTGCAATAAAGCCTGGCGTTTCAACCACTTTCGGTAGCCCACCCCTTGGACATCACCACATATCACTGCATGCACACAGCGCGAGGCAACAGATGTCGAGGCCACATCCGGGAAAAGTGAGTGAATCAAAGAACCTGCAACATCACGCCCGACACCCTGGGAAGGAAAGTGATGTAATGCCAGGCTTGGATTGCAAAAAATGCCGTCGACAACCCACGCCTGCTCTTCTGGTGAGACAGAGATATCCGAGGCGAGCACATCGACTCCGGCAAGATAAGGGCTGAATACCGCCTCCACAGAACAACAGGCAATATCGATGAAGCCGGGATGAAGCAGGTGGGTTACGTCTCGGCTAAATTCCTCGTATCTACAAGGTTCACCATCGTTACCATGATGGGGCCCACCAAAGGTACAGGCGACGACACGGCCGTCAATAACCAAAATTCGGTACTGACAAAGGACCACTAATCGGGATGGCGTCCTTTCACTCCTCAGACCTGCTTCATTTACTATTTCCTTTACCCAGTTACGATCTCGACTAATCTTAAGCGAGACCGCACTGGTCCGGTCTGGAATCCCCTTATAGAATATTACGGAAACATGCCCGTCAGATACTTCGGTTACCAGATCGTCGATTCTCTCTACACGAAGATTTATTGCGCAGGCAGCCTGGGTAACCAGGTCTCTCTGGGGATGTGTTCCAGTAGCAAATTTCCGGAACTCTTCGCCAATAGCGTAGGGTCTTGCTGCCACAAGTGGATCTTCCCGGGCACTGCCATTGACATGCAAGTTACCAAAAGCAAAATTCAGCAACTCTTCCGGTAGATTAACTGGGCGCCCGTAACTGGGAAATACCGAGCTGGAAACTGAGGGATTCCCGTTTATTTCTATCACCTCAGCGGTCACCACGTCCTGACTCTCATCAACGATGAGATCAACGCCGACCTGAGCCAGGCCAGGGAAGCAAGCTGCGGCCTTTAATGCAATCTCCAGGACACCGCTATCAAGATAATCAATAATCTGGACTGCATCACCTCCGGCAGAGATATTTGCCACACTGGCTAATTGAACATACTCTCCGGCTTTCGGCACATCATCGACTGATCGTCCATTTCTATCCAGGAAATCAAAACGCCTGATCGGAGATATTCCAGCAGATGGATTTTTCACTCTCTGCTGGTTCTTTCTTTCCACCAGCTCAAGAATTGTACTTTCCCCATCGCCGATAACACTAGCCGGCAATCGGGCGTAGGCAGATACAGCCCTCCCTCCAATAACTACAACGCGGAGATCGTAACCCCGCAGGTAACGCTCCACAATAACTGTACGTGAAAACCGTCTGGCGTAATCCCAGGCACTTAAAAACTGTTCTCGTGAATCTATCGCGGTAGTGACACCAGTACCATGAGATTTATTCAAGGGCTTTGTTACGACTGGCCACTTGCAGGACTCGAAATACCGGAGAGCCAGATCTCTATCCTCAAATTCCCGGCCTTCTGGCACCTTGACCCCACCTCGATCGAGAATGCGTTTCGCAAGGCTCTTATTCTTTGCACAATGAGTATACACAGCAGAGTTTTCGGGACTGTTCTGTAAAAACCCAACTCTTCGCCCATGGCTAGTGACGTCAAAGATCATCTTCTTGTAGATATTGACTTTGAACCCCAGGCGCTCTGCCTCTGAACTGATCAACGATATCGAAATATTGCCATCCCTCTGGTGAAAAGGGGAACTCTCATAGTCATTTTCAACTAAAAATAGCTTGTCGGCGGCCTCGGGTATTTGTACGGACATCTACGTCATCCTCAAGTACGGTAACCACTCACAGGTATTCAATTCGACCCCTAACCACCATGTACAACATCTAAAGTCGATAGATCCAGGATCCTTAGAATCGAATTCTAGTGTATCTACATTGATCGATTAGTGATGGTTCGTGATCCATATGCCAATAAATATGGAAACACGAAAGAAGAGACATGAGACACGAATTTCCCAACCATTACCTGGGCCTGGTCACTGGCACATACCTATACTTACAGCTCAGCTACTGAAAAATAACACAGCTAAGCATACAGGCGAAGATCGACCAAAAATTATACATAGGTGCTTATGAAAGATTGAAGGTCCCCGGTTACATGGAGCTAACCAGGGAAGCACCGTAGTAGCGTGCTGCCTGTACAGATTTATCGATAAACCAGAAATGCCCTCTGTTCAGTTGGGATGTGCTCACGTACAGAAACTTCCGACACTCTGGCTCGAGTGGGGCCCTGCTCACACAATGTCAGTAAGCTACCGACGCCACTGTGGGGCCCCTTGAAAAACATCTCGACGTCACCGTGGGGAAGGTTTCTTACCCACCCCGCAACACCATGTCGCACTGCTTCTCTCTGGACCCAGTCACGATACCCCACGCCCTGAACCCTGCCCCGCACCACGACATAGACACAGCGGTCCGAAGACAGCTGCCAATCTGCACCAGGAAAAAGTGACCGGAGCAAAGCCCCCGCAACGTCACGACCAACACCTTCAGACGGATAGTGATGCAGGATGAAGTTAGGATTACACATCACATCTGAAACCCGCCAGGATTGCTCATCTGGAGATACTTCAATATCCTCCGCAAGCACGTCCACGCCAGCAAAATATGGGTTAAAGACCGCCTTAACTGATTCCAATGCCGCCTTGGCAAAGTCAGGGTGGATCAGCTCAGTGATATCCCTACGCTGATCAGCGTAATTTCCCGCACCTTTTCCGTCACTGGAATAAGCGCCGCCATCAATACCAGCTACAACCTTGCCATCAATTACGATCAGCCGGTACTGGCACAGTTCCAGTGTATCTCCGGTCCTGTTCAGCCCCGCTTCCGCCAGGATCTCCTGGAGCCATTTCCTGTCCCTGGATACCTTCCTTGAAATGATATTGGTCCTGTCAGGCATGCCCTGGTAAAACATTACCGAATCGCTACGATCTGATACCTCGAAGACACTGGGGGATATATGGGAAACTCTGAGCTGCGCTGCAATTGCGGCTTGTTTGATATATGCTGCCTGCTCGCTCTCGCCGGTGGCGGCAACACGTAACCGCGGTGCGAAAACATAAGGCACTGCGGGCGCGATAATTACTTCGGCTGCATTCGATTTTTCAATGCGATTCCCGGAAAAAGCATGACGCAGGAGCTCGCCAGGCACATTTACCGGACTGCCATAACTTGGGAATACAGCATCACAGATCCCGGGATTCGAGTTTATCTCGATTACATGGCACTGCACCTTTTCTCCCCGATCATCGACCATCAGATCAACACCGGTCTGGTTCAGGCCCGGAAAGCAGCGAGCAGCCTTTTCCGCCACCTCAACAACTTCCTGCGGAACCAGGTGCAGCAACTGTACTGCGTCCCCTCCGGCCGATGTGTTTGCAACACTCGTCAACTGCACGTACTCACCTTTCTCGGGAACGTCCTCCATGGAACGCCCGTTGTGCTTCAGGAGATCAAATCGGGTGATCAGGTCAATCTGCAGGGAAGGGTTTTTCTCTCGCTGGAGGTTCTTGCGGTCAACCAGTTGCTGTATCGTGCTCTTTCCATCACCGATAACATGTGCTGGAATCCTTGACAGGGCAGCTACCGCCTTTCCGCCTACGACAACCACACGAAGGTCATACCCTTTTATGCATCTCTCAACCAAGACCTCCCTGCCGTATTGCCTGGCATAGTCCCAAGCTTCGAGGAAATGCTCCCTGGAATGGACATTAGTGGTTACCCCTGATCCGTAAGCACGGTCCAGCGGCTTCAGAACCATGCTGGTATTACAGGACTCGATGTAGTTCCATGCAGCCTCTGGCTCATCAAATACCTCACCCGACGGAACCGGCACTCCCTTT
Source organism: Microbulbifer sp. JSM ZJ756 (assembly GCF_044383805.1). Classification (NCBI taxonomy): domain Bacteria; kingdom Pseudomonadati; phylum Pseudomonadota; class Gammaproteobacteria; order Cellvibrionales; family Microbulbiferaceae; genus Microbulbifer; species Microbulbifer sp. JSM ZJ756. The sequence goes on along the minus strand of NZ_JBISER010000010.1, from coordinate 140,918 downwards.
CGCGCCATTATCTCCTTGGCGACATCCTTCTGCCTGGCGCAGTAGCTATAAACAGCTGAATTTTCAGGGCTATTCTGGAGAAAAGTGACCCGGTTATTTTTGTGCAATACATCATAGACCAACTTCTTATAGCGCCTTACCTCAAAATTCTGTCGTTCCGCTTCCGCACTGATCAGTGCAGTTGCGATATCACCTTCTCTCTCGATAAACGGTGATCCTGAAAAGTCATTTTCAGTCTTAAACAACTCATCGGCACCTGCAGGGACATGATCAAACATCTTGGCATCCTCGAACGATTACTTTACGCTCCAGTGAATATCTACATCAACCTGGTCTCTTTTCCCCCTCAGCTCCCGTGGCCAAAGGTTTGACCAGACCCAGGTAAAATCCCGGTTGAGCACAATCTTTTCCTTGCCACCCACACCAAAGCCGTAACCAAAACGTGAATCCAGGGCAAGGTTTGGATCTACCGGTATCCAACGCCCCCCGATATAGACCTCGGCAGCGTGGTGGTTTGGCTGATTGAATTCACGTTTTGATGTCATAAGGAATTCAGAAGTTGTCCGGGCTGGATATCCCATCGCCCGTGCGAGGGCAACGAACAAGGCAGCATACTCAGTGCAATCCCCTTCCCCTTCATTGACTGCGTAGAGCGCGCCCTTGGTCGACTGCACATCGTACTCGAGTAGCTGCTGGGGAGTCAGGTATGCGGCCCTCAGTCGATCCTCATCAGAGTCAAACGCCCTTCGGATATGTGTGGCAAGTTTACGAATAGGTTCGGCATCGGACTCAATATATTTTCTGGGCTTAAGATACTCATCAGGTGGCGTTGCTTCCTGAGTCGGAGCGATCTTGTGAAAATCGTAACTGGTGATTTCCAGGTCAAACTGAACCGTTCGAACGGACCGTGAACCTGCGGGGATGTCCCATTCCATTTCAACATATTCACCATTGCCTAGTTTATGATGCTTACGCTTCAACTGCTCTGGATAGTCATAGCGGATGTCCAATAGCCGTTGTTGCATATGATCCCTTAGCGGGACGGAAATGCGATGCGTGTAACCCCGGATATCGATGTCAGAACGATTATCGACCACAACTTCAGCCGTAAGCGTCACCTTACGGGGCTGCCCCCAGGACGCATTAACCACAAACCACATCAACAGGAGGAATACACCTGCCAGGATGAAGAACTTCATATCCATCAAGCTACGCTCCTGCAAAATGGCCCCCTGTATAACTCTGCCAACTTGACTGTTTAGCGCTCCCGTAGAGCCTCACTTGCCTTATTTATGGGTTTAACCAGGTAGTCAAAAATTGTCTTGGAGCCAGTCTTGACATCAACTGAAGCAACCATACCCGGCACAATCGGGAATCGATTACCGTCTTGATTGATCAGGGCATCAGATTGAGTGAGGATATAGACACGGTAATAATATTCATTCCTGTTTATTTCGTCCTGGATTGTATCGGGTGAAATCGTCGTCACCTTTCCCTCCAGACCGCCATAAATAGAGTAATCGTATGCCGTGATCTTTACCTTGGCCGACTGTCCCGGATGTATAAATGCAATATCACGAGGAGAAATACGCGCTTCAATCAAAAGCTTGTCATCGAGAGGCACGATCTCCATCAGGCGGCCATTTGGCGGCAGCACACCGCCAATAGTAGTAACTTCAATATTCTTGACAATTCCACGAACTGGCGACCTCAGGGTCAATCTGGTAAGCGAGTCAGACCTACCCTCGATCACTGAGGAAAGCGCTTCGGCCTCGGCGCTAACTGTCGCAAGTTCCTCACGCGCCCGGACCATATATTCCGAGCGGATTTCCCGCATTTTGAGTTGCAGTTCAGACTTCTGCCGGCTAAGGCGTAAAACCTCGACATTGCTCGCCGCACCTGAACTGACCAGGGAACGCGTTATGGAAAGCTCCTTTTCAACCAAATCCAATGATTCCCTGACACCACGAAGCGATTCTTCAAGCCCTTTTTTTCTCGTATTAAAGAGCTTCTTTTCCTTCGCCTTCAGTTCATCATAGGTATCAAGTTCCTCCGGAAACTCCAGCTTGGTTCCATTGACTTCTGCTGTAAGACGCGCCACGCTAGCGATCGCTGCACGATAGCGCGCAGAACTTTCCTCGACGTTAGAGCGTACTTTGGTAGGATCAAGCTGGGCCAGGACTTGTCCCCGCTCGACAATATCTCCCTCACTTACCTTGAGATCCGCAAGGATTCCACCCTCGAGGGATTGGATCACCTGTTCACGGGAGGTCGGGACCACCTTACCAATGCCGGACGATACTTCATCTACCGTTGCAAAGTATGACCAGCCAATCAATGCAGCGATCAGGAGGAAGAATACCCAGACCACCCGAGTCGAATTAACCAGGGTTGACTCATCGTGCTCATCATACTGGTTCTCACCGGCCTGGTAGTCGGCATCCAGGAGTGGAATGGATTTGACACGGGCATTTTCACCGGCGTTACGCGACAGCCACTGGCTCTTCTCTTCCCTGTCCATCACGTTACCTGCTCACGATTCTTCTCACCCTGTCGGTCAGGTTTGGAGAGTCTTTCCATCACTTCATCTTTGGGCCCGTCCATCACTATCCTTCCCCGATCGATGACCAGGATTCGATCCACCAACTTGAGCGTACTGGACCTGTGGGTTGCCAGGACCAGAGTTCGCTTGTTAGACCAGCGCGAAAGGTTATCAATAAAACGCCGCTCAGCGGCCTCATCCAGTGATGCCGTGGGCTCGTCCAGAAGCAGGACCGAAGGCTGCCGGATCAGGAGCCTCGACAACAGGAGAGCCTGTTTTTGCCCCCCAGAAAGTCCTGCACCACCTTCCAGGACCATATGGTCCATCCCTTTGGGCATGTTCCTTACTGTATCCATGGCCCCCGACATCTTCAGGGCCCATATAATTTCATCGTCAGTTGCATTGGGGGCACCCAGTGTAAGGTTTTCCCGTAAAGTGCCATGGAAAAGCCCGGAGCCCTGTGCCAGAAGTCCCACGTCCCGCCTGACATCGGCGGGATCTATATGAGCTATTTCCACCCCGTCAAGATTTGCGGTGCCCGAACTTGCCTCGAGCATACCCGATAACGCCTGTAGCAGTGTCGACTTACCAGCGCCATTCTTTCCGAGTACAGCAATTTTTTCACCAGGGTTAATATGAAGTGACGATACAAAAAGGGCCGGTTCATTATCCCCGGGATCGTACTTGAATTCCGCATTACGGAAATCATAGTCACCGCGGATAGAAGCTTTATGCACTCGCTTGCTCCCCTCTGGCTGATCGACGGGTAGGTTCATTATGTTGTCGATACCTTCAAGAGCATACTTAGCCATTTGCCACCGGCTCAGTACCTGGGTGATATTAGCCATTGGGGACATCATTCTCGAACTGAGTATCGAGGCAGCAACAAGTGCACCCGTGGTCATTTCACCACTCATAACCATGGATGCCCCGAAAAGTACAGTCAGCGCAAAGACGGAGGACTGTACATTGTGAGTCCAGGTAACCAGTTTACTGGTCAGGTAGCGTAGTTTCAGGTTCGAGTCGGCCGTTACCGCATTGAAGTGATTCCATTGACGCTGGAACCGATGTTCTGCCTGGAGAGTTTTTATATCCTCCATTCCCTGTACAGTTTCGACGAGCATGCCATTTCTCAGCGAGGATTCCCGCATTGCTTCTCCCGATAACCTGGCAAGCTTCTTCTGGACGAGAACCCCCGGTATCACAAGCAGGAGCATGGCGAGCAGGGGAATCAGGACAAGGGGACCTGCAATGACCCAGAGCACTAACAGGAAAAGGAAAAAGAATGGCATATCCGCGATAGCCAGAATTGTTGTCGATGTGACCATATCTCGTACACGCTCCAGTTCACGGAGCTGGGAAATAAATGTGCCCGTCGACTTTGGTTTAGCAGAATTCCTCAACCTCACCGCATGGCCGAATACCTGATCGGATATCCGAATGTCAGCCCGCTTACCAAGCAGATCGGTAATTCTTACCCGCATTACGCGCATGGTAAAATCAAAGACGATCGCTAGAAGTACCCCGCTGAAGAGCACATATAAGGTCGACATGGATTCTGCCGGGATAACCCTGTCATATACCTGCTTGGCAAAGAGTATCCCGGACAAGGTAAGCGTATTGGCTACCGTAGTCGCCAGCATTACGTGACCATAGGGCCTCAGGTCGCGCAATATGATTTTCCGGAACCAGTGTCGGTTGTCCGGCTTGATATAATCGTCGACACGAATATCACTGATTGTCTTCCGCGGACGAAGTATTACCAGATGACGGATTTTTTCGGCGATTTCTTTGATATTAACGCTGCTTTCAAGCCCCTGGTCACCACTCCATAGAATGCCCAGTTTCCCGTTTTTCCCCATTGTCTCGATAACGCCAACCTGGCCACCAACCAGCTGGACAACGACCGGCAAGCGCCAGGGAGTAAGCTCGAACTGACCAAACTGGGAAAACTTGATTGTAAGGCCTGCTTGCCGTGCCATCTGCCTCAAGACGAGCTCGACACTTTCTGCCACCCCCCAGTCAGAAGCTATCCGGATGTTTTCCTCAGAAAAATCCAGCCGGTAATGACGTGATACGGCGACAATGGCTTCCAGCCATGGTTGATAGTCCATCTCCGCATTGGTAGCGCCAGTCTCCGCCTGGCCCTGCTCCAGGATGGTCTCGTTGTTCAAGGCAACACCTCCACTCCCTGAACCGCTCGCCCTTCAATCCCAAACGCCCTGCGAATATCACCCGTGTTATAGAGGCATTCGATCTCAAGCGCTTTGAGATCGAAGCGGGTCTCAACACGATCCCGGCGCGCCTGCTGCAGCTCTTCCTCTGAATTTAGTAGCTCAAGTAAGGTTCGGGTTCCAAGAGAAGAGTACTGCTTTCTATAGAGATCCCTGGTCTCGCTGATTGCATCCTCACGCGCATCCAGTATCCCCAGGCTGCGTCCTAGCCCATTGGCCTGAGCCTGTGCGGCCCGGTACTCCCGGGTGACAGACTCACGGGCAGCATCCTTTGCCGCGTCAGCTGAGCTCAATGCATAGGATGCTGATTCTTTACTTGCAGACAGCCGCCCACCTTGATATATGGGCATGGAAAGATTGAGGAACACCGCAGACTCATTCTCGTCGAGTACATTGGTATCGACATAAGTCTGGTCCAGGTAGCGGTTATAGCTCGCGTCAAGGGATAGAGTGGGCCAGACGTCAGCTTTGGATTCCTGAAGCCGGGCCATTGCCTCCGCACGTGACGCCTCCGCGATCAGGACTCTCGGTGACGCAAGCACCTCTCCGGGTGGACCCTCACAGGCATTCCTGACGGTTTCTGGCGTGCCCATCGTGACTCGCACAGGTGCGCCGGCGTTGACGAGATTCTGCAGTGTACTACGCCAGCGGGCCAGGTCAGCGCTGACCTGCTGCTTCGATGCACGTGCGGCTTCAATACGCGACTGAGCCTGCAAAACATCTGAACGAGAGCTGGCGCCCCGCTCACTTCGCATTCGCACCAATGAGGCTATTGACGATACCCCGGCTATCTGTTCGTCTGCTATTTCCAGAAGAGCCTGGTATCGCTGGACTTCCACCGCTGCGCTTGCAGTATCCCGGGCAACCTGGTCAATTGCCTGGAGTACTTCTGCCCTGGAGCGACTCACTTCGGCTTTTGCCAGGTCCACACCGCTGGAGATCTTGCCGAAGTCATAAATCACTTGTGAGACGTACAGCTGTAAGGCGTGGCCATTGCCATCGCCGTCATTCTCACTGTCCTGGCCTGCCACCACGCCCGCACTCAGCTGCGGGAAATATCCCGAACGGGCGACACGTATGCCTTCCTGTCGCCGGTATAGTTCTCCCACGCTCTCCGCAATGGCCGGATGCCAGTCGATGGCCTGGTGCACTGCATCAGTCATACTCAATTGTTGCGGTGCGTATTGGGAGTGACTGATCACAGACGGAGGAGTGGCTACTTCCTGCTGGACAGCCGATTCACTTATTCGGGCGGGTCGGTCAGCCGGGTCAGCCCCGGACTGGGATTGAGCTTGCTGCACCCACATGGTGGTGAGAGATGCCAGCGTGACTATCCATAGTCGCTGCATTGAATCCACTATATTCACTTGCTCTGGCGTTAGCGATATCCGGTACGGACATTTTATACCCGGGACCACTAGTTGAATTTTTTCCTTCCAATATTCTAGTCGAAAAAAGAAACACCGGGCCTGTAGGCCCGGTGTTTCTCAGTTGCTAAGCCTCCTTGGGATCAGACGTCGTCTGCTCCGTTCTGTTGCCACATGTCCTGCATGGGATCAGTGTCCTGGGCATGCATCGTGGTATCCATTCCATCCTGGAGACCACCTCCACTACCCGAGGAAGCAGATCCTTCCGCAGTGTCATCATCGGTATCAGCGCCCGAGAAGAGCGAGTCTCCCCCGGATTCGCTGTCGCTGACGAGGTCATCGAGGTCAAGACCGGATCCCATCTCATCGTCAGGCGACATTCCGGATCCACTCTCGCTTGACTCTCCAGGATCACTGCTCATCGCAGCCTCATCGTCCCCCATGGGGATGACGTCGCTGAGACTTACTTCAATGTCCTGGTCGCCATCGGCGTCACCATCGGCGTCTCCGTCGGCGTCTCCGTCGGCATCACCGTCGGCATCACCGTCGGCATCCCCGTCGGCATCACCGTCGGCATCACCATCGGCATCACCATCGGCATCACCATCGGCATCCCCGTCGGCATCACCATCGGCGTCTCCGTCGGCGTCACCATCGGCGTCCCCGTCGGCATCACCATCGGCATCACCATCGGCATCACCATCGGCGTCTCCGTCGGCGTCCCCGTCGGCGTCACCGTCGGCATCACCATCGGCATCACCATCGGCATCACCATCGGCATCACCATCGGCATCACCATCGGCGTCTCCGTCGGCGTCCCCGTCGGCGTCCCCGTCGGCATCCCCGTCGGCGTCACCATCGGCATCACCGTCGGCGTCACCATCGGCATCTCCGTCGGCATCTCCGTCGGCATCCCCGTCGGCATCACCATCGGCGTCTCCGTCGGCGTCTCCGTCGGCGTCACCATCGGCATCACCATCGGCATCACCATCGGCGTCTCCGTCGGCGTCTCCGTCGGCGTCACCGTCGGCATCACCATCGGCGTCTCCGTCGGCATCACCATCGGCATCACCATCGGCGTCTCCGTCGGCATCACCATCGGCGTCTCCGTCGGCGTCTCCGTCGGCGTCACCATCGGCATCACCATCGGCATCACCATCGGCATCACCATCGGCGTCTCCGTCGGCGTCTCCGTCGGCGTCACCGTCGGCATCACCATCGGCATCACCATCGGCATCACCATCGGCATCCCCGTCGGCATCCCCGTCGGCATCACCATCGGCGTCTCCGTCGGCGTCACCATCGGCGTCCCCGTCGGCATCACCATCGGCATCACCATCGGCGTCTCCGTCGGCATCCCCGTCGGCATCTCCGTCGGCATCTCCGTCGGCATCCCCGTCGGCATCACCATCGGCGTCTCCGTCGGCGTCACCATCGGCATCCCCGTCGGCGTCACCATCGGCGTCTCCGTCGGCATCCCCGTCGGCATCCCCGTCGGCATCCCCGTCGGCATCACCGTCCGCATCTCCGTCGGCGTCGGCGTCGGCGTCGGCGTCGGCGTCGGCGTCGGCATCAGCATCCGCATCCGCATCCGCATCCGCGTCCGCGTCCGCGTCCGCGTCGGCATCCGAATCAGCGTCTGCGTCACACTCGATATCTATATCGATATTGACATTGATGTCACAGCCGTCCTTCTCAATATCAACGTCTACATCGACATCTTTAATGTCACAGTCTGGGTCACAGAATTCGCCCAGGTTTCCAAGGCCTCGGTAGCCGTCAGCATCAGAGTCTGCGTCCGCATCTGCGTCTGAATCCGCGTCGGCATCGCAGTCGCAATCGATGTCGATATCTATGTTGACGTTGATATCGCAATCGGCATCGGCATCCGCGTCGGCATCGGCATCCGCGTCGGCATCAGCATCGGCATCCGCATCCGCATCGGCGTCGGCGTCGGCATCCGCGTCGGCATCCGCATCGGCATCGGCATCGGCATCGGCATCGGCATCCGCGTCGGCATCTGCATCCGCATCCGCATCCGCATCCGCATCAGCGTCGGCGTCGGCATCGGCATCGGCGTCGGCATCGGCATCGGCGTCGGCGTCGGCGTCGGCGTCGGCGTCGGCGTCGGCATCCGCGTCGGCGTCGGCATCAGCATCCGCATCGGCATCCGCATCGGCATCCGCGTCGGCATCCGCATCGGCATCCGCGTCGGCGTCGGCGTCGGCGTCGGCGTCGGCGTCGGCATCAGCATCCGCATCGGCATCCGCATCGGCATCCGCGTCGGCATCGGCATCCGCATCCGCGTCGGCGTCGGCGTCGGCGTCGGCGTCGGCGTCGGCGTCGGCATCAGCATCGGCATCCGCATCGGCATCGGCATCCGCATCGGCGTCGGCGTCGGCGTCGGCGTCGGCATCGGCGTCGGCATCAGCATCCGCATCGGCATCCGCATCGGCATCCGCATCCGCGTCGGCATCTGCATCAGCATCCGCATCCGCATCCGCGTCGGCGTCGGCGTCGGCGTCGGCGTCGGCGTCGGCATCAGCATCCGCATCCGCATCGGCATCCGCATCGGCATCGGCATCCGCATCGGCATCGGCATCCGCATCGGCGTCGGCATCCGCGTCCGCATCCGCATCCGCATCCGCATCGGCATCCGCATCCGCATCCGCATCCGCATCCGCATCCGCATCCGCATCGGCATCGGCATCCGCATCGGCATCCGCGTCGGCATCTGTGTCCGCGTCAGCATCCGCATCGGCATCCGTGTCGGCATCAGCATCCGCATCAGAGTCGGCATCAGCATCACTATCCGGTGGGGGGCCAGGAGGGCTGAATGGAGGGATGGGCCTGCCGGACGGGGTGAGATTACCGGTTTGGCTGAAACCGTCACGGCCGTCATCATCGTCCAGGGCTATGGCGATCGCGCCGAGCCCCACCAGGCCGGGGATCAGCCAGGAACTGACACCCGCAGTTGCAGCTGCCGGTGCTGCTGCGGCGGCAATCGGATATCCGGATCCGCCGAGCATGGCCAACATCACCGGCTCTTCACCACCTTCCAGCACCAGATGGCTCTGCTCACCATCTTCATCGACCTGGTAGAAGTTGGCGATAACGACCTGCTCACCCGACTCCAGGATAATGATCAGGTCACTGCCGTCCCTGGCGTATGAAACAATCTCGTCAGCGCCAAATGGCAGGCTGACAATCCCAATCGAAGATAGCGCCAGATCATTGAGTGGCGCCTCCCTGACCGACCCGGTTTCCCTGTCGTAAATTTTTCCAATCATGCTGTCACCTGACTACTTACCATCGTGAATCCCTTCCACACGAACAGCGGAGTGACGCCCTGCTGCATTTAGCTGTTTTATCAGTCCTGGCGGGTGCCTAATCCCTGAAAAATCAAATCGCCCAAAAACCACCCAACTCGAATAAATTTTGAGCAGTCCTTTGTTTATGGACAGTACGCCGTCACATTTCAAGAGCAATTCAGGCGCCGGCTATACTCGGAAGAGCCCGTATGGCGGGGCAATCAGGGAAGAGGGAAAATTTGATGACAGCGGAGCAGCACCCCCGCGGAACCGTGATTGGCGGTTTAAGGGACACGCCAATAATCGATGCGCCAGCGGGGCCCATTCTGGGAAAGATTTACGAAACCACTGGCGTGAGACGCTTCCTTGGCATCCCCTATGCCCGCCCTCCAGTTGGCAACCTGAGATGGCAACCACCGGAACCAATTCCCAGGTGGAAATCGCCGCTGAAAGCGTTCAGTTTTGGAATGCCCTCGGCACAGAATCCTTCAGTATTGATGGAAATTCGCGGGCCGAATGGGGAGTTGCCGGAAAGCGAGGACTGCCTCTACCTGAATATCTTTGCCCCGCCGGCATCAGCGAATAGCAAGCTTCCCGTGATGATCTGGATCCACGGCGGCTCCTTCTATATGGGGTCCGGCTGCCAGCGGATATATGACGGCTGCCACCTGGCAGGTAGTGGCCGTGCCATTGTGGTGACACTGAATTACCGTCTGGGCGCACTTGGCTTTCTGCGCCTGGCAGAATTCTGCGATGTCGATGCCACCGGCAACGAGGGCCTACTGGACCAACTAGCCGCCATCCGTTGGGTAAAGCACAACATCGCCGCATTCGGCGGCGATGCCGACAATATGACACTGTTCGGTGAGTCCGCCGGCGCCATGAGTATCGCCGCGCTGATGGCCATCCCTTCAGCTAAAGGGCTGTTCCAGCGGGCAGTAATCCAGAGCGGCAGCCCTTCTGTCTTCCAGACCCGCGCACGAGCAAATTCGCTGGGTGAGGCATTTGTGGAGGTGCTGCGTGGCAACGGCGGCATATCTCCTGCGCAGGCCAGCACCACGGACCTGTTGCGAGCCCAAAAGGATATTCTGGCAAACCCGCGTATTGAGCGGGAATGGGGCCAATTGCCATTCAAACCGGTCCTGGACGGAGAGTTGATATCGATATCGCCCATGGACGCCTTACGCCAGGGCCACGCCACAGAAATTCCCCTGCTGGTGGGCAGTAATGTCGAGGAATGGAACCTGTTCAGTGTCACCAACCCAGCCAGTTTCACTCTCGACCGGAACCAGGTTTTCCGGCATCTCGAGTGGTTACTGCCGGAAGCGGAACTGAATGCCCTGCTGGACCACTACCACGGCCGCGCCCGCTCGTTGACAGGCAGCCCCTGGCCGGAATGGAGCCGTACCTGGAACCTGATGCTGACCGATATGGTATTCACCTTGCCGGGGCTGCGGCTGCTGGACGCACACGGTGGCCGGCGTTATCACTACCACTTTGCCCAGCCACTGGCGGCGCAGCCCTTGCTGGGAGCCTGCCACGCAGCGGAGCTGGGGTATGTATTCGGCACCCACGGGGAGGACAGCCTGCGCGAACTTTACGGTGGTGAGCAGAACGCCGACGCGCTCAGCCGTGTTGTCCGCGAAGCCTGGCTAAGCTTCGCGGAAAGCGGCAGCCCCGGCCCCGACTGGCCCGCTTTCGAGGAGGGTTACAGCCGGCGCCTGGGATATCACCCGGCGGGCCATGCCCTCGACCGGGAAACCCTGACGCAGATATGGCAGGATATCGGTGACGACCTGATCGGGCGCTACCTCTGACCAGCCCGGTCTTCAGGTGCCGCCGGCAATCATGCAGTAGCAAGGGGGAGTACAGTGACAAGGATTCTGCTGATAAGGCACGGGGAAGCCGCCAAGGTCGCCGGAGTAAGGGACCCGGCGCTGACAGAATTGGGACACCGCCAGGCTGCGGAGCTGGCGGGGGCCATGGACTGGGATCCAGCCATGGCACTGGTCAGCAGTCCCAAAAGTCGCGCCCGGCAGACCGCTGAACCACTGGCCCGCAGGTTGGAACGGGACATCGTTATTGAACCGGCGGTCAATGAAATCCCCTCTCCCCGCGACCTGCCGCTGGCCGAGCGTGGCCCCTGGATCCGCTCACTGCTCGATGCAAAGTGGCAACAGCTGGAACAGCACCAGCTGCACTGGCGCGAGGAGATTATCAGCTACCTGCAGGGCCTCGACCGGGACACCGCGGTGTTCTGCCACTTCATGGTCATCAATTCAGTGGTCGCATACACCCGCGATGCGCCCGAAATCTGCCAGTTCCGTCCTGATTACACATCGGTTACCGAGCTCGTAGCTGCCAATGGCCGGCTGGAACTGGTGCGGCTGGGTCGTGAACGGGACAGTCGGATGCTGTGAGCAACTCGGGCCGGGGCCTCTCTCACAGCCCCGGTTCATTCCGTTCCGCCTCAGGCCAGGCTCTTGCTGACCACCTCGTAGAGGTCCGCTGACAATTGGCCACTTTCCATCACTGACTTGAGGGCCGTATGCATCTGGCTGCCAATATCCTTACGATATTTTTTCCAGCGGGTCAGCGGCGTCACCAACCGGGCAGAGATCTGCGGGTTGAGCTTGTCCATGGCAATGACCTGGTCGGCAAGGAATGCAAAGCCACTGCCGTCAGCCTTGTGGAACTGGGTGAAATTTCGATTGGCAAAACCGCCTAACACCGAACGCACCTTGTTGGGGTTTTTGAACTCAAATGCAGGATGTTGCATGAGCTCCTCGACATTCTCCAGGGTGCCATACCTCGCACTGCTGCTCTGCAGCGCGAACCACAACTCCACTACCTGGGTATCCTCCTGCCACCGCTGGTAGAAACTCTCCAGCGCCTCATTCATCTGCTCATCAGATCCGCGATTGACGAGGGCCGCCAGGGCCGCCGCGCTGTCGGTCATATTACCGGCGCCCTCAAACTGGTCCTGGGCCAGCGCCAGGTATTCGGCCTTGCCAGTGGCAGCCAGGAAGGCGAGGCAGGTATTCTTCAGCCGCCGCGCGGCAATGTCCTCCGCTTCCGGGCGGTAAGGTCCCTGCCGGGTAAATGCGTGATAGGTTGCCAGCAGTTCCTGGTGCAGGGCGTCTCCCAATGCAACCTCGGTAAATTCCCGGGCGACAATAATGGCCTCGGCATCAATCTCCTCTGCCTGCTCCGCCAGGACCTGTGCGCTGGGCAGGGACAGCATCTCTGCCACCAGCGCAGGATCCAGCTCCCGGTTCTCCAACACACTGCGATAAGCCGATACCAGCTCCGGAGAGAGCTCCATCTCACGCCCGGCACGATAATCTTCCTGCAGTGACTCCAGCGCAGAAAAAGCAAGGCGCTGGCCCGCGTCCCAGCGGTTGAACTCATCCGATTCACAACGCATCAGGAACAGTAATTGCTCCGCGGTGTAGCCGTAACGGAGTTTTACCGGTGCAGAGAACCCGCGCAGCAAAGACGGCAAAGGCTTTTCTGCCAGGCCACTGAAGCGGAAGGTCTGTTCAGCCTCACTGACCTGCAGCACCAGTTCGGAGTTGCCAGCCTGGTCCAGGGGCATATCGTTACCCTCGCCGTCAAGCAGGGCCACTTTCAATGGAATATGGAACGGTTTCTTGTTCGGCTGGCCAGGTGTGGCGGGGCAGGACTGGCGTACCGTCAGGGCATAATCACCTGTGCCGGGATCGTAAGCATCAGAGACCTCCAGCACCGGCGTCCCACCCTGGCTGTACCAGCGACGGAACTGCTGCAGGTCGACGCCATTGGCATCCTCCATGGCCCGGACAAAGTCCTCGCATGTCACCGCCTGGCCGTCGTGACGTTCAAAGTACAGATCGCTGCCACGACGGAAAGCATCCGGCCCCAGCAGGGTATGGATCATGCGCACGACCTCAGCGCCTTTTTCATAGACGGTCAGGGTGTAGAAATTGGAGATCTCCATATAGGAATCCGGCCGCACCGGATGCGCCATGGGCCCATCGTCCTCGGCGAACTGGGCCGTACGCAGCATGGAAACATCCTCGATCCGCTTCACCGCGCGGGAGTTCATGTCGGCTGAAAATTCCGCATCGCGGAATACCGTAAAACCTTCCTTCAGGCTCAGCTGGAACCAGTCACGACAGGTTACCCGGTTGCCGGACCAGTTGTGGAAATACTCGTGGGCAACGATCGATTCAATGCGCTGGAAGGCGGCGTCGGTAGCGGTTTCCGGGCTCGCCAAAACACATGCGGAATTGAAAATATTGAGGCCCTTGTTTTCCATCGCCCCCATGTTGAAGTGGTCCACCGCCACGACCATGAAAATGTCCAGGTCATATTCACGTCCGTAGACCTCTTCATCCCAGCGCATAGCCTTCTTGAGCGAGCGCATGGCGTGGTCGCACTTGCCGATATTCTTCGCCTCGGTAAAGATCTGCAGCTTGACTTTACGGCCGCTGGCAGTGGTAAAGGTGTCCTCAACATGTTGCAGGTCGCCCGCTACCAGGGCAAAGAGGTAGGACGGCTTCGCGAACGGGTCCTCCCAGGTGACAAAGTGCCGGCCATCTTCCAGCATCCCCCGCTCGACTTCATTGCCATTGGAGAGCAGCACCGGGTAATCGCGCGACGCCACGATTGTGGTGGTGAATCGCGACATAACATCGGGACGGTCCGGATAATAGGTGATTTTGCGGAAGCCCTCCGCCTCACACTGGGTGCAGTACATGCCATTGGAGAGATACAGCCCTTCCAGGGAGGTATTGTCCTCGGGGTTGATGCGGTTACTGATCTCCACCACGAACTCCGGACGGTCGATATCAACCGACAGTCCCTCGGGCGAGGCCCGGTACCGGTCTGAGGTGACGGGTTCGCCGTCAATGGCGAGCGACAGCAGCTCCAGCTCAACGCCCTCCAGCTCCAGCGGTGGCAGGGCTCCGCCCTGAGCCACTGTTCCCTGCATCCCCATCTCCCGGGTTACGGCTTCCGGGTTCCGGCGAACAGACAGCCGGGACCGCACCAGGGTACCCCGGGGCTGCAGTTCGAAGTGCAAACGGGTCTCGTCCACCAGGTAATCGGGCACACGGTAGTCGCGGAGGTAAACAGTGCGCGGCTGGGCATCTTTCATGGAGTGCTTCCCTTGACTTGCAGAGGTACTTCAGGTCGCCGCACGCGGCGGAGCGGCAGGTATCAGGCCGAGACTATAACCTCCGCCGCCCCGGGGGTGCCAGTCGCCCTGCAGCGGCGGGTGACGGCGTCGCCGGGCAACCCCTGTGGCGCCGCACGCATTATTATTTCCTTCACGGACAGTTACACTGTCACCTGCCGGTGCGCGGCATCGGCAACTTCCAGCAACTTTGTGCTGCGTCTGTAACCAGAGGTCGAATGTGCCCAGGACTCGCCTGACATTGCCGCTAGTGATCTGTTGCCTGCTGGCAGTGGCGCTGGCCTGGGCGTGGGTCGAACGGGACCGGCTGGCAACCGCGGTGGCCAGCTGGCTTGCCGGTGACACCCGGATCAACCACATAGAGGGCCTGCAGCTTTCCCCCGCCACCCTGGCCATCGACCAAGTATCACTGACGCTGTCCGGTGGCACACCGGTGGAACTGCGGGGCATTACCGTGTCCCACCCATGGCAGCTGTGGCGGGGGGCCGCGCGCAGCGAGATCGCCGTCGAGTCCATGAGGCTGGGGAATGCGCCCAGGTCTGCTGCGCCCCGTAATCTGGCGGAAAACATCCGCCTCAGTGACCTACTGGCTATCGTGCGGCGGGCCTTGCCACTCAGCCTGGACGTCCGGCACCTGGTCCCCGCAGGGGCGCCGGACCACCCCCTTCGCATACAGCTTGATCGGACCGGGGATGATCAGCGGGTCAGGCTGCGGATTACCGGCGAGGGGGTGACCGGCCAGCTGGTAATGGCAAACCTGGATCCGGGGCGCCCACAGACAACACCTCTGCAGCTGGAGGCCTCCCTGGGCGACGCGCAGGGTTCACGGGCTGTTGCTCTCAGCGGGACACTGGCGCCGGACCCGAGCCCCACGCTTACAGACACGACACCCACTCAGTGGCGTACTGAATTAACCCTGGCAATCGACCTGGAGAGCCTGGAGCGCGCCATCACCGCCCTGTCCCTGCCAGCCCCCCTTACCCAGAAGCTCGGTCCGGCCTACCTTGCCCTGGCCAGTGGCGACCCGCGAGGGGAGATGCAGGCACGCCTCAGCGGCAATATCCCGGACAACCTTGTGGCACTGGAACAGTACGGGAATATCCTGGTGCTGATCGACACGATTGAGGTAACAGCCCGCCTGGACCGGATGCAAAAGCCGCTGCCGCTGGCGATGGCCCTGGCAACCGAAGAGCCGATCCGGCTGGACATCACCACCCTCCAACCGCTCCAGGTTAAACAGGCAGCAGGATCTGCCAATGTGCGCCTGACGCCAATCGGCGATTCCGGTGACGAGCTGTTATCCGGCAACCTCCAGGCCCACAGCACGGCCGGCGCCAGCCAGCTCTCGGCCAGCGGCTCCCTGGATCTCACCACCGCGACATCCCTGCTGGGGGCCACCGACCATGATCTAATTACCCGGCTGCAGGAGATGGGCATCCGGCAGTTACGCGGGCAATTGCCGTTCGAGGCCTCTGCAACCCTGCCTCCGGTCGGGCAGGTGGCAGGTGCAGGTGGTATCACCAACCTGCATCTGCAGCTCCAGCCGGACAGCCAGCCAGCAGCAGAAATTTCCCGCACCGACACCACCCCGGAAAGCCTGCAACAGGTTTTTACGGCACTGGCTATGGAACGGGGCGTAATTTCGCTGAACCTTGCAAAAGCTGTTTCGTTCAGCGCTGACCACTGGCCCGGACCTATGGCGGTGAACGGCGAGGCCGTCAGCATGGCGCTGACTGATGGTTCCGGTACCCGGCGATTCTCGGCAACAGCGGAGTCACTGGCATGCCAGCTCGATACGGCTACGCACTGCACACTTTCACTGGTAGCAGAAGCTCCGGAAATACACCTGCCTGGTGAGGACGGCGGGTCCATCAAAGACAGCCGCTTTTCCGTGCAGGGAGCTCTCTCCCTGGAAAATGGCCGTGGCAAGCTGGACAGCAGCCAGTTACAGCTTAACGCTGGCGCACTGCAGGCCGGCGAAGTGGAAGCTGAAAATGCCACAGTGAAGTCCGGCAAGTTTTCGTGTATGCGGGACTCGCAACAGGTTTTCCGCTGCAGCGGTGCGCTGCTGGTGACCCTGCCCTGGCTTCGCGCCGGGAAAATGGAAGGTGGCGGCTCGCTTGCGCTAAAACAGCTGGATTTCGTGTACCAGCCGGACAAGCTGCAGTTGTCGAGTGATTACAGCACCGATGACTGGAGCGCGAAATTCAACGACCAGTACCAGGTATTTTCCGAAGCCCGGGGCCACTTCTCTCTTCGCGACCGGGTCCTGCGGGGTGATACCCGGGCCAGGCTGGGGCATGTCGCCGCCAACGGGGAGTGGATGCACAACCTGGCAAGCGATGGCGGTTCGGCCACGTTTTCCCTCCCGGATGCGGAGTTCAGTAAGAACCGGCCACTGAGCAATGTGGTGTCAGGCCTACCCGTGGAGCTGGTCTCCGGCCAAATGGTGGTACAGGGCAGGCTGTCCTGGCCGGCCGGCGACTCCGATACCCTGTCTGCCCAGCTCAGTGATATCGCCGCTGTCTACGACAAGTCCTTCGCGGTGGGAATTACCGGAAATATTGCCCTGCAACGAGAGGACGGCCAGTGGGCTACGCCGGAGCCCCAGGACATCGCTGTCGAGAGTATCGACGTGGGTGTGCCGATCGAGAACGTCCGCTTTGCCCTGTCGCTGGAAGCAGACAATGACCTGGTGTTGAACGGATTCAACGCGGAATTGCTGGAGGGCAATGTCCAATCGGATTCCATCACCTGGAACCTGGACGGAAAGGCACGGCGCAGCCAGGTGTCCATAACCGGCCTGTCCCTCAAGGCACTGAGCAACGAAATGGAGGCCGGTAACTTCGCCGCCAGCGGCGTACTGGACACGACCATTCCCCTGGTTACAGATGCCGGCGGCATCACGGTTGAGCGCGGCACCGTTAAGGCCCGCCCGCCTGGTGGCCGCCTTCGCTACTATGGCGCCTTCTCCCCGGAAATGCTGTCCAGTAACCCGCAATTAAAAATGCTCGCCGGGGCGCTGGAGGATTACGACTACCGGTCGCTGAGTGGCACGCTCGAGTATCCTCCCAGTGGCGATATGCAGATGCAGCTGAAACTGGTGGGGCGCAGTGCCTCCGTGGACAAGGACCGCGACCTCATCATCAACCTCAACCTGGAAAACAATATCCCGGCTATGCTCCGATCCCTGCAGGCCAGCCGCGACCTGGCCGATGCGCTGGAAAAACAGATCGGCGCCAATTGACCGGAGCGGAAAAGGCAGGCGATTCAGGTTCAGTTTGCGTTAAGCTAGCACCCATAAACTATCATGGCGATCAACCCGAGGAGTGCCAGATGACCCACCGCCGACTGCTACCCATGCTGTTCGCGGCCGCCCTGATTGCAGCCGGCTGTACGCCGACCGTCGCAGTACAGGCGCCCAGCGAGCCAATTACCGTCAACCTGAACGTGAAGATCGAGCACGAGATCCGCGTCAAGGTGGACCGGGAGCTGGAAAACCTGTTCGAGGACGAAGAAGGTATTTTCTGAGGAGCCCTATGATGAAAACACTGAAGCACATCCTGATGGTCCTGGCTTTCGCGGTGGCGCTACCTGCCGTCGCCATTACGCTGGACGCCGCCCGCAGCCAGGGGCTGGTGGGCGAAGCAAACAGCGGTTATATCGCCGTGGTGGACCAGAGTTCTGCAGAACTGGAAAAGCTGGTCGACGAGGTCAATGCCAAGCGCAAGCGGGAATACGCGGCGATTGCCAAGCGCAATGGCATTTCCATTGCCCAGGTGGCCGCCCGCGCTGCCGAAAAACTGGAGGCACGCCTGCCCCCGGGAGCTTATTACCAGGATAACCGCGGCCGCTGGGTACAGAAGTAATCCGGCCTGCCCACACATAAAAAAGCCCGCATCCGTTGCCGTGATGCGGGCTCTCGATCCGGTGACATTGCTGCCGGCCGGGCGGCTTTCAGTTCAGAGATTGCCGAATAGGGACATACCATCCAGCCCCTGCTTTTCCATCACTTCCCGCAAGCGCTTGAGGGCGTCGACCTGGATCTGCCGTACACGCTCTCGCGTGAGGCCGATCTCACGACCCACCTCTTCCAGGGTGCTGGCCTCATAACCGCGCAAGCCGAACCGACGGGAAACCACTTCGCATTGCTTGTCCGGGAGCTCACCCAACCAGCGGTTGATACTATCGAACAGGTCGGTGTCCTGAAGTAACTCGGCCGGATCCGATTCGTGCTGGTCGGGAATGGTGTCGACCAGCGTCTTCTCCGAAGACGGGCCGATGGGTGTATCCACCGAGGTAACCCGCTCATTCAGGCCGAGCATGCGCTCCACATCCTCAACCGGTTTTTCCAGCAGCGTGGCTATTTCTTCAGCCGAGGGTTCGTGGTCGAGCTTCTGAGCCAGTTCCCGCGAAGCACGCAGGTACACATTGAGCTCCTTGACCACATGGATCGGCAGGCGGATGGTGCGGGTCTGGTTCATGATCGCCCGCTCGATAGTCTGGCGGATCCACCAGGTGGCGTAAGTGGAGAAGCGGAAACCCCGCTCAGGGTCGAATTTTTCCACTGCGCGGATCAGGCCCAGGTTGCCCTCTTCGATCAGGTCCAGGAGGGCCAGCCCGCGACTGACATAGCGCCTTGCTATCTTGACCACAAGTCGCAGGTTACTCTCGATCATTCGCTTGCGCGCTGCGGCATCACCGCGGAGGGCCTTGCGCGCATAATACACTTCCTCTTCCGCCGTCAGCAGCGGGGAAAAGCCAATTTCATTCAGGTAAAGCTGTGTCGCATCGAGATTTTTCTGCAGGTGGGTATCGGTTTCAGTCCTGCGCGCTCGAGGCTTGAGGGGGGTAGGTTCAGAACTCTTTTTTGCCGTTTTTTTTGCGGGACGGCGCCCGCTTTTCGGTTTCGCTTCTGTGGAAGATTTATCTTGAACTTTCTGGCCTGACTGATCTGCTGCCAACTCTGGAGGAAGATCTGCGTCGCCAGTCACAGACTGGTGTTGCCGTTGTGCATCCATTTCCCCAACTCCTTGTACTATGCCATTATCAGCCGCACCTGGAGCAAGCGGAGCCGGGGCCCGATTACTTTCGGCGCGACAGTCACCGGGTCGGGACGACCGCTGGGGAGGGCGCGGGTACGCTTACAAGGAAGGACCATCTCGATGCCGACCTTGCAGCCGTCACTACTCCGGTGACTACCTCAAGTGGTACAAACAAAAATCCATTTTTATTTGCAGAGCCTTCGGTCCAGTTGGGCTATGGCAGGTAGGTCATGGGGTCAACAGGCTGACCGTTGCGACGGATCTCAAAGTGGAGCTTGTTGCGGCTGGTACCACTTGAACCCAGTTCCGCGATCCTCTGCCCCGCTCTCACCGCGCTGCCCTCTTTCACAAGAAGCTTGTGATTGTGGGCATAAGCACTGAGGAACTCCTCGCTGTGCTTGACGATCAGCAGGTTGCCGTAACCTCTCAGCGCACTTCCCGCGTAGATCACAGTGCCATCGGCTGCTGCATGGACAGAGTCCCCCTTTTCCCCGGCAATATCAACTCCCTTGCGCAGGGGATCCCCGGAAGTAAATCGACTGATCAGCTTGCCCCGGACAGGCCACTGCCAGCGGATCTGTCCGGCAGTCCGCGTCGCCGCCGGTTTTTTAACCGGCTTGGGTGTCAAGGATTTTGAGCGAACTGGCGCCTTAGGCTTTTCCTGTTCCGCCTTGCTGACCGGGGCGCTGGCAATGGTAGTGACCACGGGCTTCGACAGATCCCTGGGCTCCGGCCGGGGTTGCGGGTGCGGCTGTGGACGGGGCCGGGTGCGCGACTGCGGGCGGGACACCGTTTGCACTGGCTTGCCCTGCAGCTTGAGTCGTTGGCCGGGATAAATACTGTAGGGAGCACTGATCCCGTTCAGCGCTGCCAGCTCCCGGTAATCACGGCCATAGCGCCAGGCGATGGAATAGAGTGTCTCGCCCTTGCTCACGATGTGGTGGCCGATGCGGATACTGGGGGGCTGGGCCAGGGAGCTGGTCGGAGCCGCAGGACTGGCACAGCCGGGTATTACTGCCGCCAGCATGACTAAGGTTAATATTTTAAACACACAATGAAATTTGTGACCAAAATCACAACCATTGTCGCGCCACTCGCAGTGTTTAAAATGTTGAATCAAGTGACATTCCATTATTCTCTTTTTACATCAACCCGGGACATTTATGGAAAAAGTGTATAAAAAAATGTCCCGAAATTGTGCCCGAAACCCATAGAAAACGCTGCCTGTCCGACCTGAAACAGGTCACAGCCAAATAAAGTGCCTTTTTCCGCCCCTTATTTGTGCGTCGAATCCACTGCCTTGCCCAAATGGTCCACTGCCAGTACCAGCAGGACCGCGACCAGGGCCGCCACCATGGCCTGCAACACCAGAGGCTCGGCGCCGGTTTCCCCCGCAAAACGCCCGGGCAGCGCGTTGGACAACAGCGGGGTCAACTTGTCCCCCGTCGCCACCGCCTCGTCCGGGAGCTTCCAGGGCCAGACGATTTTCAGGCTTCCCATCAGAACACCAGCGAGAAATGCCAGTGTGCGGGCCGGGAAATGATGCATCAACCAGGATAACAGCCGGCTGAACAACATCAGTCCGGTTACCGCACCGGCGGCGAAATACAACAGGCTTGCGACCTGTAATTCATGCACAGCCTCAAGTACCCGCGGGTAGATCCCGATCAGCAGCAGGATAAAGGAACCCGATATACCGGGCAGTATCATGGCGCAGATTGCCAGCGCTCCGGAGAGGAACAGGTTCAGGGGGGTTGCAGACACCTGCCCGGGGCGGAGCTCGCTCACGCCCACCGCCAGCAGTATACCCAGCGCCAGGCAGACCACCACCGACCAGCTCCAGCGTGGCACCTGGCGCATGATAGGGACCGTGGAAGCGAGGATCAGGCCGAAAAAGAAAGCCCAGACAACAATCGGGTAGTGATCCAGCAGGTAGCCGATCAAGCCGGCAAGGCTGAAGACACTCAGCAGTACGCCGCAGAACAGTGCCAGCAGGAAGTTGCCATTGATGTACTGCCAGGCCACCAACGGGCCATGGCGCCTGAGCACTGTCAGGCAGTGCGGGCCGATCCGGCTCAGGCTGTCGAGAAGTTCGCCGTAAATGCCGGTGATAAACGCAATGGTGCCACCGGAAACACCTGGCACTACATCCGCGGCGCCCATACCCATGCCCCGCAGTACCACGCCCCAGTAGCGGCTCTTCAGTGACTGGCCCGGCATCAGCGGATGACTCCCGATAACAGCGGCACGAAGCGGACCGGCTCCAGCCGCTCCACCTCAAACCGGTCGCTATCCTCACGCCTGGTCACCAGGGTCAGGAACTGGCGCTCGGTACCTACCGGGATCACCAGCACCCCATCCGGCGCCAGTTGCTCTTTCAGTTCCATTGGCACGGTGGACGGGGCGGCAGCTGTTAGGATCGCATCGTAGGGACCTTTCTCGGGCCAGCCGAAACCCTCAGTGCTTACCCGTGTCTCCACATTGTAAATATCCAGCTCCCGCAACCGGCGGCGTGCCTGCCCCAGCAGGGGCGCAATACGTTCCACGGAATACAGCTGGTCCACCAGCCGGGCGAGAATAGCTGTCTGGTAACCGGAACCGGTACCGACTTCGAGCACCCGGTGCAGGGATTTTGCCCGGCTCAACAGCAACTCTGTCATGCGCGCGACAATGTAGGGTTGGGAGATAGTCTGGCCGTAGCCGATGGGGAGCGAGGTATCCTCGTAAGCCCTGATGGCAAGGGCCTCATCGAGAAACAGGTGACGCGGGGTGGATGCCATCACCTCCAGCACGTCGTCGTTCTGGATTCCCCCTTCCCGCAGGCGCTGTATCAGGCGATTGCGGGTGCGCTGGGACGTCATCCCCAGCCCTTCGCGTTTCAAGCGGTCCATAGTGTCCCTTTCAACTGGCGACGGGCCCCGGGGCCCGTCGGCGTGCCGGCCTGTCGCCGGTTATGATTCTTTGTTGTCGTCTATTTTATGGCGGCATCCGCAACGTTGGCCAGTTCTGCCAGCTCCCGCAGAACCGCGGTGGCGAAAGCACCGACCGGCAGTGCAAACGTTAACTCCAGGTCGTCCCCCAGCCACTCGTGCTGCAGTCCCTCCGGAACCAGCACCAGGGGCCGCCGTTCCTGCTTCAGGCCACAGTGCTCCAGCCAGTCGCACCAGGACTGCCAGGGTTCGATCGCAGCAGCCTCGAGCTCGGCCAGATCAGCGCCGGCCGGATTCCTGCCGCGCCCCCACAGGGGGCCGGTGGGGATACTCTCGGGCTCCCCGTCCATCAACTGCCGCCAGCTGTCCTCACGCACCCGACGCGCCACCACCTGGTTAAAAAGCCAGCTGCGGGCCGCCGACATGGCAAAAGCCCGCTCACTCTTGCGACTGCGCCCGCCCTCCTCTGCCAGCCGCCGTGCCAGAGACAGGTTGCCGCCCTCGCGCCCGAAGCGCTGCTCGCCAAAATAATTCGGGACCCCGGCAGCGAGACGACCGATCAGCCTGTCCGCTGCATCGCGATCGCCACGCACATCACGCAGCCGGATCCGGAAGCGGTTGCCCGCGTGCTCGCCGCGACGCAATTTGCGCGCGCCGCGTCCGTGCTGGAGCAGCTCAATCTCTTCATTGACCACACCGCTCCAGTCGGGTTCGGGTTTCTGTGCCAGCCAGACGCTGAACCACTGCGTGGTAACCGCATGGCGATCCTTGAGACCGAAGTAGCTCACGTCCCGGGGTGCCACGCCGGCCACCCGCGCAAGCTGCTGCGCAACCCAGCCGGTGTTGGCGCCACGCTTGCGAACCTGCAGGTAGACGTGCTCACCCGACTCGGCGAGGGTCGGGGCAGCCAGCTCCTCCACGACAAAGTCCGCGGGTTCGCGCCGGAATTCGGCGTGGATCACCGGGCCGCCCAGTGCGCGCGGCCAATCCAGGTCCCACTGCTCAGTCATGTGCGCGCTCCAGTAGCACCGAGGCCATGGCGGCGATGCCCTCACCCCGACCGGTAAAACCCAGGCGCTCACTGGTAGTCGCCTTTACGCTCACGTCGGCGGTGCCGACAGCGCAGTCAGCGGCAATATTGGCCCGCATCTCCGCGATATGGGGTGCCATTTTCGGTTTCTGGGCTATCAGGGTGCAATCGGCATTGCCCAGCCGGTAACCGCGCTGGTGTAGTTCCCCAACCACGTGTCGCAGCAGCTCGCGACTGTCCGCGCCGGCAAACCGACTGTCGGTATCGGGAAAGTGATGGCCAATATCCCCCAGGGCCAGCGCCCCCAGGAGAGCATCGGCCAGCGCATGGAGCAATACATCACCATCGCTGTGGGCAACAAGCCCGCGGCTATGGGGAATCCTGACACCGCCAAGAATGACATGGTCCCCTTCTCCGAAGGCATGTACGTCGAAGCCCTGGCCAATTCGAATACTCACTCGCGATTCTTCTCTCTGTTGCTTACCCGAAACCAACCCGGCAGTTTGCTCAACGACTGGTTTCCGTCGCTGCATAACGCAACCGCAGGACCGCCTCGACCAGCGGGATATCCGCGGGCAACGTTACCTTGATATTGTCCCTGCGGCCCTCCACCAGGCGGGGGCGATGGCCCTCCAGCTCCAGCGCGCTGGCCTCGTCGGTAATCCCCTCGCCCCGCTCCAGGCCCCTGCGCAGGCAGCGCTGCAATTCTCCCAGTGGTGCGCGCTGGGGTGTCTGCGCCTGCCAGATATGCGTCCGGTCCAGGGTCTCGGCCACCCGCTCGCAGTCCCCCTCCGACACGCCCAGCTTCAGGGTGTCACTGGCCTTCTGCGCCAGCAGTGCCATCGGCTCACCCTCATCATCGAGCAGCGCATGGATATCATCCAGGGAGATACAGGGGCGGGCCGCATCGTGTACCAGCACCTGGGTTTCCGGCGCGACCCTGCCGGCCAGGAAGTTGAGCCCCTCGAGCACGGAATGTGCGCGCTCCGCACCGCCGGTCACCCGGTGAACGCGGGGATCCAAGGATTCGGGGATATGCTCGTAGTAGGGGTCATCGTCGGACACTGCCACCACAACCCCGGCCAGCCCCGGCCAGGTCAGGATGTTGCGCAATGTAAGGGAAAGAAGCGGCCTGCCCAGCAGCGGCAGGTATTGCTTGGGCCGGTCAGCACCCATGCGCCGGCCTGCGCCCGCAGCGGGAACTACTACCCAGAAGTCGGAGATCACTGGTTCTTGCCCTCCCCCGGCTCGAGAAAGATAAACAGTGTTTCTCCCTCCTTGATCAGGCCGAGGTCGTAACGCGCCTTGGCTTCCACGCCCTCGGTGCCTTCCTTGACACTGCGCACCTCACGCAACAACTGTCGGTTTTCACGCAACAGCGCCGCGTTCTTCTGTCGTTGCTCATCCAGCTGGCGCTGGAGACGTGAAACTTCCGCCAGACTGCCCTCGCCCACCCACAGGCGATACTGCATGACAAGCAGGGTGACGAGGAGGAAAGCCAGCAGCCATTTCATAGAGAATCTACGCAGTTTCAATAATCGATACCAGCAGGGGCGAACCTCCAGCCCGCCCCACCCGGTGCAAACCATCGATCAGGGCGAACGCCGGGCTCTCCCTTTCATGCGCCGGATCTTATTTAAATTCGGCGCGACCGCGATACGGGGCCTTGCCATCCAGTTCTGCCTCGATACGCAGCAGGCGGTTGTACTTCGCCACGCGGTCGGAGCGGCACAGGGAGCCGGTCTTGATCTGGCCGGCAGCTGTGGCCACCGCCAGGTCGGCGATGGTGGTGTCTTCAGTCTCGCCGGAGCGATGGGAGATAACCGCGGTGTAACCCGCATCCTTGGCCATCTTGATCGCGTCCAGGGTCTCGCTCAGGGAGCCAATCTGGTTGAACTTGATGAGGATGGAATTGCCCACGCCCTTGTCGATGCCCTCTTTCAGGATTTTGGTGTTGGTAACGAACAGGTCGTCACCTACCAGCTGCACCTTGTCACCGATCTTGTCGGTCAGGATCTTCCAGCCATCCCAGTCGCCTTCATCCATGCCATCCTCGATGGACAGGATGGGATAGTTAGCGGAAAGGTCCGCCAGGTAATCGGCAAAACCGGCGCTGTCGAACTGCTTGCCCTCACCAGACAGGTCGTACTTGCCATCCTTGTAAAACTCGGAGGAGGCACAGTCCAGGGCCAGGGTAATATCTTCACCCAGCTTGTAGCCGGCCTTGTCCACTGCTTCGGCAATTACCTTCAGGGCCGCTTCGTTGGACGGCAGGTTCGGGGCAAAACCACCCTCGTCACCGACGGCAGTATTGAGGCCCTGGGCGGACAGCACTTTCTTCAGGGAATGGAAAATCTCAGCGCCCTGGCGCAGGGCTTCAGAGAAGGAAGCAGCCTTAACCGGCTGGATCATAAATTCCTGGATATCCACATTGTTGTCGGCATGTTCACCGCCATTGAGGATATTCATCATCGGCACCGGCATGGTGTATTCACCGGCCGTGCCGTTAACTTCCGCAATGTGCTGGTAAAGCGGAACATTCTTGGAAGCCGCCGCGGCCTTGGCCGCCGCCAGGGAAACCGCCAGGATTGCATTGGCGCCCAGCGTGGATTTGTTCTCGGTGCCGTCAGCATCGATCATTGCCTTGTCCAGCGCACGCTGGTCGGTGGCGTCCATACCCTTGAGCAGGTCGGCGATCGTTGTGTTGATGTTTTCAACCGCCTTCAGCACACCCTTGCCCAGGTAGCGACCCTTGTCACCGTCGCGAAGCTCCAGCGCCTCGCGGGAGCCCGTGGATGCACCGGAGGGTGCACAGGCGGAACCGACGGAACCGTCCTCCAGGACAACGTCCGCCTCGACGGTGGGGTTACCACGGGAATCCAGCACTTCAAAGGCTTTGACAGCAACGATCTTGCTCATTAACAGGCTCCATGTTGAAAGTTATTGAATTGAATCTGTTTGCTCACAGGGGCAGTCGCCCCAACTGTTTGTTCTGTTCCGGCGCTACTTGGTATCCAGCGGCTCGAAGCCCTTCACCAGGTCGTCCACTGCTTTCATCTGGGCCAGGAAAGGCTCCAGCTTTTCCAGCGGCAGGGCACTCGGCCCGTCACAGAGGGCCTTGTCCGGATTCGGGTGCGCTTCCAGGAACAGGCCGGCGATACCCACCGCCAGGCCGGCACGTCCCAGCTCGGTTACCTGCGCACGACGGCCACCGGACGCAGCCCCGGACGGATCCCGCATCTGCAGCGCATGGGTCACGTCAAAAATCAATGGTGCGCCGCCGGAAGCATCGATCATGGTACGGAAACCCAGCATATCCACCACCAGGTTGTCGTATCCGAAGCAGGCACCGCGCTCACACAGGATGACTTTTTCGTTACCTGCCTCGGCAAATTTTTCCACCACGTTTTTAACCTGCGGCGGGCTCATGAACTGGGGTTTCTTTACATTGATCACCGCATTGGTGGCCGCCATGGCCTGGACCAGGTCGGTCTGGCGGGCGAGGAAAGCCGGCAGCTGGATCACATCCACCACCTCTGCCACCGGAGCCGCCTGGTAGGACTCATGCACATCGGTGATCAGCGGGACGCCGAAGGTCTGCTTAATTTCCTCAAAGATCTTCAGCCCTTCTTCCATACCCGGACCCCGGTAGGAATGGATGGACGAGCGGTTGGCCTTGTCAAATGAGGCCTTGAACACATAGGGAATGCCGAGTTTCTCGGTGACTTTTACATAGTGCTCGGCAACCTGCATGGCCAGGTCGCGGGATTCCAGCACATTCATGCCGCCGAACAGGGTAAAGGGCCTGTCGTTGGCAACCCGGGCTTTTCCGACTTCAATCGTTTTCATTTTCTTCCCTTTGCCTCACCCACCCCGCGACGGCGGGGGGAGGTGGTATATCCGCGAGGGCCCCTGCGGGCCCTGTAACTTATTAGTCCTGCTTGTCGTGCTGGCGCATCGCTGCAGCGACGAAACTCTCGAAGAGCGGATGGCCATCGCGCGGCGTCGAGGTGAATTCCGGGTGGAACTGGCACGCCATGAACCAGGGATGCTCCGGCAGCTCGACCATTTCCACAAGGGTGTCGTCCGCAGACCAGCCACCTATTTTCAGGCCCGCTTTCTGCAGGCGATCAACGTAATTATTGTTGACCTCGTAACGGTGACGGTGGCGCTCGACAATCACATCTGCACCGTAGATCTCGCGCGCCTTGCTGTCCTTGGCCAGGCGACACTCCTGCCCACCCAGGCGCATGGTACCGCCCAGGTCGGACTGCTCATCGCGCTTCTCGATCTTGCCTTCGCTGTCGATCCACTCGGTAATCAGGCCGATGACCGGGTGCTTGGTGTTGGCATCAAACTCGGTGCTGTTGGCCTCTTTCAGGCCCAGTACATTGCGGGCGTACTCGATCACCACGGACTGCAGGCCGAGGCAGATGCCCAGGAAGGGAATACCGTTCTCGCGCGCATAGCGCACGGACTCGAGCTTGCCCTCCAGGCCGCGCTCACCGAAACCACCCGGCACGAGGATGGCGTCGGCACCCTTGATCAGTTCCAAACCACCCTCGGACTCCACGTCCTCGGCGTTGATAAAGTCGATATCCACCTTGCAGCGGTGCTTGATACCGGCGTGGGTCAGCGACTCGATCAGGGATTTGTAGGCATCCAGCAGCTCCATGTACTTGCCGACCATGGCAATTTTCACTTCGTGGTCGGGGTTCAGTTTGCCATCGACGACCCCATCCCACTCGGACAGGTCCGGCGCGGCACATTCCAGCTGCAACTTTTCCACCACGATATCGTCGAGGCCATAGGTATGCAGCAGGCGCGGCACACTATATATGGTCTTGGCATCCGGCAGCGGCACCACCGCACGCTCCTCGACATTGGTGAACAGGGCGATCTTGCGGCGTGAGTCCTCGTCGATCTCGCGCTCGGAACGGCACAGCAGTATATCCGGCTGCAGGCCGATGGAGCGCAGCTCTTTCACAGAGTGCTGGGTAGGCTTGGTCTTGGTTTCGCCGGCAGTGGCGATAAACGGGACATAACTCAGGTGAATCAGCAGCGCGCGGTTCAGGCCCAGCTCCACCCGCAGCTGGCGCACGGATTCCAGGAACGGCTGGGACTCGATATCCCCCACGGTGCCACCGATCTCGACGATGGCCACATCCACGTCGCGACCGCCCTCGAGCACGCGGCGCTTGATCTCATCGGTGATATGCGGGATCACCTGCACGGTGCCGCCCAGGTAGTCGCCGCGGCGCTCCTTGCGCAGCACAGTCTCGTACACCCGGCCGGTGGTGAAGTTGTTGCGCTTGGACATGCGCGTGCGGATGAAGCGCTCGTAGTGCCCCAGGTCCAGGTCCGTTTCGGCGCCATCTTCGGTCACGTAGACCTCGCCGTGCTGGAACGGGCTCATGGTGCCCGGGTCAACGTTGATATAGGGGT
Source organism: Microbulbifer sp. JSM ZJ756 (assembly GCF_044383805.1). NCBI lineage: Bacteria > Pseudomonadati > Pseudomonadota > Gammaproteobacteria > Cellvibrionales > Microbulbiferaceae > Microbulbifer > Microbulbifer sp. JSM ZJ756. Next base: position 111,835 of record NZ_JBISER010000010.1, on the reverse strand, counting down.
CAAGCTTGAGGATGGTGACCTTGAGGCCGCGGGCTTCGAGGATAGCGGCCAGGGAGGCGGAGGCGATACCTTTCCCCAACGAGGAAACCACGCCACCGGTTACAAAAATATAGCGCGTCATGCAAAACCTTGGTCAATCTGAATGCCCGATGGAATCGGGTTGCGGGGCTGGCACAGGCCACGCCGGCTGGCGTATTCCTCTGCCTCGAGATGGGACGCCAGACTACCAGAATGCGCAGATCTGCTCAATCAGAAAACGTCTCTGGTTGCCATCCCGGTGTACCAGGCAGGGAGCCTTCCCTATCTCCCTGGCACAGGAACAGGTCACCTACCGCCAGCATCTGCTCCCCCTCAAAGATTAGCGGAACCCGCTCCCGCAGCCAGGGCTCCAGCCCGTACTCCTGCAACAGCTTCTTGAGGGTCTGGGAATGCCCCCGGCCCACCGGCCTGGCCCGCTCACCGCCGCGACGGAAACGCACCCGGTAATCCCCGGGGGGCCAACCGCGCCGGGGGACCACTGTTCCGGCCCCCGGAACCTGCAGCTCCGCCTCTCCGGACCACGCGAGCTCCAGGCCCGGATCGATCGGCGCCAGGGGCGGCAGCAGGTAAAGGCGCCCCCGATAACGCCGGGCGCACAGTGGGCCCAGCTCCACCGCCGGCAGGCGGTCTTCCCGGGCAGCGCCCAGCTGGCGCAACAGCTCCGCCAGCTGAACCGCCGCCGGCATATCGCCCGCTCGACCGTGTACCCAGTAGCGCAGCAGGTTCTTGCACCGCGCCTGGCTGAGCGTGCCCAGGTGATCCAGGTCAACACTCTCCCCGCTGCGCTCTCGGCGCAGGCCACAGGCCTGGAGATCCTCCCGGGCCAGCTCCCGCAGCAACTCGGCGGCCTCCCCCAGGTTGGCAACGGCACGCCCGATCCGATCGCGCACCGGCCAGCGGGAGCGGAGCCGGGGCATCACCTCCCGGCGCAGGAAGTTGCGATCAAAACGTGTATCCGCATTACTTTCGTCATCCACCCAGGCCAGCCCCGCTGCCCGGGCATAACGCTCCAGCTCTGCCCGGCCAGAGCCCAGCAGGGGACGCACCAGCACCCCGGCGCCCAGCGGGCGAGTGGCCGCCATTGCGGCCAGCCCCTGTACACCGGCTCCGCGCAACAGGCGCAACAGGAAGGTTTCCGCCTGGTCGTCGCCGTGGTGGGCTGTCAGCAGCTGGTCGCCCTCCCGCAGGAGCCCCGCAAAAACGGCATAGCGCGCGCGCCGGGCTGCCTCCTCCGGCCCGCGGCCATTGTCATCTACGGTGACACTGCGAGTGGTTAACGGGATACCCAGCGACTCGGCCAGCCCGCGGCAATGGGCCTGCCACTCACCGGCATTGGGGGAGAGCTGGTGGTTGATATGAATCGCGTGGCAGGGCTCGCCCAGCGCGTTGAGCAGGTGAAGCAGCACACAGGAATCGAGCCCCCCGCTCAACGCCACCCAGCGGCGCCCCGTACAGGGGTGTTCCGCCAGTACCGACGCCAGGTTCCGGCGCAATACGTCGAGTTGATCCTGCATATTCCCCCGCGCCGGGCGCTCCATGTACAACCTTCAGGCAGGCCCGGCTTTTGAATACCTGCAGCCCTTGAATAACTGTGAAAGTGCCGGCGACTCCGGCCCGGCGCTTTCCCGCGCCTAGTGTACAACAATGCAGTCCCCGGGCCCGGCTGGCAGCGAATTACGGCCAGCTACCACTCATCAACTCGAGTGCCTGGCATATTCAGACGGATAGGGCGCCATATTTTTGTGCAGCATCGCATGCTGATGCGCCCAGCCGGGCCTACGCCGGGGCAGGCCGGCCCGAAAGAGCAACTGCTTACAATAACTGGCCGGTCAGCGCCGCTAGAATCCCGTGAAACTGACAATCATATCCAAAAACACAATAAATCAACGGGAGCCCGCCAATGGAAGCGATTGAGAGCCAAGTAAACCGGGGCGACACCGAAGTACAGGAGCCCCCCCCCCTCGCATTCATCCTGCTGATCTGCAGCGTGGCCACAATCGGCGGCTTCCTGTTCGGGTTTGACAGCGGTGTGATCAACGGCACCATCGACGGCCTCCAGAACGCCTTCGACTCCAATAGTGTCGGCACCGGTTTCAATGTCTCATCCATGCTGCTGGGGTGTGCTGTTGGCGCCTTCAGCGCCGGCAGAATGGCGGACATTTGGGGCCGCAAGCGACTATTGTTACTGGCTGCCATTTTCTTCCTCGTCAGCGCCTGGGGCTCGGGCATTGCATCCTCGTCGCTGGAGTTCGTGATCTACCGGCTTCTTGGGGGCCTTGCTGTCGGCGCCGCCAGCGTCCTGTCTCCGGCCTACATCAGCGAGGTGGCACCTGCCGCTTGGCGCGGCAGGCTATCCACCATCCAGCAGGTGGCGATCATCTCCGGCCTGTTCTCGGCTTTTGTCAGCAACTACCTGCTGGCCCAGGTGGCGGGATCCGCAATGACGGAATGGTGGTATGGCTATGAAGCCTGGCGCTGGATGTTCTGGGTGGAAATGCTACCGGCGGCCGTATTCCTGGTGGCTCTGGTATGGATTCCTGAAAGCCCCCGCTACCTGGTAATTTCACGACAGGACAGCCGCGCCCGTACTGAGCTGGGCCGACTTTACCCCGGACAGGGCGCAGCAGACGCGAAACTGCGTGAGGTGCAGGCGTCGGTGGCCGAGGATCACCGGCCCCGTTTTGCCGACCTGCTGGACAGCGCCGGCAGGATTCGAGGCATCATCTGGGTTGGTATCGGGCTGGCCGTGTTCCAGCAGCTGGTGGGCATCAATGTGGTGTTCTACTACGGCGCCGTGCTCTGGCAATCCGTGGGCTTTTCCGAATCCGATGCCCTGATGATCAATATTATTTCCGGTGCCGTCAGTATTGGCGCCTGCCTGGTGGCCCTGGGACTGATCGATCGCTTTGGCCGCAAGCCGCTGCTGTTCTTTGGTTCAGCGGGCATGGCTGTCACCCTGGCGATGATGGTGGTCGCCTTCAGCAGTGCCAGCCTGGACCAGGGCGGCAAGCTGGTATTGTCAGACCAGATGGGACTGCTGGCGCTGACCGCTGCCAACGCCTATGTGTTCTTTTTCAACTTTTCCTGGGGCCCGGTGATGTGGGTGATGCTGGGCGAGATGTTCCCCAACCAGGTGCGTGGCTCCGGCCTGGCCGTGGCAGGCCTCGCACAATGGGGCTCCAATTTTGCCATCACCCTGAGCTTCCCCGCCATGCTGGCGGCTATCGGTCTCGCCGGTACCTATTCCGTCTACATGTTCTTCGCCATCCTGTCAGTGCTGTTTGTGGTGCGCTGGATTAACGAAACAGCGGGCCTGGAACTGGAACAGATGCCCGGCTGATCCCCCGGCGGGCGGCATCGGATGCCGCCCGCACCTCCCCTCCCGGCACAAAACTTTTTCCCACGTTTACCCCTTCGGTTGGCAACATGGGGCCAAATCTTCCGACTCTATTGTTCGAAAAGTACAACAGTGCATATCCGCTGGGCTTGCCCGAACGCAAGTGATAAATTCCGCGCAAAGGACAATCACCACAAATTCCAGAAAAATCTGAACAAGAGTCATACATGGTCCAGCTAGTTGTGGATTCCGGATGCGATCTTCCGGATGAGTTTCTGCGCAAATTTTCCATCCCGGTCCTGCCCCATACCGTGAGCGTGGGCAAGGATGTCTTCGGTGACCAGCGCAACCCTGCGCAGATGGCTCACTTTTATACCCTGTCCCTGGTTGATCGCTCCCACCAGATTGTTACCGGCCCCGCCCCCACTGCAGAAATAGAGAACACCCTGCGGGGCCTGGTCCAGAAGGGCCAGACAGATATCGTGGTACAGACCATCAATGCTGCCAACAGTCCAACTTACGCCAATGCGGTGGCGGCAGCAGAGAACCTGGCCGCTCACGGAACCAACGGGTCAGTGCAAGTCCACACCGTGGATACCCACTCCCTGTTCTCTGGCCAGGGGCTGCTGGCCCTGTACACGCTGTCACTGATCCGCCGCGGCCTCGATGGTGCCCAGGTTGCCACACGCACCGAGGAATTCCGCCGCAAGGTCCATGGTTACGCAGCAATCCGCGACGTCTACTATGTACGCGAGCGGGCACGCAGCAAGAACGAAAACAGCATCAGCTGGCTGAAGGCCATGGCCGCGCGCCTGCTGAAACTGAACCCGATCCTGTCCATGCACCATGAGGGCAGTACCGTCACCAACACCCTGCGCGGTTACGATCGCTGTACCGAAGCCCTGTTCCGGCTGGCTGCCGACAAGATTCGCGGCGGGGAGCTGCTGATGCCGATTGTGATGGTAAGTATCGCCGGGAAACTGGAGGACCTGGAGAAAGTGCCGGGTTACCAGCTGCTGAAGACCGCCGCGGCAGAAAACGATGTGAAAATTTACCACTCGGTGATGAGCCTCTCCGGCGGTATCAACCTGGGCCCGGGCACGGTGGCCCTGGCGCTGGCAGCCGACAAGCCCTGACCGGGCCGGGCCGGGGACCAGTGACCCGGCAGGAGACACAAGGGGCGAATATAAAAAAAGCCACGGCAGGGAAACCTGCCGTGGCTTTTTTAGTGGTTACCCGTTACCAGGGACTAGCTGTCAGGTGATATTGCCGTAGCTCATCAGGCGCTGGTAGCGCTTCTCCAGCAACTCGTCGATCGGCACCCTGCGCAGCTGGTCCAGCTGCTCCACCAGGCGCTCCTGCAGGCGCGACGCCATAGCGCCCGGATCCCGGTGGGCGCCACCGAGGGGCTCCTCGATGGTCTCGTCGACGATTCCCAGTTCTTCCAGCACGCTGGAGGTCACGCCCATCGCCTCCGCCGCCAGCGGTGCCTTCTCGACGGTTTTCCAGATGATGTTGGCGCAGCCTTCCGGGGAAATCACAAAGTAGGTGGAGTACTGGAGCATATTCAGCTGGTCGCCCACGCCGATCGCCAGTGCACCGCCGGAAGAACCTTCACCGATCACCGTGCAGATAATCGGGGTACGCAGCCGGGACATGACCGCGAGGTTCTGGGCAATGGCCTCACTGATGCCACGCTCCTCACTGTCGATCCCCGGGTAGGCCCCGGGCGTGTCAATCAGGGTCAGCACCGGCATCTGGAAACGCTCTGCCATCTCCATGATGCGCAGGGCCTTGCGGTAACCTTCCGGCTTGGGCATACCGAAGTTGCGCGCCACCTTGTCGTTGACGGAGCGCCCCTTCTCTTCACCGATCACGGCTACCGGCTTGCCGTCGAGGCGCGCAATACCGGAGATGATGGCCCTGTCGTCACCAAAGTGACGATCACCATGGAGCTCGTCCCAGTCAGTGAACATACGCTCGATGTAATCTTTCGAATACGGGCGCTGCGGGTGACGGGCCACCTGCACCACCTGCCAGGGGGACAGGTCGGCATAGATGGACTCTGTCAGGCTGCGACTCTTCTCACGCAGGCGGGCAACTTCGTCAGCGATATTCAGCTCATTGTCGTCGCCGACGTGCTGCAGCTCCTTGATCTTGCTTTCGAGCTCAGCAATCGGCTGTTCAAACTCGAGGAAATTGAAATTCATGCAATCCGCGCCTTTAAACTGTAAAAATGCCACCGGGCGATAATGGCGGCATAGCTTACCGCCATAGAACCGGGCAGTCGACCCGCGTTGCCAGTATGGCCACTCTGGCGTCCGTAATCTCCTTCCTGGCCAGGGCGTCCAATGTCACCGGTCCGCCATCCGACCTTACCGCTCAACATAGTCGAGTACCACACGGTCGCGCCCCAGCAGCTCGCGCAGGGACTGGACCATCTGGTCGTTCGGCTCCACTTTCCATTCCGGCGGCAGCTGGAATGTCCCGCGGGCATCACTGCGCTCCACTTCCATTAGCACCCCACAGCTACCGCCCACGTAGGGCCGCAGGCAGGCGGACAGGCGCTGGGCCAGCCCCGCCGGCGCACTGGCGCTGTCCAGCTTGAGACGCACGCCGGTCACACTGCCCTGGCGCAGCTCGTCCAGGGTTGCCACACCGTTGACGGTCATTTTCAGGCCACCACTGTAATCGTCGTGGGCCACTGGGCCGTCCAGCACCAGCAGGGAATCCTTGGCCAGTTTCTCGCGATGCTCGCCGAAAGCCTCGCTGAATACCGCCGCCTCGATACGGGCGCTGCGGTCGTCCAGGGTGACAATAGCCATGGAATCACCGCGCTTGGTCTTCATGACCCGCAACGCCACCACCAGTCCCGCCACTTTCTGCGACTCGCGGCCCGGCTTCAGGTCCGCAATTCGGGACTTCACCAGGTGCTGGAGTTCGTCCTCATACTCGTCAATCGGGTGCCCTGTCAGGTACAGGCCGAGCGTATTCTTTTCCCCCTCGAGGCGCTCGCGGATTCCCCAGGGCCGGGCGCGGCGGAATTCCGCGTAGACATCGCCCTCGGCGGCAGTGGGAACCACCTCGCCAAACAGGTCCATCATCCCTGCACTGTTGTTGCGCGACTGCTGCTCGGCCGCCTTCACCGCCTCATCCACGGCACTGAACAGCACCGCGCGAGCATAGTTGAGGCCATCGCTGCCCTCGCCGCCCGGCCCGATACTATCCAGGGCACCGGAGCGCACCAGCGCCTCCAGGGCGCGCTTGTTGACCTTGCGCGGGTCAATACGGGAACAGAAATCGAACAGGTCGGTGAAGGGTCCGCCCTCGGTGCGCACGGCGATAATATTCTCGATCGGGCCTTCACCCAGCCCCTTGATGGCACCCAGGCCGTAGACAATGCGGTTGTCCATATCCACCGAGAACTGGTAGGCACCCAGGTTTACATCCGGTGGCACCATCTCCAGGCCCATGGCCCGGCACTCCTCGATAAATGTCACTACCTTGTCGGTCTTGTCCATATCCGAGGACATGGTGGCGGCCATGAACTGGGCCGGGTAGTGGGCCTTGAGCCAGGCGGTCTGGTAAGACACCAGTGCGTAGGCAGCGGAGTGCGACTTGTTGAAGCCGTACCCGGCGAACTTCTCCACCAGGTCAAAGATTTTCATCGCCAGGTCCGGGTCGACACCCTGCTCTTTCGCGCCGGCGGCAAAGATCTCCCGCTGCTTCGCCATCTCCTCGGGTTTTTTCTTACCCATGGCGCGGCGCAGCATGTCGGCACCGCCCAGGGTGTAACCCGCCAGTTCCTGGGCGATTTGCATTACCTGCTCCTGGTAGACGATCACCCCGTAGGTGGGCTCCAGGATCGGCTTGAGCTTCTCATGCTGGTACTTGGCGTCCGGGTAGGCCACCTGGGCGCGGCCGTGCTTCCGGTTGATGAAGTCATCCACCATGCCCGACTGCAGCGGTCCCGGGCGGAACAGGGCCACCAGGGCGATCATGTCCTCGAGGTTATCCGGCTGCAGGCGCTTGATCAGGTCCTTCATGCCGCGGGATTCCAGCTGGAATACCGCGGTGGTCTCGGCCCGCTTGATCATCTTGTAGGTTTCGGCGTCGTCCAGCGGCAGTGCCTCGATGACCAGCGGCTCCCTGCCCTCGCGGGCACGCTGTTCGTCGACCATATCCTTAGCCCAGTCGATGATCGTCAGGGTGCGCAGGCCGAGGAAGTCGAACTTCACCAGGCCCGCATCCTCCACATCGTTCTTGTCGAACTGGGTCACCAGGCCGGCGCCGGTCTCGTCGCAGTAGAGCGGCGCAAAATCGGTCAGTTTGGTAGGGGCTATCACCACACCACCGGCGTGCTTGCCCACGTTCCGGGCCACGCCCTCCAGCTGCAGGGCCATCTCCCAGATTTCCTGGCCCTCCTCGTCGCCATCGAGGAACTCGCGCAGGATCTCCTCCTGCTCGAAGGCCTTCTCCAGGGTCATGCCCGGGTCCGGGGGAATCATCTTGGAAAGCTTGTCCGCCAGGCCATAAGACTTGCCCTGGACACGGGCCACGTCCCGCACCACCGCCTTCGCGGCCATGGTGCCGAAAGTAATGATCTGGCTCACCGCATCGCGGCCGTAGTTGTCGGCCACATAGCCGATCACGCGGTCGCGCTTCTCCATGCAAAAGTCGACGTCGAAGTCGGGCATGGAAACCCGTTCCGGGTTGAGGAATCGCTCGAACAGCAGGTCGTACTGCAGCGGGTCCAGGTCGGTAATCTTGAGGGCGTAGGCCACCAGCGAGCCGGCACCGGAACCCCGCCCCGGCCCCACCGGGATATCGTGGTCCTTGGCCCACTGGATAAAGTCCATCACGATCAGGAAGTAACCCGGGAAGCCCATCTGGATAATGATGTCCAGTTCGAACCGCAGCCGGTTTTCATAGGCGGTGCGGCGCTCGGCATAGTCCGGGGCCGACTGGTCGAGGATGGTTTCCAGTCGCACGTCCAACCCCTCGAAGGAGATCTTCTCGAAGAACTGGTTCTCGGTCATACCCTCGGGAATCGGGTACTCCGGCAGGAAATACTTACCCAGCTGGATCGGTGCCGAACAGCGCCGGGCGATCTCCACGGTGTTCTGCAATGCCTCGGGGATATCGCTGAACAGCTCCTGCATTTCCTCCGCGGTGCGGAAATACTGCTCCGGGGAATAGCGGCGCTCACGGCGCGGGTCGTCCAGGGCACGGCCGTCGTGAATGCACACCCGCACCTCATGGGCCTCGAACTCACTTTCCTCGAGGAAACGTACATCATTGGTGGCCACCACCGGCAGTTGCAACCGCTGGGCCAGGCCCACTGCCGCATGCAGGTAATCCTCATCTCCCGGGCGGCCGGTGCGTTGCAGTTCCAGGTAATAACGGCCGGGGAAAACCCCTGCCCATTGCCGGGCCAGGTCCTCAGCCTGGGCGGTGCGGCCGGCAACCAGTGCACGGCCCACATCCCCGTACCGGGCACCGGACAATGCCAGCACTCCCTCGGCGTACTCGGGCAGCCACTCGCGACGGATATAGGCGTTGCCGTGGTATTGGCCCTCCATCCAGGCGCGGGAGATCAGCTCGGTGATATTCAGGTAGCCCCGTGTGTTCATCGCGAACAGCGAGATCAGTGTCGGCTGCTCCTCACCGCCCTCACTGAGCCAGAAATCCGCACCGGTTATGGGCTTGATCCCGGCGCCCAGGCAGGCCTTGTAGAACTTGATCTGGCCGTAGAAATTGGTCTGGTCCGTGAGCGCCACGGCCGGCATCTCCAGCTCTGCGGCGCGGGCCACGAGCGGCTTGATCCGCACCAGGCCGTCGATCAGCGAGTATTCAGAGTGGACTCGTAAGTGAACAAAGGGTTGGGTCATATTCTTCTGTATTGAATTCTTCTTGCGCGCATCCCATCACTGCCCCCGTTGCCACGGCCATTGGCGACGTGGGGAATCCGGGTCACGGGGTTTCCCGACGGACAGCTATTTCCCGAATGCGCTTTACCTTGCGAAATTTTAGCGGCCAGGCTACCAGAGCCGGCCCATCTGCCGGGCGCGCTCGGTACAGCGTTGCAACACCGAGCGCCGCTCGTCGTTGTTCATATTGCCCCAGCGGCTGATCTCCGTGCCGGTGCGGAAACAGCCCTCGCAGATATCTTCCGCGTTGAGGGCACAGACCGAGATGCAGGGGGATTTTACCGGTTTGCCAGCTGCCGGCGTTGCGGTAGACACGGGATTCTGGACTTTCACGGTCATGGCGAGTCGAGGGCAACCAGCTCTTCGGCGAAGCGCCGGCCGTTTTCAGCATAGTGATCGCTGCTGGCCTTCAGCAGCTCAAGCATCGACTCGTCCAGGGTTTTGACCACCTTGCCCGGGCTCCCCAGGACCATGGAAAAATCCGGGACTTCCATTTTCTCGGTGACCAGCGCATTGGCACCGATCACACAGCCCCGACCGATCCTGGCGCCATTGAGGATAACCGCGTTGATGCCGACCAGGGTGTAGTCACCGATTTCGCAGCCGTGCAGCATTGCCTTGTGGCCCACCGTCACCCCGGTACCAATCGTCAACGGGATACCCGGGTCAGTGTGCAGCACCGCACCGTCCTGGACATTGCTGTCCTCGCCGATGGTGATGCGATCACAGTCACCGCGCACCACTGCGTTGAACCACACCGAGCTGCGACTGAGCATTCGCACATTGCCGATCACATGGGCACCCGGGGCGATGTAATGCCCCTCACCCTCGAGCTCTGGCTGGTTTTCACCCAGTCTGTACAGCATCTGGCCTCCGGCTGTGGATCTTCTCAAGCGGCCATTATCCCGCCCGTGGCCGGTCATTGCCAGCGGCTTGCGCACGATTCGGGGGAGGAAATGGCACAGGGGGAAAATGCCTGAAAAAGTGGCTGGAAAAGTGGTCGGGAGGGACCGCCCGGGGAGACGGGGCCGGCAGGAGGTCCGGGCCCACCTGTGCCCCACCGCCTACAGCAGTACGCCCTGCCTGGAAAAGCGGGCGCCCTCGAGGCTGAGCAGGCGGGCCTTGAGTTCCAGGCCTCCCGCGTAGCCGGTCAGGGTGCCGTCGGCGCCGATAACGCGATGGCAGGGAATCACGATGGCGAGGGGATTGGCGCCATTGGCCCGCGCAACCGCACGGACCGCCCTGGGGTTACCCAGCGCTTCCGCCTGCTGCAGGTAGCTCCGGGTCTCGCCGTAGGGGATATCCTGCAGGGCAGCCCAGACACGCTGCTGGAAAGGCGTGCCGGGGGGCTGCAGCGGCAGCTCGAAAGCCCGCCGGCGACCGTCCAGGTACTCCCCCAGCTGGGTCGACGCCATGTCCGTCAGGGCGCACGTCCCCCGCTGCCACCCGGGCCCCATCCCCGGGCACCTGCCGTCGCGGACGAAGCCCAGCGCCACCAGTGCCGCCTGTGGGCCACTGTCCTCTGCGGCGACACAGACATCACCGAGCACGGTAGGATAAATCTCGTAAACAATCATTCACTGTCCCCAGTTTGCAGCGATTGCCACAGCAGTAATGCTCCATAAGCCCGCCAGGGCCGCCATTGCTCCGCCCGGTTTCTGGCCGCACCCGGCGAGGCCCGCTCGCCGCCCTCCCCCAGCGCCTGGAGGATACCAAGGTCTGACGCCGGGAAGGCATCGGGCAGCGACAAGCCGCGCATGGCTATGTACTGCGCGGTCCAGTCGCCGATGCCCGGCAATGCAGTCAACTGCGCACACCATCGCTCCAGGTCGGTCTCGGTGAAGTCCACCCGCCCTTCCAGGGTCGCCGCCACGAAAGTCCGCAGGGTCGCCGCCCGCGCCCGTGTCACCCCCAGGCCCTCGAAATCCGCCCCGGCCAGTTCCCGGGCCCCCGGGAAGAGCCGCCACTGCCGGCCACTGGTATCCACAAAGCGCCCCCCGTAACGCTCCACCAGCCGCCCGGCTATGGTTGTCGCCGCGGCGACCGATATCTGCTGGCCCAGAATCGCCCGCAAGGCGTACTCAAACGGATCCCAGGCGCCCGGCAGCCGCACCCCGGGCAACAACTCCAGCTGCCGTGCCAATAATGGGTCCACAGACAGTACCTGCCCGATTTCACCGGTATCCACGTCCAGGTCAAACAACCGGCGCAACCGCTGGTTGAGGACAAAAAGGCCCCGCCCATCGCCGGAATCCAGCTCCACCACCAGGCGGTGCGCCGCCGCATCGTCGCTGACACTCAGCACACCTGGCCCACCGCCCTCCAGGCAAAAGCTCCGCTGGTATATCCCGTCGTTTACCTCTTCGATTCCCCTGAGTGCCCGGGCACGGAAAAAGTCCAGCAGCTTCTGCCAGTCAAAGGGCGGCCGGTAAGGCAGGTAAAACCGGATCCCACCCCGGACCGCAGTCCCGCTCCGGGTCTCCTTTCGCACCTCCGTGGGGGTTCGGTGGCATACCTGCTGGAAAACCGCATTGAAACGGCGCGTGCTGTTGAAGCCGGCCTCGAACGCCACCTGGCCCACGGGCATGCGTGTCTCACGCAACAGTCCCAGCGCAAACATTACCCGTTCCACCTGCCAGTACTGCAGTGGGCTCATACCCAGGTGCTCGTTGAACAGTCGCCGCAGGTAACGGCTGCTGATTCCCAGCCGTTCCGCCAGCGATTCTACTGACGCCCCCTCGCGCTCACTGCGCATCAGGGCCAGCGCCCGCTGCACGGTGGTACCCACCAGGCCCCAGGCGGGACTGCCGGGCGCAGCATCGGGACGGCATCGCCGGCACGGCCGGTACCCGGCTGTCGCCGCCTCGGCCGCTGTTCGAAAGTATTCAACATTCTTTTCCAGGGGTGCCCGGGCCGGGCAGATCGGGCGGCAGAAAATACCCGTGGTTTTTACCGCGGTGTAGAACAGACCATCAAATCTCTGGTCCCGGGCCAGCCGGGCACGGGAACAGGTTTCACGGGACAGGGCCACTGGCAACTCCTCTTCAGATGGGGCCAGTCTATGGGTATTCCAGCCGGGTGACGAGTCACATTCGGAACTGACAGGCCCGGACGTGATAACAGGGCCTAACCACCGCCAGCAAGCCCCGGTGATGGCGGCAGGGGGGTGCAAAGCCAGGGTGAGTTATCCAGTACCGGGATAACGCTTTAATGATGGATACGATGCCCGGTTGGCTGCCCGCCCCCTATGTCGCTCCCACCTCCTTTTCGACACATCGGCAGATATCTCCTAAACCTGAAGAGGGGTCCGGGAGATTCGCCCCGGCTGCTGTCGCCGGAGCACAGGGAAGTGATGGCACAAGGGATAATGTGCCCGGAGTTGTTTAGATGTTCCGTTTACGGGCTTTGGTTGTCCTGGTTGCGCTCGTCCTGTCCGGCTGCATATTCGATTCGGACGACGACAACGGCCGCCCGCGCAATAATGATGCCGATGGCGATGGCATCATCGACCTGCAGGACAACTGCCCCGCAACCCCCAACCCCGACCAGGCCGACTTCAATGGCGATGGTGACGGCGACGCCTGTGATCCCCCGCCATCAGCCAGTCCACCGACAACACCGGAACCCGCACCGCCACAGGACACTGACAACGACTCGGTTCAGGACGATGCCGATAACTGCCCGGATACCCACAACCCCAGCCAGGCCGACCAGGATCGAGACGGCATCGGCGACTCCTGCGATCGTGACCTCGATGGCGACGGGGTCAATAACGACGTCGACAATTGCCCACTGAACCCCAACCGCGAGCCCGCCAGTATTCCCGATATTGTGCAGCTGGACCTGGACGAGGATGGTATCGGCGATGTGTGCGACAACGATCGCGACGGCGACGGTTTTACCAACGCCCTCGACAACTGCCCTGACAACACCAACGACCTACAGGGAGACAGCGATGGCGACGGCATCGGCGACCCCTGTGATGAGGAAGTCGACTCGGACCTGGACGGGGTCCCGGACCCGCTGGATAACTGCCCCGATCGTCCCAACGAATTCCAGGCCGACCTGGATGGTGACGGCTTCGGCAATCCCTGTGACAACGATGACGACGGCGATGGGATCCGCGACAGCAGCGACCATTGTCCCCTGCGCGCCAATACAGACCAGTCCGACCGCGATGGTGACGGCCTGGGAGATCGCTGTGATCTGGATGATGACGGCGACAGCATCGATGATATCGACGATAACTGCCCGGTTCAGGCAAACGCCGACCAGGCCGACCTCGACAATGACCTGGTGGGCGACACCTGCGACCGCGACCGGGATGGCGACAGTGTGGCCAACGACAATGACAACTGCCCGGGCCTTGCCAACCCCGACCAGGCCGACAGTAATGCAGACGGCGTTGGTGACCTCTGTGGCGCTTCTCCTCCCGGCGACGGTCCCGATCTCTGCCCCGGTAGCGACCTCGCCAATCCGCCGGACCCGGACAGGGACGGTTTCGGCAACAGCTGCGACCCGGATGACGACAATGACACCTTTCCCGACAGCGATGACAACTGTCCGCTGGTGATCAACCCCGACCAGCGCGACACGGACGCTGATGGCCTTGGCGACGCCTGCGACAGGGATGACGACAGCGATGGCCGGGAGGACGGCAACGACAACTGCCCCCTTCTTGCCAATAACAGCCAGGCAGACGATGACGGCGATGGTCGCGGCAATCCCTGCGACCCCACGCCGCAGGGCCTGGACCGGGATGAGGATGGCATCGCAGACAGTGAGGACAACTGCCCCGACACAACCAATCCCGGCCAGGAAGACAGCGACCGGGACGGCATTGGCAATGCCTGTGCAGCACCGACCCCGGACCGCGATGATGACACGGTGCTGGATTCAGAGGACAACTGCCCCGATATCCCGAACCCGCAACAGGAAGATGACGACAACGACGGGATCGGGGATGCCTGCGAGGAAGTCCGGCCGGATGCGGACCGCGACGGTATCCGCGACGACCGCGACAACTGCCCGGACATCGCCAATGGAGCGCAGTCCGATATCGACCTGGACGGCCGTGGGGATGCCTGCGACAACGACCTTGATAGCGATGGGGTTGCCAACGGCACCGACAACTGCCCGTTTACCGCCAACGCGGACCAGCTCGACGATGACGACGACGGCGACGGCAACCTCTGCGAAACCGACCGGGACGGGGACGGCATTCCGGATTCGGCGGACAATTGCCCGGACATTCCCAATGCCGACGGCGCCGACCGCGACAATGACGGCATCGGTGACCTATGCGATGCCGACCTCGACGGCGATGGCGTGGGGAATACCTCCGATAACTGCCCGCTCCAGGCCAATACCGGGCAGGAGGATATTGATGATGATGGCCTGGGGGACGTATGCGACACCAATGAACCGGTCTCCTGTGGCGACCGGGGTGGGTTCAGGGCGCTCTCCGGGTTCGATATTGATTTCACCGTGGGCTCAGGTCCCGACTGCCCCCTGTGCCCGGTATTCACCCCGGAAAACGTTCCCGATGATTTCTTTGCCAATGCCGGGCGCCTGGCGGTACCCATAGACTCGGCGGGCAGCGCTTTTATCCGGATAGTGGATACCAATGAGGCGTATACGGGACCTTTCAGGGCCGGCTTTATCCTCGAGTCCGCCACCCTGCACCTTGATCGCATAATCCTCGAAGGCCTCACCCTGCGGACATTACTCGACGGGGTGGACACCGGCGAGCGTGCTCACGGCCGGGAGCTGCTGGTGTTCAGGCTACAGGGTGAGTCCGGTTTTCGCCGCCTGGTAACATTCAAAACCGACGCGGATTTCGATGCTGTCGAGGTTCGACTCGACGGCCTGCCATATTCTGTAAACCAATTAGACATTTACCTGCCGTGCCTGGCCCCAGTCCCACCTCCATGACCGCAGGCGGATTGCTGTGCTATGCCCGCCTGGCCACAGGATCGAACACTGACCTGTCGCGAAACCGGCACAGCACTGAACGCCGCCCCGGCAACCGAACCGGCAGAGAAGTCAGGCGGCCAAACGAGGGGGCCAACCTGAAAGGCAGTTAACAACAAATAGTCATATCGCCAGGTTCAACACTCGTTAGCTTTGACGCCAACATATAGACACAAATCACACTTTAGATTAGAAAGCCATCACGCAATAAAGAAAATTTTCTATAGGCAAAGGAAAGCCGCCGGGATCCAGATCCACCCGGCGGCGTGCCAGGGGCGACAGGGAAGTTGCTGTTCAGGCTGAAGTCACCAACCGTGCAGGGACGCCGGTTTGTGTGGTCCCGACCATTGCATCTACGCCAGATTCCCGCCCCGGGCAGACAACAAAAACCTGCTCCGGAGAAACCCGCATGATGCGCTTCCCGATCTTTCTTCTCTTTGCATCGCTCACCCTTCTCTACGCCTGCACAGCGGATGAGAGCGGTCGCAGGGAGACAACCACCTTCAACAGCGCCTCCGCGGCCCCGCTGGACACCGATGGCGACGGCATCACGGACCAGGATGACAATTGTCCGGACATGGCTAATCCCGGCCAGGGCGATGCCGACGGCGATGGCAGCGGCGACGCCTGTGACAGCGATCGGGATGGAGATGGTATAGACAACAGTGCCGATAACTGCCCTTCGACCGCCAATCCAGACCAGGCCGATGGTGACAGCGACGGTACCGGTGATGCCTGCGACAACGATATCGACGGCGATACCGTCGGGAACAGTGCCGACAACTGCCCGCTGGTCGCGAACAGTGATCAGGATGACCTCGATGGCGATGGTACCGGCGACAGCTGTGACAATGACACCGATGGTGATGAGGTCACCGACAGCCTGGATAACTGCCCCATGGCAGCAAATCCGGGCCAGGAGGACCAGGACAACGACGGCATTGGCGATGCCTGTGATGCCGACAGTGATTCTGATGATGACGGCCTCGACGACGGCGCGGATAACTGCCCGGCCGTGGCCAACCCGGAGCAGGACGACACCGATGGCGACGGTACTGGTGATGCCTGTGACGAAGATGATGATGGCGACAGCGTCGACGATGGATCAGACAACTGCCCGGCCACGGCCAATGAGGACCAGGCAGACCTGGACGGGGACGGCATTGGCGACGCCTGCGACAACGACCACGATGGCGACAATACCCCCACCGCGCAGGACAACTGCCCTGATACACCCAATCCCGGGCAGGAGGACACGGATAATGACTCCATTGGTGATGCCTGTGATGACTTCACCGACAGCGATGGTGATGGCATCGCCGAGGACAGCGACAACTGCCCCGCCACCGCCAATCGCGATCAGGCCGATGCTGACGGCGACGGCACCGGTGATGCCTGCGACAGCGATACCGATGGCGACGGCACCGAGAACAGCAGCGATAATTGCCCCCTGATTACCAATGCAGACCAGCAGGACACAGATGGTGACGGCAACGGAGATGCCTGTGACGAAGACAGTGACAACGACGGTGTCGATGATGTGAACGATAACTGTCCGCTCAATGCCAATGCCGAGCAGACCGATGCGGACGGCGACGGAATCGGCGACAGCTGTGATGATGATGTCGACGGGGACAATGTCGACAATGACGCTGATAATTGCCCCTCTGTTGCCAACGAGGACCAACAGGACACCGATGGAGACGGGTTCGGTGATGCCTGCGACGACAATACCGACAGCGATTCAGATGGCGTACCTGACGAAGCCGATAACTGTCCCGAGGATGCCAATGCCGACCAGCAGGACCAGGACGACGATGGTATCGGTGATGCCTGTGATACCGACCGCGATGGCGACGGCGATGAAAATACCGGCGATAACTGCCCGGCGGTTGCCAATCACTCACAGGCCGACACCGACAATGATGGTATCGGCGATGCCTGTGACAGTGACGACGACAACGACTCGATCGCCGATGAGGACGACAATTGCCCTTATATTCCCAATTCCGACCAGGCCAATCGCGACGGCGACCAGTACGGCGATGCCTGTGACAGCGATGAGGACGGTGATGGGGTCGGTGATGACGTGGATAACTGTCCCGCACTCGCCAACGAAGAGCAGTTGAACACCGACGGCGACGCGCAGGGCGATGCCTGTGACAGCGACGATGACAATGACGGTATCGAGGATGACACCGACAACTGTCCGCTGGTTGCCAATACAGAGCAGTCGGACCTGGACGGCGATGGCACCGGCGATGCCTGCGACGATGATCGCGATGGCGATGGCCTCCCCGACGACCGCGATAACTGCCCCGGTGAGGCAAACCTCGACCAGGCTGACCAGGACGGCGACGGCATCGGCGACGCATGCGATGCGGACAGTGATACCGATAATGACGGCCTGGATGACGGCGAGGACAACTGCCCGGCGGAGCCCAATGCCGGCCAGGACGACCTCGATGGCGACGGTGTCGGCGATGCCTGCGACGCCGATGTCGATGGCGACGGCTTCACTAACGATGAGGACAACTGCCCCATGACCGCCAATGACCAGGCGGATGCCGATGGGGACGGCCTCGGTGACGTCTGTGACGAAGACCTGGATGGCGATTCCGTCAACGACAGTGAAGACAATTGCCCGGTCGACTACAACCCGGACCAGTCGGACCAGGACGGTGACGGCCCGGGCGATGCCTGCGACCTGGACCGCGACGGCGACGGCGTGGACAACGGGGACGACAATTGCCCGGCAGTGTCCAACCCGAACCAGCTCGACGCGGATGGCGATGGTATCGGGGATGCCTGTGACCCCGATGTGGACAACGACGGGGTGGCCAACGAGGAGGACAATTGCCCGCAGACTGCCAACCCAGAGCAGGACGATTTCGACAATGATGGTATCGGCGATGCCTGCGACAACGGCCTTGCGGCCACCTGTGAGTCAGTCGGCGACTTCCAGCCGATTACCACCAGTGATTCCAAGCTGGCCCACGGCATTGTCACTCCCTGCCTGGAATGCTCGGTTACCAGCCCTGGCCGGGTCACCAACGATGTGATCACCGATGCCGCGCGGATCGAGGTATCGGCTGGGGCCGGTGGCGGTGCCTATATCGATGTGACCAAGACCACGGTGCTGTCCGGCAGGCATCGCATAGGCTTCCTGGTGGAGAAGCCTGCCTCTCTCCTGGACCTGGTGCTGCTGGAAACCGTACGCATCAGCACCATGCTTGGCGGCCAGCCCACCGGTGACAGCGGCACAGGCAGCTCTCTGGTGGTCTTCGATGTGGACGGTGCCGTGAACCAGCGCGTGATCACTATCAACTCGGTACAGCCTTTCGACCGGGTACGGCTGAGCCTTGGCAGCCTGCCCACCGAAGTGAACCAGCTGGATGTGTACATGGCTTGCCTGGCCCCGATCAACCGCTGATCGGCAACCGGCTCCCGGGCAGCAGCCGGGGGCCGGTTTTGTTTCGCTCACGTAGCGCCGCCAGTTCCCGCTGCGGTGGCCTTACCGGGGTACATCGGGCGCAGCGAAATACTTCGGAGCTTCCATCAAGGCAGCTGCAGCCCCGGGGTTGTCCGACCGCTGGTCGCGGCCATGGGCCGCTCCTACAGCAGGCGATTACAAACAAAAAACCCGGCAGTGATGCCGGGTTTTTTGTGGGAGGGGTTTATGGGACCTTACTTCAGTTCCAGCACTTCCTTACCCTGGATAAAGGTGACGTCCACCGGGATATCCGCATCAGACAGGCGATCCAGGTCGGCCTGCAGCTCGGCGCCAACGACGCCCTTGCTGTCCAGCAGCTCCTTCGATTTCTCGTAGTCACCGTCACCCTGGATGGTCAGGATCAGGTTGGACAGGCTGGTCATGGCTTCCTGCATCTTGTCGAAGTCCACACTGTACTGCCCGGTTTCCGGATCGCGGGTAAATGCGCCCTGCTCCTTGAAGTAATTGAAACGCATCATGTTGGCCTTGCCGTGGGCACTGGCGGCACCGAAGCGCACGCTGCGGAAGATACTGGCCAGGAAGGTGACGTAATTGTCCATCAGTTCCCCTTCCTCGATCTCGCCCTTCTCGTGCAGGCGCGTCACCATGTAGAGGCCAAGGATATCCGCCTTGCCCTCTTCCAGCGCCGACGAGGTTTCCTTCAGCGCCTGGCGCACATTGCTACCATCGGTCACGGTTTTCTTGATCCCCAGTCCATGTGCCACCTCGTGGAACATGGTATTGGAGAAGAAAGCCGGGAAAGTGATGTGCTGGCGCTGGTCCTCGGCGATCAGTACTTCACTGATGGGTACCAGGATCTTGTCGAACTTGGCGCGCATGGCGTTTTTCAACTGCAGGCGGCGGGTGCCCTTGGCCAGCTGGACCTCTTCATCATTGGGCAGGTTGATGGCGATGGTCTTGGAACCCGCATTGCTGTGGCCGGCGTAAAAGACTACATCGTAGGCGTTCAGGTCGGAATCGGTGCCCGGCACCTCGGACTTGTACTTGTCATCCACCGGCAGGCCCTTTTGCAACTCGGGCAGGAAGGCGGCGAACTTGGCCAGCTTCTCACTCCACTCCATGTCCTTCAGCAGGACGTAGGACTCGTACGCGGTGCGGTAGGCGAACAACTGGTCCTCGTAGTTCTCGATCGGGCCGATCACCACGTCGATTTCATTGTCCTTCATGTCCATCCAGGCCATATCGCTGGGACGGAAATCGTCAGACAGCAGCGCGTCGGCGCGCATGCTCAGGTAATTGGCAAACTGCTCGTCCTCGGCCAGCTCGGACGCCTGGCGCAGGATTTCCGCAGCCTTCTCCAGGTCACTCTTGTAGGCCTCGCTGTAAGGCACCAGCTTCAGGTTGCCATCCTGGTCGCGGCGTACCAGGGAGTAGAGGCCATCCTTACCCGGCTGCTGCCACTGCTCGAACTCCTTCTTGGTCATGTCTTCCGGATAGAACTCGGCACCGGGCGGCTTGGGGCCGTAGCCATCGATGAATGGCTCGTTGTTGTTGAGCCGGTCCCAGGGACCGTAGTTGATCCGTGCAAACTCGCGCTTGGCGCTGTCCTCGATGCCCGGTAGCAACTCTTCTGCGGGACCAAATGACTGCAGCCAGAAGAGACGATCCATGATCTGGCTGGCATCGATCAGCAGGCCGATCATCTGCCGCTGGTCGTCCGAGAGGTCGGACAGGTCCGCGTTCAGCTCAACCGGAACATAGATATCAAAGCGGCCATTGGCTTCGGCAGCTTCCTGCTCGGAGGGCTCCGCCTGGGTCTGTTCGACCGCGGTACCGGTCTCCTCGATTACCTCGGTCTGCTCCCCGCGGGGGGAGCAGGCGCTCATGACAGCCAGCGCCAGTAGCGCGGTGGCAAATTTTGCAGTCTTCATATGGGCCTCTGCCTATCGTTATCTTTGCAACGGCTCGCAACATTAGAGCGGTGCGGCCCAATTATCAAGAATGTGGCCGCAGGGTTCAGTGGTCCCGGGACACACTGTTCAATTCCTGATCAACCACAGCACCTTCCTCGCCCTGCTCCTGTTGCATACGCCAGAGGGCAGCATAGTGGCCCGCCTGTCGCAGCAGCTGCTCGTGGCTGCCTTGCTCCACGATACGCCCCTCGTCCAGGACCAGGACCACGTCCGCATCCACCACTGTGGACAGGCGATGGGCAATCACCAGGGTGGTCTGTTCCCGGGCCACCTGCCGCAGTGCCTCCAGGATGCCTCGCTCTGAGCGGCTGTCCAGGGAGGAGGTGGCTTCGTCGAAGACCATGATTGGTGGGTGTTTGAGCAGGGCCCGGGCAATCGCCACCCGCTGGCGTTCGCCACCGGAGAGTTTCAGCCCCCGCTCCCCCACCAGGGTGTTGGCGCCCTCCGGCAACTGGCTGATGAAACCGTAGAGCTGGGCGTGCCGGATGGCTTCGAGCACTTCCTCATCGCTGGCATCGACACGGCCGTAGCGGACATTCTCCAGCAGTGACTGGTTGAAGAGCACGGTATCCTGCGGCACCACGCCGATGGCGCGACGCAGGGAAGCCTGACTGACGGTACGAATGTCCTGCCCGTCGACCAGGATCCGCCCGGCAGAGGCATCGTAGAAACGGAACAGTAACTTGAACAGGGTCGACTTGCCGGCGCCGCTGGCACCGACAATGGCAACTTTCTGGCCCGGCTTCACGGTAAAAGTGATTCCCTTGAGGATTTCCCGGTCCGGGCGGTAGCCAAACCGGACAGCCTCAAATTCCACCTGGCCCTCCGTTACCTGCAGTTCGCCTGCCCCGGGCATATCCTTCACCCCTGGCGCCACCTCCAGCAACGAGAACATTTTCTCGATATTGGCCAGGGAGCCCTTCATTTCCCGGTAGACAAAGCCGAGGAAGTTGAGCGGGATAAAAATCTGCATCATAAAGGCATTGATCAGCACAAAGTCGCCAATGGTCATTTGCCCCTGGGTGACCCGCGCAGCGGCCAGCACCATCGCTGCGGTCATTGCGGTGGCGATAATCACTGCCTGGCCGGCGTTGAGCCCGAAAAGGGACAGCCGGTTCTTGCGCCGCGCCTGCTCCCACTGGGCCAGTTCCACGTCGTAGTGGCCAGCCTCGTACTGCTCATTGCCGAAATACTTCACCGTCTCATAGTTCAGCAGGCTGTCCACGGAACGGCTGCTGCTGCGGGATTCAGCCTCATTCAGCTCACGCACAAAACGCGTCCGCCATTCAGTGGCCACTACCGAGAACCCGATGTAAACCACCACCGCACCCAGTACCAGCAGCGCAAACACGCCGCTGTAATTCCACCACAACAGCACTGCCACCATGCCGATTTCCAGCAGGGTCGGGACAATGTTGAAGACCATGAAGCGCATCAGGAAACCGATACCGGAAATGCCGCGCTCGATATCCCGCGACAGGCCCCCGGTGCGGCGGTTGAGGTGAAAGTCCAGGTCGAGGCGGTGCAGGTGCTGGAAGACCTCGAGCCCGATACGCCGCTGGGCGCGCTCGGTGACCCGGCCGAAAATGGTATCCCGCAGCTCGCCAAACAGCACACTGGAAAAGCGTACCGCGCCGTAGGCCAGCAACAGCCCCAGTGGCAACGCGATCGCGGCAGTCGCACCACCGGCGGCATCCAGGTCGTCGACGATATGCTTGAGGATAAAAGGCAGCCCCACACTCGCCAGCTTGGCGCCCACCAGGCACAGCAGCGCAAGCACCACCGCGCGGCGGAATTCCAGCAGGTAGGGAAACAGGGTTTTCAGCGCGCCCCAGTGCACATCTTCCAGGGCGACCGCGGACTTGGGTCTGGGCATAGTAAAACTCGGGAGAAACCGGCCCACAGTATACGGCCCGGAATCGCTGGCTGCAGCCGCCGCGGAAGCTGGCCCGCCGGGTTCCGGCAGGCTCAAGAAGCACCGTTCGCCCGCCTGGGGGCTCCCGCGGCTCCGGGAGGATTAAGTCAGTTCAGTGCCCGCAAAGGCACATCGTTGCGGTGGGAAATATCGGCATCGAGGATCTTCACCAGGAACTCGGTCAGGATGCCGGCAGTAAAGCCCCAGATTTCGTATTCCTGGAACTGGTAGGCCGGCAGGTAGATGGCCCGCTCATCGATGGTGATCTGGTCCGTGCGGATACGCGGGTCCTCCAGGAAAAACGACAGCGGCACGCGGAAGATCGCGTCCAGCTCTCCCGGGTTCGGTACCAGTGCCACGTCCGGTGAAACCACCCCAAGCCAGGGCGTCACGTGCACGTTCCAACGGGTGCTGCGCGGCCACAGCGGCCCCAGCACCCGCACCGCTTCCGCTGGCAGGCCGATTTCCTCCTCGGTTTCCCGCAGGGCCGTATGCAGCAGGGATGCATCCCCGGTTTCCCAGCGCCCACCCGGCAGGGAAACCTCACCGGAGTGCGTCGACAGGTGGGCGGATCGCAGGGTGAGAATGACTTCCGGGTCAGGCTCTTCGGTCAGCGCCAGCAATACCGCGGCATGACCACTCAGGTCCGGCGCGGCGGGCACCCGGGACTCCAACTTGTCCCGGAAATGGCGGAATCTACGCTCGATCTTGTCCAGCATCGTAATATTGTCTTCTCACCTTCAGCACGTGCCCCGGGCACGGTATGCAGTTCACCTGTACTTACTATACGGCAAGCAACACCTGAGACCACATTTTCCGGCCAGGATTCAGGGTTCCGCTGGCGGGCCCGCCCGGTGCGTGGCCGGAATATGCCCGCCCTTGATTTTCTCCCGCAGGGACTGCACCAGCGCGTAGTAAACCGGCACCAGTAATGTGGCGAAAATCGCCGCTGCAGTCATGCCCCCGAAAACCGCCAGCCCCAGCGAAATGCGACTGGCCGCCCCGGCGCCGGAGGCCACCAGCAGCGGCATCACTCCCAGCACAAACGACAACGCCGTCATCAGCACGGCCCGGAACCGCAGGCGGGTGGCACTTATCGCCGCCTCGGCCACGGACTTACCGGCATCGCGTTCGTTCGCGGCAAACTCCACGATCAGGATTGCACTCTTGGCCGCCATGCCGATCAGCAATACCAGGCCGATCTGGGTATACAGGTTATTGACCGCCCCCGCCAGCAGGTTAACCAGCAACGCCCCCGCAATGGCGATCGGCACGCACAACATCACCGCAATCGGAATCATCCAGCTCTCGTACTGCGCCACCAGGAACAGGTATACGAATACGATGGCGAGGGAAAACAGGATGGGAGCCATATTCCCCGAGGTGATTTCCTGCAGGCTGGACCCGGTCCATTCGTAGCTGTAACCCGCAGGCAGGCGCTCCGCCAACTGTTCCATGGCCCGCATCGCCTCGCCGCTGGAATAGCCCGGGGCCTGGGCACCATTGATGGTGACGCTGTTATAGAGGTTGTAGCGGTCAATGGTCTGGGGGGCCACTGTGGGCGAGATCTCGACAATGGAGGTAACCGGTACCAGCTCGCCGCTGTTGGCGCGGACGAAAAATCCCGACAGGTCCTGCTCGTCGCTGCGGAACTGTTCATCACCCTGCAACATGACCCGGAAAACCTTACCGAACAGGTTGAAGTCGTTGACGTAGAAGCCACCCAGCTGCGTCTGCAGGGTGTTGTAGACATCTGTCAGCTGCACCCCGAGGGTATGGGCCTTGTCCCGGTCGACCTCAAGCTCCAGTTGCGGGGTGCTGGCCTGGAAACTGGTAAACGCCTGGGCGATTTCCGGCCGCTGGTTGGCCTGGCCGAGGACATCGTAGAGGACGCCTGCCAGCTCGGACGCATCACGCCCCATCAGGTCGGTAAGGATAAATTCAAAGCCGCCGATGGTGCCCACCCCGGGCAGCGGCGGTGTTGGAAACACCATCACCCGAGCCTCGGGAACTGCCGCCACGTTCTGCTGCACCCGTTGCATCACTGCCATCTGGTGCTGGGAGCGTTCCGGCCGCTCGTCCCACGGGCGCAGGATCCCGATCATGAACGCAGAGTTGGAACTGACATTGTTCGCCAGGATATTGAATCCCGGCACCGCCATCACGTGGGCCACTTCAGGCTCGGCACGCATGATTTCGCGGATCTGCTCGACCACCGGGCCAGTGCGATTCAGTGAGGCCCCTTCGGACAACTGTACGTGGACCAGGAAAAATCCCTGATCCTCGTCCGGTATAAAGCCCGAGGGCACCGAAGTAAACAACCAGTAGCAGAGAGCGACTATCCCGACGACTGACAGCGCACCCATCAATGGCCGGGCCACCCAGAACGCGACCATGGCCATATAGGATCTGGTCAGCCGGTGCAGCGTCTTGTTGAACCAACCGAAAATCCCGGTCTCCTTCATCCCGGCCACTTCGCCGCCCTCACTGCGCTTGAGCAGGGTGGCACAGAGAGCCGGGCTGAGCGTCAGCGCATTGAGGGAGGAAATGATCACCGCCATGCTGATGGTGACTGCGAACTGCCGGTACATGCCCCCGGTCAGGCCCGGCATCAGCATGACCGGCACAAACACAGCCAGCAGCACCAGCGTGGTGGCAATTACCGGCCCGGTCACTTCCTCCATGGACTTGAGCGCAGCCTCCCGTGGCGGCAGGCCCTCTGACATCAGGCGCTGGGTGTTTTCCACCACGATAATGGCATCGTCCACCACAATGCCGATGGCCAGGATCAGCGCGAACAGGGTGACCGTATTGATGGTCATACCGAATGCCAGCATCAGGGCAAAGGTACCGATCAGCGACACCGGGATGGCAATGGCGGGGATCAGGGTGGAGCGGATATCCTGCAGAAACAGGAATACCACCAGGATTACCAGCACCAGTGCGATCAACAGAGTCTCCACGACTTCCCTGATCGATGCGCTGACAAACTCGGTGGTGTCGTAGAGTATTTCCGCCTCCAGTCCCTCCGGGAAACGCTCTTTCAGCACCGCCATGCGTTCCCGGATGCCCTCGGCCACGTTAAGGGCATTGGCATCCGGCAGCTGGTAGACCGCGATCACCGCCGCCGGCTTGCCGTCCAGGCGGCCATAGGCACTGTAGAACTCGCTCCCCAGTTCCACCCGCGCTATATCTTTCATCCGCACCATGCCACCGGCGGGGTTGGCCCGCAGGCTGATATCCTTGAATTCCTCCACATCCACCAGCCGCCCCTGGGCGAGGATGTTGTACTGGAACTGCTGGTCCTTGCCGATCGGCGGTGAGCCGATCTGGCCGGCGGCGACCTGCATATTCTGGGCGCGTACCGCATTGATCACATCCTGCGCGGTAATATTCAGCACTGCCATCCGGTCCGGGTTCAGCCAGATGCGCATGGCATAATTCAGGGAACCGAGAATACTGACGTCACTGACCCCCGGTACCCGTGCCAGCTCGTCGCGGATAAATATCTGGGCATAGTTGGCCAGGAAGAGTTCATCGAATTTTTCCTCGGGGGAGATCAGGTTGACCACCAGCAGCATGGTATTGGACTGCTTACGCACGATCACGCCATTGCGGCGCACCTCTTCCGGCAGCGCGGGTGTGGCCTGCTGCACCCGGTTCTGCACATTGACCTGCGCGATATCTTCGTCCGTGCCGCTCTCGAAGGTCACCGTCAACCGGTAACTGCCGTCATTGCCGCTGGAAGAGGACATGTACAGCATGTCCTCAACGCCGTTAACCTCCGCCTCCAGGGGTACCGCCACGCTGTCCCGCATGACCTCAGCACTGGCGCCGTCAAACCGGGTGGTGGCGGTGACGGTCGGCGGGGCCAGGTCGGGAAACTGGGCAATGGGCAGCAGTGGCAGGGACAGCAGCCCCGCCAGGGTGATCAGGATTGAAATCACAAAAGCGAACCTGGTCCGCCGGATGAAAAATGCGCTGATCAAAAAAGTCCACTCCCTGTCGGCAAAATTCCATCTCCCTGTCGCCTGGCCGCACCCCGGCCCCTGCATCCCGCCGCTGCCTGCGCCGGCGACCGCCTACTTGCTGTCCGTAGGCACGAGGTCTTTGCCGATGCCGGACCCATCCCGCTTATCCTTCTCACCACTTGCCCCGCGCCCAGGGCCCTCGCGACTTCCGGCACGGTAGTCGGCATAGGGGTTACGGGCGGAGGACTGGGGATCCACCGGTTGCTCCGCGACCACCCGCTGCAGCCCATTGACGATCACGGTTTCGCCGGCTTTCAGGCCCTCTTCCACGGCCCACAGTTCTCCCTCACGCTGGCCCAGCTCCAGGTACCGGCGATGCGCGATATCCTGGCTGTCCACGACGAATACATAGCGCCCCTGCATGTCTTCCAGCACCGCCGACTGCGGCACCAGCGGCTTGACCTGTTCGCTGCCGCCATAGACCCGGACTGACACACGGGCAAACTGCCCCTGGATCAGCAACTGGTTCGGGTTGGGGAATTCGGCCCGGACCGCCACAGAGCCGGTATTCGGGTTGACCTTGTTGTCGACAAAAGCAATGGTGCCGGGGTGGGGATAAAAACTGCCGTCCGGCTGCTCGATGCGGATATCCCGCTGTTCCGGCCGCAACCCGGCCCGGGCGCGGCGCTCCGCGGTAATCTGGACCGAGAACACCCTATCCTCTGGCACCTCGAACAAGACGAATACCGGGTCTGTATTGAGTATGGTCGCGAGCGGCTCCGACTGCGGTCCCACCAAAGCACCAACGGGAAAGGCGGACCGCCCGATGCGACCTGTCAGGGGAGCATAAATGCGCGTGTAGGAAAGATTGAGTTCCGCCGTGCTGACGTCAGCCCTGGCCTCTTTCAGGCTGGCCTGGGCCTGCTCAAAATCCCCCTTCAACCGGTCAAAATCCGACTTGCTGATAAAGCCCTTCGGCACCAATTCGCGCCCGCGCCCATAGTTGCGCTCGGCCACCTCCAGCGCTGCACGGGCCCTGGAGACGGCGGCGCGGCGATTTTCCAGCGTGGCAACAAACGGCTGCGGATCAATCTCGTAAAGCAGTTCGCCTTCCCTGACCAGGCTGCCTTCCTCAAAGTAGCGCCCCTGGATATTGCCCTCCACCCGTGGCCTTACCTGCAGCTCATCGGTGGCCTCGACCCGGCCGACATACTCGAACCGGGGAATGACCGGTTGCTCGCGCACAGAGAGTATCTCCACCGGCGGCGGGGGTGGCGCGGTTTGCTCCGGTCCCCGGTCACCACAGGCAGCGAGCATGATCGCCAGCAAACCCAGGCACAACCCGGGGATCTGAATGCGGGAGTTCATGGCCGGACTGTCACCATACCCGAAGGCCTTGTTCATCCTTCAACTATAGATGTTGCCTGTGACAGCCCGCCCGGGCAGTGCCTTTGGCGCCAGGGCCCAGGTGCGGAATGGCCGGGTACGCAGATGAACTGGATAACGCCATTTTTACTTCCCGCTGGAATATTGATGCAAGTGCGGGACATGCAACCACACCATCTACACTTGCTGTTGTAGCAATTGGTGGGTATTCCCGATGGCCTCAGAGCAAGAGCGCTACCTGAATCGCACCACCATGATGGGCATGGTGGTGGGCTCCATGGTGGGCGCGGGGATATTTTCCCTGCCAGCCACCTTCGGGAACGCCACCGGCCCCTTCGGCGCACTGATTGCCTGGACCATTGCCGGCACCGGCATGCTGATGCTGGCCTTCGTATTCCAGTTCCTGGCGGTGCGAAAACCGGACCTGGATGCGGGTATCTTTACCTACGCGAAGGAAGGATTCGGCAACTACCCGGGGTTTATCGCCGCATTCGGTTTCTGGGCCGGCAGCTGCCTGGGGAACACCACCTACTTTATCCTGATCAAGTCCACACTCGGCGCCGCCATCCCGGCCTTCGGTGAAGGCAACACCGTTCCCGCAGTCTTTGTGTCATCCATCGTGCTGTGGTCGATCCACTTCATGATCCTGCGGGGAGTCAAGCAAGCCGCCTTTATCAACAAGATCGTGACTGTAGCCAAAATCATCCCCATCATCATGTTCATTGTGATCGTGGCGTTTGCGTTCAAGAAAGACCTGTTCGTGGAAAACTTCTGGGGTGGTGGTGAATACAATTTCCGCGATGTAATCGGGCAGGTGCGACGCACCATGCTGGTTACCGTATTCGTGTTTATCGGTGTCGAGGGGGCAAGCGTGTTTTCCCGCTACGCCAGAAATCGCTCCGACGTGGGCTGGGCCACGGTGATGGGGTTCCTCGGCGTGCTGTGCCTGATGATCCTGGTAACCCTGCTGCCCTACGGCGTCCTGCTCCGTCCGGAGATCGCCGATCTGCGCCAACCCTCCATGGCCGGCGTCTTGCAGGCGGTGGTAGGAACCTGGGGCGCCGTGTTTGTCAGTGCCGGCCTGATCGTTTCCGTGCTCGGTGCCTACCTGGCCTGGACCCTGTTATGTGCAGAGGCACTGTTTACCGCGTCCAGATATGAGCTGGTACCGAAAGCGTTCGGTCACGAAAACAAAAACGGCGTGCCGTCGACGGCCCTGTGGCTGACCAATATCCTGGTGCAGATCTTCCTGATCCTGACCATCTTTGCCCAGTACGCGTTCGACCTGACCCTCGAAATGACCAGTTCCATGACGCTGATCCCCTACCTGCTGGTGGCCGCCTATGGCCTGAAACTGGGGCTGACGCGGGAGACCTACGAATCGGACCCGGGACGGCTCCGCCGCCGCGAGATGGCATTCGCTGCCATTGCCTGTATTTACTCAATATTCATGATTATCGCCGGGGGCCTGGTGTACGTGCTGCTCGGTTGCATACTGCTGGCCCCCGGCAGCCTGCTGTTTATTTTTGCCCGCCGCGAACTCAAGCTGCGGACGTTCACGCCAATCGAGCTGGTGCTCTTCTCAGCCATAGTACTCGGGGCCATCGTGGGTATTTACGCACTGGTCACCGGCGCCATTACGCTGTAAACCGGAGATTCGCCACATGGCCAAAGCCAAACCGGAATCCAAAGCCACACTCGGCGTCCACTCTGAAGTGGGCCAGTTGCGCAAGGTTATGGTCTGCGCCCCCAGCCTCGCCCATATGCGCCTGACGCCCACCAACTGCGACGACCTGCTGTTCGATGATGTGCTCTGGGTCCAGAACGCCAAGCGGGATCACTTCGATTTCATGACCAAGATGCGGGATTTTGATATCGAAGTGCTGGAAATGCACAACCTGCTGGCGGAGACGGTGGCGGTACCGGAAGCCAAAAAATGGCTACTGGATCGCAAGGTGACCCCCAACAACGTGGGCCTCAGCCTGATGGGCGAAACCAGGGCCTACCTGGAAAGCCTGGAGCCGCGCAAACTGGCGGAATTCCTGATCGGGGGCCTGTCGGTAATGGACCTGCCGGATGAGTTCAGCCAGTCCGAGTTCTTCGAGCTGGCACGGGAAGCCCATGGCGCCACCGAGTACCTGCTGCCACCACTGCCCAATACCCTCTACACCCGCGACACCACCTGCTGGATCTACGGCGGGGTATCCCTGAACCCGCTGTACTGGCCTGCGCGCAAGGAAGAGACTTTCCTGACCACCGCTATTTATAAGTTCCACCCGGACTTCAAGAAAGAAAAGTTCGAAGTCTGGTGGGGCGATCCGGATACCAACTTCGGGCTGGCTACGGTGGAAGGTGGCGACGTGATGCCGGTGGGCAATGGTGTGGTGCTGATCGGTATGAGCGAGCGCACCTCGCGCCAGGGGATCTCGCAGCTTGCGGCGGCACTGTTCGAAAAGGGTGCAGCACAACAGGTGATTGTCGCGGCCATGCCCAGGCTGCGCTCCGCCATGCACCTGGACACCGTCTTTACTTTCGCCGACCGGGACCTGGTAACGCTGTACCCGGAAATCATGGACCAGGTGCGCCCGGTGGTAATCCGGCCCGGGGATTCCAGGGGCAGCCTCCATGTCACCCTCGAGAACAAGCCCTTTACCGAAGTGGTGGCGCGGGCACTCAACTTCAAGAAACTGCGCGTGGTGGAAACGGGCGGCGACGCCTACGCCGCCGAGCGGCAACAGTGGGACAGCGGCAACAACCTGGTCTGCGCCAGGCCTGGTGTGGTGTTTGCCTACGATCGCAACACCACCACCAACACTTACCTGCGCAAGGAAGGTATCGAGGTGGTCACCATTGTGGGTGCCGAACTGGGCCGCGGCCGCGGTGGCGGTCACTGTATGACCTGTCCCATCGTGCGTGACCCGGTGGACTTCTGACACCTTGCGGGCCTGTTCTCGCCGGGCCTGCGTCAGCGGGTTAATAGAAACAGATGGATAAGAGCAACAATGCACCTCCGGTGCGTGAGCCATCACTGGCTGATGCTTTCATTCCCCTCGTTGCCCTGGCGCTGCTGATCGGCAGCTCCCTGGCACTGTTTGGCATGGAGGCCCTGGACGGTCCCATCCAGGCAGCGCTCATCATCTGCTGTATGGTGGCGGCACTGATTGCGATGAAGAACGGTCATCGCTGGGAGACGGTGCAGAAGGCCGGCCAGGCGGCGATGGGATCGATTACCAGCGCCATTTTTATCCTGCTGGCGGTGGGCGCGCTGATTGGCACCTGGAACCTGTCCGGCACCATCCCCACCCTGGTCTATTACGGTATCCAGTTTCTCTCACCCACCTGGTATTACGTGGCCACGGCCATTATCTGCGGCCTGATCGCCATGTCGATCGGCAGTTCCTGGACCACCGCCGGAACCATCGGGGTAGGCCTGGTGGGGATCGCCGCGATGCTGGAGGTGTCCACCGCGATTACCGCCGGGGCGGTGATATCCGGTGCCTACCTGGGTGACAAGAACTCACCGCTATCGGAGACCACCATACTGGCGGCCCAAATGGTCAGGGTCGACATCTATACCCATATCCGCAACCAGATGTGGACCTCGGTACCGGCCTTCCTGCTGGCGGCGGTTGTATTCACCCTGCTGGGACTCGGCCGGGTGGAGGCACCGGGCCAGAGCGATTTGCAGAGCGCCGTTGAACTGGAGGCGCTCAACGGCATTTACCGCATCACCATCCTGAACCTGCTGCCTCT
Organism: Microbulbifer sp. JSM ZJ756; assembly: GCF_044383805.1. Lineage (NCBI taxonomy): Bacteria > Pseudomonadati > Pseudomonadota > Gammaproteobacteria > Cellvibrionales > Microbulbiferaceae > Microbulbifer > Microbulbifer sp. JSM ZJ756. The sequence goes on along the minus strand of NZ_JBISER010000010.1, from coordinate 80,104 downwards.
GGCCCTGCTGGTATGGCTGTCGATCCGCAAGTACCCGGCGTCCATCAGCCTGCTGCTGTCCGCGCTGTTTGCAGGAGTACTTGGCGCTTTCCTGCAGCCGCAGGTCTACGCCGGGTTCGTCGGCGAAGATTCCGGGCTCTCCATCGTGGAGGCCATCAAGGCAACCTGGCTGGCCATGGCCAGCGGTTTCAGTATGGAATCGGGCATTGCCGATGTAGACCAGCTGCTGTCCCGCGGCGGCATGGCCAGTATGCTGTTCACCCTGTGGCTGATTATGGGCGCGGTCACCTTCGGTTCCCTGCTGGATGAATTCGGGCTGATTCACCGCCTGATCGATCCGTTGATCGACCGCGCCAAAACCACGGGCGGGCTGTTCCTGACCGTATTCGCCAGCGCCTTCGGCCTAAATATCATTGCCGGTGACCAGTACATCGCGCTGGTCCTGCCTACGCGCGTCTACCGCGCCGAGTTTGCCAGGCGCGGACTCGCGCCCCAGAACCTATCGCGCCTGGCCGCGGACTGCGGCACAGTCACCTCGCCGCTGGTCCCCTGGAATTCCTGCGGCGCCTTTATGGCAGCAGTGCTGGGCGTGCCCACCCTGGTCTACCTGCCCTTCTGCATATTCAATATCGCCAGCCCGATCCTGAGTCTGCTGCTGGGCTATACCGGTTTCAAGGTAGTGCGACTCGACAGTCCACCATAGAAGCCTCCCGGGGCCTGAGCCAATCCCGATATCCCCAGCCATACGCACCGGCGCTGACGCCGGGGAAACTCGCACGTATAATGCCGCCATGAAATTCTGTAGCCATTGCGGCAGCGATGCCGTCACTTTCTCCATCCCCGAGGGCGACGACCGGCCCCGCCACCTGTGCGGCGGCTGCGGGGCAATCCACTACATCAACCCACGCGTAATCGTCGGCGTGTTGCCCTACCTGGGCGACGAAGTGCTGCTGTGCAAGCGTGCCATCGAACCCCGGCTGGGGCTGTGGACCCTGCCGGCAGGCTTTATGGAGAATGGTGAGACCAGCGAGGAAGGTGCCCTGCGGGAGAGCTGGGAAGAAGCGCGAGCCAATATCCGCGTAGACGACCTGTATACCGTTTATGACATTCCGCATATCAACCAGGTTTACCTGATCTACCGCGGCGAGCTGACCGACACCAACTTCGGTGCCGGCCCGGAGTCGCTGGAAGTGGAACTGTTCCGGGAAGAGGAGATTCCCTGGGACGAGATCGCCTTCCCGATTATGTCAGAGACCCTGGGGCACTACTTCGCCGATCGCCGCGAGGGACGCTACCCCCTGCACCGCGGTGTGATTGCGCGGAAGCTGTGAGCCGGGCAAACCACGAATACATGGCGGCCGTCCCGGCCGCCTTCACCGCCGATCCAGCGACTGGGCCAGCAGCCAGCGGTAAAGGTCCTCCCCCGCATAGACGCGGACCCACACATCGTGCGGCATATCCTCGTGCAAGGTGAAGCGCACGTCGCCCCCGAGTTCTTCCAGGCGGTTGATACCGGCGTAAAAATCCGACTTGTCGACAACCCGGTCGCGACCGCCGGCAAAGGCCCATACCGGCAGGCTGTTGTCAGCGATTGACGGCATCAGGTCCGGGTGGCCCCAGCCCGCTACCGGCGCCACCGCGGCAAAACGCTGGGGGTAACGGCTGGCCATATACCAGCTGCCGAAGCCACCGTAACTGAGGCCAGTCAGGTAAACCCGCCGCTTGTCGACCCGGTACCCCGATGCGACCTGGTCCAGCATCTGCACCAGGTCTGTCTCCACCCTGTCCCAGCCCAGGGGCAAGCCAATCGGCCGCTCCTCCCAGCCGGCGACTTCTTTCCCCGGTCCCATCTCGCCACGGGCCCCCATATAAAGGCGCTCGGGAACACCATCTGCGAGTCGCTGTGGAATCTGTTCCCGCGAGCGGTCGGCAATATAGGGGACTTTCTCGTCCATACCGAACATATGCAGTTGCGGCACCACGATGATAAAGGGCAGGTCGCGTTTCTGGATCCAGGCCTCGTAGAGCGGGCCGTGGACCAGGGTGAAATCCAGCTCATCCCGGCCATTGCCCCGCTCACCGTTGCCATGCAGGAAGAGCAACAGCGGCCACTTCCGGCCCGGATGGTTTTCGTAGCCCCGGGGCAGGTAGACAAAGAATTCCCGCTCGGCACCGTCCGCCTGGCTGGTATATGGCAGCCGCACCAGTCGGGGCTCACTCTCCAGCGGTACTGCTCCGGCACTGCCCGACTGCTGCTCGCAGCCCATCACCAGTAAAATAACCAGGCAACAGAGATAGCGGACCGATGGTGCCTGCATGGGTAATTCCTTTTGGCGATTATCGTGTTGTTATGCTGCATGCTTTTTCCCTGGCGGCACGGTCGGGGCTGGCGTGCTCAGTTACAGCGGTCGTCCAGCTTCCACAGGTCGAAGGCGGGTTCCTCGTAAGGGTGGGCCGCGCGCATCGCCGCCAGCGCCTCACCCACCAGGTCGTCGGCACAGACCAGCTCCACCCGGTATTCATTGACCTGTTCCACCTCACCGCTCTGGCCGATAAACGGCTGGCTGCCCGGCAGTGGCCTGAACTGGCCGGTGCCGGCTACTTGCCAGCAGCAACTGTCGTAGTCGCCGATCCGGCCGGCACCGGCGACGAACAGGGCCTGCTTGACGGGTTCGAGGTGGGTCTCGGGAATGTAAACGCAGAGTTTGTACATGGTGTCAGTACCGCCTCCGGGGAGTCATCGTGTCGGACACCGCGGCCCGTGAGTGGGTCGCGGAATACTTGCGGCAAGCCAGGCGGGCCGTTGCCGCCCGGCCTGGCAACAGGGAACAACTATCAGTAAAGCAGTGTCATCAGCTTGCGCTGGTACTGGGTCGCCAGCGGGTCACCCGCTCCCAGGCTTTTGACCATATCCAGGTAGGCCTGCTTGGCCGCACCATCGGCGTAATTGATGTCGCTGCGCAGGATATCCAGCAGCAGGTCCAGTGCTTCCTGGGTGCGATGGGCCTGGCTGTACTGCACCGCCAGCTTATAGGCGGTGTCGAAATCGCCCGGGTTGCTCTCCAGCGCCTCCTGCAGGGACTTGATCTCCGGGGTTTCCGCCGCCTGCTGCTTCAGTTCCAGCTGGGACATCAGCTGCTGGTAATCGCTGTCCTGGTCTGCCAGCAGGATCTTGCCCAGTACCTCCTCGGCTTCCTGGGTGCGATTCTGCTCCAGCAGTACCGCCGCCAGCTGCTTGGCAATATCCTGGCGCTCGCCGGACTCGCCGTAGGCCTGGCGCAGTACCGGCAGGGCCTCGTCCAGCTTTCCCTCAGCCACCAGCGCCTTGCCCTGCTCCAGTTTCAGGTCCCAGGGCTTGGGCAGGTACTTGTCCAGCATCTCGCGGATCTGCTTCTCCGGCTGGGCACCGGCGAAGCCATCCACCGGCTGGCCTTCCTTCAATACCATCACCGTGGGCAGGCTGCGCACGCCCAGCTGCCCCGCCAGCATCTGCTCGGTATCGGCATTGACCTTGGCCAGCAGGAACTGGCCGGCATACTCGGAGGCGAGTTTTTCCAGCACCGGCATCAGCTGCTTGCAGGGTTCGCACCAGTCGGCCCAGAAGTCCACCACCACCGGGCGTTTCATGGATTCCTCGATCAGCACCTGCTGGGCGTTTTCCGCCGTGACATCGACAATGAATTCGTTCACAACCACTCCTGAATCTGATTTTGGGCGCAGTTTACCCGATCGCCCAATTTCCAACCAACACCCATCACCCTGTCAGTGATGCTTCCGGCGCACACGAACCCATACCAGGCGCGCCAGGTAGAGCAGGAACAATCCCAGCAGCATCCACGGCAACAGGTAGGCCACTGCCGTCACGGTATCGGCTATCCCTTCCGACAATTGCCCGCCAAAGCTGCGGAATGCCCCGGCAATGGGCTGCGCAAACGATTTCTGCGACAGCGATAACAGCTGGATTTGCACCCGGTCCATCTCCACCCGTTGCAGCAGCCGGCTGCGCTTGCCCTCGGCCATTTCCAGGTCGGACTGGACCCGGGCCAACTCCGATGCCACTTTGACCAGAGCCTCGATATCGTCGGTGGTGCGCTCGCTCAACCCTTCCAGCCGGGCGCGGTAATCCCGCAGCATTTCCACCCGCTTCTGGTTATCCACGATGGCGTCGCCCAGGTCCTCAATACTGGTGGAACGCCCGGTTGTAGTACCGCCGCCCGCGGCCACCTCCAGCAATGCCGGCACGCCTCCCGGCAGCAAGCGCACCTCGATCCGCCCGCTGACATAATTGCTGGTATTCAAGCGGCTATCCAGCAGGGTGCAGCGGTACTTCGCATCGTCGGCACACCATGCCAGCAATGACTCGTAACGTTCCTCCAGCTCATCCACCGCATACTCCACCGAAACAGAATGGGTATATGCGAGGTACTTTGTGCGCTGGCGCTGGATGTCCGCGACCTTGAGCGCCGCACTCTGCCCGGCTGGTTCAGCCATCCGGGCAGAATCATCGCTGGAATCGCGACTGCAAGCGCTGGCCAGGAGCAGAACCAGCAGCACAAATAAAAATCGGTTACTCATCAACGGTATCCATATCGACAGGGAGAATCAGCGGGTCAGCGCAAAGGTTCTCTGCGCCACAACCCGGATGCACAGCGGTAGCGGCGCCCTTATGGAGGTCCCGTTCCAGGCTGCCACGGGCTGGGGCGCAGTCCACCGCTGATGACTGCTCGCTGTTACCAGTCCAGCGAGGATGGCAGTCGCGGTGAGGACAGAAGGGTCGCAAACCGTTGCCAGCGTTCTTCCGGGGAGCCGGCCTGCTCCACATAGTCAGCCACCAGCTGTTTGCCCCAGTTATAATTGATTACGTAGGCACCATAGGTGTCGACAAAGCGCTTGCGCTGGGCGGCGCGCTCGGGGCTGCGCAGGCCATAGGCCTGGAACAGTTCCACGACTTTCCCACCATCGATCTCGCCGTCGATATACTGGCGCGCGATCTCATTCTCGGCAAAGCCCAGCTGCTCCTGGAGCTCCAGCACCCGGGCATATTTTTTCGCATCTGCCGGGTCCAGCCCCGCCAGGGGGTAGAGCACACTCTTTTCAAACCCCAGTTTTTCCCCGCCCGGGAAAGCCAGCTCGATACCGTAGTTGGCGCTGCCCTCGGCAATCAGGGACTGCGGGCTGAACAGCGGGTAGACACTGTATTCAATCCAGCCACGGTCCTTTACCAGCGACTGCTCCAGCAGGGCATTGTAGGTGTGGTGGCCCGGGTAACCCTCGTGGCAACCCAGGTCGACAGCGCGGTCGATCATCACCGGCAGCTCGGTATTTACCTGGATCAGGCTGTGGGCGTCCCCCTGGTACCAGTTGTAGCCGCTCCAGGGCTTGTCGGTGACATATTCCAGCTTGAAATCCTCGTTTTCCGGCAGCTCGATATACTGCCGGGTCCGCTCACGGCAGGCATCGATGGCCGCATCGAATACCGCCGGCAGCTTGTCTGCGGGGATTGCGAACCGCTCCTTGAACTCTTTGACACGGAGATGCAGTGGTTGATCTCCCGGTAGTATTTTCTCCAGTTCCGCCAGCACCGGCTCGAACTCGGCCAGCTCGCGTTTCGGCGGCCGGGTGTCGTAGAGCTGCCGGGCATCACTTTCAAAGGTCCGCTCACGTGCGCCCGCCAGTGTTTCGGCATGTGCCCGGAGCGCGCGCAACTGGGTTTTCAGGTAGTGCTGCCGCAGTGTGTCCATATCGTCGCCCGGCTCGATATCCCCCGGTAACTGGTCGATCAGCTCTGCGGCCCGCTCGGCCAGCTCGGCGGCACTGGCATCACTGGATTCCGCCTCGGTGCGCAGCGCCTCGGGGCCGTAATAGGCATCGACATAGCTTTTGTCGTGGTTGCCCAGTTCCAGCACCAGCTTTACGTACTCTCGCGCCAACCGGTCTATATCCACCCGGCTCTCCCCGCCAGGTTCTGACACGGGTTGGTCGCCCGCGCTCTCTGCCGGTCGCTCACCGCAGCCAGCCAGGGTCAGGAGAGAAAATAAAATGAAGCAAGCCAGGTTGCGAATGGTCATGAGTGCTCCTGCATGATGTATCCACGGTTTTCCGGAAGTGGTTTCCCGGTAAAAACTCTTTCGGACCAGTAGCGTGCCCTCTGGTCCGCCACACGATTATCGCCGCGTTCGAGGGCGGCAAAGACAGCCCGCTCGGCCTCCTCCAGCTGGGGCTGTAGTTCCCGGCGACGAACGGGCTCACGATCGATCCACTGCGCGCACCACGCCCGGTGCCGCTCCCAGCCGTCGCGCTCACATACGTACCAGCACCCGGCAAAGCCTACCGGCTTGAACAGGCTGCTGCATGTCAGCGCAGTTCCGGTAAAGGCAATCCGCGGAGCGCCCTGCCCCAGCGCGACAATCATGGCGTTGGCAGTCTGTGATGGCCGCAGCCAGGGAAGCAGGGACCCGGATGGTGCCGCATGCATGCACAGGTCCGCGTTGCCACCAGGCTGCCGGTATCGATGCTGGCGAAGGATACCGGCAAAATCCGCAAAGCCAACACTATCCGCCTCGAGCGCATTCAGCGCCTGCAATGCGGCGCCGCGCCGACGGCGTGTGGCGCCGAAAAAAGGCAGCAGGCGGGTGTCGTTGTCACGATCAAAACGGCCGCCCCGTTCGCGAACCGCCTCGCTGGCAAGTTCGTAATCACTGCCAATGGTCAGCCCGTTGGAGATGGCGTCATACTTTTTTACCCGCCGGGCCACCCATTCGCGCCCGGCAGTTTCCAGCTTCCAGGTTTCCGTCCTGTCGGCAATCAGGAAACTGTTGTCATAACGCACATTACGTCGCGATTCCCCCTGGCTGAAACCGGCGGGGCCGCCCTGCCCGAATTCCCGCAACAGGTCGACGATGACCCGCAGCGCCGCTGCGGCGCTGTCGGCCCGTTCCAGGGCCAGGCGCACCAGGTCCATCCCCAGCAGGGCCACACCGGCACGCTTTACCCGCCGGGAGAAAATGGCCTCGTTACCAATGGCTACACCACATTCATTCACCCCCATCTCCGCGCCCCACATCCATGCCGGCCGGCCAACTACGCAAGCATAGCGATCAGGCACCTGCGGGATCTCAAGCCAGGTACAGCGGAGAACTGAAGCACTGTCGCCGCGCACTGCCGGGATTACTTCAACCCGCTGCGCCTCCAGGGGGTCGCGGTCGCTGTTCTTGGCCAGCCAGGTGGTGTCGCCAGCGCGGTACACCAGCGTGTCACACATGTTCGGCCCCGGCTGGCAGCATCATCCACTTCACTTCGCGCACAGCCCGCTCGGCGGACTCCAGGGCACCCTCCATATAGCCGTACCAGCGCGTGGCGAACTCGGTACCGGCCCAGTGAATGTTTCCGTTCGGTTCCCGCAGGCGCTCACCGTGGCGGGTCCATGCGCCCGGGGGGAAATAAGCGGCGTAGCACCCGCGGGTCCAGGGCTCGCTGCTCCAGTCCTTGTCGATATATTCCTCCGGTGAACGAGCCCGCTCGCCGAAAAAGCCGGCAAAACAGTCCAGCACAACCTGCCGGCGTTCATCGGGTGCCATAGCGCTGTAATGTCGTGCGGCATCGCCCTCGAGGAATCCCATGAGCAGGCCGGAATCCCTTCCCGGCTCGGAGTTATCGAATGTCACCCGCACCGGCCCCCGGGTACTGGTCACCTGGCCGGACAATTGTGAATCGCGCCAGAAGGGCCGGTCGTAACGGGCGATACACTTGATACAGGCTCCTGCCGGCATTCTTTGCAGCGCCTGGTCACGCCAGGCCGGCAATTCCGGCTCAAAGCGGATGCGCAGGGCCTGGTTGGGGGGAATGGCGATGATCAGTCGCCGGCAGAGGATTGCGCCCCCGCGGTAATGCACCTGCAGGCGCTGGTCCGCGGTCCGGCTAATACTCTCGACCGGGCTGTTGAGCCGCACACTTGGCCCCAACCCCGCTGCCATGCGCTCGCACAGGCCGGCCGTCCCCCCGCGCACCCGGTCCTGCTGGGCGCCGCCGGTCACTGCCAACAGCTTCTCCAGGGAATCCCCGGAACGCGCGTAAAACAGGGCATGCAACAGGGAGATATCGCCGGGCTCGGCAGCAAAGACCGCGCCCACCGCCACAGCAAACAGGCGCCGGGCGGTGCGGGTCCGGCAGTTCTGCCGGATCCAGGTCTGCAGTGTCATGCCATCCCAGTGGGCTGCCTGGCGATGGGCCCAGGGGGTGGAGGGATCGATGGAACGGGCCATTTTCTCGAAGCGGGCCATGGCCATACCCAGGTCCACCATGGCGAACGGATTGATCCGCGGGACAGTACCGCGGTAGCGGCGCGCCCCCCGGTCCAGGAACAGCAGGTTGTCGCCCTCGTCATGCAGGGGCCAGGTCACCGCCCCCAGCTCCTCTACCAGGCGATACATCCGTTCCTGGCCCGGGCCGAGCCACTGGCCACCCAGGTCCACCGTGTCGCCATTGGCAAAAACATGGTTGAGCAGCCGCCCCCCTACCCGGTCGCGTGCCTCGAGCACGCGCACCGAATAATCCCGGTGCAACAGGCGGGCGGCCTGCAGCCCGGAAATACCGCCCCCGAGAATTGCCACATCGACTTCTTCCATCGCGCTTCTCCTGCCCAAACGCTGTTATTGTTCTGCCATTTCCGGGGTAAGCCCACTGCGGCCTGGCGGTGGCAGCCAGATGCTGGAAATTACCGCACCATCCCGCTGTGCTCCCTGTAGCACGCGCCCGTGCACCACGGCTGTGGTACGACCGTCATCCCCCAGGTCCCACAGGTCGCCCCGCAGGAAAGTATTGATGCCCCCGCGCAGGTGCCGGCCGCGACCAGCCAGGGCGTAGCGGTACCAGGCTTCGCCCTCGCTGATATGACCCACATCCCCGGGGTCTACGTCTTGCGGCGCGCCCGCGCCGTTATAGCCCTGCCAGGGTTGTGCCCATATGCCACTGGGCGTGGAAAACGATGGCACCGCGACGACATCCGCCCCGGACACCTGGGCCCAGGTATCCGGGTACCAGCTGTCAGCGCAGACCAGGACGGCCAGGCGACCGGCCGGGGTATCAAATACCGGCAGTGGTGCCCGGGAGGGACGCGTAAAGGGGAGTTCGCTCTCAATCGGGTAGACTTTGCGCACCGGACCATGGATATCCCCACCGGCGTCGAATACGAAACTACTGTTGTACAGCGGGCCGTCACCGGGCTGGATCGACTGCCCATCGACGGCGGGGTCCGGCAGCACGATGGACCCGGCAACGACCGTCACCCCAAACTTTGTGGCGAGCCCGGAAAATACCTCCTGGTATTCACTGGCCATAACCTCCGCCTTGGCGTTGAACAGGGCTGCGGCAAAGGGATCTGCCGTGTCGCCTGCGGCCACTTCCCGATAGAGAGCGCTGGAAAATGTGGGCAGGTTACCCAGCGCCGCCCATACCATGGCAGAGGCAGTACCGCCTGCACGGAAAGTGAGCAACCCCTCCCCGGAGGCCACCAGCCAGGTGCCGATATGCTCCGGGAATACCACTACGGTGCGCGGGCCGAGCCAGCCCTCCCGATCGGCCCGGGCCAGGTAGCCATGCAGCTTGCGGTGCAGCTGAGCCCCATCAATGTAATCGGCTGGCTGCAACCAGGGCTGGATGGACACGAGGTTGGCCGCCCCGGCGACGGGTGCATTGAGTTTTTCCAGCACTGGCGGCGCTGGCCCGGCGGCACCCTCCACAGGAGGGACGGCCGGTAGCTGGGCGAGCAGTACCGGGATCGCAAGGACGAAGAACAGTGACAGCAATCGTTTTCTTGTCATTATTTTTTAGTCGCCTGCCGCAGCAGCGGAGCAGGTTTACCGGGCAGGCAAATGATGCCAAATAAGGACCAATGTACCACCGCTGGACGATAACTGGCACCCCGTTTGCCAACCTGGCCGCATCAACGGGATCACCGTCCCCAGACTACACTCGTGGTGACCGTCCCGGAAACCCCCATACCATGGTCCGCACCCAGTTCGAATTCTCTGCCAGCCTGGAGGATTTCCTGCCGGCTCACCGGCGGGGTCGCCCGATCCTGCTGGAGCGGGACTACCCGGGCGCGGTCAAGGACGCTATCGAGAGCCTGGGCGTACCCCATGTGGAAGTGGACAGGATCGTGGTGGGCGGCCAGGTGGTGGGGTTCGGCTACCAGCTGGAGGATGGCGACCAGGTGCAGGTCTATCCACAGGCAGGCAACGAATACAGGCTGGTGCCGCCGCCCCTCCCGGAGCCCGCCTTTGTGCTGGACTGCCACCTGGGCCGGCTGGCCCGCTACCTGCGCCTGCTGGGCTTCGACAGCCTGTTTGAGGGCAATTACCACGACCGGCAATTGCTGGAGATTTCCCTGGAGCAGGACCGCACCCTGCTGACCCGCGACCGCGACCTGCTGAAACGGAAGGCACTGCGCCGTGGCTACTATGTGCGAGCCACCCGGCCACGCCGGCAACTGCACGAGGTGGCAGGGCATTTCCGGCTGGCCAGCATGCTGCGCCCTTTCACTCGCTGCATGGTTTGCAACGGGCTGCTATCGCCGGTCGCCAGGCAGGCGATCGAGGAATACCTGCAACCGCGCACCCGGCGCTACTACGGTGATTTCCTGCAGTGCGGGGATTGCCGCCGCATTTACTGGAAAGGCAGCCACTTCCAGCGCCTGCAGCGGCTGGTCGGTGAGATCCGCGGCAGCGGCGTTCCCGATCAGCGCCCCTGATCCCCGGCACCGCCCGGCTCGGCGGCCTCGGCTGGCGTCATTTCCTCACCCTCGTCTGTATCGGTAAGTGTACTGAGCTCGTCGGACACCGGCGCCTTGCGCAATACCAGGTAGCCCGCGACACCGGCCACCACTGACGCCAGCAGCACGCCGGCCTTGGCCTGCACCAGCAACTCATCTTCGCCGTAAAACGCAAGCTCGGCGATGAAGATCGACATGGTGAAACCGATACCCCCCAGCAGTGCCACCCCGATGATGTGGTGGAAACTGGCAGCACGGGGCAGCCGGCCCAGCCCCAGCTTCCAGCCGATCCAGGTGGCGCCGACAATACCCACCAGCTTGCCGAACACCAGTCCCAGGATCACCCCCTGGGTGATGGGATTAAGCACTGCATCCGAGCTCGTGAAGCTGTCGACCGGGATTCCCGCATTGGCCAGCGCAAAGATCGGGATTACCAGGAAAGCCACCGGGGTGTGCAGGCGGGTCTCCATCCGCTGCAGCGGCGACTGGGCCAGGTTGACGCCATTACCCAGAGCCATGACCCGGGCCCGCAGGGCATCGTTGGCGATAATCTTGTCACCGGGCCGGAAGCAGCGGTCAAAGCTTCGAATGATGTCCTTGACGAAGGTACTGAACGCCACCGGGTCATACTTGGGCTTTGCCGGCAGTGCCATCGCCGTAATCACCCCCGCCAGGGTCGCGTGCACGCCGGTGACATACAGCTCGTACCAGAGCAGTACCCCCACGAAAATGTAGGCCGGCGAGCGCCGTACCCCGGCAAACTTCAGCAACCACATGATCACCACCAGCAGGCCCGAGGCCATCAGGGCGGTCATATTGACGCTCTCGGTATACCAGATGGCGATCACCAGGATGGCGCCCAGGTCGTCGACGATGGCCAGGGCCACCAGGAAAGTCACCACCGAGCGCGGCACCCGATTGCCCAGCAGGGCAATACAGCCCACGGCAAAGGCGATATCCGTGGCCATGGGGATACCCCAGCCCCGCGCGCCCTCGGTCCCACTGTTCAGGGAGGCGTAGATCAGCGCCGGCACCACCATGCCACCAATGGCGGCCAGGACTGGCAGCACCGCCTGCTTCAGCTCCGACAGCTCACCGACAAGGAACTCCCGCTTGAGCTCCAGCCCCACCAGGAAAAAGAAGATCGTCATCAGGCCTTCGTTGATCCAGTGGTGCACACTGAGGGAGAAACTCCAGTCACCTGCGTTGATACTGACGGGCATGTGCAGGATATGCTTGTAAGCCTCCTGCAGCGGGGAGTTCGCGATAATCAGGGCGATAATCGCGCAGGTGATCAGGAGCAGGCCACTGCTGCTCTGGCGGTGGATAAACTCCTCAAAGGGCGTGACCAGGCGTCCGAAGGCGCTCTCGAGCGGCGCCTCAAAAACCTTGCCCTTACGAACCCTGAACTTGCCCAGAACGCTTTTCGCCATCAGCCGGTGGTCTCCTTCATCTTTTAAGCATAGAGCTTCTACACAACGGGCGCAGAGAGTAGCATGACGCCTACGTCATCCACTACAGAAAGAACTATAGTGCCATTCATGACCCGTCTGGATCAGTTACTCGTACAGCTGAAGCTGGCCAATTCCCGCACCCACGCCAAGAAACTGATCGACAGCGGCAGGGTGCTACTGGATACAGGACAGGGATGGCGCCCGGCGCAGAAGGCCGGCCAGTCGGTCCCGGAGGACCAGCGACTGCAGGTGGAACCCCTGCCCGAGGACCGCTATGTGTCCCGCGCAGGCCTGAAGCTGGCTGCGATCCTCGACCATACCGGCCTCGACCCAAAGGGCTGGCGGGCACTGGACGTAGGGTGCTCCACTGGCGGTTTCAGCGACTGCCTGCTGCAGCGGGGCGCAGACCTGGTGGTGGGAGTAGACGTGGGGCGCGACCAGCTGGCACAGCGCCTGCGGGAGGAGCCGCGCATGAAGCTGTTCGAGGGCATCAATGCCCGGCACCTGGAACCGGGCCAACTGGCGCCATACGGCGAGACCGGGTTTGACGCGGTGGTAATGGATGTTTCCTTTATTTCCCAAGCCCTGATCCTGCCCCGCCTGCCACCACTGCTCCGCCCCGGCGGGCAACTGCTCAGCCTGGTCAAGCCGCAGTTCGAGGTTGGTGCCGACAATATCGGCAAGGGGGGCCTGGTAAAGGATCCGTCCCTGTACCCGCGGGTGCAGGAGAAAATCACTAACCTCTGCGAAACACTGGGGCTGCAGGTCCGCGACTATATCGAGAGCCCCATCAGGGGCGGCGACGGCAACCGGGAGTTTTTACTCTGGGCCCAGCGAGCAACTGGCTAGTGGGCCGCTGGTGAAGCCCGGCAACAAAGAAGCACAGCCAAATCGATCAGCTCAAGGCGAGAAAGCGCTGGAATAGCAGCGTTATTTAAAGCTTTTTCAACACATAGCCGGGCGAGTCGGCGAGGCGACCTGTTGCCGGACTTTGCGTGCGACCCACTAGCCGAGGATCTTCTCGAGCTTGGCCTTGAACCGCGGGGATGCGGCTTCCGTAGGGGAGGATTTGCGCGGCGGGCGCGCGGTGAGTACACCCTGGCAGTTCACACAGGTGTGGCCCAGCTGCTCGTAGCAATCGGGGCAGTAAGTGCACTCAAAAGAGCAGATATAGGCCCGATCGGTCAGTCCCAGCGATGCACCACAGCGCTCGCAACTCTGCTTCATTTTCAACATGGCGGTTCCAGATCCTTGCATTTACAAACACCGCAGGCCACCGGGCAGGTCGCTCCCACGCGGACGTATCCGCGTATGAATCCACCTGCCGGCGCTGGAGACCGCCAGTCGGGTGGCGCTTACTCTGTCTCGAGCTGCTTATCGGTGCGTGCGGCCATAATAAAATCATTCTTGTGCAAGCCACCGGCCTCGTGGCTCCACCAGGTCACGGTCACCTTGCCCCACTCGGTGAGCAGTGCCGGATGATGCCCCACCTCTTCCGCGATCTCGCCAACGCGGTTGGTAAAGGCCAGGGCCTGCTTGAAATTGCGAAACTTGAATACACGCTCCAGCTGCATCACGCCGTCACGGGTGACAGGCGTCCAGTCGGGAATTTCGCGTATCAGTTGTGCAAGTTCCTCGTCACTTACCAGGGGTGCGTCGGCACGGCAGGCTTCACACTTCTGTTCGGCAAGTTCGGTCATGGGGAGTTCCTCTGCTGATTCAATTTTTTGGTTATGCTTGGAATTGCATCCCACTCTACTCGCCGCCCCCGACCTAGACAAGCTCGCCGGAAAAAACCGGATTGTATGTGGTTTTTGCCCGCACAGATGGGACAGAGTCCTAAAAAATGAGCAATCAGCCGCCACAGGCCGGGTGCATCCACCCGCCACTAATTCAAATAAAAACGATTAATGCCCCCCGGCATTCGGGCACAAATGCCGATGCAGATATGCTAATTTCCCTGCCAAGCATACTTTGACCAAGAGAGGGACCATGAAACGCTCACTCACCACCCTGGCACTGCTGGCGATGTTCAGCGGGTGTACACCGGACAAAGCTGAACAGTACGATGGCAGCGAATCTGCCACCGCGACCACAGCCGGCGAACATCAGCAGACCGCGACGCAGGATCAGGTCACAGCCGATAAGGCATTTGCGGATTTATCGAACAAAATGATTGAACAGCTGTGGCAGCTGTACCCATCCTGGGCTGTGCGCGAGGGCTACTATGCGGTTGCGGACCAGCTGGCTATTCCCGACGACCAGCAACGCCAGCGCCTGCTGGAATTTGCCGAGAGCTACCGGGCCCGGCTCGCTGAAATAGATACCCAGGCGCTGGATCCCGGTGCCCGCAGCGACCTGGCATTGATCCAGAACTTCCTCGACAAACTGGTATGGGAGATAACCGAGTTCAAATCACACCAGTGGAACCCGGCCAACTACAACGTTTCCCACGCGTTCTCGCTGATCCTGAATACCGATTACGCCCCGCTGGACGAGCGCCTGCGCACCTTCAGCAAGCGGCTGGAGAAAGTACCGGCCTATTACGAGGCAGCAGAGGCATCACTGGATAAACCGGCATCACCGCAACTGGTGCTGGCCATCCAGCAGAACGAGGGCGCCAAGGGAATTTTCGCTGAAGAACTGGAGGAGAAAATTGCCGAAAGCGGCCTGGCACAGGCAGAAAAAGAAGAGCTGCGCCAGCGAGCAGAAGCAGCCCGGGAGGCCATCGAGGGCTATATTACCCACCTGCAGACCCTGCACGCGGAACTGGAGAAAACCCAGGACTACAGGGACTTCCGCATTGGCGAGGAACTCTACGAGCAGAAGTTCGCTTACGATATCCAGATCGGCATGACGGCCAGCGAACTCTACCAGCGGGCCCTGGCAGAGAAGGACCGGCTGCACAACAAGATGGCGGAACTGGCCGACGAGCTGTGGCCAAAATATTTCCCCGACCAGCAGCCGCCAGAGGACCGCCTGGAAAAGATCCGCGCGGTACTGGAAGAGCTGTCCCAACACCACGCCACCAAGGAGACCTTCAAGGCCGAGGTGGAGAAGCAGATCCCTGAACTGGTTGCCTTCGTCAAGGACAAAGACCTGCTCACCCTGGACGAGAGCAAGCCGCTGGTGGTGCGCACCACCCCACCGTATATGCGCGGTTTTTCCGTGGCTTCCATCAACGCGCCAGGACCCTACGACAAGGAAGCCAATACCTACTACAACGTCATGCCCATCGAGGAGTTAGAGGATGACGCAGCAGAGAGCTTCCTGCGCGAGTACAACACCTACATGATGCAGATCCTCAATATCCACGAGGCCATTCCCGGGCACTACACCCAGCTGGTCTATGCCAACCAGTCCCCCAGCCTCGTCAAAAGCATTCTCGCCAACGGTGCCATGATCGAGGGCTGGGCCGTTTACACAGAGCGCATGATGCTCGATGCCGGCTACGGGGATTTCTCGCCGGAGCTGTGGATGATGTATTACAAGTGGAACCTGCGCGTGGTCATCAACACCATCCTGGACTACGAGATCCAGGTGAAGGGCATCGACGAGGAACGGGCCATGGACCTACTGGTACGCCAGGGCTTCCAGCAGAAAGCCGAGGCCAAGGGCAAGTGGCGCCGTGCAACCCTGAGCCAGGTGCAGCTCACCAGCTACTTCGCCGGCTATGCAGACATCCTCGCCCTGCGCGAGGAAATGAAGGAGAAACTCGGGGACGACTTCAACCTCAAGGAATTTCACGAGAAATTCCTCAGCTATGGCAATGCACCAGTGCCGGTGATCCGGGAGCTGATGCTGGCCGAGCTGGACCAGCAAAGCTGAGCGGGAATTCCGTGCGGGGCCGGGCGATAACAAGGATCCCGCCACGTCCCCAGTTTACCGCAGGGGCGCACCTCGTGTGCGCCCGGGGATAGCCAGGCAGGAAGCCGGCTACACAAACAAAAAAGGCCGGGCACCTCGCGGGGCCCGGCCTTTGTTCTCTCAGGGCAGTATTAAACCACGCCCTCCTCGATCTTGGCCTTCCAGACCAGCGGCCCGGTGTTGTGCACCGACTCGCCCTGGCTGTCCACGGCCACGGTCACAGGCATATCTTCCACTTCGAACTCGTAGATCGCTTCCATACCCAGTTCCGGGAAGGCCACCACCTTCGCGTCCTTGATCGCCTGGGCCACCAGGTAGGCGGCGCCACCGACGGCCATCAGGTAAACCGCCTTGTTGTCGCGGATGGCCTCGATGGCGGTCGGGCCGCGCTCGGCCTTGCCGATCATGCCCAGCAGGCCGGTCTCTTCCAGCATGGTACGGGTGAACTTGTCCATACGGGTGGCCGTGGTGGGGCCAGCCGGACCCACTACCTCCTCGCGCACCGGGTCCACCGGGCCCACGTAATAGATGAAGCGACCAGCCAGGTCCACCGGCAGGGACTCACCCTTTGCCAGGATATCGACCATTTTCTTGTGGGCCGCATCGCGGCCGGTCAGCATCTTACCGTTCAGCAGCAGGGTCTCGCCCGGCTGCCAGCTCAACACGTCCTCGCGGGTAACCTCGTCCAGGTTGACCCGGCGGGTATTGCTGCCGGCCTCACGGGTGATCTCCGGCCAGTCTTCCAGCTTCGGCGGGGCCTGCCGCGCTGCGCCGGAACCATCCAGGGTGAAATGGGCGTGGCGGGTGGCAGCGCAGTTGGGGATGATTGCCACCGCCTTGTTGGCGGCGTGGGTGGGATAGTCCTTTACCTTCACGTCCAGCACCGTGGTCAGGCCGCCCAGGCCCTGGGCACCGATACCCAGCTTGTTGACCTTGTCGAACAGTTCGAGGCGCAGCTCCTCGGCGCGATTGGCAGCGCCCCGCTCCTGCAGGTCCTGGATATCGATCGGATCCAGCAGTGACTCCTTGGCCAGCAGCATGGCTTTCTCGGCGGTTCCGCCGACACCGATGCCGAGCATACCCGGCGGGCACCAGCCCGCACCCATCTGCGGCACCATCTTGAGCACCCAGTCGACCACCGAGTCAGACGGGTTCAGCATGGCGAACTTGCTCTTCGCCTCGCTGCCACCACCCTTGGCGGCCACATAGACTTCCACGGTATCGCCGGGAACGATCTCGTAATGGATCACCGCCGGGGTATTGTCCCCGGTATTCTTGCGGGCGCCGTCCGGGTCCTCGAGGATGGAGGCACGCAGCACGTTGTCCGGGTTGTTATACGCTCGACGCACACCCTCGTTGACCATGTCGGTCACGCTCATGTCCGCATCCCATTGCACATTCATGCCCACTTTCAGCTTTACGGTCACGATACCCGTGTCCTGGCAGATGGGGCGGTGCCCCTGGGCACACATACGGGAATTGATCAGGATCTGGGCCATGGCGTCCTTCGCCGCCGGGTTGGCCTCCTTCTCGTAGGCCTGGTTCAGGGCCTGGATAAAGTCCTGCGGGTGGTAGTAGGAAATAAACTGCAGCGCATCCGCGACGCTGTCGATCAGGTCATCCTGGCGGATAGTGGTCATGGCCGTCTCCGGTTTACGTCTCAAGGCGGGCGATTTTACACGAATTGCGGGCAAATTCCCCGATTGGGGCGTGGGGACAGGATATGGCCGGCAATAGTGGAAAGCAGGGAAGTCGCGGCCCGGGGAATCCGGGCCGCGGCGAGGGGCAAAGCCTTACTGGATGCCGGCGGTGCTGCCACCAGACTGCAGGCTGCGGATGGCGTCGCGCAGCTGTACCAGGTCCTTGTTCACGGAGCGGCGGTAGGCGTCGATGGACTCAACAGCCTCCTCGTTGGCGCTCACCCGGCCGCCCAGGTCACTGCGCACCGAGTTGAGCTGGCGCTCCAGGCTGGCGAGCTTGTCCTTGAGGTCGCGCTGGCTGCTGGTAGTGGTCTCACGCAGCTCGGACAGGGCGAATTCCACGGAAGCAATTTTCTTCACGCTGTCGCTCAGGCCACTGACCTTGCCGGCCAGCTGCGCGGCCTGCTTCTTGGCCGCAGCAGCGTCCTTTGCGGCAGCGGCGGCCGCTGCCTTGTTGGCGGCGATGTTTTTGCGGTTGGTATCGTGGGAAACACCCCACAGCTTGCGGATCTCGGAGGAATTCTCCTTCACCCGGGCATTCAGGACCTCCACGGACGCCGTTGACTCCTCGTCCGACATTTCGAAACGCTTCTCGAGTTCCACGATTCGCTCTTCCGCGCTCACCAGTTGCGAGCGGGTGTCCTGCCACTGGGTGTAGAGGAAGCCCGCACCGCCGACGCCGGCGAGAGCCAGGATCAGGGCCACAACAGCCAGGACTGAGGAGCCACCGGAGCCACCCTCATCGTCAGCGGGCGGCTGCGGGGCGCTGCCACGGGGGGCGCCACCGATCGGTTTGTTGTCCATTGCCGGGTCTATGGCGGGACCGCGGCCATCCAGGGTCGGCTCTCTGCGTTGCATCGTTAGATATACCCGATTCGTGCGTTTGGCTCGCGCACCTGGCCAGTGGCCCGTACACGAGGATTGATTGGTCGATTTCAGCGGCAGTTATACCAAAAATTGACGAAAAAGTAAGCGTTTACCGCTTAAGATTAGCTGACCCACTTGTCTTCGCCGTATTTGCCCCCATACGCTGTAGTCAGCCACATGCCGGGTTAATTCTGCAATCCGGCGCGTGTAGAATGCCTTCATCCACAAACCGAGACATAAGGAAGGAAGAAATCATGGCTCACGTTCTCCCCGAACTCCCCTACGCGATGGATGCCCTGGAACCGCATATCTCCCAGGAAACCCTGGAGTATCACTACGGCAAGCACCACAAGACCTACGTGGACAAGCTGAACGGCCTGCTGGAAGGCACTGCCGACGCAGAGAAATCCCTGGAAGACGTGATCAAGTCCTCTTCCGGCGGCGTGTTCAATAATGCCGCGCAGATCTGGAACCACACCTTCTACTGGAACTGCCTGAGCCCCAACGGTGGCGGTGCCGCCTCCGGTGCCGTAGCTGAGGCCATCGACAAGGCATTTGGTTCCTTCGACAAGTTCAAGGAAGAGTTCACCAACAGCGCTGTGAACAACTTCGGCTCCGGCTGGACCTGGCTGGTGAAGAAAGGCGACGGCTCCGTGGCCATCGTTAACACTTCCAATGCCGGTACCCCGCTGACCGAGGCCGACCAGACCCCGCTGCTGACTTGTGACGTCTGGGAGCACGCCTACTACATCGACTACCGCAACGCCCGTCCGAAGTACATGGAGGCGTTCTGGAGCCTGGTGAACTGGGACTTCGTCAACCAGAACTTCGCCTGATCCGGGAGATCGAGAAAGCGGGCTGGCGGCCCGCTTTTTTACTTTCTGGAGACCGGAAACCCCATAACGGTCCCCCGCTCAACCCCATAACTATTTCAATCGGACGGGAATGCGAAACATGCAGTTCAACAAGACCCTGATTGCCGCTGCCATCAGCACGCTGGTAATGGCAGGCTGTGACCGGGCTGAAAACAACCAGCCCACCACCACTGAAACCGAGGTAGCCGCCGAAAGCAGCACCGCAAATCCCAACGGCAACACTGCCGACGCGGCAGCAGAATCCGCCAGCGACTCTTCTGTCAACCAGGAGATGGTAACCAAGGCCAACCAGCTGTTTGAGGACCACTTCCAGGAGCTGCTGGAGCGCAGCCCGGAATTCAAGACCTTCCTTGGCAAGACCGATGATGAGGATTATGGCAAGTGGGACAATCTCTCGCCGGAATTCGAGCGGGAAACCATGGAGATCCAGAAGCGCCAGCTGGAAGAACTGAAACAGATCGATTCCAGCCAACTGGACGATGCCACCGCGCTGAGCCTGAAACTGGCTGTCCGCAACAAGGAAGAGGAAATCGAGGGCTTCCAGTGGCGACTGCACACTTACCCGGTCAACCAGATGTATGCCGTGCACACCGGTGTCGCATCCCTGTTGATCAACCAGCACCGTATCGACGATGTCGAGGATGCCGAGGCCTACATCTCCCGCCTCAACGCGTTGCCCGGTCACTTTGACCAGCTGATCGCCAACCTGGAAGAACGCGCCGAGGCCGGCGTTATCCCACCCAAGTTCGTTTTCCCCTACGTTATCAGCGACGGCAAGAACCTGATCAGCGGCGCCCCCTTCACCGACGGGGAAGACAGCACGCTGTTTGAGGACTTCAAGGGCAAGGTTGAGAAGCTGGAAATTCCGGAAGAAAAGAAACAGGCACTGGTGGAGCAGGCGCAAACTGCCCTGCTGGAGAGCGCCCAGCCGGCTTATGAAAAGCTGATCGCCCACCTGGGTAAACTGGAGAAAAAAGCCACCAAAGACGACGGCGCCTGGAAACTGCCGGACGGCGATGACTTCTACGCACATCGCCTGAACGTGTATACCACCACTGACATGACCGCCGACGAAATCCACCAGAAAGGCCTGGACGAAGTCGAGCGTATTCACGGTGAAATGCGCGAGATCATGGAGCAGGTGGAATTCGACGGAACCCTGCAGGAATTCTTCGAATTCATGCGCACCGATGAGCAGTTTTACTACCCGAATACCGAGGAAGGGAAAAAGCGCTACCTCAAGGAAGCCACGGCAATCATCGACAACATGAAGGGCCGCCTGGACGAATTGTTCATCACCAAGCCGGAAGCGGACCTGGTCGTCAAGGCCGTGGAACCCTTCCGCGAGAAATCGGCAGGCAAGGCGTTCTACCAGCGCCCGGCACCGGACGGCTCGCGCCCGGGCATCTACTACGCCAACCTATACAACACTGCGGACATGCCCACCTACCAGATGGAGGCGCTGGCCTATCACGAAGGTATCCCGGGCCACCACATGCAGCTGTCCATCGCCCAGGAACTGGAGGGCATTCCCAAGTTCCGCAAGTTCGGTGGCTATACCGCCTACACCGAGGGCTGGGGCCTCTACTCCGAGCTGGTGCCGAAGGAGATCGGCCTCTACAAGGATCCCTACTCCGACTTTGGCCGCCTGGCCATGGAGCTGTGGCGCGCCGCGCGCCTGGTGGTGGACACTGGCATCCACAGCAAGAAGTGGACCCGCGAGGAGGCAATCGAGTACCTGGGAGAGAACACCCCCAACCCCAAGGGAGACCAGGTCAAGGCGATCGAGCGCTACATCGTGATGCCCGGACAGGCCACTGCCTACAAGATTGGCATGCTGAAGATTATCGAGCTGCGTGAAAAGGCCAGGCGGGAACTCGGTGACCAGTTCGATATCCGCGGCTTCCATGACACGGTACTGGCCAACGGCGCCGTGCCCCTCGATGTGCTCGAGGAGCTGGTGGACGAGTGGGTCGCAGAAGTAAAGGCACAGTCGTAACACCTTAGAGCGGTGAACAAAAGGCGGGCCCCCGGGCCCGCCTTTTTTATTGCTATTGCTCCCAAAGACTTTCCACGGCGGATTTCCCCGCAGCTTTCAGTGCACCGGTGACTTGAAATCCCCCGGCTTCAGTGCCAGCAGGGAACAGCTGATTTTCTGCAGGATGTTTTCCGCCGTATTGCCCATGATAAAACCGGGGATGCCTGTGCGGGCTACGGTACCCATCACCAGCAGGTCGAATTTTTTCTCCTCCACCAGCAACGGGATAAAACGCGCCGGATTGGCGATGGTGTGATGTATTTCCATCGGGCCACCGATCCCGGCCGCACGGATCAGTACATCCAGCTTGGCACGGTGTTTGGCGCCGGCCTGTTCCACCACCCGGTCTATCTCCGCATCCGGCAGGTCAAGCGGGAAGTTCTGGCGCAAGTAAGCATCCACATCGTAATCCCAGCACGAAACGATATGTAAGGTGCCCTCCCAGGAATCGGCCAGTGCGCGTGACAGCCGCAGCAGGCGGATGGCCAGGTCATAGGCATGCCCCTGCTCGCACTCCGGGTCTATTGCCACCAGTACCCGGATATCGCTGCGACCGTGGTGTACCGGCCGGCACAACCAGACCGGGCAGGGACATTTGCGCAGTAACTCCATGTCCATGGCCTTGAAACCCTTGCGCTGGCTGCGCCCCTCGACATTCTTGATCACCATGTCGAAGTCTTCATCTATCACCCGGTGGATCACCCGCTCGGCCGGCGTGCTGCCGCACTCTACCTGCAGGGAAACGGGGAGGTCGTCAGCAGCCAGGCCCTCATCCGCCAGCACCGAATCCAGGGAGGATTTCACGCGGGCCGCCAGGCCGTCCCCATAAGCGTCGGCATAGTCACCGAACGCCTCCGGCAGCGCCGGACACACCGCCATGATATGTAGCTCCGCACCACTACTCCTGACGAGACTGACGGCCTGGTGGAGCCCTTCATTGGGCTCGTCGACCGCGTGGCTTACAAATAGCACTTTATGAAGATTCTGCATATTGGAGAACCAGAAGATCAGAAAACTGAATAAATACGCATGAGCGCCGGATTCTTGCCCGACGCCACAATTCCCGGTGCCACAATTAAAGGGCCGGGCGGCCGGATTTCCCAGCCGTATCGGACAGTATGGAGGCGGTTGCGCGGTGGCGCGCGCCAGCGGCATCAAACAGGGGAGACAGCAGCGACATGGATCCAGCCTATGGCACGTGACCAGTACCTGCGTGCGCACCTGATGGGGATCAACACCCATGAGGAACCGATTGTGTTCATGCGCGATGACTGCGCTATCTGCCGGGCTGAGGGGTTCACGGCCAATACGCGCCTGCAGGTACGAACGGCCGGTCGCAACCTGATTGCCACCCTCCATACCGTCAGTGCCGAAGTGCTGCCGGGAGGCGTCATCGGCTTCTCTGACGGCGCCTGGGAGTTCCTCGGGCTTACCCCCGGACAGGAGGTCGAGGTCCGCCATGCGCCCCTGGTCCACTCACTCAGTGCCCTGCGCAAGAAAATTTATGGCAACGAACTGAACGCGACGGAAATCAGTGGCATCATTCGTGACATCAGTAACCGGTTGTATTCCGATATCGAAATTGCCGCCTTCCTCACCGCATGCGCCACCGGTGGTGTGAGCCGGCGGGAAACCAGCGCCCTCACCAACGCCATGGTCCGCAGCGGAAACCGCCTGCAGTGGCCGGAATTCCCACGCATTTTCGACAAACACTGTATCGGCGGACTGCCCGGTAACCGCACCACCCCGATCGTGATTTCCATCGCCAGTGCCGCCGGCCTGGTAATTCCCAAGACCTCTTCCCACGCCATTACCTCGCCCGCCGGCACCGCGGACACCATGGCCGTGCTGACCGAAGTGGACCTGTCCCTGCGACAGCTGCAGCAGGTAGTCATTGATACCGGGGCCTGCCTGGCCGCGGGTGGACGGGTTGGCCTGAGCCCGACTGACGACATCCTGATCCGGATAGAGCGGGCACTGAACCTGGACAGCGAGGGACAGCTGGTGGCATCGGTGCTGTCCAAGAAAGTGGCCGCCGGTTCCACCCACGTGCTGATTGATATGCCCGTGGGGCCAACGGTCAAGCTGCGTGACCAGGAGCAGGCTCAACGCCTTTCCCTACTTTTCTCCGAAGTGGCCGAAGACCTGGGCCTGCATCTCCGTTGCATCATCACCGACGGCACCCAGCCAATTGGCTATGGTATTGGCCCGGTGGAGGAAGCGCGGGATGTGCTGGCGGTGCTACACAACCGGGCAGAGGCGCCAGGGGACCTGGTGGACCGCTCGGTATTGCTGGCCTCCCGACTGCTGGCCATGGCTACTGGCGATGACGACCAGGGCTGCGAATTGCGAGCCCGCGAGCTACTGGAATCCGGCCGGGCACTGCGGCAATTTGAGCGGATCTGCGCCGCCCAGGGTGGAATGAAAGAGTTTCGTGAGGCCCGCCACCGGGCCCCGCTCAGGGCCGGGCGCTCGGGGGTACTGGCAGCGATGGATAACAGGCGCCTCGCGCAGCTGGCGAAACTTGCCGGGGCCCCGTCCTCCCCGGCGGCAGGGCTGCGGCTGCACGTAAAGATCGGCGAGCCCGTAACCGAAGGCCAACCCATGGCCACTTTGCTCGCCGACTCTCCCGGGGAACTGGCTTACGCGCAGGAATACTACCGCCGTAACCACAAACTGTTTTACGTCGCGGAGGTCGCGGAGGTCGCGGAGAAGGGAGCATGAAACCACTGCTATTCGCACTCGAGGAAGGACTGCCGCTCGCAGCCCCGCTGTGCGCACAACTGGGCACGGAACCAGCTCAACTGGCACGACGGCGCTTTCCCGACGGTGAAACCTACCTGCGGGTGGACACGCCGCCAAAGAACCGCGACTGCATCATCCTCGCCAACCTGTGTGACCCGGACCCCGGTTACCTGGCACTGGTTTTCCTCGCCGCCACGCTCCGTGAACTGGGCGCGGCAACGATCGGCCTAGTGGCGCCCTACCTCAGCTACATGCGGCAGGACCGGCGATTCCGGGAGGGCGAGGCCATCACCTCAAGAGTTTTTGCCCGGGAAATTTCCGCCCGGGTGGATTGGCTGGTTACTGTGGATCCTCACCTGCACCGCTATGACCACCTCGACGAAATCTATTCCATCCCGGCATTCGCCCTCTCGGCCGTCAGTACGATCGGCGACTGGGTGCAGCAACAGGAGTCCTCTTATTTACTGGTGGGTCCGGACAGTGAGAGCCGCCAGTGGGTCAGCACACTGGCCGGGCAGACCGGGCTGCCGTTTGTCGTTTGTGAAAAGACCCGGACCGGTGATCGCGCGGTATCAGTGGAGGTACCCGACGTATCAGGTTACCGCAACCGGCCGGCGCTGCTGGTGGACGATGTCATCTCCAGTGGCCACACATTGATGGAAACGGCCGCGGCATTGCAGCACGCCGGCATCGACCAGATCCACTGCGCCGCGGTACATGGGATTTTTGCCGGTGACTGCGAAGCGCAGCTGCAGGCAAGCGGGATACACCAGCTGTACACCAGCAACAGCATCCCGGGCCCCCACTGCACTTTCGACCTGGCCCCAGTAATCGCCGGGCCGCTGCACGAACTGCTGGCCGGGTCACATCCCGCTACCGGCCGTAACCGGGAGTCGAACCCATGAACCTGCTTTTTCTCGGTGCCACCCAGACGGTCACCGGTTCCAAATTCCTGGTGGAGCACGGCAACACCCGTCTGCTGGTCGACTGCGGCCTGTTCCAGGGCTACAAGTGGCTGCGGCAGCGGAACTGGCAGCCACCGGCCTTCGATATCCATGGCCTGGACGGCATCCTGCTCACCCATGCGCACCTGGACCACTCGGGCTATATCCCGCGACTGTACCAGCTCGGTTACCGCGGCCCGGTGTTCTGCCATCCGGCCACCGTGGACCTGTGCAGCATCCTGTTACCGGACGCCGGGCATATCCAGGAGGAAGATGCCCGTTTCTATGCCCGCCACCGGCTCGGCAAGCATGCCCACCCGGAGCCCCTCTACGATGGCGAGACCGCCGAGCGCAGCCTGGAGCTGTTCCAGCCGATCGCATTCGGCGAGTCGGTGCGCATTGGAGAGATCACTGCCAGGCTGCAGAGCGCCGGCCATATCCTCGGCGCCGGCAGCGGCATCCTCGAGGCCGGCGGCAAGCGGGTGGGCTTTTCCGGCGATGTGGGCCGGCCCGACGATGTCCTGATGTACCCGCCCGATCCCCTGCCGGCCCTGGACCTGCTGTTGCTGGAATCCACCTACGGCGACCGCCGCCACCCGGACCTGGACATACAGGAGGAGCTCAACCGGGTGGTGAATGAGGTTGTGGGTCGCGGGGGAGTGCTGGTGATTCCCAGCTTTGCCGTGGGTCGGGCGCAGACACTGCAACATATGCTGGTCCGGGCGATGGAGGCCGGTGATATCCCGCGCCTGCCGATCTTTCTCGACAGCCCCATGGCCATCGATGCCTCCCATATCTATAACCGCTACCCGGAACTGCACCGGCTGACGAAGGCCGAGTGCCGGCGCATGAGCGAGGGAGTCACCTACACCCGCGAAATCGAGGAATCCAAGGCACTGGATAATATCCAGTATCCCCACATCATCATTGCCGGCAGCGGCATGGCCTCCGGTGGCCGGGTACTGCACCACCTCAAGCGCCTGCTGCCCAACCATCGCACCACGGTCCTGTTTGCCGGTTACCAGGCGGGCGGTACACGGGGTGCCCGGCTGATGGCCGGCAGCAGTACGGTAAAGATTCACGGGGAATACATTCCCTGCCGGGCGCAGGTGGAAATGCTAGAGGGACTATCGGCACATGCTGACTACCGGGACCTGGGTCGCTGGCTCCACTCCTCACAGCTGCAACCAGGCACCGCCATCCAGCTGGTGCACGGGGAGCCGGATGCCGCCGACTGCCTGCGCCTCTACCTGCAGGATCACACCCGCTTCGAGGTGGAAGTGGCACAGTATCGCCAGATCCTGCGCCTGTAACCCCGGGGCCCTCAGATCTTCAGGACTTCCTTCACAAAGGGAATGGTGATTTTGCGCTTGGCCATCAGCGAGGCCCGGTCCAGCTGTTCCAGGCAGGCAAACAGGGCACCGGTGTGGCGTGGTGCCCGGTGCAGGATATACAACGCCACATCTTCCGGGAGGTCAAAGCCACGCCGGCGGCTGCGCTGGCGCAGGGCCGCCAGCTTGTCATTGTCGTTCAGGGGCTGCAGCTGGAAGGTAAGCCCCCACTGGAGCCTTGAGGCCAGGTCAGCCAGTTCCAGCTCAAGGCCACGGGGCGAGCGCCGTGCCCCCAGCAGCATCTGGCCGCCGGCATCGCGCACCCGGTTGAACAGGTGAAACAGCGCCGTCTGCCACTGCGGTTGCCCTTCCAGCAGGTGCATACCGTCAATACACAGCAGCTCCACTTCCTCCAGGCCATCGAGGATGACGGCAGGATCCATCGGCAGGAGTTCCCCCAGCGGCAGGTACTGGAAACTCCGGCCGCTGTCCTCAGCACTCTGGCAGGCGGACTGCAACAGGTGGCTGACACCGGAGCCCTCTTCACCCCAGAGGTAAATCAACTGCTCCGGCAGGCTGCCGGCGGCAAAGCCCTGCAGGGCGGCCACAACCTGGCGGTTGGGATCCTCCGGCGACAGGTAAAAATTGTCGAAGGTGGCGTCATCGCGCAGCGATACCCCCAGGGGCAGCTGCTGCGGCACACCGCTTTGCTTGTTCATCTCACTGCCAGCGATAACGCAGGGGATTCTCCGCGCTGCCCGCGGGCGCGCGATAGCCATTGAGGTCGATCGGGTCCTGTTCCGCCTCGGCCCGCAGTTTGCGGTTCAGTGCCAGGGCATCGCGCAGGTTCCGCATGGGCACGCCGGTACTGAGGGCGAAACGCATACGGTCGCCATCCACCTGCAGCAGGTCTGCCCGGCTGACCTGGGCCAGGCCCCGAAGGTAAGCCGAGGCCTCGTTGTAATCCGCAAACGTGGACACGCCCACCAGCTCCAGGACCACGGAGCTGGATTCACCACCGCCGGCGTCCGGGCGCACCGCGTAGCGCTGGGCCAGCAGGTTGGCGGCCTCATTGACCCCCTGCTGGGCCACGGTTTCCAGGGAATCCCCGGTGGCGTCAAAAGCATAGCTGCGGCCGCCGTGGATCAGCAGCCAGTTGCCCTGCCAACGCCCCTGGGACAGCTGCAGCACGCGCCCCATCAGGCTCGCATCGGGCTGGTAACGCGCCGCGGCACTTTTAGCCGCCCGCTCGTCCTGGGCCCAGAGATTGCCCAGCGGCATGGCGCGCCGGTCAGTACTGTCGAGTGCGGGGAATTCCAGCGGCAGGCCGCGGGCGATAGCGGCGGCATCCAGGGCGGAAAAGACTTCCGGCGACTCGGTCTCGCTCAGATAGCTGCGTCCCTCCCCGAGGGTGTCCACAGCCAGCCACACCAGCGTGCCGGGACGGTTATTGGGCCACATGGGCAGCTGCAGTTCGTGCACCTTGGCCGCCACCGCCTGGGGATCGAAGGTCAGCTGCACGTACAGCTCGTCCTCCTCGGTGACATAGCGGTAACCCTGCATAAAGGACTGCGCCTCCCGCAGTACCGGGCTCAACACGCCGCTACCGGCAATTGAGGGCTCGCCGGTAACCCGCACGAAAACCTGCTCGAGGCCACGGCTGGCCGCGGCCGCACGGTCACTCGCACTGCGGCTGGGAACGGGCTCCGCCACCTCGTAAAGGTCTGCAATCACCCGAGCCTGCGCCGGCAACATCGTTAGGCACAGGGCAAGGGCCAGCAACTTCGCTGCTGTTGCCACACCGCGCCGGACCAGCATCTGCATCTCTCAAACTCCCCCAAACCACTTATTCGGTTGACCGGCCAGCGCGCTCTACCGGGCCCGGGAAAGGGGCGCCGGCACGGCTGCGGGCCGGAATCGATCCCGGGTCAAACCGGGCCAGAGGGGCTATTGTATCAGTGTCGGTTTTTTCTCCCAGCCCCGAGTTCGCACATTTGGGCGAAATTCCTCTAGAATACGCGCCCTTCGAAAGCCCATTGCAGGAAGAATCATGAGCGATTCCAAGCCCCAATCCCTCAGTTATAAAGATGCCGGTGTCGACATCGACGCGGGCAACGCCCTGGTCGACCGCATCAAGCATGTCGCCAAGCGGACCCAGCGCCCGGAAGTGATGGGCGGCCTGGGCGGTTTCGGGGCGCTGTGTGAGCTGCCCAAGGGCTATAAGGAGCCGGTACTGGTATCGGGCACCGACGGTGTAGGCACCAAGCTGCGCCTGGCGATGGACCTGGGGATTCACGACACCATCGGCATCGACCTGGTGGCCATGTGCGTGAACGACCTGGTGGTAGCCGGTGCCGAGCCCCTGCTGTTCCTGGATTACTACGCCACCGGCAAGCTGAATGTGGATATCGCGGCCGAGGTTGTCAATGGCATCGGCCGTGGCTGTGAGCTGGCCGGCTGTGCCCTGGTGGGCGGTGAGACCGCAGAGATGCCCGGGATGTACGAAGGCGACGACTACGACCTGGCAGGCTTCTGCGTGGGTGTGGTGGAGAAGTCCGGCATCATCGATGGCAGCAAAGTGGCTGCCGGCGACAAGCTGATCGGCCTGGCCTCCAGCGGCCCCCACTCCAACGGCTACTCCCTGGTGCGCAAGGTGCTGGAAGTCAGCGGCGCCGACCTGCAGCAGGACATGGGCGGGGTGACGCTGGCCGAGGCGCTGATGGCCCCGACCCGAATTTACGTCAAGAACCTCCTCGAGCTGATCGCTAAATCGCAGGTGAACGCCCTGAGCCACATCACCGGCGGCGGTTTGCTGGAAAACCTGCCGCGCGTGCTGCCGGAAGGCACCTGCGCCCACATCGATACCAACAGCTGGGAAATGCCCCCGGTATTCGAGTGGCTGCGCAAAAACGGCAATATCGACCGCCGCGAGATGTACCGCACATTCAACTGCGGTGTGGGCATGGTGGTCTGTGTCCCCGCCGACCGGGCCGACGAGGCCCTGGGGATCCTGCGCCAGTCGGGCGAGGAAGCCTTCATTATTGGCAGCATCGAATCCGCCTCCGGTGACGAGGCCGTGGAACTCTCGGGGCTCTAATGACGCAGAAGGCTCCGATGGCGCGGGAGAAATGTCGGGTGGCCGTGCTGATTTCCGGCAGCGGCACCAACCTGCAGGCCCTGATCGACGCGGCGGCAACGACCGATGCCAGCTTTGAGCTGTGCGCGGTGATCAGTAACAAGGCGGAGGCCTATGGCCTGACCCGCGCCCGCGAGGCGGGCATTCCCGCGGCGGTGGTCAACCACCGGGACTATAAAGACCGGGAATCATTCGATCGCGCCCTGATCGACAGTATCGACAGTTATGGCGCCGAGCTGGTGGTGCTGGCCGGGTTCATGCGTATCCTCACCCCGGCGTTTGTCCGCCATTACAGCGGCCGCCTGCTGAATATCCACCCTTCCCTCCTGCCCAAGTACCAGGGCCTGCACACCCACCAGCGGGCTCTGGACGCCGGCGACGCCGAACACGGGGTTACCGTGCACTTTGTCACCGAGGAACTGGACGGCGGCCCACCCATCGTACAGGCGGTGATTCCCGTCGAGTCCGGTGATACCGCGCAGAGCCTGGCCCAACGGGTACAGGCTCAGGAGCATGTTATCTACCCGCTCGCAGTAAGCTGGTTTGCCGAAGGGCGCCTGCGCATGGTCGGTGACCATTCGGAACTCGATGGCGAACGCCTGCCCCCCACAGGAAACGTGGTCAGGACCTGAGCGATTGCGTGCCCGGGACTCTCCCGGGCACTTTTTGCAGCCGGCAGCGGTCAAAGCTATCGTAGGGCCCAGGCACCGGCAGGCAAGGTTTTGCCCACCGGATATGCCCCGCCCCAGCGAACGCCACCAGGAAAAGGGAGATCGCCGTGCCCGTTCGACAGTTTGTACTTTTTCTCGTTTTCAGCTGCCAGGCCCTGGCCGCCAGCGCCCAGGGCCTGGAGCCCTTCTCCGCCACCTACTCTGCCAGTTACAACGGCATCAAGGTAGAAGCCAGGCGCGAGCTCTCCGGCGCCGGAGACAACTGGCGGCTGGATTTCCGGGCGGATTCTTTCCTCGCCGACATCCGCGAGCACTCCCGCTTTTCCCTGGCCGATGCCAGCATTACCCCCCGGCACTATGAGTACCGTCGTACCGGACTCGGGCGCAATCGCCACACATCCCTGAATTTTGAAAACGGCCGGGTCGTCAATGTGTCAAAGCCGGACCGCACGCTCGAGAATGTCCCGAAGGATATCCACGACAAAATCAGTTACCAGCTGCAGCTGGCACTGGATGTGGCTGCCGGCAAGGAAGATCTCGTCTATCAGGTAGCCGATGGCAAGCGAGTGCGCACATATCGTTTTGCCGTTGCCGGTACCGAGAAGCTGCAGACGCCACTGGGTCCCGTGGACACGGTCAAGGTGGAACGCGTGCGCGAAGAAGGTGCAGATCGCACGACTTATATCTGGTTCGCCCCGGAGTGGAATCACGCGCTGGTTAAACTGATGCAGGAAGAAGATGGCGAAACCTACCAGATTTCCTTGACCAAATTTTCCACCCATAGAGACTCTTCCCGCCAACAATAAAAAAGTTTCGAACAACTCGTAAAAATAAAGAAAAAGTGGCGCGAAATGATAGATTTTTCGCCTCTTTGTCTTTATAAAGTCGCCCGCCTCCCCTGAAACAATATTCTGGCACTGCTAGAATTTTCGGGTCAGGGAATCAATTGCAAACCCGGGAACCTGAACAGGGTTCTCCATCGCGCGCCGGAAACTGCCACGCAGTCGTCGCGTGATGCATTTGTGATCCGCGATTTAAAAACAGAGTGGGACCTCATGAAAAAGAAACTTCTGCGTCGTGCAGTTCTGGCTGCAGCAATCAGCACCGCTTCCAGCGGTACCATGGCTGCGGGTTTTTACCTGCAGGAGACCAACCCTTCTGGCCTTGGCCGCGCGTTCGCGGCGGAAAACACCATCGGTGACAATGCCGCCATCCTGAACCGCAACCCGGCCGGTTCTGCTCTGTTTGACCGGATTTCACTGTCCGCGGGCGTCACCTACGTCAACCCGGAAATTGACGCCGCCGGTGAGGTCGACTTTTCCGTTGTAGGCACCAACCCGGTTACCGGCCAGCCGGTGCCGCTCGCCCAGGTAGGCCCGTTCCGCGACACTGCCAGCGACTACGCCAGCGATGCTTTTGTCCCCGACTTCGCCCTGGCAGTTCCTTTTGATGACTGCTGGTCTTTCGGCCTGGGCATGTTTACCGACTACGGCCTGGAAACCGACTTCGACCCGGACTGGCTGGTGACCCATATTGCCGATAAAACTGAACTGCTGACGGTTAATATTGCACCCTCGGTGGCGTACAACTTCAACGACCAGTTCAGTATCGGCCTTGCAGTAAACTTCCTCTACGCCGACGCCACCCTGAAAACCAAGGTGCCGCGCAACCTGAGCCAGCAGACCGGGCTCTTCCTGCCCGACGGGTCCGGTATCCCCGAACTGACCATCCTCGACCTCGAGGGTGACGACTGGGATGTGGGCTGGTCCCTGGGCGCCCTGTGGCAGATCAATGAACAATCCCGCTTCGGTATCTCCTATCACTCCGAGCTGGACCCGGAGCTGGAAGGTGATGTCAATTCCCAGGCCCTGCCCAACAATATGGGTGGTATCGGCCTGCGGAATGCATCCGCCAACCTGACCCTGGACCTGCCCGACACCCTGGAGCTGGGTTTCTACCATCGCTTCAACAGCCAGTGGGGCCTGGCGCTGGGTGCCATGTGGACCGACTGGGATGACTTCGAACGCCTTGAGGGCTTCATCCCCGGCCAGAAGTTCGGCGTGGACCCCGAGCCCTACAATCCGCTGCTGATCAAGGAAGAGAACTTCGAGAGTGGCATGCGTTACAGCATCGCCGGCGAATACTACCCGTGTGAGGAAGTCACCTGGCGCATCGGCTACGCCTACGACGAGGGCGCTGCACGCGACGGCCTGTTTGACGAGGAAACCGCCAGCTTTGGCCGCCCGATCACCTGGCGCACCCTGTCCATCCCGGACACCGATCGCCAGTGGGTGACTTTCGGCGGCACTTACAAGTTCAGCGACCAGTTGTCGGTTGACGGCGGCTTTGCCTACCTGTGGGGTGACGACGAAACCATCCAGGAAGGCAGCGTGATCCCGACCGATTCACTGGTCGGCCCGGGTACAGCCCTGGTTACTTACTTCGATGGCGGCACCACCAATATCGAAGCCTGGCTGGCTGGTGTTTCTGTAAACTACAACTTCTGATCCCCCGATCGGAAGCCAGCATAAGGGCCGGACAGCGATGTCCGGCCCTTTTTGGTTTTGTTGCCAGCGATATTCCCACCTTCCCTCCGGCACACAATGCCCCATCAGCGGGCAGCGCCCCCCGCTTCCGCACTACCTTAAGGCTTGCGGCCGCAACGCAGTACACCGGGACCATATCATCGCGATGCATTGCAACGATTGCCGCACGCGGCATTGTCACAACCAGCAGCATCCCCGGAACACATGAAATCCCGTGCTCCCGCGCCCATATAACAACCTGGGGCCAGCCTCAGGAGCCTGTCCCAGCCCATCTTCAACATGCAGTGGCCGCAGCCTTGGC
Organism: Microbulbifer sp. JSM ZJ756; assembly: GCF_044383805.1. Taxonomy (NCBI): domain Bacteria; kingdom Pseudomonadati; phylum Pseudomonadota; class Gammaproteobacteria; order Cellvibrionales; family Microbulbiferaceae; genus Microbulbifer; species Microbulbifer sp. JSM ZJ756. The sequence goes on along the minus strand of NZ_JBISER010000010.1, from coordinate 46,861 downwards.
ACGATCTGTGCAATTTGCTTCGGTGAAGAATGAATTTTGCTGCCCTGGCCACACCAATCAATGCCCCCTGATTTTTGCGGTGTGAACTGAAAGGCAACACCCGGCAAGACACCGGAATTCGGGAGTATAGGAAACAGGGGCAACAACAACTGAACACTGACGGCAGGCACAAGCCTGCCAGCTGCCGAGCAAAGACGCTCATTGACCCGTGCCAAAGGCACCGATCAATGAGCGTTTTTTTTTGGCCCGGAAAAGTACAGGAAACCCGCACAGGAGAAAGCCAGATGAACTGGAACAAATCATTCGGGGCATGGGCAGTCGCCGCCATGCTAGTGGCCACAATAGCAATGGGCACGGCACCCGCCCGGGCGGAAAAGCTCGGCTACCCGGAAAAAGAGGAGCTGACGTTTGGCTTTATCAAGCTGACCGACATGGCGCCAATTGCCGTCGCCTATGAAAAGGGTTTCTTCGAGGATGAGGGCCTTTACGTCACCATCGAGGCGCAGGCCAACTGGAAGGTGCTACTCGACGGCGTGATTGATGGCCGGCTGGATGGTGCCCATATGCTGGCGGGCCAGCCGATTGCCGCCACCATGGGCTTTGGCACCCGGGCCGACATCATCACCCCTTTCTCGATGGACCTGAATGGCAACGGCATTACCGTCTCGAACGAAATCTGGGAACAGATGAAACCCAATATTCCCAAGCGGGAAGATGGCTTGCCCGTGCACCCGATCAAGTCGGATGCCCTGAAGCCGGTGGTTGAGGCTTACAAGGACGACGGCAAACCATTCAACATGGGCATGGTTTTCCCGGTTTCCACCCACAATTATGAACTGCGTTACTGGCTTGCCGCCGGCGGCATCCACCCGGGCTTTTATGCCCCGCACAAGGGGGATATCTCGGGCCAGATCAATGCGGATGCCCTGCTGTCAGTGACGCCCCCGCCGCAAATGCCCGCCACGCTCGAGTCCGGCACCATCTACGGCTACTGCGTCGGTGAACCCTGGAACCAGCAGGCGGTATTCAAGGGCATTGGTGTGCCGGTGGTTACCGACTACGAGATCTGGAAGGACAATCCGGAAAAGGTCTTCGGTATCACCAGGGAGTTTGCGGAAAAATACCCCAACACCACAATCCGCCTGACCCGCGCGCTGATTCGAGCGGCTATGTGGCTGGACGAAAACAACAATGCCAACCGCACGGAAGCGGTGGAGATCCTCTCGAAATCCCACTATGTGGGAGCCGACTATGAAGTAATTGCCAACAGCATGACCGGCACCTTCGAGTACGAGAAAGGGGACAAGCGCTCAGTGCCGGACTTCAATGTTTTCTTCCGCTACAACGCCACCTACCCCTATTACTCGGATGCCATCTGGTACCTGACCCAGATGCGGCGCTGGGGCCAGATCCCGGAAGACAAGAGTGATGACTGGTACAAGGATCTTGCACAAAAGGTATACCGCCCGGACATCTATGAGGCCGCCGCGAAATCACTGATCGCAGAAGGCCTGGCCAAGGCGGACCAGTTCCCGGATTTTGACACCGAGGACGGCTTCCGCGAGCCCCAGACCCACTTTATCGACGGGATTGTATACAACGGCAGGACACCCAATGCCTATATCGACAAGTTTCCCATCGGCCTGAAAAGTGGCGAGAAACTCTGAAAGTAAACCGTGGAATTGCCGGGCGGCCATGGACGCCGCCCTGAAAAGTGATGCAAACGAGATAACGCACTATGACTAGCAGCACCTTGACTTCCGGCAAGATATTAAACTGGCGCCTGCCCCGGGCCGATGGAGGACTGCTCCTGCGCACCGCGGCCCTGCTCGCCCTGCCTGCAACCGGGATACTGGTTTTTCTCCTGCTGTGGTCGGTGAGCGCCCGCAATATCGATACATCACTGGGGACTTTCCCGGGACCGGTGGCGGTCTGGGAGCAGTTCGGCGCCCTCTACAGTGAGCACCAGCGCTCCCGGGAGAAAGAGGCCGCCTTTTATGAGCGGCAACGGGAGCGTAATGCCAGGCGGGTCGCCGAGGATCCGGGCTACGAACCGAAAATACGGGATTACACTGGCAAGGAAACCTTTATCGACCAGATCCGCACCAGCCTGGTCACGGTCATGAGCGGTTTCCTGCTCGCGGCACTGATTGCCGTTCCCCTGGGTATCGCCATCGGGCTCAGCCCCGCACTCAATGCCGCCTGTAACCCGATTATCCAGGTATTCAAGCCGGTCTCCCCACTGGCATGGTTACCCCTGGTGACCATGGTTGTGAGCGCCCTGTACGCCACCCCGGACCCGATGATCGCCAAGTCATTTATCAACTCCATGATCACGGTAACGCTTTGCTGCCTCTGGCCGATGGTGATCAACACGGCTGTGGGTGTCGCCTCGATTGATCGCGACCTGTTAAACGTCAGCAAGGTCCTGCGCCTGCCGGCGCTGAAGCATGTACGACGTATCGTGTTGCCAGCTTCGGTGCCAATGATATTCACCGGCATGCGCCTGTCCCTGGGCGTCGCCTGGATGGTACTGATTGCGGCCGAAATGCTCGCCCAGAATCCCGGGCTGGGCAAGTTCGTCTGGGACGAGTTCCAGAACGGCAGCTCCGACTCGCTGGCCCGCATTATGGCCGCAGTGCTCGTGATCGGCTTTATTGGCTTCCTGCTTGACCGTTGCATGCTGCAGTTACAGCGGTTCTTTTCCTGGGACAAGGAAATAACCACCCACTGAATGAAACAATGCCGCCGGACAAACTCGCCGGCCTACATTTGCCAGCAACACTGAACGAGGTTTCCATGAACACGCTTCTCGATATCAGCCAGGTAGGTATGCAGTTCCCCACGCCTAATGGTCCGTTCACGGCCCTGCGGGATATCAACCTGAAAATCCGCCAGGGCGAGTTCGTCTCCCTGATCGGCCACTCCGGCTGCGGCAAGTCCACGGTTCTCAATATTGTCGCCGGGCTGCACCAGGCAAGCTCCGGCGGGGTGATTCTGGATGGACGTGAGGTCACTGAGCCCGGCCCCGAGCGGGCGGTGGTATTCCAGAATCACTCCCTGCTGCCCTGGTTGACCGCCTACGAGAATGTCGAGCTGGCAGTGAGCCAGGTATTCGGCAGGAAGATGTCCCGCAGCGCAATACGGGAATGGATCGATCACAATCTCGAGCTGGTACACATGGCCCATGCTGCGCACAAACGGCCCGGGGAAATCTCCGGGGGTATGAAACAGCGAGTGGGTATTGCCCGCGCACTGGCCATGCAACCCAAGGTCCTGCTGATGGATGAACCTTTTGGTGCGCTGGATGCACTCACCCGCGCACACATGCAGGATTCCCTGATGGAGATCCAGGCGGACCTGAAAAACACCGTCATCATGATTACCCACGACGTCGATGAAGCTGTGCTGCTATCAGATCGGATTGTGATGATGACCAACGGTCCCGCGGCCACCATCGGCGAAGTGCTGGATGTAGAGCTCGAGCGCCCCCGCCATCGATTGGACCTGGCGGGCGACAGCCACTACAACCACTATCGTGCCCGCGTACTGAAATTCCTGCACGAAAGACATGACAAAGTCGGTGCTGACCCGGCTCTGGGCCGAGCCGCTGTAGCACCCGGCGAATCAGCGCGGGCTTGCACCCGCGATACCGGGGAGGTGGTCGACGCAGCCTGACCTGGTTCTCATTTTAGAAAGAAACCCTTTACCCACGGGGTTCATAACTTCCCTACCCTTCCGCCATTGCCTGTAATCGGTGACGATGCCCGGCTTGTGCCTGGAATAAAAAGATTTACCGAGAAAACCTGGAGACAAAAAATGACACAGATGAATGGACCCATCCGAATCACTCGCCGGGGCCTGCTGGCAGTTGCCGTGGCAACGGCATATTCCCACAACGCCTTCGCCCAGGACGCACCGCTGGAACAGCCCCCCGCGGTGACGAACTTTGCCCAGGCATTGCAACAGGGGGATGCCACCGTGAACTTCCGGGCCCGCAGTGAAACCGTGGACATTGAAGGCAGTGACTCTGTCGACCTGCTGAGCCTGAAGACGCGACTGACCCTGTCCTCGGCAGAATACCAGGGCTTCAGCGTGCTGCTGGAAATGGATGACGTGACCCATGTAACCGAGTTTGAAGGAGGGATTGCGGACCCCGAAGGTACCGAGGTCAACCGGTATATGCTCGCTTACTCAAAAGGAAGCACGACCCTCAAGTATGGTCGACAGCGCATACTGCTGGACAACCAGCGCTTTGTCGGGGGGGTGGGCTTTCGCCAGAATGAGCAGACCTACGATGGCTTCAGCCTGAGCAACACCAGCCTGGAAGATACAACTGTCTTCCTCGCCCATATCGACAACGTCAACCGGATCTTCGGCGAGGACAGCCCGCTCGGCGATCATGAGAACGATACCTACCTGTTCAATGCCCGTTACGAAGGGTTTTCCGTGGGTGCCCTGTCCGCCTATGCCTACCTGATCGACAACGAGACGGCCCCACTTTTTTCCACCGACACCTACGGCCTGCGCTTTGCCGGTGCCGCCGGCAACCTGGGCTACCAGCTGGAATATGCCACCCAGACCGAGGCCGGCGACAGCCCTGCCTCATATTCCGCAGACTACGTATTGGTTGACGCTGGCTACAAGCTGGGCCCCGTCAGGCTTGCCGCGGGATATGAGCTCCTGGGTGCGGATGGCAGCGACGGCCAGTTTATTACCCCGCTGGCGACGCTGCACAAGTTCCAGGGCTGGAACGATAAATTCCTCGGCGGCGGTACCGGCAATATTCCCGGTGGTATCGAGGACACCTATCTTTCAGTGGGGACGACACTCGCCGGAGTCAAACTTGCAGTGAATTATCATCAGCTGGGTTCAGATGACCCGGACGTGTCCGGCATGGATAAGCTTGGCAGCGAGTACGGCTTCCTGGTCGCCGGCAAGCTCGGCGTGGTGGGCATGAGCCTCAAGTACAGCCAGTACCAGGCCGATGAGTTCAGTGTGGATACGGACAAGCTGTGGCTGACGGCCCAGGCCGAGTTCTGAAGGCCCGCACACTGGCGAATTGGCACCGAATCATCGCCAACACAAAAAAGCCCGGCGTTGCCGGGCTTTCTATTACGGGTTATTCACGTCGCTAGAACTGCTCGCGGCAGCGCCCTGAGCAAGCCTTTGTTCAGGCTCCGGCCCGGCTATCTGACCGCCATGGATGGCGGGAATGCAGGTTTTGCATGGAGCAAAAACCTGCACTGGCCGGTCGAATAATCAAGCAGCGAGCAGTGCTCGCTATGCGCTTGATTATTCCCAACCGCACTGGCGGTCTTGGTTTTGCTCTTCCAGGTACGCCATCAGCGGCTGGAAGTAATCGATGATGGCCGAGGAGTCCAGCTCGCGCTGGCCGGTCAGGGCTTCCATCGCATCCGGCCACGGCTTGCTGGCACCCATTGCAAGCATATTGCGGAGTTTCTCACCGGCGGCCGCGTTGTTGTAAATCGAGCAGCGATGCAGTGGTCCCTCGTGGCCCGCCGCCTCACACAGGGCGCGGTGGAACTGGAACTGCTGGATACGAGCCAGGAAGTAACGCGCATAGGGCGTGTTGCCCGGGATATGGTACTTGGCGCCCGGATCAAAATTGGCCTCGCTGCGGCTTACCGGCGGCTGGATGCCCTGGTAATCCTCGCGCAATTCCCACCAGGCCTTATTGTAATCGCTGGGGTCCACCTCACCGCTGAACACCTGCCAGCGCCACTTGTCCACCAGCAGCCCGAACGGCAGGAAGGCGATCTTGTCCAGTGCCTGGCGCATCAGGAAGCCGATATCCTTGCTCTCGTCCGGCACCTCGTCCATCAGGCCAATCTGTTTCAGGTACTTTGGCGTGATGGAAAGCGCAATGGCATCACCCACCGCCTCGTGGAAACCATCATTGGCACCCTCCTGGTACAGGAACGGCTGGTCGTTGTAGATACGCTGGTAAAAGTTGTGGCCCAGTTCGTGATGGATGGTAATGAAGTCATCCGCGGTCTTCTGGATACACATCTTGATACGGATGTCGTCCTTGTTATCCAGGTTCCAGGCACTGGCATGGCAGACGACGTCGCGATCACGGGGCTTGGTGAACTGGGAACGCTCCCAGAAAGTTTCCGGCAGTGGCTTGAAGCCCAGCGAGGTAAAGAACCGCTCGCCGACCTTGACCATTTCCTTTTCATCCATGCCGGAATCAACCACCAGCTGGGTCAGGTCGTAGGGGGCCTGCATATCCTCGTCCTTGACCACGTCATAGACGTTGCCCCACTCCTGCGCCCACATATTGCCCAGCAGGTGCGCCGGGATCTTGCCGTTGGGCGGCACCACGTCGTCGCCGTAGCGCTCGTTCAGCCTGGCCCGTACATGGCAGTGCAGGGCTTCATACAGGGGCTTTACCTTGCTCCACTGTGCATCCATGTCCGCGGAAAAAGCATCCGCCTCCATGTCGTACTTGGAGCGCCACATCTCACTCAGGTCCTTGTAGCCCAGCTCCCGGGCACCGGCATTGGCGATCTCCACCTGGCGCTCGTAGAGCGGCTTCATGGGCGGCGCTACCTTGCGCCAGCCAACCCAGAGCTCCTTCAGCAGGTCCGGATCGCGGCTCTCCGCCATCAGGCGGCCCATCTCAGTGAGGCCGTAGCATTTTTCCTTGTCGCCCTCGCCGGAGCAGTACTTGCCGGAGCCATACATGCCCTGCAGCTTGGAGCCGATCTGGGCCAGCTCGGCGGTCAATTCCGGATCCTGCGGCGCTGGCAGTACCAGGCCCTGCTTGAGCATGGTGAGCTGGCGACGGGTTTCAGGGTCGAGCTCCAGGTCATCGAAGCGGGCTGCCTCGTTAGCCAGCTCGACCGCCAGGGAGGTAAAGCGCTCCGAGGCCAGCGCCTCGGTGTACTGGGAATCCACGTTAATGTAGGTGGCTGCAAGCCAGGATGCGTGTGCGCCTTCCTCCGCCATCTTGGCCAGGCGCTGCTGTGCCTGCTCGAGGAAGGCCTTGGCATCCTCGGCGGTCACCGGGCCATTGGCGGACTCGCCGGTACCGGTTTGGGTGGCGGACTCAGCTGTCCCGGCGCCGGCACTCTCTGCGGCCACATTCGCCATAGCACTGTCTGTCGCGGCATCTTCAGGCTCTGCCTGGCGGTTGTCACAGCCAGCCAATACCACCGCCACAGCGGCGGCCAGGGCAATCTTTTTCATCAGCTCCCTCTCTGCTTTTCAGTTATATTTGACGACGTTTTATAGCATAAGCGCGACACCGGGCGGGCTGCAGCCGCCATAACGAGCGCACATCGGCATGAAATTCCCCCAACACGGCATAGAAACAACAAAAATCCTGTGAATCCGGGATTCAGCGTCAACATCGGGAGTCGGTGCCCGGTCGGGCGAAAACAAAAGGAGGGGGCAGAAATGGAGGCAGCCCAACCAGCAACACCCTCGGCACATGACGTCACTGCTACCGTTGCTCCCTTCCGGGCCTGGCGGAGTTCACAGCTGTTCATTGCGAGGGGACCGGAAGGGCCGCCACTGCAAGCTTCGACAATGCTTCACTGCCGAAGAGGGCGCGATTATAGAGACTCACAGGCGCGAGTTCCACCCCCCTATTCAGGTTATACTGTGCACCGCAGTAAACCCGGAAGTTTCAACGCCTGAGGAACCTCATGCACCTCTTTGTCGACAACCTGATCAACATCGATTTCAGCTACCTGGACCATCACCGTGGCCTGGTGGGCGAGACCTGGCTGGCAAACGCCGCGCTGGACGGCGCACTGGATGAACAGGGCATGGTGTGTGACTTCGGTGTCGTCAAGAAGACCCTGCGCCACTGGCTGGACGAGGAGCTGGACCACCGCCTGCTGGTCCCGACCGGCTCACCCCACCTGGTGCTCGAAGAGAACGGTGACCGCGTCTCGGTGGACTGGCGGCTCGACAGTGGCAGGCATATCAAGGTCAGCGGGCCCCGCCAGGCCTTCGCCCTGGTCGAGGCAGACATTATCGATATGGACAGTGTGGCAGCCTGGAGTGTTGCCCAGCTGGCCAGCGCCTTCCCCACCAGCGTGGAGCAGTTGAAGCTGTCCTTCAGCTGTGAAGAGATCAACGATGCTTTCTACCACTACAGCCACGGCCTGAAAAAGCACGGCGGCAATTGCCAGCGCATTGCCCACGGCCATCGCTCCCGTATCCAGGTGTTCGTCAACGGCGAGCGCAGTGCCCGCTGGGAAGAGAAGTGGGCCGAACGCTGGCGGGACATCTACCTGGGCACGCGGGAAGACCTGGTTCCGGATGGCAATGGCGACCCGCTGAACTTCGCCTATCGCGCACAACAGGGAGAGTTTGCACTGGAAATCCCTGCTGACTGCTGCGAGCTGGTCGACTGCGACACCACGGTGGAGCAGCTGGCCATGTATATCGCCAACACCATTGCCGCCGACGAACCCGGGCACGAGGTGCGTGTGCGGGCCTTCGAGGGACTGGGCAAGGGCGCGGTGGCGAGCGCCCGCCGCTGACACGCCCAGTATCCTTCCCCTGCCGCGAAGCCAGAGACTGCCCGCCGTGAACCTGATCCTCCTGCACCCGGAAGACTTTATCTCCCCGGAGCGCGCCCGGCTCCGTGACCGCCGCGCCGGGCATATCCGCACCGTCCACCGCGCAGCCCCCGGGGAGCAGCTGCGTGTAGGCCTGCTGAATGGCCACATCGGCACCGCAGAAGTGACGGCACTGGATGACGAACAGGTCGAACTGGAGGTCTCCTTCAGTGATGCCCGGCAACCACCCTCAGCGCTGCCCCTGAAGCTGGTACTGGCGCTCCCGCGCCCGAAAATGCTCAAGCGCATCATCCAGCACGCCACGGCGATGGGCGCCAAGGAAATCTACCTGGTTAACGCCTACCGGGTGGAGAAGTCCTACTGGCAGACCCCGTGGCTGGAAGCGGAGAAACTGCGGGAACAGTGCCTGCTGGGGCTGGAACAGGCCGTGGATACGGTGATGCCCCGCATCGAGCTGCGCAAGCGCTTCAAGCCGTTTGTGGAGGATGAACTTCCGGGCATCATCGCCGGCACCGAGGCCCTGGTGGCCCACCCGGTATCCGCCGGGCCCTGCCCCGTCGATGTGCAACACCCGGTGACCCTGGCAGTGGGGCCCGAGGGCGGATTCATCCCGTATGAAGTGGAAAAACTGCAGCAGCAGGGATTTGCCCCCGTCCACCTGGGCCCGCGCATATTGCGGGTTGAGACCGCCCTGCCGGTACTGCTGTCAAGGCTGTACCCCGGTCGCTGAGGACCAGCCCGCCCCTCGAAAACCTCACGATCCTCCCCTGTGCTCCCGTTTTTCCCGATTTCCGGACATAAAAAAGCCGCGTAAAAACGCGGCACTAAACTGGTGGTTTGAGCCACCGGGTCTCACAGAGTGGGGGCATACCCTGCCCCCGGGGAGAAACTCCCTAAGCTGCCGGAAAGTGCCCGGCAGCATCACAAGCAACGTCAGTTCGCGTTAACTCTTGCGGTGCGGGGCTCAGGCCGCCGCACCTTCCGCCGCTGCATCTTTCTGCAGCGCCAGTTTCGGGTCCACATACTCGTAGCCCAGCACATCGGCAACCGCCTGGTAGGTAACCATGCCGGCGTGGACGTTGAGGCCCTCCAGCAGGTTGGCGTCGTCCAGCAGTGCCTGCTTGGCGCCCTTGTTGGCCAGCGCCACAGCGTACGGCAGGGTGGCGTTGTTCAGGGCCATGGTGGAGGTGCGCGCAACGCCGCCCGGCATGTTGGCCACGCAGTAGTGCACCACACCGTCGACAACGTAGGTCGGCTCCTGGTGGGTGGTCGCCTTGGAGGTTTCGAAGCAACCGCCCTGGTCGATGGCCACGTCCACAACCACGGCACCTTTCTTCATGCGGCTGATCATGTCGCGGGTCAGCAGCTTGGGGGCAGCGGCACCCGGGATCAGTACTGCTCCGACAACCATGTCCGCTTCCAGCGCATGCTGCTCGATCGCGTCGTTGGTGGAGTACTCGGTGCGCACGGCGCCGCCGAAGATATCGTCCAGCTGGCGCAGGCGCGGCAGGGAGCGGTCCAGGATAGTGACGTCAGCACCCATACCCAGCGCCATCTTGGCCGCGTTGGTGCCCACGACACCACCGCCGATGATCAGCACCTTGGCCGGGGCAACACCGGGCACACCGCCCAGCAGTACACCCAGGCCGCCCTGGGCTTTTTCCAGGTGGTGGGCGCCACACTGTACTGACATGCGACCGGCAACCTCGGACATCGGCGCCAGCAGCGGCAGGCCGCCGGTGCGGTCGGTGACGGTCTCGTAGGCGATGCAGGTGGCACCGGACTTCACCAGCAGCTCGGTCTGCTTGGGATCCGGGGCCAGGTGCAGGTAGGTGTACAGCAGCTGGCCGGGGCGCAGCATTTCGCACTCGTGCGGCTGCGGCTCTTTGACCTTGACGATCATGTCGGCGCTGGCGAAGATCTCTTCCGGCGTGTCGATGATCTTGGCACCAGCCTGCTCGTACATCTCGTCAGTAAAGCCGATGGCAGAACCACCATCTTTCTGCACGATCACCTCGTGACCGTGGCTGATGAGTTCACGAACACTCGCCGGCGTCAGGCCAATGCGGTATTCGTGGTTCTTAATCTCTTTCGGTACACCGATCAACATTGTTATCTCTCCCAGTGTTCTGGCTGATGCGCCGGTTTTAGTCAGGTGACGGGTTCAGCACCCTGTCTCTGTGATTTCACCCAGTATAAGAACAGCCAGTAAGTGTATTTATGTAAGATTTTCTGCTTAACTAGTGGAATCCACTATTTATGGCACTCAAAAGGCCGCTTTTTAAGCAAACTGACCAACCCGGAGCCCCCAGATGCGCAAACGCGCCAGTGAACTCAGCACCATCGACCGCAATATCCTGCGGGTCCTGCAAAAGAATGGCCGCACCAGCTACGCCGAACTGGCGCGCCAGGTAGGCCTTACCGCGACTCCCTGCGTAGAACGGGTCAAGCGCCTGGAAAGCGACGGGGTGATCCAGGGCTATACCACCCTGATCAACCCGGAGTTCCTCGATGCCGCGCTGGTGGTGTTCGTGCAGATCCGCCTGAATCGCTCGGCCCAGGACGCATTCGAGGAATTCCGCAACGCAGTGGCAGAGCTGCCGGAGGTACAGGAGTGCTACCTGGTGTCGGGGAACTTCGACTACCTGATCAAGGCGCGGGTGGCCGACATGAGCGCCTACCGACGGTTCTACGGCGAGACACTGCTGACCCTGCCGGAGGTGCAGGAATGCACCAGTTACGTGGTGATGGAGGAAGTAAAGGAAACCCTGGAGGTTCCGGTGCACTACAACCGCTAGCGCGGCCCGCACTGCCGGTACCGGGTAGAACGGTGTGGCCGGGCCCGCAGCGGCCCGGCCGGCAACTGGCTCAGTAGCGGATGCCGAGCGCGCGATAGACGAAACCGATCACCCACGCGGGGCCGATCAGCAGGAACTGGAGGTCCTTGAAGAAAGACGGTTTCTTGCCCTCGACATGGTGGCCGACAAACTGCAGCACCCACATCACCACAAAGATTCCCAGCGCCGTCTGCCATACCGGAATGCCGATCCGGTCGGCCACGCCCCAGCCCCAGAAACACACCGCACTCAGCGCGGCCATGCCCAGCGCCACGGGAAAAGACAACATCAGGTAGAAGGCCAGCGTGGGGACCAGGGCCACCACGGCCCAGTTCAGCCAGGATATGGCTGCCATAAAGCCGGGCTGTGGGATCTCCCACAGCAGCCCCACTACAGTCGCGTAGATGGCCGGCACCGCCAGCCAGTGAATCGCCTTGTTTACCGGGTTCTGGTGGCTCTCACCATATTCCGCGAACCACTGCTCTGCCGTGCGCATGCTCTCACCTCGTATTGTTATCGTTCTCTTCTGGAGGTCCCAATCATCGGGCAGCGGCGCCCGGGAATCAATATCCCCGGGTCCGCACGCAACGCGGCGGGCTAGCGCCGCACCACCGCATCCAGCTGCAACCGGTAGAGCTCTGCCATGGATTCATCGAAACAGCAGAATACGATTCGCCCCGGTGCAGTATCCCGCTCCAGGTGCGACTGCACCTCTTCCACGGCGATTTCCACGGCCTGCTCCGGCGGGTAATCGTAGACACCACAACTGATGGCGGGGAAAGCAATCGAGCGGATATGTTCACGACGGGCCAGGGCCAGGCAGTGCCGGTAGCAACTCGCCAGCAACTCCGGTTCCCCCAGGTTACCGCCGCGCCAGACCGGCCCGACCGTGTGATAGATACGCCTGACAGGAATCTCGAAGGCGGGGGTGGCACGTACCTCACCTACAGGACAGCCACCTAACTTGCGGCAGGCCTCGGACAATTCCGGGCCCGCGGCCCGGTGAATGGCGCCGTCTACGCCACCACCACCGGCCAGCCGCTGGTTGGCGGCATTGACGATTACATCAACCTGCAATCGAGTGATATCACCGACATGGACTTCGATCACTCAGTATCTCCAACCGCTTATTAAACGAATCGCTGCGGATGGACATCCTTTTCGCTCTACAGCTGCCCCGCTGCCGGCATGCGACGGCGGGGACGGCCACTGAGAACGCTGCCGGACAGGCGTATCCCACGCCGTCCGGACAGCCCCGGCAGCGCGTACGGCAGGCGGGCGCCCTCAGGAGCCCAACAGCTGCCGGTGGCGCGCTGCCACCGCGGCGGGACATTTCGTCGCCGCACTAACTATCACGATAGCAGCTGCAGAGAGAATGAAGCCCGGCAGCAGTTCATAGAGGTCGAAGATACCACCGGACAGCTGGCGCCAGACCACCACCGTCAGGCCGCCGACAATCACGCCGGCAATCGCCCCGGCGCCAGTCATACGCGACCAGAACAGGCTGATCAGTGTGGCGGGGCCGAACGCCGCGCCCAGGCCCGCCCAGGCATAAGCCACCACGTCCAGCACCTTGGATTCCGGGTCCATGGCCACCGCCACGGCAATCAGGGACAGCGCCACCACCGCCCAGCGGCCCACCTTGACCATCGCCTCCGGGGTCGTCTTGCGCCCGAACCATACATGGTAGATATCCTCGGCCAGCGCGGCAGAGCTCACCAGCAGTTGCGAGTCAGCGGTACTCATGATGGCCGACAGGATCGCTGCCAGCAGGATACCGGCTACCAGTGGGTGGAACAGGGCCTCCACCAGCGCCATGAATACGCGCTCGCCATCCGGCAGTGTCTGCGCCAGTTCCAGGTGGCCGAACAGGCCCACGGACATGGCCCCGAGGAAACCAAACAGCGACCAGATCGCCGCCACGGTGGCCGCCGCAGGCACATCCTCCGGGCGGCGGACCGCCATAAACCGCGCCACGATATGCGGCTGGCCGAAATAACCCAGGCCCCAGGCCAGCGAACTCAGCACCGCCGCTACACCCAGTGCCTGGCCGGTGTTGTCCTGCATCCAGTGCATCAGCTCCGGCACCTTGTCGTGCAGCTGGCCCCAGCTGGCTGCAAAGCCGCCCTCATCATTGATCACCACCAGTGGAACCGCCACCAGCGCCAGGCTCATCAGCAGGCCCTGGATCACGTCGGTCCAGGACACGGCCAGGAAACCACCGAACAACGTGTAGGAGATCACCGCCGCGGCACCGATCAGCACCGCCCACTCGTAGTCCCAGCCAAACACTGTCTCGAACAGCTTGCCGCCGGCAATCAGGCCGGAGGCAACGTAAAACAGGAAAAACAGCAGGATAAAGAATGCACACACCGTGCGCAGGTAGGGGTGGCCCAGGTTGAACCGCCGGTGCAGGTAGGCCGGCACAGTCAGGGCGTCGTCCAGTTCGTAGGTATAGATACGCAGGCGCCGGGCCATGGTGGTCCAGCTCAGCACAATGCCGGAAAACAGTCCCAGCGCAATCCAGGCCGAAGACAGGCCACTGGCATAGGCCGCCCCGGGCAGCCCCAGCAGCAGCCAGCCACTCATGTCCGAGGCACCGGCACTGAGTGCCGCCACCGCCGGCGGCAGCGAGCGACCGCCGAGGAAGTAGTCACTGGCGTTACGGGTGCGCAGGTAGGCGTAGACACCGATGGCCAGGATCATCGCCAGGTAGGCGACAAAGGTAAGCGCAATAAGCCATTGTCCAGACATAGGGTGGTTCCTTGATCCTTGGTGACCACAGCAGCTGACCCGTGGCACGACGCACGAATACAAATTATTGCGCCAGCGAGCTTCCGGATAGGTTCTGCGGCCGGTTTTTGTGTTTATTGCGCGCAAATCTACCCATTAGCTGGCGGCAACTCAAACCACAAACTAAACATTGGGGTAGACACGGAAAAACCTGACACCATTATGGGCATTTGTCTGGACGAATTACGGCTTCTGGTCATTCGTCCCACACTCAAGCATCTGCGGGCATGGTCAGCCGGCATGGAAAACCTGCTACTGGGCACGGCCGCGCAGGAATCACAGCTCGGCTTCCACCTGAAACTCGGCCGGCGCCATGGCCTGGGGCTGTACCAGATCCAGCCCCATACCCACCGGGAAATCTGGGACAAGTTCCTGATTGACTACCCTGCCCTGGCCTCCAAGGTTCGGGGACTGGCCAGCCAGCGGGACTTCCTTGACCACCCCCACAGCGAACTCACCACCAACCTGCGCTACGCAACGGCAATCGCCTGGCTGATCTATCGCGCTGCCGGCGTCGAGCGGGTCGAAGACGGCAACATCCGCGCCATGGCCAAGCTGTGGCACCGCCACTTCCACCACGGCCCAGTCGCCAGCGCCCGTGACTATGTGCGCAGCTACACCGGCCTGGTTCTGGGTGACGCTACAGATTCAGCGCGTCAATATAGCGCGGCGCCTCTTCCTGCCCAGGCTCAGGCTCCCACTCGCCAGGCACCCAGGAGTGCACCTGCCGCTCAATTGAGCGCCCAGACGGCTCGCTAGCGGCCGGCTGCGAGCGGTCCAGTTCCAGGCTGTTGAAGTCGTAGAGCTCCGTATCCGCCAGCTGCGACGGGGAGACCCGGGTCAGTGCGGCAAAGATATTCTCCGAGCGTCCCGGGAACTTGCGATCCCACTCCCGCAGCATCTGTTTGATGGCCTGGCGCTGGAGGTTTTCCTGGCTGCCGCACAGGTTGCAGGGAATGATGGGGAACTGCTTGTGTTCGGCGAACTTCTCGATGTCCTCCTCGCGGCAGTAGGCCAGCGGGCGGATCACGATATTGCGGCCATCGTCGGCGCGCAGCTTGGGCGGCATGGCCTTGAGGCGCCCGCCATAGAACATGTTCAGGAACAGGGTCTCGACGATATCGTCCTTGTGGTGGCCCAGCGCCACCTTGGTGGCACCGATCTCCTCGGCGAACCCGTACAGGGTGCCGCGACGCAGGCGCGAGCAGAGGCCACAGGTGGTCTTGCCCTCGGGTACCACTTCCTTCACCACTGAATAGGTGTCTTTCTCCACGATGTGGTAGGGGACGCCGAGTGATTCCAGGTACTCCGGCAGTACGTGCTCGGGAAAGCCCGGCTGCTTCTGGTCCATGTTGACTGCCACCAGCTCGAACCGCACCGGCGCCGTTTTCTGCAGATTAAGCAGGATATCCAGCATGGCATAGGAGTCCTTGCCACCGGACAGGCACACCATGATCTTGTCGCCCTCTTCAATCATGCTGAAGTCGGCGATGGCACGGCCCACATGGCGGCGCAGGCGCTTTTGCAGTTTGTTGAATTCCAGCCGCTCGCGGCGGTTTTCCAGTTCGGACATGGTGCTTCTCTATCAGACCGGTTCAGCCAGGGGCGGACGCCCCCGGGCGGACAGCAGGTCCGCCCCTACAAGTCAGGGCCATGCACCCGCACGGCTCAGGTGCGCGATTGTACGCATTTCGCTCAGGGCTTGCACAGTTTCTCTGACCCGACGGTCCCACCCTCGATCAGCGATTCCACACACGGCCAGATATGCTCCAGCAGCGCCGGCTGTGCCGCCACGGACGGGTGGATGCCATCGGTCTGCATGCCGCCCTCCTCGAGCGCCACCGGCTCCAGGAAAAAGGGCACCAGCGCTACCTCCTCCGCCTTCGCCACCTCGGGGTAAACCGCCGCAAAGGCATTGGTATAAGCGGCGCCATAATTCGGAGGCATGCGCATACCCAGCAGCAGGACACCCGCGCCCTCCTCCCGGGCCATCTGTACCATCTGTTGCAGGTTATTCTGCAGGGCCCGCGGCGGGTAGCCGCGCAGGCCATCGTTGCCACCCAGCTCCACGATCAGCCAGCTGGGGCTGTGTTCTTCCAGCAGCCGGGGCAGGCGCGCCAGGCCACCGGAGGTGGTTTCCCCGCTGACGCTGGCGTTGACCACTTCCACATCACGGCCCTCTTCCTGCAGCCGTGTGCGCATCAGCTCGACCCAGCCCTGGGACTCATCCATACCGTATGCGGCGCTGACGCTGTCGCCCAACACCAGCAGCTTCTCCCCGGCGCGCGCGTCCGCCTGGCCCAACGGGACCAACAGCAGCAGGCATACGCCGAGCTGCCAGAGTCGCTGCCGGAAAAATTCTGTCGTCATGTCATACTCTCCACTGCTTTCGTCGTATAAGCACAAGAATCCCTGTATCCCAGACAGTACGCAAGGTTAAGGAAGTCGCATGTCCGCTATGTTGAGGGCCGAGAGCCTCTCTCACCGGGTACCCACCAGTGAGGGCCCACTGACCCTATTAAATAATATTTCCCTGCAATTGGCCCGCGGCGAGAGTCTGGCCATCACCGGCGCGTCCGGCTCCGGCAAGTCCACCCTACTGGGCCTGCTGGCGGGACTGGACCGGCCCACCGAAGGCAGGATCTGGCTGGCGGGCGATGAGATCACAGCCATGGACGAGGAGCAACGGGCAGCGGTCAGGGCCCGCTGCGTGGGCTTTGTGTTCCAGACATTCCAGCTACTGCCGGGCCTTACCGCCCAGGAAAATGTGATGCTGCCCAGCGAACTGCGAGGCGACCGCAACGCCGCCGGGCGCGCCGCCGAGTTCCTCGGGCGCGTAGGCCTGGAGCATCGCCTGGGCCACTATCCCCGGCAGCTATCCGGGGGCGAGCAACAGCGGGTGGCCATTGCCCGCGCGTTCGCCAGCTTCTCCGGTAACGATGGCATCCTGTTTGCCGATGAACCCACCGGCAGTCTGGATGCCGGCAACGGCGAGAAGGTGATCGACCTGCTGTTCGAGCTCAATGCCGAATCCGCCACCACCCTGGTACTGGTCACCCACGAACAGCGCCTGGCTGAGCGCTGCCATTCCCACCTGCGCATGGCCGCCGGGGAGATCCAGGGCGCCGACCTGCAACCGAGGGATGGCGGCAACCTGTCGGAGGTATCTGCCTGATGGCCGCGACCCCCACCCTGCCGCTGAAACTGCTCAGCCGCGACTGGCGCGGTGGCGAACTGGCCCTGATTGCCACCGCACTGGTGCTGGCAGTGGCCTGCGTAACGGCGATTGCGCACTTCAGTGACCGCCTGACCCGCGCCATGCATATCCAGTCGCAGACCTTCCTGGCGGCCGAACGGGTCGTCCGCAGCAGCAAGCCGGTCGATCCCGCATGGACCGACGAGGCCCGCGATCGCGGCCTGGAACGGGCCGAAACAGTATCTTTCGCATCCATGCTCTCCGCCGGCGAGCAGTTCCAGTTTGCCGCCATCAAGGCGGTCAGCGCCGGTTACCCGCTGGTGGGCCACCTGGAAATGCGCACCGCCGCCGATGCCCCCAGGGAGGTGGTGTCGCAGGGACCCGGCACTGGCGAGGTATGGCTGGAACCGCGCCTGCTGCCGCTGCTGGAACTGCAGATGGGCGACCGGCTGCAGGTGGGCGAGGCGGAACTGCTGGTAACCGGCCTGCTGGACCACGAACCCGACCGCAGCGACAACCTGTTTTCCATGGGCGCGCGGGTGATGATGAATATCGCCGACCTGCCCGCCACCAACATCATCCAGCCCGGCAGCCGCGTGCGCTACCGCTACCTGTTCGCCGGCGACGACGCGGCACTGGAGAGTTACTTCAAGTGGCTGGAGCCGCGCCTGACCGAGCACCAGCGGGTGATCGACCTGCGCGAGGGCCAGCCGCGGGTGGCCTCTGCGCTGGACCGGGCCGAGAGCTTCCTGTTCCTGGCTGGCAGCCTGGCCGTGCTGCTCGCCAGCGTGGCAGTGGGCCTGGCGGCGCGCCGCTACAGCCTGCGCCACACCGCCTACGTGGCGGTAATGAAAAGCCTGGGGGCGGGCCGCGCCAAGGTGCTGCAGATCTACATCGGCCAGCTGGTCGCCCTGGCATTGTGTGCCACTGTCGTCGGGCTGCTGATCGGGAGCCTGATCCAGGCCCAGGCGGTCAGCCTGATGGCCGATTTCTTCCCGGTGGAGCCGCCGCCCAGCAGCTGGAACCCGCTGCTGGTGGGCCTGGCTACCGGATTTGCCTGCGCCTTCGGTTTTGCCCTGCCGCCGTTGTTCCGGCTGGCCCGGACCGACCCCATGCAGACCCTGCGCCGCGACTGGAGCAATCCGGACCGGCGCGAATGGCTGGGCATGGTCATGGGGCCCACCAGTATGCTGCTGCTGATCTGGTGGCTGTCGGGCAGCCTGCCCATCACCCTGGCCCTGTTTGCCGGCATGGCCCTGCTGGTGGGTGGCAGCGCGCTGGTGAACCAGCTGCTGGTGCGCGGCCAGCTGGCCTCCCTGGGCGGCGCCTGGCGGATCGCGCTGGGAAGCCTGCAGCGGCGCGCGGCCTTCAATACCCTGCTGATCGCCGCATTTGGCACCGGCCTGCTGGCGATGCTGGCCCTGGTGTTCGCCCGCACCACGCTGATCGAAGAGTGGCGCATGCAGTTGCCAGAGAACGCCCCCAACCATTTCATGTTCAATATCGCTCCCCATGATGTGGAGCGACTGCAGGCATTGCTGGATGAGAACGGCATCGCGGCCACCGAAATCTATCCCATGGTCCGCGGCCGCCTGGTGGCCATCAACGATGTGCCGGCGACAGAGCGCGCGGAGCAGGCCGGGGCCCTGCGCCGCGAACTGAACCTGAGCTGGACCGAAAACCTGGCGCCGGATAACCGCATCGTCGCCGGTGATTGGTGGGACAGGGCTGATGAGGGCGTCTCCGTGGAGGTGGAACTGGCGGCGCGCCTGAACCTGGCCCTGGGCGACAAGCTGCGCTTCTCGATTGGCGGCCTGGAAGTCGAGACCCATATCGCCAGCCTGCGCTCGCTGGACTGGAACAGTATGCGGCCCAATTTCTACATGCTGTTCGCTCCCGGAACACTGGATGATTTCCCGGCCACCTATATCACCAGTTTTTACCTACCGGCAGACCAGAAACTGCTGGTCAACGACCTGGTACGCAATTTCCCCAGTGTCAGCCTGATCGAGCTGGACAAGATCATCGAGCGCATTCGCGACACCATCGGGCAGGTCTCCCTGGCCATTGAGTCGGTGATGGCGCTGATGCTGGTGGCCGGGGTCCTGGTGCTGATCTCCGGTGTGCGCTCCAGCATTGCCGAGCGCTTGCAGGAGGCGGCCATCATCCGCACACTCGGCGGCCGCCGCGGCCTGCTGCTGAAGAGCCTGGTGATCGAGTTCGGCCTCCTCGGCATCGCCGCCGGGCTGCTGGCCGCCATCGGCGCCGAGGCAACGCTGGCGGTACTGGCGATGCGGGTGTTCGAGTTGCCGTTCAGCCTGCACCCGCTGTTGTGGCTGGCCGGCCCCATTGCCGGCGCCCTGCTGGTGGGCATCGCCGGCACCCTGGCCTGCCGCAGCTCGGTCAGCCAGCCGCCGCTGAAAGTACTGCGCGAGCTGGCCTGATAACTGCCCTCCCCCGCGGCAGGGACCTGTCGACGCGACCTTACCGGCTCCCGCCGCGGTCGCGCCGCTGGTCCCTGCCGTGGGCTACTCCCGCAAAAACGGTACAATGTCGCCTTTGCCCCGGCGCGCCACGGGGTTGTCACTCACCACAATCATTGCTGTTTCTATGGATCTCGATTTCGATCGCAAGCATATCTGGCACCCCTACTCCTCACTGATCGACCCTCCGCCGGTGTATCCGGTCGCCCGCGCCGAGGGTGTGCGTTTCTACCTGGAGGACGGTCGCGGCCTGATCGATGGCATGTCGTCCTGGTGGTGCGCCCTGCACGGCTATAACGTGCCGGAACTCAACCGCGCCGCCCGTGAGCAGATGGAGAAGATGTCGCATGTGATGTTCGGTGGCCTCACCCACGAGCCGGCGATCGAGCTGTGCCGCAAGCTAGTGGACATCACCCCCGAGCCACTGCAGCGGGTCTTCCTCGCCGACTCCGGCTCGGTATCCGTGGAAGTGTCGATCAAGATGGCCCTGCAATACTGGCAGTCGCAGGGCAAGAGCGAAAAGAACCGGCTGCTGGCCCTGCGCAATGGCTATCACGGCGATACCTTCGGTGCCATGGCCACCTGCGACCCGGTCACCGGCATGCATCACCTGTTTGCCAGTCACCTCACCGGGCACCTGTTCGCGCCGGCGCCGGGTCCGCGATTCGAGGAACCGTGCAATGATGAGGATATCGCCGAACTGCGCCAGGTGATCGAGGAAAACCAACACCAGCTGGCGGCACTGATCCTGGAACCGATTGTCCAGGGCGCCGGCGGCATGCGGTTTTATTCGCCGGAGTACCTCCGGCGCGTGCGGGCACTCTGCGACGAGTTCGACCTGCTACTGATCGCCGATGAAATCGCCACCGGTTTCGGCCGCAGCGGCAAACTGTTCGCCTGTGAGCATGCCGGAATCAGCCCGGATATCCTTACCCTGGGCAAGGCCCTGACCGGCGGCACCATGACCCTCGCCGCCACCCTGTGCACCGACCGCGTCGCCGAGGGGATCTGCCGCGGCGAGGCGGGTGTATTCATGCACGGCCCCACATTCATGGGTAACCCGCTGGCCTGTGCGGTCTCCAATGCCAGCATCGACCTGCTGCTCGCCGGCCCCTGGCAGGAACGGGTCAGCGCAATCGAGAACCAACTGCGCGACGAACTGGCCCCGCTGGCCGACAACAGCGCCGTCCAGGACGTGCGCAGCCTCGGCGCTATCGGTGTAGTGGAAATGCGCGAGCCGGTAGACATGCAGCGGGTACAGGAGGCCCTGATCGAACGCGGCGTATGGCTACGCCCGTTCGGCCGTATGGTGTACGCCATGCCGCCATATATCATCGAGCGCGAGGAGCTCAGCCAGCTGACCACAGCGATGGTGGAAGTACTGGGCCGGCAGCAGGCCTGATCGTCCAGCAACCCGATATTACAAATCGCCCGCGGGAGCCTGGAAGCAGGCTCCTGCAGCAATAAGATTCGTTTGATTGAGTGAACCGAGTGCAGCCGCTATTACAAATCGCCGACCTGGAATGCCGTTATGGAAAGCGGGTGATCCTGGAAGCCGTTTCCCTCACCCTGCACCAGGGGGAGATCGGCTGCCTGCTGGGCCCCAGTGGCTGCGGCAAGACCACACTGCTGCATGCCATTGCCGGCTTCCAGCCCATTTTCCACGGCAGCATCTCCCTGGATGGAGAGGTCATCTCCACTCCCACCGCGGCCCTGCCGCCGGAGAAACGCCAGGTGGGCGTGGTATTCCAGGACTACGCCCTCTTCCCGCACCTGTCCGTCGCCGGTAACCTGGCTTTCGGACTGGCGGGGATGCCCCGGGCGGAACAGCGGGCCCGCGTCGAGGAAATGCTGGAGCTTGTGCACCTGCAGGAATACGCCGGCCACTTCCCCCACCAGCTGTCCGGTGGCCAGCAGCAGCGCGTGGCACTGGCCCGGGCCCTGGCACCACGCCCGCGGCTGCTGTTGATGGACGAGCCGTTCTCCAACCTGGATACCGAGCTGCGGCGCAGTCTTGCCAGGGAGGTGCGCCATATCCTGCGCGAAACCGGCACCTCGGCACTGATCGTCACCCACGACCGCAGCGAGGCGTTTATTGCCGGGGACCGGATCGGGGTTATTACCCATGGGCGCCTGCAGCAATGGGATACACCGGAAACTGTTTACCGCACACCGGCCACCACCGGGGTGGCGCGGATCGTCGGCGAGGGCAACCTGCTCCGGGGCAAGGTGGTGCAGCCAGGGCTGGTGGATACGGAACTGGGACAGGTGGAGATCCGTGATACCGACCGGCCCGCTGGTTCCCACGTGGATATTTTCGCCCGCAGCGGCGACCTGGTCGCGGGCGAGCACCACCGCGCAGTCACGGTACAGGTGGTGGAAAAGCACTTTCTCGGCGACAGCGCCCTGTATCGCTTCCGGCTGCCGGGCGGTCGCACCATTGAGGCCAACCTGGAAAGCCCGGTGGACATTGCACCAGGCCAGGAAATCGCCCTGCGCATGGAAGGCCCACTGGTATTTGCCCGGGGCCGCGGCCACACCTGAGCGCCGGCCAGTCTCGCTACAGTGCCGGGGCCTCGGTCTCCCGCAGTAACTCCGGCCCGGCCGCCCGCCCCTTCCGTCCCATTGAGCGGCTGAGCAGGATCACCGGCAGCAGCCCCACCAGCACGATCATCAGCGCGCCCAATGCCGAGCGCTCCAGCATCTCGTCAGAGGCGAACTGGTAAACATAGGTAGCCAGGGTCTCAAAGCCGAACGGGCGCAGCAGCAGGGTTGCCGGCAGTTCTTTCATGCAGTCGACGAACACCACCAATGCACCGCTCAGCAGTCCCGCGCGCACCAGCGGCAGGTGCACATACCACAGGGTCTGCCAGCTATTGCGGCCCAGGGCCCGGGCGGCCCGATCCATCGACGGGGTGACTTTCTCCAGGCTGGTTTCCGCCGCCCCGGCCGAGACCGCGAGGAAGCGCGCCGTGTAGGCAAACAGGATGGCGAACACCGTGCCGCTCAGGAGCAGGCCCGTGGAAACCCCGAACTGGCTGCGCATAAACGCATCCAGTGTGTTGTCGAAAGCCCCCAGCGGAATCAGCACCCCGATCGCCATCACTGCGCCGGGCATGGCGTAGCCCAGCCGCGCGAAGCTGACCAGTACCCTGACCGCGCGGGTGGGAAACAGGCGCTTGCCGTAAGCCAGTATAAGCCCCAGCAGGGCGGTGCAGGCAGCGGCCCCGGCCGACAGCGCAAAACTGTTGCCCGCGATGCCGATAAAATCATCCGTCCAGTAACTGGCAAAATTCCCCAGGGCATAACTGCCCAACACCAGCAGCGGCACACCGAAGCCGGCGACAAGGAGCAGCAGGCAGAAACCACACGCCAGCCAGGCGCCACTTGCGCGCAGCCGATAGGTATCTTCGTTGCGCGCGGGCGATTGCACATAGTGCCGCTGGCGCGCCCGGCCGAGCCGTTCCAGCGAGATCAGCAACACCACAAACACCAGCGTACTGCAGGCAATCTGCGCCGCCCCGCCCAGGTTGCCGCGGCTGAGCCAGGTATCGTAGATCCCCACACTCAGGGTGCGCACCGCAAAAAAGTCCACCGTACCGAAGTCGTTCAGGGTTTCCATCAGTACCAGGGACAGGCCCACGGCGATGGCCGGTCGCGCCATCGGCAGGGATACCCGCAGGAAACTCTGCCAGGGAGAACAGCCGAGGGCCCGGCTGGCCGCGCGGATACTGCCGCACTGTTCCAGGAAGGCCGCGCGCGCGAGCATGTAGACATAGGGATAGAGCACCAGTGACAACATGGCGATGGCGCCGCCCATGCTGCGGATCTCCGGGAACCAGTAGTCCCGCGCCGTCTGCCAGCCAAACCAGTCACGCAGGGCCCCCTGTACCGGCCCGGCGTACTCCAGCAAGTCGGTGTACACGTAAGCAATAACATAGGCGGGCACGGCGAATGGCAACAGTAACGCCCACTCGAAAAAGCCGCGCCCGGGAAACCGGCACATGGTCACCAGCCAGGCCGCGCCCACCCCGGTCACCAGGGTGAAGAAGCCCACTCCCGCCGCCAACACCAGGGTCTCGGACACATAGTGGAAGAACACCGTTTCCAGCAGGTGCGGCCAGATATTCTCCTCGGGAAAAAACGCCAGCCAGAATATCGCCAGCACCGGAAGTGCCACCAGCAGCGCCACCGCGGCCACGAGCACCAGCCAGCTCCGGCCAGAGGCATCGGCCCCGGCGGCGGAGAAATTATTCTGCATGTTCACCATACGCAAAAAGCGCGACCCGCCCGGGCCGCGCTTCCATCATCTGACAGCTTATATCGCCGGCCCGTGGACCGGCACCTTGTCCAAACTAAAAGTCAAAACCGACTTCATCCACCAACTTTGACGCGGTGGGCACATGGGAGCCGATTTCCGTCAGGCTGATATCGTCTTCCTTGAACTCACCCATATACTGGTTGATGAGGTCGGAGCGCTGCGTCCCCGGACGCACCGGGAACTCGAAGTTCTTCTCCGCATACAGGTACTGGGCCTGCTCGCCGGAGAGGAATTCCAGCAGCTTGACCGCATTGTCGCGGTTGGGCGCATACTTGGTCAGCGCCGCACCGGAGATAAACATATGGGTACCGCGGTCTTCCTGGTTGGGGAACACCAGGTTGACAGAATTCGCCCAGTCCACCTGCTCCGGCTCCTCTTTGTTGGTGATCATCTTGCCGAAGTAGTAGCTGTTGCCCAGCGACAGGTCACAGACACCCTCACTGATGGCCTTTACCTGGGCGCGATCGTTACCCTGCGGCTTGCGCGCCAGGTTCGCCTTGAGGCCCTCCAGCCATTTTTTGGTCTCTTTCTCCCCATGGTGGGCAATCATGGAGGCAAACAGGGACAGGTTGTAGGGGTGCTTGCCACTGCGAGTACAGATCCGGCCTTTCCACTTCGGGTCCGCCAGTTCCTCGTAGCGGGTAATCTCCCCCGGCTTGACCCGGTCCTTGGAGGCATAAATCAGGCGCGCGCGGGTGGTCAGCCCGAACCAGTGGTCCTCCGGGTCCCGGAACTGGGCCGGTATATTCTCCTCCAGCACTTCCGATTCAACGGGCTGGGTCAGCCCCTTGTCCACCAGCTCCACCAGGTTACTGGTATTGGAGGTCAGCACCAGGTCCGCGGGGCTGTTGCGCCCCTCGCGCTGCAGGCGCTCATTGAGTCCCTTGCTGGCGTAGACCACACGGGTTTCGATACCGGTCTCTTCGGTGAACCTGTCCAGCACCGGCTCGATCAGGAACGGCTGGCGATATGAGTAAATATTGACCTGCTCGGCGGCAACGCTGCCCATGGCAACGCCCAGGGCCACCGCTGCGGTGGTAAGACGGCAGAAAACACGCGCGATCATCCAATGTCCCTTTTACTGTTTGTGGATACAGTGACGGCACTGCACTTTGAGAAGGATTCTCATTTCTAATGAAGCCAAAGTCAACTTTCGCCTGCCCCGGCACCGCGAGCCGGGAAATTTTCCTGCAAAGTCGCATATTTCAACCTATGCTTTGAATCACAACACCGAACGCTAACCCCTGAACCCGAGGAGACGATATGAACCGCTATTTGCCCCTGCTGGCTCTGGCACTGCCCCTGGCCCTCGGCGGGTGTGGCCCCAAAGAGGAAGCCGAGACCGAAAGCGAGACCATTGAGTTCGAGAGGGAAACCCCGGCTGAAAGCACTTCCGACATGGATGCTGGCGGCACCTCTGATATGGACAGCATGCCCGAGTCTGACCAATCCCAGGACATGCCCGGTGACGCCACCTCGCCCGACGACCAGGAAACCACCGGCCCGCAAATGGGAGATACCTCCGAGGTGGAGGTCTGTACCGACCAATGGTTTGTCTGGCTGAACCAGAAAGTCATGGCCATGCCGGACAAGAAAGCCAAACTGGACGAGATGCACCCCGACGGCCCGCCGGAAGTCGGCAGTGATGAATGGTTCGTGGCCATGGACAAACTCACCGGTGGCGATGGCGCCCACGGCCCGGATGGCGGCAGCGATGAGTGGTGTAGCATGATGGAGAGCCGCTTCGACAAGATGCCGGACTCCTACTGACAGACGCCCGCCCCGCCCGGGGCGATCCGGCATTGCCCGGCCGGGGTTGCCTTGCGCATCCCCGGCTCCCCTGCACGCAGGAGGATTCCATGAACCCATTGAGAAGCCTGCTGGTGGCCGCTCTCTTTGCTTCGGCTTCAATGCCGCATGCACTCGCCGCAGATGAAGATGAGGAAAAACCACCACCCGGAGCCATGGCCCTTTCCACAGTGCTTACACAGCTGGAACAGCAGGGCTACACTCCCATCATCGAAGTCTCGCTCAGCGATGAGCGCTGGGAAGTGGAGGCCTATAAAACCGGCGAGAAACGTGAGCTTGAGGTGGACCCGAATTCCGGCGAAATTCTTTCCGACAAGCCCGCTGACTGAAACCCTCCCGCCGCGTTCGCGGCGGGCTCCCTCCCCCTGATTGCTCGTCACTCCCCAGTCAACGCCTCTGGTCACTAGGATTAAGCTCCTGCGGCGCATACCTCGCCGTACCTGGTATTGCTGGTAAATTTCTCTCTGCAGACAGGCGTCAGCCCCAAATAATATTTCCGGTAAATTCCTGTTGGAATTCGCCGCGGCGCACATTACCAATCATATATTTTCCAGTTGGTTCGGAGTGCGCTATGAGCCTGTTGTCCGGAATCCTGCCCAGCATCCTGCTCACCGGGGGGCTCACCATGCCCATCCCCCCGGATCCGCAGGTCGAACCCAACATCAACCTGTATGACAGCGAGGACCTGTACGGGGACGAACCCGATGTAATCGCACTGGAAGTTTCCACCGTGCGCCAGCGACTGCGGTCGCTGGGTTACCATCCGATCACCTCGATGGAATTCGAGAACGGCCGCTGGTCGGTTATCGCCTATCGCGGCGATCGCGCCCGCCACCTGCGGGTGGAGCCCAATACCGGCTGGGTGCTGTCTGACCGGCCCGCCGACGGGCGCTGACCGGTCACAGGAAACTCGCGCAATCACATCGGCGCCTTTACTCAGCCTGCCGGTGACAACCCCAGCCCGCTGTCAAACGGCTTGCTGGCCAGGTTCCGCGCATACTCGAGGAAGCTCCGGGCCGCCGGGGACAGAGGGCGCGAGTGACGCCGCGCCAGGTACCAGCGCGTATCGATTGGCAATTGCTGCACATCCAGCACTGCCAGCCCCGCACTGCCACCAAAAGCCAGCGTGTGTTCGGACAGGATGGACACACCGAGTCCCGACATGACCGCGTGCTTGATCGCTTCGTTGCTCTCGATGGTCATGCGCACATTGAGTTCCTCACCCTCGCGCTCCAGGAATCGCTCGATCGCATGCCGGGTACCCGAGCCCTCCTCCCGGCGCAGGAACGGGAGCCCGGCGAACTCCGCCAGCGGGATATCCTTCTTGCCCGCCAGGGGATGGTTTTCCGGGGCGATGGCAACCAGCCGGTTGGGCAGGAACTCCACCAGTTCCAGGTCCGGGTTATCCGGCGGATGGCTGAATACATAGAAGTCATCCTCGTCCTCGGCGGTCCGCGCGATGATCTGGCGCCGGTTGCCCACGCGAAAGCGGATATCCAGCTGCGGGTGCTGGTCGTAAAACTCACCGATCAGGTGGGGGATAAAGTATTTCGCCGTGGTCACCACCGCCAGGTGCAGGCTGCCCGTCTCCAGCCCGCGCAGGTTCGCCAGCTTCAGGTCCAGGTATTCATAGCAGCGCAGTATCTCGCGGGCGCTCTCCACCAGGGCCAGCCCCGCCTCGGTAAAACGCAACTGCCTGCCCACCGAATAGTAGAGTGGCAGCCCCACTGCATCGGCCAGCTTGGCCAGCTGCATGGAGACACTGGGCTGGGTCAGGTGCAGCTGGCGCGCAGCGGCACTGATACTGCGGTGCTCAAATACCACCAGGATGATTTCCAGCTGCCGCACGGTGCCGATATGGGCATGAACGCGGTGAGAGACCATTTGGCCACCTATAATCAAAAGTCTATAGAAAGTATATTAATTATCTATTTTTATCTATTAAAGCCCTTGTCGATAATGCGCGCCAATTCGGACACTGTGACAAGGGGGAACCATGACAAAAGCCCAACTCCTGTTTGGTATGGCCGTCGGCACGGCCGTGGCGGCACTGGGTATCACACTCAATGCGGCCGAGATCACCGGTAACGCCCTGGCAGGCACCGGCCTGCTGGTCCTGCTGGTCAATAGCGCATACTGGGCGCTGGAGCGCAGGGCCGCCCGGCCAGCGGCACCGGCCGGGGCCACCGTCCGCGATGGGGTGGCCTGAGCATGCAGCTGGATATCGTAGTCGGCTTCTTCATCCTGGGGGCCTTCGCCCAGCTGGTGCGCAGCGACCTGCGCCTGCCGGAGAGTCTCTACAAGTCCTGCGTGATCTTCCTGTTGCTGGCCATCGGCCTGAAAGGCGGTGCCGCCCTCAGCAAGTCACCCATCACGACCCTGCTGCCGCAATCCATGGCGGTGGTGGCCTTTGGCGCCCTGCTGCCCCTGGTGGCATTCCCGATCCTCCGCTATATCGGCCGCTGGTCGCGGATCGATGCCGCCGCCACCGCAGCGCACTATGGCTCGGTGAGCGTCGCCACCTATGCCGTGGCGATTGCCCTGCTGGAGAGCCGCGGGGTCGACTACGAGGCCTACTTCCCGCTGTTCGTGGCCCTGCTGGAAGTACCGGCCATCATTATCGGCATCCTGCTGGCGGGGACAGCTGCAACCAGTACCGGCGGCGCCAGCCGGGGCGCGGACTGGGGCAAGATCATCCGTGAGATATTCCTCAACCAGGGTGTGCTCCTGCTACTCGGAGGCATCGCCATCGGCGCCTGGGCCGGCGACCGCACCGTATCGGTGATGCCCTTCTTCGGCGACCTGTTCCACGGCGTGCTGGCGCTGTTCCTGCTGGAGATGGGCCGGGTGGCAGCGGAGCGCCTGCCCACTATCCGCCGGCAGGGCGCCTTCCTGCTCAGCTTCGGCGTACTGATGCCGCTGCTCGGCGCCGCCGGGGGGGCCGCCCTCGCCAGCCTGCTGGGCCTGAGCCCCGGCGGCATCGTGCTGCTGGCGGTGCTCGGCAGCAGCGCCTCCTACATTGCCGTACCGGCAGCCATGGCGGTGGCACTGCCTCAGGCCAACGCCAGCCTGTCGATCACCCTGTCACTGGCAATCACTTTTCCCTTCAACGTGCTGGTGGCCATCCCGGCCTACCTGGCACTGGTCCAACACTGGAGTTAACGCAACGTGGAAATAATCAATTTTGAAAAGGTCATGATCGTGATGGGCTCCCGTTCCGACTGGCCCACCATGAAGAATGCGACCCTGCCACTCACCGACCTGGAAGTTCCCCACGCTGCGGCTGTCGTGTCCGCGCACCGCACGCCCCACCGGATGGTGGAATTTGCCGAGCGTGCCCGGGATGCCGGCACCCAGGTCATCATCGCCGGTGCCGGTGGCTCGGCTCACCTGCCCGGCATGATCGCCGCACTCAGCCCGCTGCCGGTGATTGCCGTACCGGTGGAAAGCAAATTCATGACCGGGATGGATAGCCTCCTGTCCATCGTGCAAATGCCAAAAGGCATCGCCGTCGCCACACAGGCGGTGGGGAACTCTGGCGCGTTCAATGCCGGGCTGATGGCCGCACAGATGCTGTCGCTTGCCGATCAGCAACTGGCAGAGCGTCTCGTCGCCTGGCGGGAAAAGCAGAGCGCACAGGTACCGCTGGAGGTCGAATAATCATGAACCACCGTGTCGGGATTATCGGTTGCGGACAGCTGGCCCGGATGATGGCTCAGGAGGGCCAGGCACTCGGGCTGGAATTCGCTTTCATTGCGCTGGGAAAGGAAAATGTCACCTGTGTGAAAGGCCTCGGGGAAATCGTCCGGGCAGGTGAAGCCCCCGATCCCGCGGCGCTGTACCAGGCCCTTGGCTCCCCGGAAGTAATCACCACCGAGCGCGAGGATGTGCCCCTCGACCTGCTGCGCGCGCTGGAAGATTTCTGTCCGGTTTACCCGCGTCCGGATGCCGTGGCCAAGACCCAGCACCGCCTGCGGGAAAAACTCTCACTGCTGGAATCTGGGATTCCCGTCGCACCATTTCTCCCCGCCGGGGACGCCCACGAAATCAGCCGGGCAATCCGTTACCTCGGCTACCCGGCGTTTATCAAGGCCTGCGAAAGCGGCTATGACGGCAAGAACCAGTGGCGTATCGATAGTCCGGCGCAGCTGGAAAAAATTCGCGGCGAGATTGGCAACCTGCCCTGCGTGGTGGAAAAAGGCGTGCCCTTCACGCGCGAGGTTTCCATCATTGGCGTACGCAGCGCCAGCGGCGAGACCCGCACCTACGCCATGGCCGAAAACCTGCATGTGAACGGCACCCTGCTGGTCTCACGGGCACCGGTGCCACAGCGGGACGATGAACAGCTGGATACCGCACACCGCTACCTGGAAACACTGCTGCGGGACTGGGACTATGTGGGCGTGCTCGCCATGGAATGCTTTGTCACCGCTTCCGGTGTGCTGGTCAACGAGCTGGCCCCGCGGGTCCACAACAGTGGCCACTGGAGCCTGGGCGGCGCCGCCACCAGCCAGTTTGCCAACCACCTGCGGGCGATACTGGATATGCCCCTGGGGGATACCCACTGCGATCGCCCGGCGGCCATGGTCAATATGCTCGGCATTGATACCGCTCCGGAGACACCCAACGAGGGTGTGTGGGTTTACGGAAAATCCCCGCGCCCGGGCCGCAAGCTGGGCCACGTCCTGCTGCTCGACGAGGTCAGTGCGCGCCTGGACCGGCGGGTGGAGCAGGTACTGGCGGAACTGTACCCAGAGCGGCAGACGCGGCTCGCGGCCAGCGCCTGAATACGCGGTAGATCCAAGCTCAGTATGGCCAAAACTTCAGCCATCCTCGGCCGGCGCCGCCGGCCGGGGATCGTCTTCCAGGACCGTATCCTCCCACATGGGTGAGCGGGTGCGGAATGCCGCCCGCGCAATCATATGGGCGCCGACGGGTACCGTAAGCAACAGGAACAGAATTGCTGCCACTGCCCGCGCAGTGACCTTTGCATCCTGGAAAAGGATCGCAACACCCGCCAGCAGCAGGCCACAGCACAGTGTGGCAGCCTTGCCCGATGTACTCATACGCATGTAAATATCCGGCATACGCACCAGCCCGAGAGCAGCGGTAAAGCCGAAGAAGCTGCCCCCGAGAATCAATGCCGCAATCAGCCATTCAGTGATCCACATCGTTTTTCCCCCTGTCAGTTTCGGGTTGCTCCCGCAACACACTGCGCTCCACGAAATGGGCAAACGCCACCGTCACCAGGAATGCCACCAATGCCAGCGCGATTGCCGCATCGAGGTACACCGCCCGTCCGGAAGCGATCGCCAGCAAAGCGCAGTAAGCCACAGCGAGGATATTCAGTACGTCCAGGGCGACTACGCGATCCGCCAGTGACGGCCCGCGGGCCAGGCGATAGAAACACAGGCCAAGCGCCAGCAGCAGCAGCCACGAGGCAATATTGGCCGCCAGCGCCAGCAGTGGCGACCTACCCTCCACAATAACTTCCAACATCAGTCGAGTACCTCCCTCACCCGCTTCTCCAGCCCCTCGCGAAGCTCCCGCCGGAACTGCTCTGGATCACCGACAAACATGGTGTGCACATACAGGGCGTTTGCCGTGGGCGAGACATCGAGGACCAGGGTACCGGGAGTCAGTGATATCAGCTGCGACAGCAGCAACACCTGGTTGCGCTCCCGCAATTCAACTGGCACACGGATTACCCGTGGCTGACTGCGCCGGACGGGCGAGAGCACCTCCCGTGCCGTGCGCCATCCAGACACCAGCAGCTCGCGCAGGAAATAAATGAGTAGTCCCAGGGCCTTTGGCAATCGCCGAAAGTAATCCCGTCCCCCGGTCTCAAGCGGGGACAGTGCCAGAGCTGCATAACCGATGGCGAAACCGGCCAGGAAATTCAGCAGTGAAGCGTTTCCAGTCAGGGCTGACCAGCTGATTGCCAACAGTATGTTTAAAAGGAAGAGCTTCATACCCCACTACCTCCGCATATCAGTCAGGCGACTGCGATAAAACCGCATCGATATAGCCAGCCGGATTCAGAAGTTCATCTGCCGTATCCCTGGCAAATGTAATCAGGGGTTCCGGATAGATCCCCATCGCTACTGTTACCAGGACCAGCAACAGGGATGGCACCACTCGCTGCCACTGCTCAGGCCTGCCCAGCGCAGCCAGTGCCAGCGCCCCACCGCCCGGGTGTTCCTTCCAGAATGCCTCGGCCCAAATTTTGCTCATCGAGAATAGCGTCAGCGCCCCGGTGACCAGCAGGACCGCGGCCACCCAATAAGACGCCTCTTCCAGGCTGGCGGTTACCAGAAGCAGTTTGGCCCAGAACCCGGACAGTGGTGGGAAACCGGCAAGGCTGAACGCGGCAATAAAAAACAGCGTCGCCATCAATGGGCTGGCCCGGTACACCCCCCCGATCTGTGCCAGCTCGAAGCTTCCGGCCATTCTCCTGACTGTGCCGCTGATCAGCAGCAGGTTCGTCTTGGCCACGATGTTATGAATCATGTAAAAGACCGCCCCAGCCAGGGCCAATGGGGTGAAAAGGGCCAGCCCCAGCACCAGGAAACCGATCTGGCTGATGATGTGAAACGCCAGTATGCGACGGAATTCATACTGGGCTGCGGCCCCGAGAACACCTGTGAGCATGGTCAGTAACGCTGCTACCAGCAGCAGGTTGTGGGCAAATTCGAGGTCAGCAGGGAACACCAGGGTAAAGGTACGAATCAGCGCGTAGACTCCTACCTTGGTGAGTAAACCGGCAAAGACCGCCGTCACCGCTACCGGGGGGACGTGATAAGAGGCCGGCAACCAGAAAAACAGCGGAAACAGTGCCGCCTTGATACCGAAGGCACCGATCAACAATACCGCTAGCGCGTTCACCGCCACCGACTCACCCTGCGCTGCAATAGCCAGGTGCAGGTCGGCCAGGTTGAGGGTGCCGGTAAGCCCGTAGACCAGGCCAATGGCGGTCAGCATCAGCAGGGTGGAAACAAGGTTCAGGGCCACATACTTTATGCCACCATCGACCTGCTGCCGCTCGCCCCCGAGCACCAGCAGTGCGAACGAGGCTATCAGCATTACCTCGAACCAGACATAAAGGTTGAACAGGTCGCCGGTGACAAAACTCCCACAGACACCCGCCAGCAATAGCTGGAAAAAACCCTGGAAACCCAGGCGCTCGCGCCGCCGGTCGATATCCGCGAGCGCAAATACCCCCACGGCCAGCCCCACCAGGCCAGTGACCAGGAGCATGATCGCACTGAGACGGTCCACAACCAGGGTAATACCGAAAGGTGCAGGCCAGTTACCCATCTGGGCAACGAGCGGCCCCTGCCGCGAAACCGATGCAAAGATCCAGGCCGTGACAAGCAGCAGCAGGCCGCAACCCAGCAGGCTGATACCGCGAGCCAGCCCGGTGTTGCGCCTGGCTGCGAAAGCCAGCAGTCCGCTGGCGATCGGCAACAGGAATGGCAGCGCCAGCAACCAGCCCAAGTCAGTGCTCCCCGCCCGCAGCGGGCGGTTCCGCCAGGCGCATGGTGTCCGAATTCAATGTGCCCAGCTGCCGGTAGCAACTGACCACCAACGCCAGCGTAAAGGCCAGCA
This sequence comes from Microbulbifer sp. JSM ZJ756, assembly GCF_044383805.1. Classification (NCBI taxonomy): domain Bacteria; kingdom Pseudomonadati; phylum Pseudomonadota; class Gammaproteobacteria; order Cellvibrionales; family Microbulbiferaceae; genus Microbulbifer; species Microbulbifer sp. JSM ZJ756. The sequence goes on along the minus strand of NZ_JBISER010000010.1, from coordinate 13,253 downwards.
GGCCAAAGCCGATCACGATTGCCGTGAGGATCATAGCCTGCGGCAGGGCGTTGGCTACCGGCACGGGCGGGACATCGAGGCCCTCGGGAACCAGCGGCGGCACGGCGCGGGTCAATCTCCCGGCCGCAAAAATGGCCAGGTTGGCCGCATTGCTAAGCAAAATCAGCCCGAAGAGGTAACGTAAAAGATTTGGCGCCAGCATCAGGTAAACCCCAGTAGCGGTCATGGCACCAACCAGTACAGCCAGGGCCGTCTCCACAATCAGTCCTCCTCCAGCACAAAGAACAGGGTCAGCACCGAACCCACCACCGCCAGGTAGATACCGGTATCGAACAGCAACACATTGCTAATTGGTATGCCCTTGGCGGTTTCACTGCCACCGATAAACAACCACAGCCCCGTAAAGGGCGGCAAACCCGCAAGCGCTGCCAGTGAGCCCGCTGCGGCGGCCAGCAGCGCGCCCGCTGCCGCAAGGCGAGCGGGAGCCACACGCAGCGAGGCGCGCGCCGCGGCCATCCCCCAGGCCAGCGCGTAAAGGATGAATGCCGCGGCGGCAATCAGGCCCGCAATAAACCCTCCGCCGGGCTGGTTGTGGCCGCGGAGCAACATGTACACGGAAAACAGGAGTATCAGGGCCACCAGCAACCGGGTCGCGCCCTGGAGGATAATCGAATTCACGGTTGCCGCTTCCCTCCTGCCGCTTTGCCGCCGCGTAATCGCTGCCCCAACAGCGACGCAGCACCCACCGCTGCAACCAGGACCACCAATACCTCCCCGAAAGTATCCAGTGCGCGAAAGTCCACCAGGATGACATTGACGATGTTGCGGCCGTAGGCTTGCGCCACTGCTGCCTGCTCGAAAAAGCTCCTGGTGGGACTGGTAAACGGCTGTTCCAGGACCGCGAGCATAGTGAGGGACACAGCACTGCCCACCAGTAACGCCAGCAGTGCGTCCCAGGGGCGAAATCCAGCAATATGGGCACCGGACAGTACCGGCAGCCGGTGCAGGGTCATTGCCACCAGCACCAGGAACAGGGTTTCCACCAACAACTGGGTAATCGCGACATCCGGCGCACCAAAGAAGAGATAAATCAGCGCAATCCCCACGCCCAGGGCTCCCAGGCTGCAGATCGCTGCCAACGGCGCCCGACTGGTTGTCGCAAACAGGGCCCCGGTCAGGACCAGCACCAGTGCCGCCCACTCCTTGACCGTGAGTTCCGGCCAGGACAAACCCATCGATAAAACACCGCCTTCCGCCAGCACCCACAGCAGCACGATCGCCACACTGGCAAACACCACCGCCAGGTAATGCCTGAGGATGCCATGCTGCAGAAAGCGAGTCTGTACCGTGGCCAGGTGCCTGAACAGCGCCAGTGCCCGGTCCCAACTGTGGTCGGCACTGACAGGTAGCAGGCGTGCCAACCTGTCAAACACCGACCGCAGCCGCCGCTGGCCGAGGAAGATCGTCGTGCCGAGTAACAGCGTCACCACACTGAGGAAAAACGGCAGGTTAATTCCGTGCCAGAGTTTCAGCTTCACTGTCTCCGGCCGCCCCAGGACCGCAGTGACGGCCGGCTGCACCAGACTTTCTGCCACCAGCCCCGGCGCCAGCCCAAACGTCAGCCCCAGGCCAGCGAGCAGCAGTGGCCCGGCCAGCAGTCCCGGCGTCGCCTCTCGTGTCGAGCGGAGCCCGGCCGGCAAACGACCCCAGAAGGGCTTCAACACTACCGTCGCCGCCACCGCCACCATCAGCGCATTGGCGAACACGGCCGCGCCGGCCACCAGCAGGGGCTCAGAGGCAATCGCCAGTGCGCCCTCGTACTTGAGCTCCTTGCCAATAAAACCGAGAAATGGCGGGAACCCCGCCATCGACAGGCCCGCCGCAAGTGCTGCGATAAATGTCACCGGCAAACGTGCAGCCAGTCCCCCCAGGGAGCCGAGCTCCCGTGTACCCGCCTGGTGATCGATGATCCCCACCACCATAAAAAGTGCCGCTTTATAAAAAGAGTGCACCAGGATAAATGTCATGGCTGCGGCGATCGCGACCGATGCTTCCGAGCCGAGGAACATGGTCAAGGTGCCCAGGGCGACAACGGTGGTATAAGCGAGCGCCAGTTTGAGGTCTGTCTGGCGCAGGGCCAGTACTGCGGCAATCACTGCAGTGCCGGCCCCCACCAGCGTCAGCGTCCACATCCACAGATCGGTATATCCCAGCACCGGATGCAGCCGCGCTATCAGGTAGATACCCGCCTTGACCATGGTTGCCGAATGCAGGTAAGCGCTAACCGGTGTAGGTGCCGCCATGGCATTGGGTAGCCAGAAGTGAAGCGGCACCTGTGCCGACTTCGCAAACGCGCCCAGCAACACCAGGATCAGTATCGGTCCGTAAAGCCCATGGCTGCGGACGATCTCTCCCTGTCCCAGTACGGTAGAGAGGTCGTAACTTCCGACTACCATCCCCAGCAGTACCAGACCGGCCAGCAGGCATAACCCACCGAGCGCGGTCACCAGTAATGCCTGCAAGGCGGCACGCCGGGCCGTCTCGCTGGAGTGGTCAAAACCGATCAACAGGTAGCTGGCAATGGTGGTGACTTCCCAGAAGACGAACAGGGTGATGAGGTTCCCCGCCAACACCAGGCCCAGCATGCCCAGCATGAACAGCAGCAGCGACAGATAGAAGCGACGCAACAATGCGTGCCCCGCAAGATAACTGCCTGCATAAAGGGTTACGAAAACACCGATCCCACTGATCAGTAACGCAAACAGCAGGCTGAGGCCGTCGACGAGGAAATCCAGCGACACACCGAGACTGGGCACCCAGGGCAGGGCAAATTCCAGCGAGCCGTGTTCGCGCACGGTCCCTACCATGGAAAGCAGCCACAGCGACAGGCACAGCGGCACTGCCAGTACCACCAGGGTCAGCGCTATCTCGCTTCGCCGGCCCGGCGCCATTGCAACGGTATGCTTCCTGCCAACCATACAAGTCCCTGCCCGGCACCAGCATGTTTCAATGCTGGCGCTGCCGATTCAACGCCCCGGCCGATTACCCATCGGGTTCGAGAATTGTAGTCGGGCGGCAGGGTGCTGGGGCGAAGCACGCCAGTGCGTTTTGCGACGGCAAGCCACACCGGAACCATCCAGCAGGATTTACCGGCTGTCACGGGCCGATGTGGCGCCGGGACCGACGCCCCATGAGGGAGCCGAGCTATCGGCCGGCGGTGGACCCGGCGGAACTGAGCGCCGAGGTGGCATCGGTGACGCCATCGCGCTCGCGCAAGGCAAATCGCAGCACAGCCCAGCCGATGACACCTGACATCAGGGACCCCAGCAGGATGCCAACACGCTCATCAAAGAAGCGGTCCACGCCCGACTCCTCAAACGCCAGGGAGCCGATAAACAGGCTCATGGTGAATCCAATACCGCAGGTCACACCGACGCCGTATAGCGTCAGCCAGGACATATCACCGGGCAGGCGGGCGATGCCCAGTCGTACGCCCAGCCAGCACAGGGAAAAGATCCCCACCTGGTTGCCGACAAATAAGCCCAGTGCGATACCCACCGGCACCCCGTGGAAAACGTAGTCCGCATCCATGTTGTCAAAACTCACGCCGGCATTGGCGAAGGCGAACAGGGGGAGAATCAGGAAAGTCACCATCGGGTGAATCTCGTGCTCCAGGTGCCTCAGTGGTGAGAAGCCCTCCCGGTGACGGGAATGCAGCGGGATAAACATCGCCAGCAGCACACCGGCAAGTGTCGCGTGCACGCCGCTCTTCAACAGGGAGGCCCACATCACCAACCCCACCGCCAGGTAGATCCGGCGCTTCTCCACCCGCGCTGCGACCAGCGCCGCCAGGACCAGGATGCACCCGGCCGCAGTTGCCAGCGCCACCAGAGAGATATTGTCGGTATAAAAGAATGCGATAATCAGGATGGCGCCGACATCATCAAAGATGGCAAGTGATGCCAGGAACACCTTTGCCGATCGCGGTACCCGGGAGCCCAGTAGCGACAGCACACCCAGGGCAAAGGCGATATCCGTGGCTGCCGGCACCGCCCATCCCTCCAGGGCGAGCGGGTCATCCCAGTTGAAAAAAACGTAAATCAGTGCCGGGAACAGCATCCCCCCGACCGCCCCGAGCGCCGGCAACACCACCCGCGAGGGCTCTGAAAGCTCTCCCTCCAGTAACTCGCGCTTCAGCTCCAGGCCGATCAGGAAGAAGAAAACCGCCATCAGGCCGTCGTTTACCCACAGCAGAAGCGGCTTGTCGATGGCGAAGCCGCCCACCCGAACTTCGACCGGCGTCTGTAACAGCAGGTCGTAATACGAATGCAGTGGTGAATTGGCAATGAGGATCGCCAACAGTGCCATCAGTATCAGCAATATTCCCCCGGCAGACTCCATACGAAAGAATCGCTGCAGCAGCCCCGCTATGGAATGGCTCATTCCCCCTCCCCTTAAAGTTCCTCCAAAGCCGGTGTATACGCACGGCAGACCATTTTGGAGCAGCTAAGGGTGCAAAAAAGAACGCACAATTACCCTGCTGTCACGGTGGTGATTGACGTGCCGTTAGCTGTTAGGCTCTCCGTACCCCAGCCTGGACCCAGAGAATGTCTACATCCGCCTTTGTCACTATTGCCGTTTTTATCCTGGTCGCAATCTCCCTCTACCAGCGTTTCCACAGTGAGGGGGCACGCAAGCGGGATCAGCAGGCCCGCCCTGGCACCGCGCCGGATACCGGACCCGGCACACTGAGAGGACCCACCCTGTCGCGGGAGGAGCTCGACGCCGCGCTGGAGCAGATCGACCGGCGCCTCGAGCAGTTCAGGCTTGAATACATCGCCATCAGCCCTCAGCCGAAACCGGCCCTGCACCCGTGGCAGAGCAAGTTCGGCGGCCGTCCCTACTGGCCCCGCGACCTGGACTATCCGCGGGCGGACAACGGCCGGTCACTGTTCCTGCTGGCGCAACTGAATTTTGAGGAGATCCCTGAGCTTCCCTCTTTCCCGGGGCTGCCGGACAGCGGCCTTTTGCAGTTCTTTATCACCGATGACGATCTGCTTGGCCTGCCGCTCGATGGCGCCGGAGCCGCCACCGGCAAAGCACACCGGGCGAGCAATTACCGCGTGGTTTACCACCCGGTGATCGAGCGCGACACGGCTGCGCTGGAACCGGATGTGCCGGACACCCGGGATGCCGAGTTCTTTCCCCTGCAGGATGAGTATGCGCTCACATTCTCACGGGAATCCGGCCTGCCGGCCCTGGCTGACTACCGCTTCGGCCGTACCGGTATCGACCTCTCCAGCCTGCCCGACGAGGTCATGGACGAGCTATTCGACCGCAACGAGGCCGACGGCAGCCGCATCGGTGGTTACGCCAACTTCACCCAGGATGACCCGCGCGAAGGGGAAACGGAAAATGCCTGGCCCCTGCTGTTCCAGATGGACAGCGAAAGCCGTGAGGGGGTGGAAATCCTCTGGGGTGACGCCGGGGTGGGCAATTTCTTTATTCGCCCCCAGGACCTGGCCCGGCGCGACTTCAGCCGGGTCTGGTACAACTGGGACTGCTGCTAGGGAGGCAGCTCAGCAGGCGCCGGCCGCTCGCGCCACCAGGTACAGCAACCGGCTGAACGCCGCGTTGCTCTCCACCGAGGCAGACTCCTCCATGGTGTGGTAACCGGTAGTGGGCACCTGCAGGGTGGTACCCTGCACAAAGCCCTCGGAAGCCGCCACAATCCGGCCCAGCTCGGTACTGCCCAGTGACTGCGGCTCCTGGCCCGCGGCCTCCGCCCGGCGATTCAGCTCCTCGATATAGGCATCCTTGTAGCCGTAGGCAATGCCGTGCTCCCGGCACAGAGCCTCGAGCATGGTGGTGGTGGGCCCGTGGAAAGCCGCGTTGGCATCGCACCGGCGCAGGGCCACCTGCTGCTGGTCGGCCGTGGCACGGTCCGGGTAGGGACTGGTATCCACCACAATCAGCCGGTCAGTGCCGCCGTTGAAGCGGCGGAACCACTCCAGCAGGTAGCGCCAGCTGCTACCGGACTCCTCCTGGGCGGTGAAAAAGGCAGTCCCCTGGAACCCCAGGGAAAACAGGTGCACCAGGTGGGCCACCGTGAGTACATTGTCGAGCTGCGCGCTCAGGATGCCATCCCCGACGGTCAGCCCATCACGAAACGCCACCGGCGTACCGGCTACCAGGTGATCGAGGCCATTCACCTCGAATATCAGGTTATTGCGGTACTCGCACACGTAGGCGCGGTCGATCTCGCCGCTGCCGAGATAGGAGCCGGACCAGGGCTCGTAAGCCGTCACCGGCACCCCGTGGAACCGGTCGACGATCTTCCGCATCAGCTTTTCGGAAACCGAGTTGCCCAGCAGGTCGGAGCGGCGCCCGGCAACAAAAGCGGCATACTGGAATTCATTGGGGCCGGTACAGATCAGGCCGTGGCGATCGGCATGGGCGGAAAACATCACCGACTCCGGCTCGCGCCCCCGTGCCACCAGCAGCCCCTCATACCAGGTGACCTCGGCACCCCGCTCCTCCAGCTCCCGCTGGAGTACCCGGAAGAATGCGTGCTCTGCACCCACCACGCTGGGGCTACGCACCAGCAGCTTGAGCAAATCGATAAACTCGTCCGGCTTCTGCATGTGTCACAGCCTCCGTATTGTTGTTGGCCCGGTAACAGTCAGTCCTGCAGCGCCGGCGCAACCAGGCCGTTTTTTCCGGCCCCAGCCACTGGCTGCCCGCCCCGGGCGCCGATGCCCCGCACCCGGTTGACCAGCGATACCAGCACAAAGCTCAACAACATCAGCAGGTACCAGGAAGACAGCTTGGCCAGCGGCACCGGGTTCCAGCCGGCGGACTGGTTGGGGTAGATCCAGATGTTTACATAGGTAGCGATATTCTCCGCCAGCCAGATAAACAGCGCCACCAGCAACCACCCCAGCAACAGCGGCATATAGCGGTGCTCCCGCTCGACACGGAAATAGATCCGGGTACGCCAGAATAACAGGACCGTTATCGCCAGCAACAGCCAGCGCAGGTCTGGCAGGAAATGATGGGTGAAGAAATTGAGGTAAATCAGGGCCACCAGCGTCACTGCCCAGTAATGCCCCGGGTAATCGGTGAAGCGGAAATCAAAGATGCGCCATACCCGGGCGATATAGCTGCCGACCGCGCTGTACATAAAGCCGGTAAACAGGGGCACATTACCCACGCCAAACACAAAGGCTTCCGGATATACCCAGGAGCCAATTGCATCCGCGGTCTTGAACAGCTCCATCACGGTGGCCACCAGGTGAAACACCACGATCACCAGGGCCTCGCGCAGGGTCTCAAAGCGGAACAGCAGCAGGAACAGCTGGAAAGCCACCGCCGCCAGGAAAATAAAATCGTAACGGTGCAGGGATTCCAGCGGGTACCAGTAACGGGTAACGATCATCACCAGCAGCAGGAAGCCACCAAACATACAGGCGTAGGCCTGCTTGACGCCAAACAGCCACAGCTCCCTGATAAACACCGCCAAGCTCATACCGCCCCCTCTAAACTGCCGGTCTGTGCCGACCATTGCCCCAAGTTTCCCCTCACTTCATGGCAGGTGCAAGCAGGCGGGGCGATGCCGCCATGGTGATGGCCGAGTATGGCAAGCGGATTCCCCGGTCACCCTGGCCTCACCTGTTCCACGCTGCAAGCTGCCTTGCGTCCCTCCCCGCTGGTCGCGCACTCCCGGTCAGCTTGTGCTCGGCTGCCCCAACCAGGCTTATCGACATCGGAGAATATAGGTGGCAATTGAACAGTCATACGCCAGGCACAGGAAGCCGTAGGCGAGCGGGATTTCAGTCAGGGGAAGCCCGATGCCAACGCCAGCAACTGCCCAGGCTTCGTGCAGCAAGTCCCAGAGCCCGTGCAGCAGGTACCCGGCCACCAGGGCGCCGGCGAACCGCAAGCCCAACAGCCCCAGCAAGCCGAATCCGGCCGCGGCAACCAGTTTTGTTGGCCAGCTAGCGGGGTTGGTGAAGTATACGCTGAACACGGGATAGAAGACGGCGATCAGGATTAACAGCAGGCTATAGAAAACCCACTCACCCACTCCGGCAAACAGGCGCCCGGAAATGGCAATGGTACCCGCTGCCGCAAGTATCCCCAGTGACACATACAGCGCAATAATGGCCACAAACGCCATATCAGCTTCCCGGTAATCGATCCCTTGCTATCAGCGATGGAGGTGGGCACCCGTATCCGGGGTTCCTCCGGAATAGGGACTTGTCAGGCTTTCACTGCCTTCTCAATCCTGTCACCTATATCCTTGTCGATATTGCGCCAGTACCCGAAGGCCCGCTGCAGCACCTCATCCGTCACACCGGCCCTCAGGTGGCCCGCCACATTCGATACCAGGCGCTCGCGCTGGGCATCGTCCATCACTTTGCGCACCAGGGTCCCGGCCTGCACAAAGTCGTCGTCCTCAGCATGGGGGGTGTAAGCGGCATGCATAAACTCGCCGCTGGCGGACCACTTCTCCCGGTAGGGATATTGCCCCCCGTCCGCAGCCGGGCCGCCCTTGGAATTGGGCGCGTAGACCGGGTCAGATACTTTCTGCACCCGCATGGCGCCATCCTTGCTGTAACTGTGCACCGGACACTTGGGCGCATTGACCGGGATCTGCTTGTAGTTGACCCCCAGACGTGCACGGTGGGCATCAGCATAGGAAAACACCCGGCCCAGCAGCATCTTGTCCGGGCTGAAGCCGATACCGGGGACCGTATTGTTAACTTCGAACGCGGCCTGCTCTATCTCGGTATGGAAGTCGGTGGGATTTTTATTCAGCACGAGCTTGCCCACTTCCTGCAACGGATAGTCGTCGTGTGGCCAGACCTTGGTCAGGTCGAACGGGTTGAAACGGTATTTCTCCGCTTCATCGAATGGCATCAGCTGGACCTTGAGCGTCCAGCTGGGGTAGTCGCCCCCGGCAATGGCATCGAACAGGTCGCGGCGGTGTACGTCGGCGTCTTCCCCGGCCAGCCGGTCTGCCTCTTCCTGGGTGAGGCATTCGATGCCCTGGTCAGTCTTGAAATGGTACTTGACCCAGAACCTCTCGCCATCCTTGTTCACCCACATATAGGTATGGCTGGAGTAACCGTTCATATGCCGATAGCTTTTTGGGATGCCCCGGTCCCCCATCAGCCAGGTGACCTGGTGCGCGGTCTCTGGCGACAGGGTCCAGAAGTCCCACTGCATATCGTGGTCCCGCAGGCCATTGTCGGCACGGCGCTTCTGGGACCGGATAAAGTGCTGGAACTTCATCGGGTCGCGCACAAAGAACACCGGCGTATTATTGCCCACCAGGTCGTAGTTACCCTCGCTGGTGTAGAACTTCAGGGCAAAGCCCCGCGGATCCCGCCAGGTATCCGGGCTGCCCCGCTCCCCGGCCACGGTGGAAAAACGGATGACAGTATCGGTTTTGGTACCGGGCTGGAACACCGCCGCCCTGGTGTAGGCGGTCACATCCTGCGTCACCTCGAAATAGCCAAAGGCACCGGAACCCTTGGCATGGGGCTGGCGCTCCGGAATCCGCTCCCGGTTGAAGTTGGCCATCTGCTCGATCAGGTAATGGTCCTGCAGCAGGATCGGGCCATCCGGCCCAACGGTAAGGGAGTATTCGTCACTGGGCACCGGCATGCCGGCATCATTGGTGGTGGGCTTGCGGTCGTCCTTGCTCACGGGTCTTATCCTCGGGATCGAAATGGCGGGGGAGATTGCTAGGGGTAACATAGCCCAGCCGCACCGGGAGCAAGTGGCAAAAGGCGCACAACAACCGTTGCCCTGCCCGGCCCACCAGCGGCCTGGGCTACAGGGGCGGGCCTCGTCTGGCTCGGTGCGGACGCACAGCTGCCTCATCAGCGGCCAGTGTGGGATTCACCAGCCTCAATAAGAATTTGAATACCACCGCGACAAACCACCATCGCGATGACGAGGCCAACCACAAGGTCGGGATAGCGACTGTCCAGCAGCCATACCAGCCCCGCGGACACAATAACGCCCAGGTTGGCGATCACGTCATTGGCAGAAAAGATCAGGGAAGCCCGCATATGTATCCCGGCGTGGCGCTGGCGTGCAACCAATAGCAGGCAGGCCACATTGGCAACCAGCGCCACGATGCCCATCCCCGCCATCAGGCCGCTGGTTGGTTCGCTGCCCAGCAGGAAACGGCGAAGCACATCGAGCAGCACCAGCCCCGCCAGGGTAACCTGCAGTACTCCACTGAGGCGTGCGGCACGCCGCTTAAGCTGACTGCCCCTGCCCACCGCATAAAGACTGATGGCGTATACGGTGGCATCGGCGAGCATATCGAGGGAATCGGCAATCAGCGCCGTTGATTCCGCCAGCACACCGGTCAGGAGCTCAATCACAAACATCACGGCGTTGATGGCGAGAACGGCGATCAGCGTCCCCCGTTCACGCCCGGCACTGGCATCCAGCTCTTCATCACACCCTGTCATCTATACCCCGGCTAGCTGGTGCTGTATAAAACCCCCTGCCGCAACGCACTCATACAAGATACCCAAGGGTAAACCACCTGCAAATGCGTAGCTCTCACTATTCTGCGGCTAATAGTGCAAAAGAGCTGCAACCAGCCAGGCCAGCAGCGGTCACCCATTCGGCTACCCGGGTAGGTCTACTTATCCTGCCGGGCCGGAAAATTCCTCCAGCGCTCTGATGGCGTGCGTGGCGTAAACCACGCTGGTTCCACCACCCATCAGTATCGCCACACCGAGTGCGTCGGCAATTTCCTCGCTGCTGGCGCCGGCTTCAAGCGCGTCATGTGTATGGTGCGCGATGCAGTCATCGCAATGTGTAGCAACGCTGATTGCCAGTGTTATCAGCTCCTTCGTTTTCGAATCGAGGGCGCCCCCAGACACCGCCGCCTTGTGCAAGTCCCAGAATGCACTCATTACCGCGGGCTGTGCCGATGACAGGGTGCGGGCGTGCTTTTCGAAGTTCTGTAACCTGTCGGGGTACCCACCAGCTTCTGGCGCTTTTTTAGTCATGGCTTGTATCCTCACCGTGTATCAAAGCCGGAATACCTGCACAGATCCGGGGGCTTACGTCAAGACTTGGCAAACGCCTTTCCGCTCAAAAGAGCTGGCGATGGCGCCGCTGCTACCCGGATCAAAAACAGGCAAGCTCACGCCAATGTAGTTGAAAACATGATCCCAGCCAGGACCTTGCAAGCGCCCACACGCCGGAGCCGGGCAGCACGGGGGCAAGTGGTGGGCTGAGGCTGCCTAATACTGTGCCCAGGATAAAAACCGCGCTTCGGCACGCCTGGGAGTCCGCACACCTTGCTGGAATCGCGCCCTTCCCGGATCTTCTCACCATGCTAGAAGGACTTTGATCCTTCCATTGGCCGCCGCTACCCAAAGCGCTGGAGCAATCTGCCTGCGATTATCATGCAATGGCTGCCATGGCTCACGGAAGAAGCCACAGGGTAAGGGTAACCAGCAGAAAATATAGCAGCGACCCGAGAATAAACTTCCAGAACGCAGGGAAATAGCTCCTGCGGCCCGATTCCAGTACGATCATCCATGTTTTTCCGAATGAGACTCTTAGAAAGCGATAAACCGCCGCACCGAACAGGTAACTGAAGCCAACTATCATCCAGAAGCTCACGGAAAATCTTAAAATGTAATCAATTGTGTCACTAGAGGATTGCCAATCACCACTCATGAATTCTGCCAGCATCCAGTACTCCAGCAGGAACGACGGTGCCAACGCAAACAAAACCATGACTAGAACTAACAGCAACGCTATTGCCGATAGCCCAGTTATTACTCTTACTAAATAGCTCATCTAGATTTCACATAATGCTGCCCGCAGAGGGCGATCTTCCCTATGCGCAGTTTACACGAAAATGGGTGCGCAGCCGCCGCACAAAAATCGCACAAAGCAAGGCATCAGCTGCAGCTAGTTGTTGTTAGCCTACCAGATCGGTAGCACAACCCGGCGGTATCGCGCTATAAGGCAGCTTCTCAGAGCGCTTTTCCATCAACTGTAACTTCACAGAATTATAATTGAGCTCACCCTCGTCGCTGGCGGGAATGCTCAGTTCAACAAGAGCAAAGTTCCTTTTTTTATTCGTATAGTCTTTAATTTCCAGTTCAGTATACTGGCTTTGCCTCCAACCACATTCAAAACCGTAGTCACGCCATGTTTCATTGCCGTGATAAGGCAATATCTTAATATCCTTGGCCCCAATCACTCGATACGGGAAGAACTCATACGGTAGGTCCGGGCCGGTTGCAGAGGTCAGAAAGATATACCCGCAATCTTCATAACAGTGGTATTCGTAGAGCTCCTCAGCCTTAAAGAAGCGAATCCGGTTCTTGCTGTCTTTTACGGTATCTACAATCATTGTCAGATACTCGCCCAAGTCTACTTTATTATCGATTTTTTCAAGTGAGATACCTGGTTCAGATGCGATTGCTTGAGAGCACAAAAAAAATAGTACAAGTAGCTTCTTCATTTATTCCTCTGAGTCAAAAAAGGTGGCCTTACCCACAAAAAGTAGACACTATAACTATGCGCATTTGCGCTCATATTCAGCTGGACTTATGTATCCCAGTGTAGAGTGTCTACGTACCCTGTTGTAAAAAACTTCGATGTATTCGAACACTTCAGCCTTCGCCTGGTTGACACTCTTAAAATGCCCCGCGTATACCAGCTCTAGCTTCAGGCGGCTGAAGAAGGACTCCATTGCGGCGTTGTCCCCGCAATTGGCCTGGCGGCTCATACTGGATCTGCAGCCATTCGCCATTAGCAGGTCCTGATACCCCTGGGCTCGATACTTAACGCCCCGGTCTGAATGCACGATCAAGCCTGGCTTTGACTCCCTATGCTGCAGGGCCATCTTCAATGCCCGCTGCGTAAGCTCTTCGGTCATCTGGGTATCCAGCGCCACCCGACGATGCGACGCGAATACAGGTCCATCACCACGGCGAGATACAACCATCTATCTCTAACCCAGATGTGGGTAGTGTCGCTGGTCCAGCGACGGTTAGGCCGATTTAGCTGAAAGCATCGCTTCAGCAGGTTGGTAGCAACGTTGACTCTACCTTCGACGGGCCTGCTATAACGAAAACCTTTTCCATTCCTCGCACGGATATGCTCTTTATGCATAATTCCAGCGATATAGTTGGTTGAGCAAGGGACCCCTGCATCCAAGAGCTCTCGGGCAATCCTGGGAGCCCCATAGCGAGCCT
>NZ_JBISER010000001.1:599143-869922 GCF_044383805.1 Microbulbifer sp. JSM ZJ756 | reverse complement strand
GAAGACTACCAGGTTGATAGGCTGGGTGTGGAAGCGTTGTGAGGCGTTGAGCTAACCAGTACTAATTGCCCGTGAGGCTTGACCATACAACAGAGATGGTTACTGACGATTGGCGCAAGCCGATGGACTGTGAGCAAGAGACATACGACTTGCGGTGTATTACTACAGAATGTTTCACCGACTTATTTGGGGTTACCGTTGATCGGAAGATCATGCAAACGGCGGTAACAGGTAGCGCAGGGCACAGAAACAGCCCGTAAGACCGACACCAGCCCAAGCCAGTTTGCCTGACGACCATAGAGTTGTGGAACCACCTGATCCCTTGCCGAACTCAGAAGTGAAACGCAACATCGCCGATGGTAGTGTGGTGATTCGCCATGTGAGAGTAGGTCATCGTCAGGCTTCAATTGCAAAAGCCCTGATCGCTAACGCGGTCAGGGCTTTTTTTATGCCTGTCGATAACCTTGGTGCCTAGCATTGTGACAAATCGGCAGGACAGCCGATTTGGACAGCCCCAGGCTGCCCGCAGGGGCGCGGCACATGGATGTGCCGCGATCAGAGTAGGGCTAAACCGTGCGCAGGCGAAGCACAGCTTCGTGCACGGTTTAGCGACCGGCCATGGATGGCCGGGCCGGGGCCAGGTCGAACAATCTGCAGCTTCGCCAGGGATGGCGACTCAACAGCCCATCGCCCCTGCATACAGGCTTCTATCCCAAAAGCCCTGATCGCTAACACGGTCAGGGCTATTTTATGCCTGTCGATGAGCCGGGCGGCGCTCTGCTAACGCTGCGCGGCACAGTCAGGCCATTCGGGCCATCCATGGCCCGGGACTCGGACCGCTCGCCCCCGCCAGCTTCGCTGTGTTGCTCTGTTCAGGGAATCCCATACTTTTCAGCCAGCCGGTCTATATCCTCCTGGGGCCGTCTCCGTTTCGTACATTTTATTTTGAAGTCCTGATAGATATTACTGTCAGGGTCTCCGACCAATATCTTCCTGATCTCTGCACAGTAGTCGCCATTCTGGACAAATGTGCCAGTTGCCGTCATTAACTCGGCTTCCGGCTTTTTGAATTTCTGTACCTTGTTCCGTTCCTGTTCCAGCTGACGGGCCAGGCGTGGGTCAAAAACTGTCGACCTGGTCTTGGCGCCCTGGTGGCTGTCGGCGGTTGTGGGTTGTTCAGCCGGCGCCGCCGTCACAGGCTCGCTCACCACCTTTTGTGTTGCCTTTTGGGTTGCCGCGTCTTTGCTGGCTGGAGGAGCTGGTGTTTCTTGTCGGGGCTCGAGGCTGTCTGCGGGGGCTTCCGGGGTAGCGGGCTTTTCGGTGTTCTCGTTCGGTGCGGTTACTGGTGGGTGTTTTGTCGTCCTGTCTTTCCTTGCTCCTGAATCCTGCTGAGCGGTGCCTGTTGAGCCTGTGGCCGGAGGTTGGGTCAAGGTTACATGGATGCTCTTGTTATTTAGCAGCTGTTGCTGTTGCAGGGGTATGGCAATGAATAGGCTATGAAGGCTGAGGGCGAGCGCCAGTGAGACGAGGAGACGCCGGTCGTGCAGGAACCCGGGATTGTAGAAGTGCTGATATGGATTGCTTACCACAACGTTCCCTGTCATGAGTGCTAGGGGGGCGTACTTGCCTCAATTAAGTTTGAGGGCGACATTTGTGGTGGGTTCCGCTTCTGGATAGTTGTGTGGTGGATCTCTGGGGGCATGGTAGTGATAGTTAGAGGGGAGGGCGGACTCGAAACGCGCTCTGGCGTGTTTCGCCCCGTGGGCGCGTTGCGCGGTCTTAACTCGCTGGAGCGAGGTGATCGAACGTGCGGAGGTTGATTCGCGCCATCCCTGGCGCTCACCCCATGGGCGCCTTCGGCGTCCAAATTTGTTCCAGACAAATTTGTCGTCACCGCCCAAACGTACCATATAAATGGCGCATCCTTTCCTGGAGCTTCGGTGAGACCGTGCAGGGACAGAAGGGGAGGATAGACTCGAAACACGCTTTGGCGTGTTTCGCCCCTGCGGGCGCGCGTTGCGCGGTCTTAACTCGCTGGAGCGAGGTGATCGAACGTGCGGAGGTTGATTCGCGCCATCCCTGGCGCTCACCCCATGGGCGCCTTCGGCGTCCAAATTTGTTCCAGACAAATTTGTCGTCACCGCCCAAACGTACCATATAGATGGGGCATCCTTTCCTGGAGCTTCGGTGAGACCGTGCAGGGACAGAAGGGGAGGATAGACTCGAAACACGCGTTGGCGTGTTTCGCCCCTGCGGGCGCGCGTTGCGCGGTCTCAACTCGCATTCGCGAGTTGATCGAACCTGCGGAGGTTGATTCGCGCCATCCCTGGCGCTCACCCCATGGGCGCCTTCGGCGTCCAAATTTGTTCCAGACAAATTTGTCGTCAACGCCCGAGCGCGCCATACAGAAAAAGCCCCGTCCTTTCGGGGAGCTTGGGAAGGACGGTGCAGGGAAGAGGGGGAGGATGGACTCGAAACACGCGTTGGCGTGTTTCGCCCCTACGGGCTCGCTTTGCTCGGTCTCAACTCGCTGGCGCGAGTTGATCGAGCCTGCGGTGGTTCTTACCTCCACAAACGGGCCATACAAAAAAAGCCCCATCCTTTCGGAAGGGGCTTTCTTTGTATGGCGCGCTCGGGAGGATTCGAACCTCCGACCGCCTGGTTCGTAGCCAGGTACTCTATCCAGCTGAGCTACGAGCGCGTCGTTGTGATTGCGAATATTAGAGAGTTGGGTTTGTTTCGTCAACTCTTTTTTTAAGTATTTTTAAGAAAAAATCCTTAAAAATCCGCAAGTTACCGAGCCGGCCGCTTCCCCGGGGGTTGCCGGTTCAGCTCGATAGGGCGCGCATTCTGCCCTGCTGGGCGGGAGTTTGCAAGCCCTTATTACAAGATAGTTGTGATGGGCCGCCTGTGGGGCATAGCGCCGGGACCTATACTGGGGAGAGTGCCGGGGCCCCGCTGTTCCGGGGGGCGCCGTACTCCCTTCAATTGTCGCCTGTGGCGGCTGTGCAGGCAGTGCGGATTTCGTATGGCAGACGAGCAAAAGCAAGACAAACAGCGCGTGCCGACAGGCCAGCCCCAGTCTCCGCTTGCTGGCTACCTGATCTGGATGCTCCTGCTCTTCCTGGCCTTTTCCTACTGGACGACCTCCCGCCAGGAAGAGACTGGCCAGAAGCTCTCCTATACCGAGTTCAAGGAGAAGGTCAGGGCCGGGGAGGTGGAAAGTGTCACCCTCAGTGGTGAACAGATCACCGGCCGGTTTGTGGGTGCTGATACCTATCCGGTGCCCCGTGGTGAGGATCGGGCCGCGGTGGAGTTCCGGACCACCAAGCCACCTGTGGAAGACCCCGACCTGATTCCACTGCTCGAAGACCGGAATGTCGAGATCAATGCCGAGCCGGTCCCGCGTGACAACTGGACGCCGCTCCTGATCAGCCTGATGCCACTGTTACTGATTATCGGCCTGCTGTGGTTCGCCGGACGGGCCATGCAGGCAAGAATCGGCGGGGGCGGCACCACGGGTCCTTTCGGGTTTGGAAAGTCCCGGGCACGGCGATTTGAACGTGGCGAATCAAATGTGACCTTCGAGGATGTCGCGGGCCTGGAGAATGCCAAGCGTGACCTGCGCGAAATAGCAGACTACCTGAAGGATCCCGGGCACTATCGGGAGCTTGGCGCAAAAATCCCCAAGGGTATCCTGCTGATGGGTCCTCCCGGTACTGGCAAGACGCTGATGGCAAAGGCGCTGGCAGGGGAGAGTGACGTACCTTTCTTCAGTATCAGCGGTTCCGAGTTTATTGAAATGTTCGTGGGCGTCGGGGCCTCGCGGGTCAGGGATATGTTTGCCAGTGCCAAGAAAGAGGCGCCGGCGATCATATTCATCGATGAGATCGATTCGGTGGGGCGGGCCCGCGGGACCGGGCTGGGTGGTGGCCACGATGAGCGCGAACAGACACTTAACCAGATCCTCGGTGAAATGGATGGTTTTGATCCCCACGAGGCAGTGGTGGTCATCGCAGCCACCAACCGCCCGGATGTGCTCGATGCGGCGCTGATGCGGCCGGGCCGTTTCGATCGCAAGATCACCGTGGACCTGCCGGACAAGAAGGCGCGCCTCGCTATCCTCAAGACCCATTCCCGCCATACACCGCTGGGTGAGGATGTAGACCTGGAGCGCCTGGCAGCGCTGACGGTGGGGTTTTCCGGCGCCGATCTGGAGAACATGATCAATGAGGCCGCGCTGCTGGCGGGGCGGGATGACCGCGCGGAAGTCGATATGGAGCGCATGCTCAAGGCCCGCGACCGGGTTGTTCTGGGCAGTGAGCGGGAGATGGTAATCAGTGAGGAAGAGAAAGAACTCATTGCCTATCATGAGTCTGGCCACGCCCTGGCGGCGAGCCTATTGCCCCATGCCGATCCGCTCGACAAGGCTACGATTGTGCCCCGGGGGCGCAGCCTTGGGGCCACCGAGCAGATTCCCGAGGAGGAACGGCACAGCCTGCGGGCCAGCTACCTGTATGACCGGATCGGTGTGATGCTGGGAGGCCGCGTGGCCGAGCAGGTGGTGTTCGGTGAGGTAAGCTCCGGGGCGGAGTCGGACCTGAAGCAGGCCACCAGTCTCGCCCAGCATATGGTGGGCCAGTGGGGGATGAGCAAGCGGTTGGGACCGGTAGCGTTTCGCCGCGGTGAAGAGCATGTTTTCCTGGGACGCGAGATTGCCCAGCAAAAGGACTTCAGTGAACACACGGCGCAGGTGATTGATGAGGAAGTCGGTGAGTTGATCTCCGGGATTGAGAAAAAGGTACGGGACCTGCTGGAAAAGCACCGCAACCAACTCGACGCCCTGGCCAGCGCGCTGCTGGAAAAGGAGACCCTGGAAGCGGCGGAGATCCAGGCGATCATTCACTCTGCCCGGCAACACGATACCTGAATTTCCAGGACATCCCGGAAAACATCATCCCGGCTGGCAACCCGGGCAGTACCAGGCGGTGCGCCCGCCAACCGCCTGCGTTTCAAGGTCCCGCCCACATCGGGGGCATTGCCCATCCTGGTGCCTGTGAGGCAGCAGGTATGATTGTGGCAGGGCCGCTGGCTCTGCGTCGCAGTCGATTGCCTGTTTCAGTACGGTTCGCATCGCCCTGAATACCCGCTTGCGATTGCTCTCGTCAAGGTCGTCGAGTGACCTGGCGGGGTGAATACGGGACTGGAACAGGATTTCGTCGGAGTAATAATTGCCGATACCGGCTACCTGGTGCTGGTCCATCAGCCAGGGCTTCACCTGTCCGTGGCGCTTTTGGGATCGCCCGAGAAATTCCTCCTCACTGATCCGCAGGGCATCCGGCCCCAGGTCCCGGTCGCGGATCCAGTCGTCAGGCGAACCGGTGAGAGCAATACGCCCCAGTTTACGCGGACAGCGGTAGGCCAGCCGGTAATTACTATCAAAGTCGATCTCGAGTTGTGTATATTGCGGCGGGCTCTTGACCGACTTTGAATAAGACAGATTTCCACTCATGCCGAAATGCAATACCAGGCAGCTACCCGAGTCCAGCAGCGCGAAGAGATACTTGCCGTGGCGTTCGGTTTGCGTGAACCTGGCCCCGTGCAGAGCGCGGCCCAGTCCCTGGGGGCTTGTTTCCACCAGCAGCTCGGGTCCGGGCACGCGCACTTGTCGGATTACCTGGTGTAGCGCAGTGGCATCGAAGTAGCGTCTATAGGTTTCAACGTCGGGAAGTTCGGGCATCTGGGGTCGTGTCCAGTAGCATGACGACGGGCGGAGGCAAGGTACCGGCGCTCAGCGCCTGAAGAGCTTCATCAACTTGTCCAGTGGCAGGCAATTGACCACATCGGCTTTTTCCAGCCAGCCCCGCCTCGCCTGGTCGACACCGCAGCGCATATGCTGCAGGTCAGAGGTACTGTGGGCGTCGGTGGCAATTGAAATTTTCACTCCCAGCTCCCTGGCCATCCGGCAGCCCTCGTCGGTAAGGTCGAGGCGCTGGGGTTGTGCATTCAGTTCCAGGATGCAATTCCGTTCCTTCGCCCGCTCCAGTATTTTCTCCAGGTCCGTCTCATAGGGGGATCGCTCATTGATCAGGCGGCCGCTCGGGTGGGCGAGAATATTGAAGTAGTCGTTATCCATGGCCCGAAGAATGCGCTCGGTCTGTTTTTTGCGGGAAAGGTCAAATTTGTGGTGGATAGCGCAAACGGTAAAGTCCAGCTCTTTGAGAACGGTGTCTTCCAGGTCGAGGGAGCCATCTTCGAGAATGTCCACTTCACTGGATTTCAGCACCACGATACCGTCGAGCTTTTCGTTGAGCTTGTCTATCTCCCGCACCTGCGCCAGCAGCCGTTTCTTGTCGAGGCCATTGGCGACAGTCAATCGCTGTGAGTGATCGGTAATCGCAAGATACTCATAGCCGAGTTCACGGGCGGCCTCGGCCATTTCTTTCAAACTGTTATGGCCGTCACTGGCCCTGGTATGGGCATGCAGGTTGCCGCGGATGTCTTCCAGGGTAATGAGCTGTGGCAACTTTCCTTTTCGCGCGGCTTCAAGCTCCCCATGATCCTCCCTAAGTTCCGGGGGAATCCACTCCAGTCCCAGCTTCTCATAGACGGCTTTTTCCGTTTTACCCGAGATACGCTCGTCGTCCTTGAATACACCGTATTCATTGACTTTGAACCCTTTTCGGATTCCCAGCTTGCGCAGGGCAATGTTGTGGGACTTGGACCCGGTGAAATAGACCTGCGCCGCGCCGAAACTGACCTGGGGAACGACCCGCAGGTCCACCTGCATGCCGGAACGAAGAAACACGGTTGAGCGCTTTTTACCCTTGGAGTCGATCTCATTGACTTCGTCATAGCTGGTAAAGTGATCCATCACCGACGAGTCCTGCTTTGCGGTCACCAGGATATCCAGGTCGCCCACCGTCTCTTTTCGCCGCCGGTAACTCCCGGCAATAATGATATCCTTGAGTCCCTCGGCCTCTTTCAGGTATTGGACCAGTGGCCTGGCAACTTCCTCCGCATCAATCAGGCGAGTGCGTTTCTCTTCACCGGAATATTTTTCCAGGCGGCTACGAATTTTTTCTTCACTTTTTTCGCCAAATCCGGACACTTCCCGGATCTCGCCGGCCTCGGCAGCTCTCTCAAGGTCCTTGAGGCTGTTGATAGCGAGTGCATCATGAAGCGCCTTGACCTTTTTGGCCCCGAGGCCCTCGATCATCATCAGCTCACTGAGGGCCTCCGGAGTCCGCTCCTCCACCTCCTTGAGAAGGGGAAGTTCACCGGTTTCAACAATCGTCTTGATTTTCCCTGCGAGGTCGTCGCCGATATCCGGTAGCTCGCTCAGGTCCTCGCCGTCATCGAGCAGGTCCGACATGCTTCTCGGGTAGCCGCGGATGGTGCCCGCGGCGTTGCGGTAGGCACGCACCCGGAACTGGTTGGCACCCTCAATCTCCAGCAGGTCTGCCAGTTTCTCGAAGCAATCCGCGATCTCACTGTTATGAACCGTCATTTGGGGAGGTCAGTTGATTTCAAATGGTATACTGCCACTGCCGGATTCAGGGAGGGGCCCTCAGTTGCTGCTACTCCCCGGATATACTGGTGCTAAGACGGGATTATAGAAGAGTGATTGCCTGTGTCTTGCTGCCTGCTCAGCTTTCATCCATGAGCTTGAAAAACTCCTCTTCGTCGATGCAAGGCACGCCCTGTTCTTTGGCTTCGTCCAGCTTGCTACCCGGGTTTTCACCCACTACCAGGTAGTCGGTCTCGCCACTGACGCTGGACGTGGCGCGGCCTCCCAGTGCCTCGACTCTCTCCCGGGCCTCGTCCCGGGTCAGCCTGTCCAGGGCGCCGCTGAAGACGAAAGTCTTACCTTCCAGGGGCTGCCTGTCCCGCCGTGGCATGGGTGTAACCTCAACTCCCTGCTGCTGCAGGCGCCGCAGGATTTGCCGGTTTTGGCTGTCGTGGAAAAAGGCGGTGGTGGCCATTGCGATCTCGCTGCCGATACCGTCGATCACTGAGATGTCGTCCTCTTTGGCGGAGGCGACCTTGTCCAGTTTCCCGAACTCCCGCGCCAGTTGCCGCGCGACCCGCTGTCCGACAAGGGGGATTCCCAATGCGTACAGGAAACGGTCCAGGCGGGCCTTGTGGGCCGCCTGGATTGCGTCATGCAATTGCTTCGCAGAGCGCCGGGCAAACCCCTCCAGGGATTTCAGGTCTTCCACAGCAAGCCCATAGAGGTCGGCAAGGTTGTGCACCAGGCCGCGCTCAACCAGCTGTCTGGCCGCCTTTGCGCCCAGGTGATCGATATCCATCGCGTCCCGCCCGGCATAATGCTGAATTCTCCCCCGTAGCTGGGCGGGGCAGGCGAGCCCCGCTGTGCAGAGATAGTAGGCGCCATCGCGGGAGACTGGCGCTTCGCAGGATGGGCAGTGCCCGGGCATGCTGAATGGCTCAGCGCGTTTCTTTCCGGGACGCTTTATTCGCTCTTCGATTTCCGGAATCACATCGCCGGCGCGAATAACACGAACGGTGTCACCGACCCGGATATCCTTACGCCGGACCTCGGCTTCATTGTGGAGCGTAGCGCGACTGATAGTGACGCCCCCCACATCCACCGGGGTTAGCAGGGCTACCGGTGTCAGCATGCCAGTTCGACCCACCTGGACGACGATATCCTCGACTGTGGTGGTTTCCTCCCGGGGCTTGAATTTCCACGCAAGCGCCCAGCGGGGGCTACGGTCGCGGTTTCCCAGTTTTTCCTGCAACTCGACCTGGTCCACCTTGATGACAATGCCGTCGATTTCGAAATCCAGTTCGTCCCGCTTTCCCTGCAACTGCGCATGATAGTCCCTGACCTCCTCAAACGAACTGGCAGCCTTGTTCAGTGGGCTGGTCCTGAGACCCCAGTCGGAGAGTTTCTGTAGCGCTTTCTGGTGGGATTGCGGCCGCTCGTCGTCCATCTCGAGGATTTCGTAAAAGAACACGCTGACAGGCTTGCCGGCTGCCTGCCGGGATTCATACTGGCGCTGCAGCATTGCGCGGATTGGCAAAGGGCTCTTCACCACTTTCCACCCGCTGGCGGTTCAATGCAGTAAAGCCCTTTTTACGCATATAGACCTCACCGCGAACAGCCAGCAGGCCTGGGGCATGTGCAACATCCTGCAATGACAGCGGCAGGGTACGAATCGTCTTGAGGTTGTGGGATATATCTTCGCCGGTTTCGCCGTTGCCGCGTGTGCTGCCGTGTTCGAATTGGCCCTCGCGATAGACGACTTCGATCGACAGGCCATCGAACTTGGGTTCCAGGATGAGGCGGGGGAATTTCCTGTCTGCTGCCTTGCGGATCGATTCCAGGAAAGTGCGGACATCATCGGCATCCAGCTTTGCCTGCAGGCTCAGCAGGGGCTTCCGGTGTGAGATCTTTTCCAGTTTGCTGACCGGTGAGACACCCACGCGCCGGGTGGGGGAGTCGTCGGTGCGCAGGTCCGGGAATTCCTGTTCGAGGTCTTCCAGTCGTGCGAACAGCTTGTCGTACTCGGCGTCCGAAATTTTCGGCGAGCCCTTAACGTAGTAGAGGTGGTCGTGGTAGTTGATGCCCTCGCGTAACGCGCGGGCCTCTTCGGAGGCCTCGTCCTTATCGAGGTCCTCTACTGGCCTGAAATCAGTATCCGGTTTGCTGGTGAAATCCATGTCACTTTCGCATACCGGGCCGGGGGACCGGCCAGGCCGCTATTGGGTGTGGATTGGCTGGTGGGACGCTCGTCAAGTTCGGTAATAAAGGCACACCGCCAAAGCGATCAGATCAAGGCGAGAAAGCGCTGGGATAGTAGCGTTGCTTCAAGCGTTTCTCAACGCAGGGCCGGACGATTTGGCGAAGCAAACTTTGATCGAACTATACTTACGGCCCACTAGGCTGCCGCGGTCTCTCCCATGCTGGCAGCGAGCTCTTCGGCAAAGGCCTGTTCGATGGGCCCCTGGTCGCGAAGGCGCTTGAAGCCATCAAAGAAGACCTGTGCCTCAGGGTAGGCCAGTTTCAGGTAGGCCAGCCACTGCTTGACCCGGTTGCCGAGGTATTTGGCCGGGTATTCGTCGCGGGTGGCCTGGTAGTAGTTCCACAGGAGCTGGACGACCTCGCCCCAGGGCAGGGGGGTGTATTCATGTCCGGCGCAGTGCGCCTTGACCTGCAATGCCAGGTCGGGCCGGGCCAGCAGGCTGCGACCGAGCATAAAGGCGTCACACCCTGTGACCTCCCGGCAGCGCTGGAAGTCCGCCACGGTCCAGATATCGCCATTGGCAATGACTGGTATCGCGAGCTGTTCACGAATTTCACCAATATATTCCCAGTATGCCGGGGGACGGTAGCCGTCTACCTTGGAGCGGGCATGAACGGCCAGTTCGGAGGCGCCTCCGTTTTCCGCGGCGCGGGCATTGTCCATGTAGCTGGAGCGGTCCTGGTATCCCAGGCGGATCTTTGCAGTGACCGGTATCTCAGCGGGGACGGCGTCTCGTACGGCCGCCACGATACTCTCGACCCGGTGCGGACTCTGTAACAGGCAGGCGCCACCGTCACTGTTGTTGACCGACTTGGCCGGGCAGCCGAAGTTCAGGTCGATGGCCCGGGCACCGGAAGCCACAGCGCGGGAGGCATTCAGGGCCATCGATTCCGGGTTGCCGCCGAGCAGCTGCAGCCGGACCGGTACACCGTGGCGGGTCCGGGCACCGGCTGCCAGTTCAGGGCAAAGCCGGGTAAAGACCTTGCGCGGCAGGCGCGTATGGGTCACACGGACGAATTCGGTCACGCAGATATCCACGCCACCAATCCCGGACAGCAGGGCCCGGACGTGATGGTCGATAACGCCTTCCATGGGAGCCTGGTATATCAGCGGGGTGTGTTTGTGGGACTTATCGGTCATGATTCTGCGGTGCCAGCTTGGTGATGCAATTCATCCCCATGGCAGGCCGTGGGGTGGTTTCCGGCTATTTTACCAGTGCTATGACGCGTCTACTAATTAAAAGTGCGTAATGTCATTTAAGGCAGTTTGTGGGTGCGGTTTGCGTGTCTTCCGGGATGTAATTCATGGTTGCGGCTGTAACTAATAAGTATTTGATTTTAAAAGGTTGTTGTATTGATAATAGCGCCCGCCAAAGTGGAAATCAGGGGGCAAGCGTGGAAGAAACGCTATTGCAACAGGGACTGGACATCACACTGTTCGGTATGGGAATTGTTTTTACATTCCTGCTTCTGCTGGTGATCGGCACCAGTATCATGTCCCGCATTATTATCCGTAACTTTCCCGAAGCGGAGCCCGTCGCTCCCGCTGCCGGCAGTCCCGCCACCGACGATGCGCGCCTTCGCGCAATTATCAAGGCCGCCATTGATCAGCATCGCAAACGCCGCTGATCTTATTTTTCAAGCGACTGCCAGATAAACCCGAATAGATAGCGAGAGAAATAACCCATGACTGAGGTTAAAAAGCCACTGGGGATTACCGATGTAGTCCTGCGCGATGCTCACCAGTCACTGTTCGCCACCCGCATGCGGCTCGACGATATGCTGCCCATTGCGGAGAAACTGGACAAGGTTGGCTTCTGGTCTCTGGAGTCCTGGGGCGGGGCCACCTTCGATGCGTGTATCCGTTACCTGGGTGAGGATCCCTGGGAGCGGATCCGTGAACTGAAAAAGGCCATGCCGAATACTCCACAGCAGATGCTGTTCCGCGGCCAGAATATCCTTGGCTATCGCCATTACGCCGATGACGTGGTGGAGAAGTTTGTCGAACGCGCTGCGGAAAATGGTGTGGATGTATTCCGCGTATTCGACGCCATGAACGATATGCGCAACCTGCAGACGGCCCTGAAGGCTGTGAAGAAGCAGGAGCGGCACGCCCAGGGCACCATCTCTTATACCGTGAGTCCCGTTCATACCATGGACCTGTGGGTAGACCTGGGGCGCCAGATCGAAGATATGGGCGCAGATTCCATTGCCATCAAGGATATGGCGGGCCTGCTGCGCCCGTACGAGGGTTACGAGCTGGTCAGGCGGCTGAAAGACGCGGTGGATATTCCCATCCACATGCAGTGCCATGCCACCACCGGCCTGTCGACTGCTACCGCGCTGAAGTGTATCGAGGCGGGAATTGACAATATCGACACCGCTATCTCTTCCATGTCCATGACCTACGGCCATAGCCCCACAGAATCCGTGGTTGCCATTCTCGAGGGGACCGAGCGGGATACCGGGCTGGATATCAACCTGCTGGAAGAGATTGCCGCATACTTCCGCGAAGTGCGGAAGAAGTACGCCAGGTTTGAAGGTTCCCTGCGCGGGGTGGATTCACGCATCCTGGTCGCCCAGGTACCGGGTGGCATGCTCACCAATATGGAGAGCCAGCTGAAAGAGCAGGGCGCCGGCGACCGACTGGATGAAGTACTGGAGGAAATTCCCCGCGTGCGTGAGGACCTGGGCTTTATCCCCCTGGTGACCCCCACCTCGCAGATCGTCGGTACCCAGGCGGTGCTGAACGTACTGACCGGAGAGCGTTACAAAACCATCTCCAAGGAAACTGCCGCGGTGCTCAAGGGCGAATATGGCGCTACAGCGGCGCCCGTGAACAGCGAGCTGCAGGAACGCGTACTGGAGGGCGGCGAGCCGGTAACCTGTCGCCCTGCCGACCTTCTGGAGCCGGAGCTCGACAGGCTCACCGGTGAGCTGAAGCAAAAAGCCAGCGATGAAGAGATCTGGCTGGAACAGGGCGAGCGCGAGATCGACGACGTGCTGACCTATGCGCTCTTCCCGCAGATCGGCCTGAAGTTCCTCAAGAACCGGGACAACCCGGACGCTTTTGAGCCGGTGCCCACCGGCAATGAGGGTAGCGCGGTTACCAATGACAAGGGCGAAGAGGTCTATACGGTCTCCGTCGAGGGCCAGAGCTATACCGTGACTGTAGCCGACGGCGGTGACCTGACCGGTATTGCACCGGTGGGCAGCGGCGGCAGCACGGCGCCATCAGGTTCTGGGGCGGCCCCCACCTCCGGCGGCGAGCCGGTGTCCGCACCGCTGGCCGGCAATATCTTCAAGGTACTGGTAAAACCCGGTGACCAGGTGACCGAGGGACAGACCATCGTTGTCCTCGAGGCGATGAAGATGGAAACTGCGGTCAGTGCGCCGCGGTCCGGTGCGGTGACGGAAGTGTCAGTAAAAGAAGGCGATTCTGTCGCCGTGGGCGATGCCCTGCTGAAGATCGCTTAAACGGGGGCATGTGTGGATAACCTACTTAATCTCTGGCTGGCCTCCGGCGCTTACAAGATGTCGAGTGGCCAGTTCATCATGATCCTTGTGGGACTGGCGCTGCTGTTCCTGGCCATCCGCAAGAACTTCGAGCCACTGCTGCTGGTTCCCATCGGTTTCGGCGGCATACTCGCCAATATCCCTGGTGCTAACCTGGCCCTGTCCGCGGCAGAAACCGCACTGGTATCGGGCGACCCGGAAATGCTGCGGCAGATGGCCCAGTTGCTGGGGGTTGGTGCCACTGACTCCCTGTATGCACTCAAGGAGGCGCTGGCTAATGCCCCGGCAGCCTTACAGTCGCGGGCGGCGGAGCTGGCGACGGATGCCGGTTTCAATAACGGCATGCTGTACAACTTCTACAACGTGGCAATTGCCTCCGGTGTGGCGCCGCTGGTGATTTTCATGGGCGTGGGCGCGATGACGGACTTTGGCCCGCTGCTGGCCAATCCCCGTACCCTGTTCCTGGGCGCGGCGGCCCAGTTCGGTATCTTTGCCACGGTACTGGGCGCGGTGGGGTTATCAGTGGCCGGGATAATGGATTTCTCCATTGCTGATGCGGCGGCCATCGGTATTATCGGCGGCGCGGATGGTCCCACGGCAATTTACGTATCCAGCTTGCTGGCTCCGGACCTCCTGGGTGCCATTGCAGTAGCCGCATACTCGTATATGGCCCTGGTACCCCTGATCCAGCCGCCCATCATGCGCGCGCTCACCACCCCCGAAGAGCGTCGTATCGAGATGGTGCAGCTGCGCCATGTGACCAAGCGGGAGAAAATCACCTTTCCCCTGCTGCTGTTGATCCTGGTAGCCCTGTTCCTGCCGGACGCGGCGCCGCTGCTGGGGATGTTCTGCTTCGGTAACCTGATGCGCGAGTGCGGCGTGGTAGCGCGCCTGTCCGATACCGCCCAGAATGCGCTGATCAATATTACCACCATCTTCCTCGGCCTCTCCGTAGGCTCCAAGCTGGCAGCAGACAAATTCCTGGACCCGAAAACACTCGGGATCCTGGCGCTGGGTATCGTGGCCTTTTCCATCGGCACTGCGGCGGGCGTATTGATGGCCAAGCTGTTGAATGTCTTCAGCCAGAACAAGGTCAACCCCCTGATTGGTTCCGCTGGTGTATCGGCGGTGCCCATGGCGGCGCGCGTATCCAACAAGATCGGGCTGGAGGCCAATCCGCACAACTTCCTGCTGATGCATGCCATGGGCCCGAACGTGGCTGGTGTGATTGGTTCGGCAGTGGCTGCCGGTGTGATGATTACCATGGTGCGGGCAATGACTGGCTGATTGGCCTTTTCCTGCCTCGAAGTGAAAGGGCGAACCAGGTGGTTCGCCCTTTTTGTTATCTGCCTGACTCAGTGAAAAGTTCTTGGCGGCCCGATTAATGGGGTCTTCACTGGCTTGGCGGCACCCGGTACGATCACAAATGAATTAGCCCCTGGATTGGTGCTGTAGAACAGTGGCCCGTCCTTGCGCCAGTTGTTGAGCAACCAGATATTGCCGGAGGGGTCGATAGCCCCTCCGGTAATTCGTTCCAGGGCGTCACTGGTGTACCCGGTGTCGGGGGAGATCGCGTCCCCGAGGCCCAGCCCATGGGGGCAGCTGCCAATGCCACAGAGGCGGGTGATGCCGGTATCCGGCCACTCCTGGTCGTCGTCGGCGTCCTCTAGTGGCACGCGGCCGAAATTGAACACCCACAGGGTATCTTCGCCGTCCACTGCGCTGCCCCAGGGTATCGTCAGCCCGCCGCGCTGGTTGAATTGCTTTGGTTTGCCTCCGTCCGCGGGGTAAAAGATTACCGAGGGATTCTCTCCACCCTGCGAATCCAGCGGGTCGATACAGACGATATTGACGGTATCAGAGCTGGATACCCACATGTTTCCCCGGCTGTCACTGGAGATCCCCATCGGCCAGGAAACCGAGACCTGTGAGGAATCGACGGTATCGACTGAACCGTCGAGGGACACGATATAGATTTCCTGTGCTTTGTTGCCGGTTACCCAGGCGCGGCCCTGTGGGTCGATGGCAATGGCGAAGGGTTTCAGCAGCGGGGATTGCGAGTCGGGTTCGGTACCTCCGCCGGGCAGTGCAATGTTGCGGGCCAGCCAGGGGTTCCCCTCCGGAATGACAGTGATGCTGTCACTACCACAGTTCGCGACCCAGATATTGCCTTTGCGGTCTGATACTGTCGCCTGGGGCCAGAATATCTTCCCCTGCGTGAACCCCCTGAATGGTGATATCGGGACGCCATTCGGAAGGAATAGGGACACACTGTTATGGGTCGCTGGTATCTTGTTCCCGGGGGCAGGTGGGATGGTGCCGTCGGCACAGGCCTCTGCCTCAAACCCAAAATTTCCTACCCAGATATTGCCCCTGGTGTCCAGGGTGATACCGTACCCGGCGCCACTCAAGCCGCCGCCGAAGTACGGGGAGCCGGGAAAGGTCTCACCCCAGGGAAAGAACTTGAGCAGGCGCTGGCCAGCACAGGCAAAATCCGTGGGGGCGGCCGGGACATAGTTGTCATTGATCCAGGCAAAGCCGCGGTGGTCGAGGGCGATATTACCCGGGCCGTTAATCAGGTTGTCATTATCCTGCTCGCTGTACTGGCCCCCGGTAAACTTCAGGAACAGCAGCCAGTTTGTCGGGCGTTCAAGGCGCAGCGGTCGGTAGATCGGTGAAGCGAGGGACAGCAGGAAGATCGGGTCATCTGCGTTCTTCGGGTAATTGGGATAAGACGGGTACCTTGTTAGGTTTGCGAGCGCCTGCAACACGGTCTTCGGGCGCTCGCCACCTGCTGGCGTGGTAGCGGCAAAGAGCAGCTGGCAGTAACCCGCATCTGCGATACAGGCGGCCACCACGTTGGCCAGGGAGTTGAAGGTCCTCAGGGTTGAGGTGTCTGTGCCATTGGGGGAGTTCGCCAGCACCGAAGCCAGGGCACCGGTGCGGGGGTTGGCCATATTCGCGGCCATGCGCACGGCATTGAGCATACCGTAGCGGTTTCCCGAGATACTCTTTTCGCCAATGAACTGGGCAAAGGCGGTGCCGGTGGCGACAGTGGTGCGTTCGTTGATTTCTATCTGCCGCGGGATCCGGCGACCAGACCCGATTGCGCTGGCCAGCATCGCTGTGTGTTTTTTTGCGATGACATAGTAAATGGGATCAAGCCTGTGTGAGAGGATCAGTGGCAAGCGAAGGTGCAAGTCGAATTTCCCATCCAGCCGGGAAGTAGTGGTATCGAGCACCAGGTCGTAACCGACCCCGGGGTACGTAACATGGAGGCTAACCCGGTAACCTGCGAGCGGGTTGCCATTGCCGCTCAGGCGTCCGGCAATACGCTGTTCCCGGCCCAGGATTGGCCCGAGTCCCTGGGGGAAATTTTGCTGTGGATCTGCCGCAGGCTGTTTTTCACTGGCAACAACCTGTAGCGCTGCCGTAAGCAGGCCCAGTAACAGGAGCAGGGAAAAAAGCTGGGGCAGGATCTGGCTGCAGGAACTGCTCGACGGGAAACTGCGGACATCATCCATGAGTCGTACTTCCTAATGCTTTCCTCTCCAGTCACTGCCCGGTACCAGAGCTGCAATTTAACTCCCACCGGGCACCTGAAATCAGTATGGCACAGGCCTGCCACCGGGAGACGATTCCCGGCGGAAGGCACTGTATCGTCAGGTCATCAAGAAGGGCATGGAGTACATGCGTTTGCCAGTCGCTGCGGTAATCGCGTTACCGACTGAGGGCGCCAGGGGAGGCAGGCCCGGTTCGCCGAGTCCGGTGGGGGTGCCGGTGGAAGGGACAATATGGACTTCGACCTCCGGCATATCCGCGATGTGGGTGGGAATAAAGTTGTGGAAATTACTCTGCACGACCCGGCCTTTATCCAAAGTTATTTGATTACGCAGTAGGGTGGAGAGGGCGAAGCCGACGGCGCCCTCCACCTGCGCAGCGACAATATCCGGATTGATGGCAGTACCGCAGTTAACCGCCGCCGTGATTTTCCGGACCTGGAAGTCGCCCTCACCGGCGTCCACCTCCGCGACCAGGGCAACCGGGGTGCCGAACGATTTGTGGAATGCCAGGCCGCGCTTATCACCGGCACCCCGCCAGCTTGTCTTCTCGGCGACCAGTTGCAGCACGGACTTGTCGCGCTCATCCTCGAGTAACTGCAGGCGAAATTCCAGCGGATCCTTGCCGGCGAGCTTCGCCAGCTCATCCAGGGTGGTTTCCATAACATGGGCAGTATGGGTATTACCCACCGAGCGCCACCAGTTGACGCTGACCGGTGATTTCGCGTTGTATGACAGGACGGAAAAATTGTCGATCTGGTAGGGCGTATCGGCCACGCCCTCGACACTGCTGTGGTCCACGCCATCCTTGACCATGAAGGACGTGAACGGAGTCTCGGTGCTGGCAAAGATCGACTGGGTGACAATCTTGTGTTGCCAACCGGCGATATTACCATCTTTATCGATCCCGGCCTCCACCCGGTGGAGTACCATCGGCCGATAGTAGCCGCCCTGGATATCGTCCTCGCGGGTCCAGACAAGCTGAATCGGCGTCTTTTCCTTTATCGCCTTACTGATCGAAGCCAACTCTGCGACCCAGTCACCGACTGCGGTGCCGCGGCGACCGAAACTGCCACCGCCCAGGGTGGTGTGTATTGTTACTGCTCCCGGCTCGATCCCCAGGGTTTTGGCCAGCACGTTGGTATCGATCGTCTGCAGCTGGCTGCCGCCCCAGAGCTTGGCCTTGTTGCCATCGAATTCCAGCACCCCATTCAGTGGCTCCATTGGCGCATGCGCAAGGTAGGGGAAAAAATACTCCGACTTTACTTTCTTCTCCGCGCTGGCAAGTGTGCCGGTGGCATTGCCCCGGTTGGCCGCCACCAGCCCCTTGCCATCGGCGAGCTTGCCGTATTCCGCCTGGATTTCGTCGGTGGAACGGGTCTCGGCATTTGCCGAGTCCCACTCGACCTTCAGGGCATCGCGACCACGCAAAGCGCTCCAGGTGTCCTCAGCCACCACTGCAACACCGCCCGGGACTTTTACCACCTCGCGGACGCCGGGGACTTTCTTGCTGGCACTGGCATCGAAGTTCTTCAGGGTGGCGCCGAATAGTGGCGGGCGCGCGATAACCGCCCGGCGCATACCCGGGCGGCGTACATCCAGTCCGAACTGGCCGCTGCCATCGGTCTTGCCGCGGGAGTCGATGCGTGGCAGTTGCTTGCCGATCAACTTCCAGTCCCCCGGCGCCTTGAGTGCCGGTTTTTCGGGGACCGGTTGTTGCATTGCCTCCTGGCCCAGCTCGGCAAAGGTGGCACTTTTGCCAGATTTGTGGGTGATGGTGCTGTTCTCGGCTTTAAGCTCCGCCTCCGGCACCCGCCACTTTTCAGCAGCGGCGGCCAATAGCATGGCCCGCGCTGCAGCGCCGGCCATGCGCATCTGCTCCCAGGAGTTGTGCATGGAGCTGGAACCGCCGGTGCCCATCATCGGGCCGAAATCCAGATTGTTGTAGACACTGGTGTCGTTTGGTGCGAAAGCAAAGCGCATTTTCGACCAGTCGGCTTCCATCTCTTCTGCCAGCAGCGTGGCCAGGCCGGTGGTGACGCCCTGGCCCATTTCCAGGTGCTTGCTGATCACGGTGACCCAGTTGTCACTATCGATTTTTACAAACAGGTTGGGCTTATGGATCGGGGGCGCATTGTTGGTGGGCTGCTGTGCCAGTGCGCGGCGTGAAAAGGGCACATGGCAGGCGAGCAGGAATACTGTGGCCGCAGCCGAACCCCGCAGGAAGCGGCGGCGCGACGGGGAACTGAGTCCGGCTTCTGCGTCGGTATCGTTCATGCCTCACCCCCGGCTTTTTTGGCTCCCTGGTGGATGGCTGCGCGGATGCGCTGATAGGTTCCGCAGCGGCAGATATTGCCGACCATACTGCTGTCGATATCCGCGTCCGTGGGTGAGGGGTTCTTGGTCAGCAGGGTTATGGCGGACATAATTTGCCCGGACTGGCAGTAGCCGCACTGGACCACGTCCAGGTCGCGCCAGGCACCCACCACGGCCTCGGCCACCGAACCGGACACGCCCTCGATGGTGGTGACTTTCTTGCCGTCGACATCACCCACCGTGATCGAGCAGGAACGCGCCGCCTCTCCGTCGATGTGCACAGTGCAGGCGCCGCACAGGGCCCGCCCGCAACCGAACTTGGTACCTGTCAGGTCGAGGTGATCCCGTAGCGCCCACAACAGCGGCATCTGCGGATCCACATCCAGTTCCCGCTGCTCTCCGTTGATCTCCACACTGATCATGCTGAGTCCTCACTTTGCTCTTGCTGTGGGCAGGGTGTGCCGGCCGCCACCCAGGCCCTGAACACCTCCATGAACTTGTCGTGCTGGATTGGAACCGGCTCGCGGTCGGCACCGGGCTGCCAGCCCCACAGCACCAGCGGGTCCTCTCCCATATGCTTGGCCAGGTCGTCCGGGGTCCGCCCACCATTGCGCTTGGGATCAAGCAGCTGCTGGCAGAGCTCGGCCGTCGAGAGGCCCGACCAGTTCATCGACTCCGGCGCCAGGGACCAGTGGGGGGCGCCGGGAACTCCCGAGGCCTGGTTGTTGCCAGACTTGTGACAGTTACTGCACCGCATGGCCGCAACGCCCATATTGTCCGGCCCGCGTTCTACCCGCGGGATATGCGGGCGACCGTCGCCCTGCAAAGGCATTTCGACCTGGTGGCAATTGAGGCAGCGTGGATGCGTCAGTACGCTGGCGACCTGTTGCCATTGATCACCGTCCTGGCTTGCCCGGGCAGGGGGGGCGTTGTCCGGCCTTTCGGTCTTGCGCTCTCCACAGCCTGCAACGAGTAGCAGGGCTGCTAGGGCGAGGGTGGCAGCGGGGCCGACCCGTTGGGAGGGGGGCAGGGGCGAAGGCCACCCGTATTCATGTCGCAAGTCCATGTTGCGAATCCCGGTTGTTGTAGGGTTGGGAAACAGTAACCAAGCGGTGGCGACCGTGACAGGTTCGCGGGCGAACTCAGGTGGCAACTAACGCCGTTTGAGCCCGGGGGTGGATACCCGTGCCGAACGGGCAATGACCGGGGAGTCCGGCTGCAGCGGGATATGGGGGGCGCGTGATATGATGGGCGCCTGTTTATACATGACTGGGTGCCAAGGGGCGCCGAGAGGAGCATATATGTCCTGGCTTGGGGCCGGCATCGGGGCCGGTATCGGGTTAATGTTTGGCGGTCCCATTGGCGCCGCACTGGGCGCCTGGGTCGGCAGTTCGTTCGGGTCCGGGCTCAAGCGGGTTGGCCACAATGCGGCACTCGGGCGCGACGGGGCCCAGGCGGTGTTTATCGTTACCGTATTCTCCATGCTGGCCAAGATGGCCAAGGCCGATGGGCAGGTGAGCCGGGCTGAGATCAACCTGATCGAGGAGTTCATTGCCAATAACCTGCGCCTGGGCGCCGAGGATCGCAAACAGGCGATCCAGATTTTCCAGAACGCCAAGTCCGATGGCTACAGCATTTACGACTATGCCGAGCAATACCAGCAACTGGTCCGCAACCAGGCCATGCGCGAAATGGTTTATCGCCTGCTCTTTGCCGTTGCCCATGCAGATGGGGAACTGCATGCAGCAGAAGAGGATATCCTGCGGCGCATACCGGAGTACCTGGGCCTGCACGCTTCCATCTTTGCCGCCATGCAGGGCGAGTTCGGTCGCCGCGGCCCCGCAGCCACCGGTACCCTGGAGCAGCACTATGCGGTGCTGGGCTGCTCGCCAGATGCCAGTGACCGCGACCTTAAGCTGGCCTACCGGCGCAAGGCGGCGGAATTCCACCCGGACAAGATTGCCTCCAAGGGGCTGCCGGAGGAGTTCATGCGCTACGCCGAGGACCAGATGAAGAGCGTCACCGTGGCTTACGACACTATCATGGAAGCGCGCAAGAGCCGCGCGGTTTCCTGAGTACAGCATTGAGGAGGTAACGCATGAGCCTGGCCAGGCAAATTGAGACCAAATTGTTGTCCGCTTTTGATCCCGAGCATATAGAGGTGGAGTGTGAGAGCCACCTGCACAATGTGCCAGCAGGCTCCGAAATGCATTTTCGCGTGGTGCTGGTGAGCGAGGCTTTTGCGGGCCTGCGCAAGGTGCAGCGGCACCAGCGAGTATACGGTGTACTGGCCGACGAGATGGCGGGGCCGGTGCACGCCCTGGCCCTGCATATCTTCAGCCCCGAAGAATGGCAGGGACGGGCACCGGATAGCCCCCAGTGCCTGGGCGGCGGGAAGCACTGATCGATTGCCCGCAGCCGTTTTCCATCATTATTTACTGTCCCTCCTGGCGCGCCACCTCATGGCGCGCTTTTGCTTCCGGATGACGTGGATGCTGAAGTCATTCCGGGACTTGCCCCGCCAGATTTGACGCGAAAATCATTAAGTTGCCGCAATTTTATTTTTCTATTCTGGCGCACGAATTTTCTTAAAAGTATTTATCGCGCCAAAAGAAATCTTCTGCTGACAGAATTACGCAAAAGTTCCACTTTTGCGGTGAGAAGTTGGATGTTTTTTCTACAGGGGTGTCTTTGCCTGTCTAGACTGAAAAGTGATTGGGTTAATTGCTGTTCAATTTGCCGAATATCAATGGAGTAAGACCTATGAAAATGACGCGCATTCTGACACCTCTGGCTATTGCTGTATCTGCCATCGTTGGAGCGCAGCAGGCCGTGGCCGGCCCGTCCGGCTATGCACCGCCCGCCGGACCGGCACCGATTTATCATGCCGGTACCGCAGTGGTTCGCCTGGGTGCCGGTTATGTCGATCCGGATTCCACTTCCAGCAACCTGAGGAACCCGGACATTTTCCCGGAGTATTCAGGCCTGAAATACGACCTGGATGACAACACCACCTGGCAGTGGAGTGCCATGTTCATGCCGATTGACCACTTCTCAGTGGAATACGGCTACGTCGGCGAGTCCGATCATGACCTGGAAATCCGCCGGCTGGGACTGCTGGAGCGTGAGGACCTGCAGGGCAACCGTCGTAACCTGGGCAGCCTGGAGCGGACCTCCAGCACCCTGATGGTTAACTGGTTCCCCGTATGCCAGGAGTCCTGGGTTCAGCCCTACATCGGCTTCGGTGCTGTCTACACGGATTTTGACAGTGTTACCGTACGCGAGCCGGTCAATGAACTGCTGTTCCAAGTAGGCGATGCGGTGGGCCCGGGCCGGGTCAGTGTGGATGATACCTGGGGCTGGGCTGGCCAGATCGGTATCGACATCATGTTCGGTCGCGAGAGCAACTGGCTGGCCAATGCCGCAGTGCAATACCACGATGTGGAAACCACTTCGAGCTTGCGTTATGCAGTCCGCGGCCTGGATAACCAGGACAACGAGCGGTTGTTCTACAACACCGTGAGAACGGACCTGGATGTGGATCCCTGGGTATTCAACCTGGGTATCGGCTACAAGTTCTGAGTAGCCTCCCAATCCGGAAAAAGGCGCTTCGGCGCCTTTTTTCGTTGTGCGGCCAAAAACCGCAGGTACAGCCTGGTGACTCACCCGTTACTGGGAAAACTGAATTGTGCGCCCTCACGCAGTCCCGAAGCGGGCCAGCGCTGGGTGACTGTCTTGCGCCGGGTGTAAAAGCGCACCGAGTCGGGACCGTAGGTACCCAGGTCCCCGAAAAGTGACCGCTTCCAGCCGCCGAAGCTGTGATAGGCAGCAGGGACAGGCAGCGGCACATTGATGCCCACCATGCCGATACGAATATGATCGGAGAAATACCTGGCCGCCTCGCCGTCCCGGGTGAACAGGCAGGTGCCATTGCCATATTCGTGTGCATCGATGATATCCATGGCCTCTTGTAGCGTTGCCACCCGCATCACGCAAAGTACCGGGCCAAAGATCTCCTCCCGGTGTATCACCATGTCCTCGCGTACCCGGTCGAACAGGCAGGCGCCCAGGTAGTTACCTCCCTCCAGACCGTTCACTTTGCGGTCGCGGCCATCCACTACCAGTTCCGCTCCCTCCCCGATGCCGCGATCGATATAGCCCAGTACCCGCTCCAGGTGGGCTCGGGTTACCAGTGGGCCCATATCATTGTCGTTATCCCTGCCATCGCCGAGCCGCAGGCCGGCAATCTGGTCGCGCAGCTTGCTTACCAGGGCATCGGCGGTGGCATCGCCCACCGCCACCACCACGGAAATCGCCATGCAGCGTTCGCCGCTGGAACCGTAAGCAGCCCCCATGAGCGCACTGGCGGCATTGTCGAGATCCGCGTCGGGCATGACGACGGCGTGGTTCTTGGCACCGCCGAGTGCCTGTACACGCTTGTGGTGAGCGGTGCCGCTGGTGTAGACATACTCGGCCACCGGCGTTGACCCGACAAAGCTTACCGCGTCCACTCGCGGGTCAGCCAGGAGTGTGTCCACGGCTTCACGGTCGCCGTTGACGACATTCAGGACACCGGCCGGGACGCCGGCCTGGTGGCCGAGTTCAGCGATCAGGAGTGCGGCGCTGGGATCGCGCTCCGAGGGTTTCAGTACAAAGGTATTGCCACAGGCAATTGCCATGGGCCACATCCACAGGGGCAGCATCGCGGGAAAGTTGAATGGTGTAATCCCCGCACACACACCCAGGGGCTGGAATTCACTCCATGAATCGATGGCCGGCCCGACATTCCTGCTGTGTTCGCCTTTCAGCAGCCCGGGGGCGCCGCACGCGTACTCCACAACTTCGATGCCGCGCTGCAGCTCGCCCATGGCATCGTTCAGTACCTTGCCGTGTTCACGGGTAATCAAGGCGCAGATCTCGTCGGCATTTTGCTCCAGCAGGTCCTTGAGGCGAAACAGGATCCGGGCCCGCTTGATCGGCGGGGTATCGCGCCACTGCGGAAATGCGGCCTGTGCTGCGCTGATGGCCTGTTCGACAGTTTGCCGGTCTGCCAGGGTGACGGTTGCCGTTATCTCGCCGGTGGATGGGTCGACAAGTTCCTGCTCTCGCCCGGTGCCGCGGGTGCGATTGCCATTGATCAGCTGGGTGATGTTATCCATGGTGCTGCTCCCTCCAAAATATCCGTGTTCGAATACTGCTTGCAGGGGCGGCCGGCTAGCGCGACTGGAGCCCGGGGTAATGCGGGCGATAAAGGGGGACCAGAGTCGTGTTATATCGGTCGCCGAAGCAATTTATGCTTGTGCTGCAGCGAGTTTAGGAGTGCCGCTGCGGATCGGCAACGGCACGGGTTTGCGGTGCCCATGGCCCGGTGGCGGGAACCTGTGGTTATTGCGCGGGCTGGGGGGCAAACCCCTGCAGCACCTCGAGGAAGTCGGCGCCAAAGCGGGCCAGCTTGCTGTCGCCGACGCCGGAGATTGCCAGCAACTCGACCTCGCTCTGAGGTTTCGCTGCGACCATTTCGCGCAGAGTGGCGTCGTGGAATACCACGTAAGGAGGAACGCCCCGCTCGTCGGCGAGGCGTTTGCGGCAGGCACGCAGGGCCTCCCAGAGCGGTTGGTCGGCGGTGTCGATTTCCGTTGCAGAAGTTGTACGGCGTTCGCCGGGCCCCTGGCGGGCGGCGGCTGGCAGTTTGCGTAGCTGGATTTCTTCCTCACCTCGCAGGAGCGGGCGACAGGCCTGGGTCAGCTTGAGGGCGCCAAAAGCCTCGCCGTCCACCTCCAGGTAGCCGCGTACAACCAACTGGCGGACAACACCGCGCCACTCGGCAGTGCTGAGTTCCGTGCCAATGCCCCAGGTGGAGAGCTGGTGGTGATCAAAGCGGTGAATTTTTTCGCTGTTGCTGCCGCGCAGCACATCAATCACATGGGCGGCACCGAAGCGCTGGCCGGTGCGGTATACACAGGAGAGCAGCTTGGCGGCAGCCTGTGTACCGTCCCAGGTCTCTGGCGGCTCGAGGCAGGTGTCGCAGTTGCCGCAGGGCCGGGGCAGCTCCTCGGCAAAATAGCGCAGCAGGGCCTGCCGGCGACAGCTGGTGATCTCACACAGCCCCAGCATGGCATTGAGGCGCCCCCGCTCGCCGCGCTTGTGCTCCTCGCTGCCCTCGGAGCCCGCCATCATCTGCCCGAGCTTTACCACATCCTCGAGCCCGTAGAGCAGCAGCGCTGTTGCCGGTTCACCGTCGCGTCCGGCGCGGCCGGTTTCCTGGTAGTAGGCCTCGACACTCTTGGGCAGGTCGAGGTGGGCGACGAAGCGCACGTCCGGTTTATCGATGCCCATGCCGAAAGCGATGGTGGCTACCACGATCACACCTTCCTCGCGCAGGAACTGCCGCTGGTGCGTGGCGCGGGTGTCCGCGGGCAGCCCGGCGTGGTAGGGCACGGCGGTGAAGCCCTGCTGGCACAGCCAGTCCGCGGTGTTTTCCACCTTGCTGCGCGACAGGCAATAGACGATACCGGCATTGCCCTGCTGCTCGTCGCGCAGGAACTGCAGCAGTTGCCGCCGCGGGTTGTTTTTCTGCGCAATCCGGTACTGGATATTGGGGCGGTCAAAGCTGCTGACGAAGTGCCGGGCGGACTCCAGGTCCAGGCGACGGGCAATTTCCCCGCGAGTGCGCTGGTCCGCTGTGGCGGTAAGCGCGATACGCGGCACGTTCGGGAACTGCCGGTGCAGGCAGTCGAGTTGCAGGTAGTCGGCACGGAAATCATGTCCCCACTGGGAGACGCAGTGGGCCTCGTCAATGGCAAACAGGGATAGCTGGACCCGCTCAAGCAGCCCCAGCGTGCGTGGCTGCAACAGTCGTTCCGGAGCCAGGTAGAGCATGTCCAGTTCGCCGTGCAGCAGCTGGGTCTCGATATCCTGGGCCTGGTCAAAGGGCAGGGAGGAGTTCAGGAATGCGGCACGAACCCCGGCCGCCTGCAGGGTTTCCACCTGGTCCTGCATCAGGGCGATCAGGGGCGAAATCACCACTCCGCAACCCGGGCGCGCCAGTGCCGGGATCTGGTAGCAAAGCGACTTGCCACCGCCGGTGGGCATCAGCACCAGCGCGTCCCCGCCCTCCATCAGGGTGGAAATGACTGCCTCCTGGGGGCCGCGGAAATCGGCAAAACCAAAGGTATGTTCGAGGACGTATCGGGGGGATGGGGGTGCCTGGGTACTCATGGGCGGCAGTATAACGCGCGGCGGCACTGCCGTCGCCGGCGCTTGAAACTAATGAATGACAGTTGTGTCGGCATGAGTGTTCAGTGAGCGGGTGAAATAGTTCACAATAATGTCGTGAATTGAGTCTCCCGAGGCCTTTGGACGGTCTATAATTGACCGCCGCAGACATAGACAAGGATAAGCCTATGCGCGCTGTAATCACGATTTCCCTGCTGGTGGGGGTACTCGCAGGATGCGTTGCCACCTCCCCCCGCAACCTGGTCCAGTCGGGCCTTGCTGATACTCACCTGGGCTGGCAGCCGGCACCGGAAAACCAGCTGGCTTTTTCCCTTGCCACCGCTTCGGGTATTGCCCGGATCGAGCTTCGGCCCCTGCCGGGTGAACTCGAGGTCCTGACCCTGGACATGCCGGGCATGGAAAAGGTGGAGGGAGTCCAGTGGCTGGGCAGTGATGGCGGTCACGCCATGCTCTTCAGCGGTGTCCCGGAGGCGACGGGTGTTACCCTGGAGCGCAAGCCCCGGGGATTCCGGCTGGTAATCGCCGGGGAGGCCCTGGAGCTGATTCGCGGCGGCGGTGTGCTGACCGTGATCGATTACTACCGGGGCTGACTGCCGGTGTTGGGTCCCCCGGTCGCTTTCCGGTCTTCCCCAGCGGAGCCTGTGCTGGCACCAGTGGCAAACCCCAGGCCCTGCGGCCGTATCAGGTAGAGTCGCGGCCAGTACTTGCCGGTCACCCACAGCGCATTGCGCTGGCGATCCCAGGCAATCCCGTTGGCGACGGTGCCCGGCTGACGCACGTCGGGTTGCAGGGCCGCCAGGTCCACCTGTCCCCGCACCTCGCCGGTTTCCGGATCGATGGCGATAATCCGGCTGTCCTGCCAGATATTGGCCCACACGAGTCCGTGGGCATACTCCAGTTCATTCAGGTGCGACCAGTCGCCATCCCCGCCGTGTACCTGGAGGCGGCGCTTGATGGCGAACGTGTCCGGGTCGCGGAATGTCAGCTCGTCACTGCCGTTGCTCATGATCAACAGCTCGCCATCGGTGGTCAGGCCCCAGCCTTCACCGGCGTAATGGCGGGTGCCCAGCCGCGACAGGTCGTCGCTGCGGTAAACCTGTAATTCCCCCGCGCGCCAGGTCAGCAGGTAGAGCTTGCCGCCCAGCACTGCCAGTCCCTCGGCAAAGCGGTTGGCCGACAGCCACTGGCGCCGTACCGGCGACTTGCCCGGATCGGTATACTGGGCCAGCCATGACTGCCCGTAGCGGCCACTGCTCTCCCACCAGCGCTCACCATCGTAGTAGAGCCCCTGGGTAAAGTGGTCGGTACCGCGATCGCGCTGCTCCAGCAGTACATAGTCGCGCTGCGGTACTGGCGATTCGGCCATCACGCCGCCAGCGAGCAGGGCGGCCATAAGTGTAATCAATCTTCGCATCAGAACTGGCATATGACCCGAATAAAAGCGTTTATCACCCTGACTCTCCTCGGTGGCCTGGCGGTGGTACTTCCCATC
Organism: Microbulbifer sp. JSM ZJ756; assembly: GCF_044383805.1. Classification (NCBI taxonomy): domain Bacteria; kingdom Pseudomonadati; phylum Pseudomonadota; class Gammaproteobacteria; order Cellvibrionales; family Microbulbiferaceae; genus Microbulbifer; species Microbulbifer sp. JSM ZJ756. Next base: position 842,030 of record NZ_JBISER010000001.1, on the reverse strand, counting down.
GTGATTTTTGCGCTCCTGTTCCAGTGGCTGTTTGGCCAGGTCAGTGACCTGGTGGCGCCAGCGGTACAGTGGCTGGAAGCGCATACCCGGTTAAAGGATACCCTCGCCAGGCTGGTGGTAATAGCCGTGATACTGGGTGCCTGTTTCCTGATCGGGCTGGCGGTCAAGACCAGCGTGGGTCGCTGGCTGCACCGCCACCTCGACCTGTGGCTGGGACGGCTGGCGCCCGGCTATAACACCATCAAGGACCTGGTGCTGCAGTTTATCGGCGGCGGTGGCGGGGAGGGGGTACTGTCGGGGCAGGTGGCGCGGGTGCGGATCCACGGGATCGATAATCCGCTCTCGGTCACCGCAATCGTCACCTCCCGGCACGACAACGGCGATTACACCGTCTATGTCCCCACCGCACCGGTGCCCACCTCCGGGTTTGTATTCCATGTGCCGCCGGCATGCGTGGAGTTCCTGCCGCACGTGAGCGTCGAGGCCGCAATGAAATCGATTGTTGCCTGTGGTTCCGGCAGCGGTGTGTTGTTGGCGGAGGCCAGTACTTCCGGAAACGAGGCCGCTGCCGGTACCGCTGTGCGGGAGTGATCTTCGGGGTCAGCCGTCGCGGTTCCTGCCCAGGGCGCGAATCGCAAACCGCGCCGGATGCAGGGCCCTGGCCAGGCCTGCGGTCACCGGCAGGGGGTGTCCCAGCAGCCAGGCCGATACCGTCTCCGCTGCCAGTGGCGCATAGGTAAAGCCACGGGAGCCCAGTCCCCCCAGTACAAACAGGCCCGGGTAATAGGGCGTGGTGTGGGGAATCAGCTGCTTGCGGTTTTTACGCAGGGCAGCATAGCTCTCCCCCAGTGCATCCCAGCGCGGCACCGGGCCCGCCATCGGCAGGTAATCCGGCGTGGCGGCACGTACCGCGGCGCGTCCCTCCAGGTGCTGTGGCGCAAATTCCCGGGCCACCCGCGGCAGCATGCCCGCCAGGGTCTCCAGGTTTTCCCGGTGTTCGCTTTGCCGGGTCTCCGTTGCGGTCTCGCGGAGTTTGAAGGTGGCGCCGAAGCTGTGCCAGCCCCCGGCGGCCGGCGCAACATAACCCTCTCCGCAAAGCACCCGCTGCAACCTGCGCGAAGATTCGCCCTCGGCGGCCCGGGAAACCTGGCCGCGAATCGGATTCAGGGGCAGGGGAGCGGTCTGTGCAAAGCCCGCCAGGCCGGTTGCGCTGCAGACTACGACGGCACCGGCATGGTGCTCGTCCTTCCCGGCACGCAGGGTCCAGCCACCGCGGTCGTCTCCTTCCAGAGTGTCGATCCGGGTATTGCATTGCAGCTGGATATTTTCGTGAGCGAGCAGGGTCTCGCAGACCCGGCGCGGCTCCAGCCAGCCGCCCCCGGGAAAATACAGCCCGCCGAAGTCCAGCGGCAGTCCCGCCAGTTCACCGGCCTCGCGGTCGTCCACCGGCCGGGCCAGGCCCGTCGCATCGTGATGGCGCAGCCAGACTGCCACCTGCGCCTGCAGTGCGGCTTCTTTTTCTGTCTGCGCCAGTTGCAGCATACCGCAGGGGTGGAACACACCTGGGCAGTAACGCCGGTAGTAACGCAGTGCGAACATCAGCGCGTGCAGGTTGAAGTCACCGTTGGGTCCCGGTTTGGGTGAAAGCTTGGCGTACAGGATGCCCTGGTCATTGCCGGACGCACCCGCCCCGGCGTGGTCGCCCTGCTCGAACACCAGCACCCGCCGACCCTGTTCCGCCAGGTTCCGGGCCACCGCGGCGCCGGAGATACCGCCACCGATCACTGCCACGGCAGCGGCCCCATCGCGGGGGGATTTCCCCACTGGTGGCAGATGCCACGGGGTTGCCGAAAACCCTGGTGCGGCCCCTGCAGCACTGGTGAGGCGGCCGCGCAGCATTTCGCGCTTGCGGCCGAAGCCGGGTACCTTCTCGATCCCGAAGCCGACATCCTTCAGGCCGCGCTTGACCAGCCCGGCGCAGGTAAAGGTGGCGAAGGTGGCCTCCGGATGGCTGAGGGCGCTGATCTCGCGAAACAGGGATTCGCTCCACATGGCGGGATTCTTGGACGGGGCAAAGCCGTCCAGGAACCAGGCGTCTACCTGCCGGTCCCGTGCCGGGTCCTCCAGTCGCAGGGTGCGAAAGGCTTCGCTGGCCTCGCCGATTACCAGGGTGAGGCTCACCCGGTCGAACAGCAGGCGGTGTACACCGGTAGCCAGCAGGGGCGGGTAGGCCTCCACCAACTGGTCGGCATAGGTCGCCAATTGTGGCCATAGCGCCAGGGCCCGGGACAGGTCGCGGGGATGGAGCGGGTATTTCTCCACGGAAATGAAATGCAGGTGCGCATCCGCCGGGGCTGTTTCTTCCCACAGTGCGCGGGCGGCGAGGAAATTGAGCCCGGTACCGAAGCCGGTCTCGCCGATGGTGAAGGTCGCGGATGGCGGCATTTCCCGCCAGCGTTCCCCGAGCCCGTTCTGCTGCAGGAATACATAGCGGCTCTCTTCCAGGCCCGAGGCACTGGAAAAGTAGACGTCGTCAAACGCGCGCGAGAGTGGCTGGCCGTCTTCGCGCCAGGCGATCTCCGCGTGCCCGCTGCCGCGCCGGTCCGTCACTGCTGCAGCCCGAACTCGCGCATGACCTGTTCGCACCAGCGGGCAATGCGGTCTTCCGACAGGTCGAATTCGTTTTCCTCGTCCAGGGCCAGGCCGACAAAGTGGGTCCCATCGGCTGTCAGTCCCTTGGACTCCTCGAATTCATAGCCTTCGGCGGGCCAGTAGCCCACTGCCCGCGCGCCCTGTGCCACCAGCTGGGCGTGCAGGTAGCCCAGGGCATCCTGGAACCATTGCGGGTAGCCCTCCTGGTCCCCCAGGCCGAACAGCGCGACGGTCTTGCCCTGCAGGTCCAGCCCGGCCAGGTCCTCCCAGGCTGCCTCCCAGTCTTCCTGGAGCTCGCCGTAATCCCAGGTGGGAATGCCGAAGATCAGGAAGTCGTACTGTTCGGCGAGGCGGATATCGTCTTCGGCCACATTGTGGAGGTCGATCCACTCGGCGCCGATGCGGTCACGGATTTTCTCCGCGGCCATTTCGGTGTAACAGGTGCTGGAGCCGTAAAACAGTCCGATAGGTGCAAGCATGTTCCGATTCAATTCTGTGTCATTGGGCGCCGGTAAAACCCAGCTGGCGCCAGGCCTCGTAAATTACGATGGCCGCGGCGTTCGACAGGTTGATACTGCGGTTTTGTGGGCGCATGGGGATTCGCAAAGTGTTTTCCGGGCCGGCGGCGGTGAGAAAATCCGCCGGCAGGCCCCGTGTCTCCGGGCCGAACACGATGGCATCGCCTTCGCGGTACTGGATTTCAGTGTGGGGGCGCTGGCCCCGGGTGGAGAGCGCCAGAACCCTGGGCGGCCGCTCAGTGTCCAGGAAAGCCTGCCAGTCGCGGTGTCTGACGACGCGGCTGTATTCGCCGTAGTCGAGGCCCGCGCGCCGCAGGCGTTTGTCGTCCATGGTAAAGCCCAGCGGCTCGATCAGGTGCAGCTCTGCGCCGGTATTGGCGCAAAGGCGGATGATGTTGCCGGTATTGGGGGCTATTTCTGGCTGGTACAGGACGATCTTGAACATTGCGTCTGCTTGTCGGCGGCGTCATTGCGACCGGCACGGGACTCCGGCCCCGGGAAGGGCCGGCCCCTTCGAGGCGCGGATTATTTCACAGTTACTGGGGGGAGGCGATCTCCTCGCAGTCGATTTCGACCCCGAGTTCGTCCGCTATGCTGTCCAGCTCGTCCTGCAGGCCGTCCAGGTCCATATCGCCCGCTACCTGGATCACGCACTCGGCGGTAAACAGTGGCTCACCGCTCCAGGGCGTGCTGTCATAGCCGGTATCGAGCTGTTCCATGTTGATATGCCGGGCCGCAAGGGCGCGGGAGATCTCCCGCACGATGCCCGGGCGATCGTTGCCCACCAGCTTGAGGGTCAGTGTCTGCCGGTCGCCGGCAGCCACCGCTGACGCTTCCTCGATCTGGAGCTTGTAGCCCTCGACGGACAGCGCTACCAGGGCATCCTTCAGTGGCTGGCAGGAGTCGCTGGGCACGCTGACCCGCAATATGCCGGCAAACTTGCCGGCGAAGTGCGCCATGCGGCTGTCCTCCCAGTTACCGCCCTTATCCGCGATAACCGCAGAGAGTTTCTCCACGACACCGGGCTTGTCGTCACTGATGAGGGATATCACGAGATGCTGTTGCATGGCAGGGTCCTTCAGGTTAATTCCGTAAGCTGGCGCCCGATCTGTCAGGCCATCGGCATGCCAGCGGCCATTAGTATGGGCCAGCCGGCCGGGTTACACTCAACCTATTGTAGCGACTGGCGGCGCGCCTGATAACTGCCCGTGCCTGGCAGGCGCCGCGCCGGTCCGTGACCGCAACCGGGATTGACCAGGAGGACCGGAAGATGAAAGTCCATGCGGACCTGTGTGTAATACCCATTGGCGTCGGCGTGTCTGTCGGTGAGTATATTGCGGAGTGCCAGCGGGTACTGGAAGAGGCGGGGCTTGAGCATCGCATGCATGCCTACGGCACCAATATCGAGGGAGACTGGGACCGGGTGATGGCGGCGGTAAAACTTTGCCATGAACGCATCCACAGGATGGGAGCGCCGCGTATCAGTACCAGTCTCAAGTTGGGAACCCGTACCGATCGTGCACAGTCTTTACAGGATAAACTCGACAGTGTGGAATCGAGGCTGGACAGCTCGGGCCACTAACTAGATTCTGCATCAATCCCGTGACCGTACTTGTGGCAACGGGGTTGCCTGGAGAATTCTTGGAAAACAACTCACAGGAGGGGGTTATATGAAGATAAAAGATTTGTCAGCCGGGTTGGCATGTGCTGCGCTGCTACTGGGCGCCGTTGGCTGCACTGAGAAAGAGAGTGTGGATGGCCAGGAGATGGAGAGCATGCAGGCCACCGATAATGGTGGCATGGAGAGCGCCACCGAAAATGGTTCGATGGAGCAGCCGGCGGACTCCGGCAGCGATGCGATGGGTGGCGGGAATCTCGACGCGGTGATCGCCGGCGACCAGCGCACACCCAAGAATGCCGAGCGCGACCAGTTCCGCCATCCGGCCGAGACCCTGAAATTCATGGGTATCGAGCCCACCATGACCGTGGTGGAAATCAGCCCGGGCGGCGGCTGGTACACCGAAATCCTGGCTCCATACCTGAAAGATTCCGGGACCCTTTACGCGGCACATTTCCCGGCGGACAGCGAGGTCGGCTACTTCAAGAAATCCCTCAAGGGTTTCGAGGAAAAGGTGAAGGGCAACAGCGACGCCTATGGTGCCATCAAGATGGCCGAATTCGACCCGGCCGATGGTTCGCTGGAAAATGTGCCCGAGGGCAGTGCCGATGCCGTGGTGACCTTCCGCAACGTGCATAACTGGATGGGCGGCGGCAAAGAGCAGCAAGCCTTCAATAACTTTTTCGCCGTGCTGAAGCCCGGCGGCGTACTGGGAGTGGTGGAGCATCGCGCGAAGCCAGGAACCAGCAAGGAAGATATGAAGAAAAGCGGCTATGTCACCCAGGACTACGTCGTGGAACTGGCGGAAGGGGCCGGCTTTGTGTTGGAAGAGGCGAGTGAAGTCAACGCCAACCCGAAAGACACTGCGGACCACCCGAAAGGTGTCTGGACCCTGCCACCGTCCCTGCGCCTCGGTGACGAGGACCGGGACAAGTACCTGGCGATCGGCGAAAGCGACCGCATGACCCTGCGCTTCCGCAAGCCGGCCGAGTAAACCCGGCCCCGCAGCCGGCACCGGGAATCCCCGGTGCCGGTATTGTTCTTCAAGTAGTTTTTACCAGCAGTATTTACCACTCCCCATGATTATTCCCCACCAGCAACTGGATCCCGGCACCCTGCAGAACCTGCTCGAGGAATACGCGACCCGCGACGGCACCGATTATGGTGAGCGTGAAGTGAGCCTCGAAGACAAGGTGGCGAGCCTGCGCCGGCAGCTGGTGTCGGGCGATGTGGTGATCTGGTTCGAGCCCGGCGATGAGTCGGTCAACCTGGTACTGGCACAGGACCTGCCGGCCGATGAGTGAATACCTGGTTGACTCCCCGACCGGCACACCAGTGGCCCGCTACCTGTTTGCCCACGGTGCCGGCGCGCCCATGGACAGTGATTTCATGGTGGCGATCAGTGCGGCGCTGGCGGGGCGGGGTATTGAAGTGCTGCGCTTCGAGTTCCCCTATATGGCCCAGCGGCGCCATGGGGGCACGCGCCGGCCGCCCAACCCGGTCGCGCAGTTGCAGGAGGATTTTCGCGAGGTGCTTTCGGAAGTGAGCGCACGCGACCCGCGGCTGCCGCTGTTTATCGGCGGCAAGTCAATGGGGGGGCGCGTCGCGAGCCTGCTTGCCGATGAATCATACGCGGCGGGTAACATTGCCGGGCTGGTGTGCTTCGGCTATCCGTTCCACCCCCGCGGCAAGCCGGAAAAGCTGCGCACCGGGCACCTGCTGGAGATGGCCTGCCCGGCACTGGTGGTGCAGGGGAGTCGCGATCCGCTGGGAAGCCGGCAGGAAGTGGAAGGGTATGGGCTGGCGCGGCAGATCCAGGTGGGCTGGCTTGAGGATGGTGACCATGATTTCCGGCCGCGCCGCGCCAGCGGTTTTACCCGGGAGGGACACTGGCAGGCGGCGGCGGATGCGGCTGCCGATTTCATCCTGGGTTGGGTTTCCCGGGATTGATACGGGGCGGCATTGCCCCGTGCGTTACCCCGGGCTCGGTGCCGTGTCTTACTCCGCGGCTTACCCCTCGCTTTACTCGGCGCCCTCGAGAATGGTGATGCGCTCGGGCTCGGACAGCAGCGGGCCGAGCAGTGACATCTGCGCGCGGCGGTCCTCGCTGGTGTACCAGTGCTGCCAGTGAATCTCTGACTGCCACTTGGACAGGGTGAAACGCCGCAGCGGATCCTCCTTCGACTGGTAGGTGTGGCCTTCGATAAAGCCCACGGTGCGATATGCGTGGGTCAGCAGTTTGCGCGCCGCCTCTTCATAAGTGCTGCGCATATCCTCGGCGATGTGTCGCTCGATCAATACGTAGATCATCTTCTCTCTCAGGTTGCCCGGTTAGCCGGCAGGGGCAGGGTAGTGTGGATTCTATCGCGGTCACGGACCAGTCGGCCGGGCATATTGGCCGCGGAAGCGGGCAAATTTGCAGGTGACGACCCGGCGGAAATTTCCGACAATAGCACCATGAATTCAGATCATACCCTCGATGCCCGCGGCCTGCTGTGCCCCGAGCCTGTCATGATGTTGCACTCCGCGGTACGCAAGGTCGCGCCCGGCGAGGTGCTGCAGGTTATCGCCACCGATCCCTCCACTCAGCGGGATATACCCAAGTTCTGCCAGTTCCTGGGGTATGAGCTGGTGGAGCACCGGGAAGAGAACGATGAGTTCTATTACTGGATAAGGAAGGCGGGGGACTGAGGCGGGCGGTCCGGGACCGCCCGCCTGCCGTGTTAAGGGTTGGTGACCAGTGCCGCGATGGCCGCGAGGGCTTCGGGGTCCTCGGACTTGATCTTGTTGGCGATGTGGTGCTGGAAGAAGTAACGGAAATCCGTCGCTTCCTGTGCCGGGTACAGGCACAGGTCCCCGGGCAGTACCGGTGTGGTCACCACGCTGTCGTGGTCGATCAGCATGCCGTGGATCTCACCACTGGCGTGGAGGCGCCAGCTGACCACTTCGGTAAGGGTCAGGTTCTCGCGCGGCTCATCCATGAATACCGCGTGGGTGCCGATGGTATCGGGTATTTCCTGCATCACCTCGTCGGCCTTGTTGCTCTCGTACTCGAAATACTCCGCCGCAGTCTCCAGCTCGACGATCTTGTGAATGGGGGGCTCGTGGAATATCTCCTCGATTCCCGGGTCGTAATAGCCTTCAAAGCGTCCGTCCAGAGGGTCCTTGATCTCGGGGCACGGGACAATGGAGTTTAACCAGGGGACGAGACCTACAATCTCGCCATTCGCCTTGAGGCCCCAGCACAGGATTTTCAGGCTGTAGAGGTCAGAGCCGCTGGAGCTGTTGGAGTAGAGCATTTCCAAGCCATCGAGCTCCGGCGAAAGGCGGATAAAGCGCCTGCTCGCTGAAGTTTCGATCGGCTCGCCGGTGAAGAGGTCAACCACGTTGGAATCACTGTGGTCGGTCATGGAGCACCTCCTTGCAGGGCCGGTTGTGGTGCCGGAGGGCGTTTTTACTGCTTGTTCCCCCCATGAAGGACCCCGGGCCGGGCGGGCGCCATTACCGGAGTCCCTGCTACTAAAGGTATATGCTGGTATCACGAAATACAACCAGCGTGACGGTCCCCGGCCGGCGCCGCTGCCTTTCCGGAGGCGGCTGAATGCCCCGGGTGCCGCGTATCCCTGCAGCCGGAGGGCAATACGTGCCCTTGAACTGCGCTGCGCGGTTGCTATAGTCCGCGGCTTTCCAGTAAACCTGTATTGTGGAGCCGCCCGTGACCGCTGAGTCCCGAGCTAATGCCTATCCCCTGGCCGACCCGGTTGCGGCGCGCATTGTCGCTGTATTCGACCAATGCTTCGCGGCCCCGGACGGACTCAACACCCGTCTCTGCGGTGGCTGCGAAGAGCCTTTTTACCGCCCGGCGGGAAGCGGCCGCAGTCACCACCAGATCGAGTTCACCCGTGATTACCCGGCCAGCGCCCTGCATGAAGTGGCTCACTGGTGTGTCGCTGGCGCCGCGCGCCGCCTGCAGCCGGATTACGGCTACTGGTATGCCCCGGATGGCCGCACCCTGGCGCAGCAGCAACTGTTCGAGAAAGTGGAGGTGCGGCCCCAGGCGCTGGAATGGATCTTCGCCCGCGCCTGCGGCCTGAAGTTCCGGGTCAGTGCCGACAACCTGGAAAGCGGACTGGGTCCCAGTAGGGAGTTCCGGGAAAACATCTGGCGGCAGGCGCGCGACTACTGTTGCGGGGGCGTCAATGAACGCGCCGGTCGGTTCGCCCGTGCACTGGCAGTGGAATTCGGGCGACCGGACCCATTCGCCGTCGACCTCTACCAGCTGGAGCATCTTTTGTGAGCGAATTTCCCGGCGGCCGCGCCCAGGGCAGCACCCTGCTGGTGGATGCTTCGGTTTATATCTTCCGCTACTACTTCGCGCTGCCGCCCAACTGGGTCAGCAGCGCCGGCTACAGCACCGAGGCGGTATACGGTTTTACCAACTTTCTACTCGACCTGCTGGCGCTGCGGCCCGCGCGCATCGCCTGCGCCTTTGACGAGTCCCTGGGCAGCTGCTTCCGCAACGAAATCTACCCGGATTACAAGTGCAGCCGGGCCCTGCCGGACGAGGCACTCGCCTTCCAGCTGGTGGCGTGCCGGGAGATGGCAGAGGCACTGGGGATTGCCAGTTTTGCCAGCGAACGCTACGAGGCGGACGACATCCTGGCCACTCTCACCTGGCTGAGTCGTGAGCACAGGCCGGTGATCATCAGCCGCGACAAGGACCTGGGCCAGCTGCTCGATCGCGGTGCAGTGTCCCTTTGGGATTTCGCCGCCGATCGCCATATGGATGCGGCCGCGCTGACCGCGCGTTTTGGTGTGGCACCCGGCCAGATTGCCGACTTCCTGGCCCTGGTGGGGGATCCGGGGGACGATATCCCCGGTGTGCCGGGGGTCGGGCCCAAGACCGCCGCACAGCTCCTGGCCCATTACGACAGTGTCGACGCGCTACTGGATAATCCTTCCGGGGTGGCGGACCTGCCCGTGCGCGGGGCGAAGGGGCTGGCGCTGAAGCTGGCGGAATACGCCGGGCAGATTGCCATGGCCCGGCGCCTGGCAGCCCTGGAAGAAGGGGTGCCACTGGCCAGCAGCGCCCGCGACTTGTGCTGGCGCGGCGCCGACACCGAATTGGCGCAGTCACTTGCGAACGAGTTCGGTATCGGCGGCCTCAAGGCTAAAATCGGGCGGATACTTGCCGCCAGTCCCGGCGAATTAACAGAAAACAGGGAGACCGTGTGAGCCAGAGACCGCTGAGTATCGTTGCCGACGAGAATATCCCGGCCGTCGAGGAGTGTTTCGGTGACCTGGGAACCATCACCCGGGTAGCCGGCCGCAACCTGCAGCCGGCCCAGCTGGTGGATGCGGATATCCTGCTGGTGCGTTCCGTGACCCGGGTGAACAGCGAACTGCTCACCGGCTCGCCGGTGCGCTTCGTGGGCAGCTGCACCATTGGCACCGATCACCTGGATACCGACTGGCTGGAACGCCAGGGGGTCGCCTGGAGCGCGGCGCCGGGCTGCAATGCCAACTCGGTGGTGGAGTATGTCTTCTGTGCACTGGCGGCGCTGGGCGCGGACTGGCGCCGGCGCGACTTCGGCATCGTTGGCTGCGGCAATGTGGGCGGGCTGTTACAGCGCCGCCTCCACACGCTCGGAATCGACTGTGCCGTCTACGATCCCTGGCTGCCCGACAATCCCGACGCCGCTTCACTGCACACCGTCCTGGAGCGGGATGTAGTCTGCCTGCACGCGCCGCTGGTGCGTGGCGGTCCGCATCCCAGCCATCACCTGCTGGGTGCAGCGGAGCTGCGGCTGTTGCGGGATGACGCGGTACTGGTGAGTGCCGGCCGCGGGGCGGTGGTGGACAATCGCGCGTTGCTCGAGCGCCTGCGCGCTGGCAATGGCCCCATGACGGTGCTGGACGTCTGGGAAAACGAGCCCGATATCGACCTGGAACTGCTCCGGCAAGTGGATATCGGCACACCGCATATCGCCGGTTACAGCCTGGACGGCAAGCTGGCGGGCACGCGCATGGTGCGCGCCGCCCTGGACCGTTTCCTGGGCATTGCCGGGGCCGGCACCGCGCCAGAGGATGATCACCGGGCCACGGCAGCCGGCCGGGTGCTGGAAACGCCTGCCGCCCGGGGGTTCGGGGCCATGGCGGAACTGTTGCTGCAGGTCTATGACCCCCGCGCCGATGACCGGCGCCTGCGGGCGGCGGCGGAGCGGGCGGCTGCAGGCGGAGAGCCAATGAGCCTCGGTTTTGACCGCCTGCGCCGGGAGTACCCGGAGCGGCTGGAATTCTCGCACTATCGCATCGATGACGCCGGACCCGGGGAAGGGGAACGGCACCAACTGGCAGTACTGGGATTGTTGTGAAACTGAAAAAACTGGGACTGGTAATCAATCCGTGGGCGGGGGTCGGCGGCCCAGCGGGGCTGAAGGGTAGCGACGGCGCCGAGACGGTGCAGCAGGCGCTGGAAGCCGGGGTGGAGCCCCAGGCGCAGAAGCGGGCGGCCACGGCCCTGGTTGGGCTGGCCGACTTTCGCGACCGGCTGGAGATTCTCTGTTTCGCCAACGATATGGGTGAAACCGTGGCCCGTGATGCGGGATTATCCGTGACGGTGGTGGGGGAAGCCGCAAGCGAGCCAACCACCCCCGCAGACAGTGAGCGCGCCGCACAGGTGATCCGCGACAGCGGCGCCGACCTGGTTGTATTTGTTGGTGGTGACGGCACGGCGCGCAATATGGTCAATGCCCTGGGGGATGACTTCCCGGTGCTGGGCATTCCTGCCGGGGTCAAGATGCACTCGGCCTGTTTTGCCATTTCCCCGCGCGCCGGCGCCGAGGTGTTACGCCGGCTGATGGCGGGGCAGCTGGTGGACCTGCGCGAGCGCGAAGTGCGCGATATCGATGAGAAATCCTTTCGCGAGGGCCGGGTGAGTACCCGCCATTACGGTGAACTGCTGGTGCCGGAAGAGGGGCATTTCCTGCAGGCGGTCAAGAACGCCGGCCGCGAGGTTGAAGAGCTGGCGGTGGCGGATATCGCCGCCGATGTGGTAGAGGACCTGGACCCGGAAACCCTCTACATCGTCGGGCCCGGCTCCACCACCCTGGCAATCCTCGATGAGGTGGGTTGTGACGGCACCTTGCTGGGGGTGGACCTGTTGCTCGATGGTGCGCTGGTGGCAGAGGACATTGGTGCGGCGGAAATCGAAGCGGCCATCGAGGGCCACCAGGGCCCGGTAAAAATTATCCTCACCGCCATCGGCGGCCAGGGGCACCTGATTGGGCGGGGCAACCAGCAGTTTTCCCCCGCAGTACTGCGTGCTGTGGGCAGGGACAACCTGATTGTGGTGGCCACCAAGACCAAGATAACCGAGCTGGGCGGGCGGCCACTGCTGGTGGACAGCGGCGATGCCGGGCTCGATGAGCAGTGGAGCGGGTTTATCCGGGTGATTACCGGTTACCGGGATGCAATTCTCTACCCGCTCAGCAATGGAGAATTTGAATGATCAGCGCCGATTGGGGACCCCTGCTGGAACAGGTGGTGGAAAAGCTCGAGCAGGACAGGGCCGCCGGCAATCGAGACAGTCGCCGGCTTTTCCACGGGCGCGGCCGTCGCTGGCCTGGGCTGGAGCAGGTGTGTGTGGACAGCTTCCACCCGGCAATGCTGGTGACCTTCTTTGAGCCCCATGAGAGCGAGGAGGCGCTCTGCCAGGCGTTATGGGCGCTGGCTGGGCCCCATGGCTACCGCGGTGTGGCCGCCCAGCGGCGCTACCAGCAGGGTGCGCCGGTAGAGTGGCCCTGTGGCCTGCCGGTGGCCGAGCCTGTGGCCCGGCGCGGCGAACTGGCTTTCCCACTCACCTTTGCACGCCAGAACGTAGGGTTTTTCCTCGATATCGAGCCCGGCCGGCAGTGGTTGGAGCAGCAGGTGCGGGAGCAGCTTGCGGCAGGCGCTGACCTGAAGATGCTCAACCTGTTCGCGTTTACCTGTGCTTTCTCGGTGGTGGCGCGGGCCTGCGGTGAACTGAAAGTGGTGAATGTGGACCTGAACGGCGGTGTCCTCAAGCGGGGCCGGCAGAACCATGCCTTCAATGACCTGCCGCAGAAAGGGATCCAGTTCCTGAAAATGGATGCGCTGCGGGAGTTCGATCGCTTTGACCGGCGCGGCCCATTCCAGCTGGCGGTGGTGGACCCGCCCACGCGCCAGAAGGGCCGCTTCGACGTCAATGAGCACTATGCAGAGCTGTTGCCCTTGCTGCCCGCATGCCTGGCAGACGAAGCCGATCTGTTGCTGGTGATGAATTCGCCCGGGCACAGCGAGCAGCTGTTCCGTGAGATGATCGAGCGTGCCGACGCACGCTACGAGATCGTGCGGCGTTTGCCACAGAATCCCGACTTCCCTGATCGCGATCCGGATGCGGCACTGAAAATGCTGCATGTGCGTTTTCGCCGCTGACCTTCCCTGTTGGCTTTCCCCTGAAGCCGGCCCCGCGTCAGAGCAGGGCCATCTCACGCATCAGGTGTTCCATCAACTCCTGTAGCTGGGGGGAGGAACCGCTGCGCACCACCTGGTCCAGGCGCTGTGCGTTGCTGATCCCGTCGCCGTCGCGGCGCACCAGCAGCAGGAAAGCGCTGTGGGTGAGACTCGCCTCCTCCACTGCCTCCTGGCGCACCAGCTGGGTGAAATGGATATAGCCACTCTGCTTCAGCCAGGTCATGGCACCCAGGCAGGCCAGGTGGCGCGGTGAGTGCAGGCCGAATTCGTCCGGGGTATCGGGCCCCGCAATATCCTCCACATACACCGTCGACGGTGCGGGAAACTGCAGGAACAGTGCCAGCAGGGTGCGGCCGGCATCGCGGTAAAAATCGTGTATGTGCAGGTCGTCCAGCATATCCAGGCTTCGGTTTATCCCGTGTAACGCTCGAGGAAGTTGCCCAGCCGGCCAATGGCGTCGGACAGGTCGTCGACGCGGGGCAGGAAGACAATGCGCAGGTGGTCGGGTGCGTCCCAGTGAAAGGCGCTGCCCTGTACCAGCAGGATTTTCTCCTGGCGCAGGAATTCCAGCACCAGTTGCTCGTCATCCTTGATGCGGTGGCGGTCCAGGTGTATCCGCGGGAAGAGGTAAATGGCTCCCTTCGGCTTTACGCAGCTGACCCCGGGGATGTCGTTCAGCATATTCCAGGCCAGGTCACGCTGCTGGCGCAGGCGGCCGCCGGGCAGTACCAGGTCGTTGATGCTCTGGTAGCCCCCCAGGGCGGTCTGCACGGCGAACATCGCCGGCACGTTGCCGCACAGCCGCATGGAGGAGAGGATATCCATGCCCTCGATAAAGCCCCCGGCCCGGTGGCGGGCACCGCTGACAATCATCCAGCCAGAGCGGAACCCGGCCAGGCGGTAGGACTTGGACAGGCCATTGAAGCTCAGGCACAGCACATCCTCGGCCAGGCTGGCCATGGGGGTGAACTCGGTGTCGTCGTACAGGATCTTGCTATAGATCTCGTCGGCGAAGATCACCAGGTCGTGCTGGCGCGCCAGTTCCACTATTTCTTCCAGCAATGCGCGCGGGTAGACGGCTCCGGTGGGGTTGTTGGGATTGATGACTACAATTCCCCGGGTACGCGGTGTTATCTTTGCCCTGATGTCGTCGATGTCGGGTAACCAGTCCGCCTGTTCGTCACAGCGGTACAGGACCGGGTTGGCGCCGGTGAGATTGGTGGCTGCCATCCACAGGGGGTAGTTGGGCATAGGCAGCAGGAGTTCATCGCCATCATTGAGCAGAGCCTGGGTGGCCATGGAAATCAGTTCGGATACACCATTGCCCAGGTAGATATCATCGATATCGACATTCGGGATCCCCAGGGTCTGGCATTCCTGCATGATGGCCTTGCGGGCGGCAAACAGCCCCTTGGATTCCACATAGCCCTGGGCGAGGGACAGGTTGTGAATGACATCCTGGATAATTTCATCGGGCGCGTCGAAACCGAACGGGGCCGGGTTGCCGATATTCAGCTTGAGGATGCGATGGCCTTCCTCTTCCATCCGGTAGGCGTGCTCCATGACCGGGCCACGGATTTCGTAACAGACGCCGTGCAGCTTTTCCGATTTCAGAATGTCCTTCATGGTGAGTCAGGTAATCCTTGGCAAGGTGCTAAACGTAGGATGTTGCTCACAGGCGATGATGATGGCCGGGGGGGCCGGCATCACCCGTATGCGGGGTTCCCACTGCGGTAACTGATTAGGGACAGGAGAGTATGTCAAAAGAGAAAGACGATAACTACTGGCGCGAGCGACTCACCGATGAAGAGTTCCATGTCTGCCGCAAGGCGGGCACGGAGCGGCCCTTCTCCGGTGAATACTGGGACTGTTTCGAGGACGGCACCTACCGCTGCCGCTGTTGCGGCGAAGTGCTGTTTCACTCGGAATCCAAGTTCGATGCCGGTTGCGGCTGGCCGAGTTTCGATGCCGCGATTCGCAGTGGGGCGGTCGAGGAGCGTCCGGACAATTCCCTGGGGATGCAGCGTATCGAAATTCTCTGCGCGAGCTGCAACTCCCACCTGGGACATGTATTCCCGGATGGGCCCACGGAAACCGGGTTGCGCTACTGCGTCAATTCGTTGTCGGTGAAACTGGACCCGGACAAGGGGGGCAAGGAATGAAACATACCCATTGGAGTCGTTGGCTGGTAAGGATCCAGCTACTCCTGATCGCCATCATCTTTATGGCCGGCCTGGCACTACGGCTGGAGCTGGTACATTTCCGGCCGGTGTTCCAGGTATTCAAGTATGCCGGCCTGGGGGCCCTGGGAATGGCGCTGGTCAGTATGCTGGTGTTTATCTGGGGTCTGGTGAAGCGCCACGCCGATGCCAGGCGGGCAGCACTTTGGGGGGTGGTGCTTGGCCTGCTGCCGGTGGCCGTGCCATTGCTGACAGTGGGCAAGGGCAACTTCGATGTGCCCCCGATCCACGATATCACCACCGACCTCAGTAACCCGCCGGAATACCAGGCAATCCTGTCGTTGCGTGAGGAAGGTGATAACAGCGCCGCCTACGATGGTGAGGCGGTAGCGCAGCAACAGCGGGAGGCCGATATCTACGAGGACATCAGGCCGCTGGAGCTGGACTTGCCGGTCGCAAAAGTGACCGGGATGGCGGCGCAGGTGGCGGAGGACCTGGGCTGGCGCATCGTGGCCAGGGACGACGAGACCGGTCACCTGGAAGCGGTCGATCGCACCGCCCTGCTGGGATTCAGTGACGACGTGGTGGTGCGGGTGACCCCGGCGGAGGATGGTTCGCGGGTGGATATTCGCTCCAGTTCCCGTGTCGGGGTCAGTGACCTGGGGGCCAATGCCCGGCGTATCCGGGAGTTCCTGGTGGAGCTGGAAGAACTCGCGGCAGAGCAGGGCCAGCAAGAAGGGTAGGGCGCCGCGGGGCCGCGGATCTGTGATTCGGGTAAGTGCCTGACTATAAAAGAAAAAAACAGGAAATTTTTTTCAATCGGGTGTTGACAGCTTCCCGGGTGCTCCATAGAATGCGCCCCACTTCTGAAGCACAGCGGATCACTGAGACGCCAAGAGTGCTGAAGAAGAAAGTTCTTGGGTCCCCTTCGTCTAGAGGCCTAGGACACCGCCCTTTCACGGCGGTAACAGGGGTTCGACTCCCCTAGGGGACGCCATTGCGGGAATAGCTCAGTTGGTAGAGCGCAACCTTGCCAAGGTTGAGGTCGCCGGTTCGAACCCGGTTTCCCGCTCCAGTTTCTTTCGTGGCGATGTGGTGCAATACCCTGTCGATGCGAAGTATACCAAGGGGCAACCCGAGGTAATGCCACGGCAGTGTGGTAGCGCATGGTGTAATAGCCTGTGCAAGTTTTCTGTCCCCATCGTCTAGAGGCCTAGGACACCGCCCTTTCACGGCGGTAACAGGGGTTCGACTCCCCTTGGGGATGCCAATACCGCGGGGTTGCAAATGCAGCCCCGCGTTACAGGATCGCGGGAATAGCTCAGTTGGTAGAGCGCAACCTTGCCAAGGTTGAGGTCGCCGGTTCGAACCCGGTTTCCCGCTCCAGATAGAAAAGCCGCTCATTTGAGCGGCTTTTTTATTTTCCGCTCCTTCCTTTCTTCATTCCGCCATCACTCCCTTTCCGGATACTGGAAACGAGCACCGCGCCAGCGGGAGCCATGCCTATACTTGCAGCCGGAGACGACCGCCCGGCGGTATTCACAAGGCCATGGAGGAAGGAGTGACAGTGCGCAGGGATGTTTCGGTCGCAGTGGTACGTATTCTGGTCGCCGGCCTCTTGCTGGCGTGTACGGCCTGTTCCTATATGCCTGAACAGGCAGTTCCGCTGGCGCGCTGGTCGCCGGAGCGGAATGCGGCGGCACGCGAGAAAATGACCGGTGACCGGTCCACCGAGATTGCCGTGCTGCTGGCCTTCTCCGGTGGTGGGACACGGGCTGCGGCGCTGTCCTATGGGGTCCTCAGGGAGCTGGACCGGACCCCGGTGCGAACCTCTGCCGGGGAGCGCACGATGCTGCAGGAGGTGGACATGATTTCCTCGGTATCCGGCGGCAGTTTCACCGCAGCCTATTACGGCCTGTACGGCGAACGCATCTTTGCCGATTACGAGGAGCGCTTCCTGCGCCGGGACGTGCAGGGGGAGCTGGTCCGGCGGGCCCTGAGCCCCTCCAACTGGCAGCGCCTCGCCAGCCCGACTTTCGGCCGCATCGACCTGGCGGCGGAATACTATGATGAGCTGCTGTTTGACGATGCCCCCCTGGGCGCACTGGTCAGGCCCGGTGTACCCAGGGTGGTGATCAACAGCACGGACCTTGCCACCGGTGAGCGCGTGCCATTCGTGCAGGAAATGTTCGACCTTTTCTGCCTGGACCTGGAAAGCTACCCGCTGTCCCGGGCGGTGGCCGCGTCATCGGCGGTGCCACTGGTGTTCTCACCTGTGGCAGTCCAGAGCCACGCCGGCAGCTGTGGTTTCCGGCAGCCCGCCTGGGTGGACCTGGCGCTGGAGGACGACCAGCTCACCTCCAGGAAGATTGCCGCGCGCAGTGTGAAGGCATACCTGGATCGGGAGCGGCGGCCGTGGCTGCACCTGGTGGATGGGGGGATCTCCGACAACCTGGGGCTGCGCAGTTATTACCGCACCATTACCCTCACCGCGGACCCGGCAATCGACTCCAGCCTGCTACCCCACCTCAACGCCCGCCATATCCTTGTGATACTGGTCAATGCCAATTCGCATCCCCATCGAGAGTGGGCGCAGGAGCCGCATTCACCTCCCTTCCTGGAGGTGGCGGGCAGTGTCAGCGGCAGCCAGATACAGCGCTTCAGCGACGACACCATACTGATCACCCGCAAGATGTTTGAGCAGTGGGTGGATGAGAGCTCGACACCGGATCGGCCGCTGACCTTCCACTTTGTGGAGGTGAGTTTTGACCGGGTGCGTAACGATGCTGACCGGCAGTACCTCAACAATATCGGCACCACATTCCGCCTGACGGATACAGAAGTTGACCGCCTGATCGCAGCTGGCCAGCAGGTCCTGGCCGATTCCCCGGCCTACCGGGATTTCGTGCGGCTGGTGCAGGGCGCCAGGTAGGGATCCCGGCCCTGCAGCAGTCTGGGCGGGCAGGCCGCTTGCCCCGGTCCCCCGTGGTAGGAAAAACCCCCATAGTTTGTCCGGTTGCAATATGGCAGCTAAGGGCGTTGAATATGCGCCCTTATCCGCAGGAGGATTCAATGACAGCTGCGCTTTCCATTCGCAACCTCGAAAAGACCTACGACAACGGCTTCCAGGCCCTGAAGGGCATCAGTTTCGATGTCCAGCCGGGGGATTTCTTTGCCCTGCTGGGGCCCAATGGCGCGGGCAAGTCCACCACAATCGGTATTATCTGCTCGCTGGTGCGTAAGACCGCCGGCAGTGTGTCGATATTCGGGGTGGATATCGACAAGGATTTTGCAGCGGCCAAGCAACTCCTCGGCGTGGTGCCGCAGGAATTCAATTTCAGCCAGTTCGAGAAAGTGTATGACATTGTCTGCACCCAGGGCGGCTTCTACGGCATGCCACGAAAACTGGCAGAAGAGCGCACCGAGAAGTACCTGAAGCAGCTGGGCCTGTGGGACAAACGCAGTGTGCAGGCACGTATGCTGTCGGGCGGCATGAAGCGCCGGCTGATGATCGCCCGCGCGCTGATTCACGAGCCGCGACTGCTGATCCTGGATGAGCCCACCGCGGGCGTGGACATCGAGCTGCGCCGTTCCATGTGGACCTTCCTGCAGCAGATCAACGCCGAGGGCACCACGATTATCCTCACGACCCACTACCTGGAGGAGGCGGAGAGCCTGTGTCGCAATATCGCCATTATCGACCAGGGTGACATTATCGAGAACACTTCCATCCGCTCCCTGTTGAAAACACTGAACCGGGAAGTCTTTATCCTGGATGTGCGGGAGCCGCTCGCTGAGTGCCCCGACCTGGGAGGCTTCGAAGGCCGGCTGCAGGACGAGACGAGCCTGGAAGTGACGGTTGAGAAGGGGCAGTCACTCAATGACCTGTTTACCCGGTTGGGGGAGCAGGATGTCGCTGTGGTGAGTATGCGCAACCGGGCCAACCGGCTGGAAGAGCTGTTTGTATCGCTGCTGGCGGATGCGAAGCAGGAGGGAGAGGGGTAATGTATTCAACCGCAATCTGGACTTCATTCTCCACCATCCTGCGTCGCGAGGTGCGCCGCTTCACCCGGATCTGGCCGCAGACACTGGTGCCGCCGGTGATTACCATGTCGCTGTACTTTGTGATCTTCGGCTCCCTGATCGGCAGCCGTATCGGCCAGATGGGTGGCTTCTCCTATATGGAATTCGTGGTGCCCGGCCTGATCATGATGGCGGTGATCACCAATTCCTACTCCAATGTGGCCTCGTCTTTTTACAGTGCCAAGTTCCAGCGCAACGTTGAGGAACTGCTGGTATCGCCGACCCCCAACTGGGTGATTATGGCCGGCTATGTGCTGGGCGGCGTATCGCGCGGGCTGATTGTTGGTTTTGTGGTGACATTGATCGCGTTGTTCTTCACTGACCTGGGTGTGCAGCATTTGGGTATGACAGTGGCGATCGTCTTCCTGGCCGCAGTACTGTTCTCACTCGCCGGGTTCATCAACGCCATTTTCGCCAACAGCTTTGACGATATCTCGATTATCCCCACGTTTGTGCTGACACCGTTGACTTACCTCGGTGGGGTTTTCTACTCCATCGACCTACTGTCACCGTTTTTCCAGGGACTGTCGAAGCTCAACCCCGTGCTCTACATGGTGAACGCCTTCCGCTACGGCGTACTGGGCGTTTCCGATATCAATGTGGCCTGGGCTTTTGTTGGGGTTCTGGTATTTATTGCACTACTGTTTGGCTGGGGACTGCACCTGATGTCCCACGGCAAGCGCCTGCGTCACTGACGACAAACATTACCTGGTGGCCGGGCGATCCCGGTACGTTATTGGCTGCCTGCCCGCAGGCCACTACCCTGGGCTCTGAGAATCAATGGATAGAGAAGACTGGCAGAACCTGCCGCTGGGGCAGGAGACCGAGTACGAATCGCAGTACAACCCCGAGCTGCTGCACCCGATTCCCCGCCATGTGTCCCGGGCCCACCTGGGTATCACCGAGGGGGACCTGCCGTTCGTGGGATACGACGAATGGTGGGGTTTTGAGCTGTCATGGCTGAACCGCAGGGGCGTGCCACAGGTGGCGGTGGGCAGGTTTCATTTCCCGGCCAACAGCCCGCAGATGGTGGAGTCCAAGTCTTTCAAGCTGTATTTGAACTCCCTCAACCAGACCGAGTTCGGTTCCCGGGAAGAGGTGCGGGACACCCTGGCCGCGGACCTGTCCCGCGCTGCCGGGGAGCAGGTAGGCGTGACCCTGTACGATGTGGCGAGCGAGGAGCTTGCCGTACACCGGCCGAAGGGCTACTGCGTGGACCAGCTGGACATCGAAACCCACCGCTACCAGCCGGATGCCGCGCTGTTGCGCCTGGACGGGGATGCCGAGGGCCGGATCGTCGAGGAGACCCTCTACAGTCACCTGCTGCGCAGCAACTGCCCGGTGACCGGCCAGCCGGACTGGGCCACGGTCTTTGTCCACTACCATGGGCCTGCACTCGACCGGGAAGGGCTGCTGGCTTACGTGGTTTCCTTCCGGGAGCACCAGGATTTCCACGAGCACTGCGTGGAGCGCATCTTCTGCGACCTGGAGGGGCTGGCTGAATTCAAGGAACTCACGGTCTGCGCCCGCTATACCCGTCGCGGCGGGCTGGACATCAACCCCCTGCGCGCCAAGAGGGCGGGTGCGGAGCTGCCGGGACGCCTTGCCCGCCAGTGAGCCCTGGGCCGGGTCGCTGGACCCGGCCTCACCCCCCCTGCCGCCTGCTTCCCTGCCATCCTCGGCTCGAATTTCCGCACAATACGCCGGCAGTGACAAAAGAATGTGCGCAGTATCCCGCTGAGGGTCTTTACTACTGGTACATCCATTGAGCCTGTTGGCTCCGGGAGGTAACCATGAGCGACACTGCGAACCCCGGGAAATCAATGACGCTGCTCGGCGTGATTACGGTCATCCTGGGAATCCTTGCAATTCTGGCCCCCAGTTTTACCGGGTTTTCCATCGCACTGCTGATCGGGGGGCTGGTTTTGGTCGGCGGGCTGTTCCGCATGTTCTGGGCGTTTCGCGCCGGTAGTGTAGGCAAGGGACTGCTCGGTTTCGCACTCGGCGTGCTGACTGTCCTGGCCGGCATTATCCTGCTCGCCAATCCCATTATTCTCTCGGGCGCACTGACCATCATGCTGGCGCTGTATTTCCTGGCCGACGGTGTGGCGGAACTGGCGGCGGGGTTCAGTGCCGCGGGAGCCGGAAGCCGGGGATGGCTGATTTTCGGCGGGGCAGTATCCATATTGCTGGGCATCATGCTCTGGGCCCAGTTCCCGTTTTCCGGTGTCTGGGCGCTGGGGATCCTGTTCGGGATCAAGCTGTTTTTCGTCGGGATGATCATGATTGCGGGCGGCAGGGCAGTGCGTGCCTAGCAGTTGCGCGCGTATCCATGCTGACGGCAGCTGGCCCCCACCCGGTATGATGTCATGCTACTGGGCAGGGCTCTGAGGTTTCTCGTTTGCGCTGCCAGTGGCGTCCTGCTGGCGGCTGTGGTGGGGCTGGTGCTCTATATCCAGCGTCTGCCCGACCTGCAGGTCTGGCATACCGCTGAACTGGATGCCGAATTCACCCGGGCATCCCCGGTAGCCACTTTCGAGGAATACCTGGTACTGGAGAAGCGCCTGTTTGCGCAGCTCGAGCGGGAGGTATATGCGAAAACCCGGCCCGCTTCCCCCAACACGATCAATCGCTACCGCCGCGGCAGTATGGCGGACCCTGGCCGTTGGCCGAAAAACTGGAATCACAGTTACCTCCTGGAAGCCGAGGACCCCAGGGCGTCGGTACTCCTCCTGCATGGCCTGACGGATGCCCCCTACAGCCTGCGACACCTGGGCCGGCGCCTGCACGCTGCGGGGGCGAATGTGCTGGGGCTCCGTATCCCGGGGCACGGTACGGCACCGTCGGGCCTGGTTTCGGTGCACTGGCGGGATATGGCCGCCGCGGTGCAACTGGCCATGCACCACCTGGCCGATGCCGGCGGCGGGCACCCGATCCATATCGTCGGCTACTCCAACGGTGCGGCCCTCGCCGTGCACTACGCACTCGCCGCCCTGGACGATAGCGGGTTGCCGCCGGTGGCAAGCCTGGTGTTGATTTCGCCGGAGATCGGCGTATCGCGGATGGCGGCGCTGGCAATCTGGCAGGCACGCCTGGGATGGCTGCTGGGCATCGACAAGCTCCAGTGGGACAGCGTGCACCAGCTGGAGTACGAGCCATTCAAGTACGGGTCTTTTGCGGTCAATGGGGGCACGGTCACCCATGAGATCACCGTCGAAATTCAGCACCGGCTGCGCGAACTTGCCTCCGGGGACGGCTTGCAGGCAATGCCTCCTGTCCTGTCTTTCTCGTCGGTCGTGGATGCCACAGTGGAGGCTACTGCGGTTGTCAGCAACCTGTTCAACCTGCTGCCTGCCGGTGGGCATGAACTGGTGCTGTTTGACCTTAACCGGCAGGCGGATATCGAACACCTCCTTACCTGGGATCCCCAGCCCATGATCGCCGCCGTGCGGGATGTGCCGCGCCGGCGCTATACGCTGACCCTGGTCACCAACGCCGGCCCCGAAACCCGGGAGGCGGTGGCCCGGCAATGGCCACCGGGTGCGAACCGCGACCGCCGGTGGCCCCTCGGGCTCAGCTGGCCAGCGGGGGTATATTCACTGTCCCACGTGGCGCTGCCGTTCCCGCCGTCCGATTTTATCTATGGCGGCAGCCCGGCCGGCCCGGGGCCGGGTATCCAGTTGGGCAACCTGGCTCTGCGGGGGGAGCGCGGTGCCCTGGCGATTGGCGCTTCGACGCAATTGCGCCTGCGCTGGAATCCCTTTTACAGTTGGCTGGAGGACCGGGCAGTGCAGTTTATGCAACTGGATTGATGCTGCCGGGGGTGTGATGGGGGGGAGGAGCTCTCGGCGGCGGGCGGCCGCCACGACTAGATAATGACCTTGTTCTTCAGGGTGTTGGTGGCTTTCTCCAGCGCCTGCAACACTTTGTCCTTGTCGTAATTGCGGATCTTGTCCAGGTCCATATGGATGGAGAAGCCGGGGGCGTGGTCCTCCAGGTAACTCTGCTGCCCGCCCAGGTTCTTGCGCAGGTCGGTGACCTGGTAAACCTTCACCGGGGTACTGAAGCCCTTCACCGTTACATGGCCCTTGTCGCGGCACATTACCGATTGCTTGATCAGCGCCCAGGTCTCGTGGCTGATCAGGATCTCACCCGGCTGGGCGGCACCCTCGAGGCGCGCCGCCAGGTTTACATGGGTGCCCATCACTGTATAGGACTGGTGGTTGGCAGTGCCGAAAATACCCACGGTGCAGTAGCCGGTGTTGATACCCATGCGTACCTGCAGCGGACGGGCGATGCCCTTGTTGTACCACTCCTGCTTCATTTCCCGCACGCGCTTGCGCATCGCCAGTGCCATGGCCACGCAACGCAGGGCGTCGGACTTGGGTCCCTTGCTCTCGTCATCACCGAACACCACCATCACCGCGTCACCGATAAATTTGTCGATGGTGCCGCCGTACTGCCCGGCGATCCGCGCCATTTCCGACAGGTAGCTGTTGAGTAGCTGGGTGAGGGTATCGGCCTCCAGCTCCTCGGTGAGCTGGCTGAAGTCCTTGATATCGGAAAAGAATACGGTAAGCAGCTTGCGCTCGGTTACCAGCTCTTCCTCTTTGCCGGTGGTAACAGCGCGCCACAGACGCTGGGGGAGGTACTTGGACAGCTTGTAGGTGCGCATCTTGGCCAGGTGCTGGTCGGCGGTCAGCGAGCGATTGGCGCGCTTCAGGTGGTCAATCTGGGAATGGGTATAAAACGCATAGGCACAGAAATAGGTAAAGACGCCGATCAGGCTGGCAACACTGATACTCAGGTCAGCGTTGATCACCAGTGCCGGGCGGTGCAGCATGTAGCCCACCGCGACACCCAGCAACAGGCCGGTATTGTGCTCGAACCAGCGTCGCCCGCCGCCCTGGGTCAGGGCATTGAACTGCACCATGGTAACGAACAGCATGGTGGGGAGCAGGCTGAAGTCGGCAAGGGCAATGGCAACGCCGATCAGGGTGGTGTCACAGAAGGACAGGCAGCGGCCGACAAAATCCGCATTTTCCGGACCCGTCCGCCGGTTGATCTGGAAGGCGACGCCGGTATAGAGCAGCAATATCACTGCCACGCCCGTGACCAGCATCTTGTCCGGTGTCCACGGCGACGACCACTCGACAGCATTAAACAGGGTGCCGGCGGCGGCAAAGCAGATCAGGGTGCGGAAATAGACCGGATACAGGGACTCCAGGTCACGCCTGGCCCCGGCGGTGGTCTCTGACTGGTCCAGCATCGACATTATGGTTTTCTATATGCCCTTGAACGAAAAGTAGCCAGCATTGTGGCTGGCGTTGTTCTTATTATCCGGCTTGTTATGACGCTTATCCTGTCCCCCAAGGACAGGAGTGCAGTGTACTCCGGAACAGTGAATAATGTGAAATCTTGTTGCCGCATTCGGTGTGACAGGTATGTCAGTTTAGAATAATGAGTGCGTCAGGTGAATCCGTTAGAATAGCCGCCAGTACAACAAGTCCCAGATTTTCTTGAAGCAGGAGACAACCATGGATGCGCTCTACGCCCTCCACAACCGGGTATCCGTAGGCAAGCTGAGCGAACCCGCACCCCCGGTGGAGCAGCGCGAGCGGATATTCCGGGCCGCACTGCGCGCCGCCGACCACGGCTGCCTGCGTCCCTGGCGATTCCTCCAGGTAGAGGGACCGGCGCGCGAAAAACTGGGCCAGGTTTACCTGGAGGCGATGGAGCGGGCCGAAGGCCCGCTGTCCGAGGCGAAACGAGAGAAGACCCTCGCCATGCCCCTGCGGGCGCCGCTGGTGCTGGTGGCCATCACCACCCTGCAGGATCATCCCAAGGTGCCCCATATCGAGCAGCGCCAGTCCACCGCCGGCGCCGTGCAGGCGATGCTCACCGCTGCCTTTGCCGAGGGCGTCGGTGCCTACTGGCGCACCGGCCCGCTGGCCAGCGACCCACTGGTCGCCCGGGGCCTGGGGTTGGCCGACAATGAGCGTATCGAGGGCTTCATCTATCTGGGCACCCCGGCCAAGGCACCCCGCGAGGCTCCCGAGCTGGCAGTAGAGGACTATTTCGGTCATTGGCATGGCAACTGAGTGCATGATCGGGGCCCAGAGAGCTGAATTTTCACTCTTTTTGCCCCCAAGGCTTGCGTCCCGGCCTGCGTTTATGTAAAGTGCGCGCTCGCTGGACGGGAGCTATGTTCCTGATTAGCAAGACAATTTTCCAAGCAAATGCCCCAGGGCAAGGAAAGTTGATGCAGGCGTGCAGAGGCAGCAACCAGCGCCCAAAACGCAACAAGCAGTTTCGGTGAGGTGTCCGAGTGGCTGAAGGAGCACGCCTGGAAAGTGTGTATACCGAAAGGTATCGAGGGTTCGAATCCCTCCCTCACCGCCATATTTAAGCGTAAGGCCCTGATTTTTCAGGGCTTTTTCGTTTCTGGATGTGCTTTTCTACACCATCTTCTACGCATTGGGCCCGTGCCGTAATGCGATACGAGGACCGTGGGACTTTGCTTGCAGCTCAATCCACCAGAGCGTTGTAGATCTGACTAGCGACCTCCTCGTCGTCCAGGTAGCCGGCAATCCCGTGTCGGTTCTTCGTGTGATTCCGAACGTCTGTCTTGTTCTCAATTGGAGGTGCGACCGGGAACGAGTCTGCGGTGAGTGGGTAAAGAGCCACGACATCACGTTCGTCCATGGCGTTAAACCAGCGGTCGACGCACGCAGGAAATCCGATCGGGCTTAGTTTGCGTTTGATAACCTGGAGGGCCAGCGGCGATCCCAGTGTGACGTGCAGAGGGACGTTCCAGCCCAGCGACTGCCCCTCGCGCCGCAGTAGGCTGTAGGCGACGACGGTACCGAGGGAGTGGCTTACCACCACTGTCTCCACGCTCGAGTCGATCGCGCTCCGGACGCCGCTATCGATCACGCTTTGGAGGCCCGGATTGGCTAGGTACTCGTATACATCGTTGGTGAAGAGCGCCACCGTTGCGCCGCTAGCGCCCGGTACGTACTGGTCTATCGCCTTGAGTATCGTCTGTACCCTCTCCCAGTTAAGAAATCCCCTTTCGATGACGTCGTGGCCACCAACCTCGCGCAGTTGGCTGTCCGTGATGTCAAATCGCTGCCGGATCTCTTCGAACACCGCGCCGAGAAACTCTGTTTTCTCTTGATCGGCGTCTTCGCCCTTGACGATCACCCTGGCTACGTCTTCTGCGGATTGCCCGGTTACGAGATCGTGCAACGTCTGCCCGTAGTAGGGGAACCGGATGTTTGATTCCGGGATCGGCAGGTCAAGACCGTTTTTCTTTAGGCCTCTGCGGAAGGCGTCAACCCACTCGGATTTTAAGTCCGTCGGGTTCTTGAACTGCTGCGCACGGCCGTGGACGAATACTAATTCTTTCACTGTTACACCTCCTTGTTCTGCATTGCC
Organism: Microbulbifer sp. JSM ZJ756; assembly: GCF_044383805.1. Classification (NCBI taxonomy): domain Bacteria; kingdom Pseudomonadati; phylum Pseudomonadota; class Gammaproteobacteria; order Cellvibrionales; family Microbulbiferaceae; genus Microbulbifer; species Microbulbifer sp. JSM ZJ756. Next base: position 815,043 of record NZ_JBISER010000001.1, on the reverse strand, counting down.
GTCCGGATACGGGCGACCCCATCCGCGTCGTACAAAGTCCATAGCGAGTTGGAATTGACGTGTGCGCGCAAGTGTTCGAGCGAGGGTGGCAGATTGATTCCGTGGGCGGGGAGCAGGGACCAACCCTGTGACAGGAGCGGAGCGAAGGGCAATACTTGGTCTGTATTGCCTTGGGCCGGGTCGTCGAGCATCTGGGAGAGCATCGCCACGTCGAATAAGCAGATTCCAAGGTCCCCTTGTTGGTAACTGGCCATCTCTTGGATACGGCTGCGATTGCCTTGATCTCGATATGCATACGCGGCGTACACAGACAGGGAAGGGTCCAATGACTTTTCGACCTGCATCGCCCGCGCGATCCTTTCGGCCTCCTCGTCATTGTTAATTCGGAAGGACCCCATTGCCGAGGATGCCGCGACAACTGCGCGCAAATTCTGCAGTATCTGTTGTTGAGTCTCAAAGTTTTTCCAGCGCCACGATGTATCCACTGGGTCGTAGTTCACGCTCACTAGTTCGCCGTTAAGAAAGGTAAGTGCGCCGATAAAATCTTGAATCGCGGGCAGGACAACCCCCGTGCCGTTCTCGAAAATCAGCAAGATATTTTCCGGCGTACCGGACTGCAGTCCGATGTGGACGAGATGTGAGTTTTCGCTCAAGATTTTGGTGCTCGCGTTTACTGCGAAAGTGTCTTTCACCTTAGCCCCGGAAACCTTGAATCCGCATTGCGTTTCGAACTGTCGTGGTCCGAAGGTTCGTGCGCTCGTCTTTACAATTTCCTTGAACATCCGGACCTCAGGGGGATCCAAATCGGAAGCCCTTCCTAGTAAGGGCCGAAGCTTGCTGTGTTTTACCTTGGTCGCGTTCAGAAAAGCACGCGCGGATAGTGATTCCAGCTCTGAAGAATTGGCCGTTGTCCGGGCGGGTGCAGAAGCCGAGCTGCGGCTCGCCTTAAATAAGGGGAGCCTGATGAAGCCCCTATGCCACCTGCCGGGCCGAATGCGCATAGGGGTTGGCGCTCGATCCTCAGAAGCTGCGCCGGATGGCAGCGTGGAAATCCAAGCAGAGGATAACGATGTAATGCGGGCATCGGGTTGCTGGCTCTTCTTAGTCCTGGCAAAGACGCGTTTCGGGACCTCGTCTGTGAGAAAATCCTTGAGAGGTCTGGGGCGGATCACTTTCCTTCCTAGTTGTTGGTCCATTTCGGCGATGCTCACGTGGGCCCCACGCAGGGCTTCGAGCAGGGTGTCCGTGTAGACTGCCTGATATCGTCCAGCTGAGTCGGTGACGTCCTTGATCTCAAGGGATGGGTGCCCAAGTATCGTTGCGAAGAAGAGGTCGACGTGCTTTTCAAGGCCCGTGACGTCAAGGCTCGGGAATATGGTCCCTCCCCTGATCCCTTGCGCTCGGATTCCTTCGGCCGCGGTGCGGCATGCATCAGAGACGAACACAATATGTGGGATACCGCAGTGCCGCGCGAATTCCTCGCTGTAAGTCACATTGACGGCATCATCTGGGTCGGTGGTGGCATCCGATAGGAGCCAGTACTCGTTCCGAGCGTTGTTGATCCCGTGCCCAGAGAAATAGACAATCAATTGCTCGACAGTATTGCTAAAGACTAACTCGCGTACTGCTCGCTTGATTCGTCCGATGTTAGTCGGCTCGTCCTCGTCGGTTATGATCCGGATATCTTCTTTCGAGACCCCTTGGGACTGCATCCACTCTGCCATACGCTCCACGCAGTCCCAAACAGCTTGGAGCTCAGGTAGAGGTGGCACCTTTTTTACCCCGATCAGAACAGCTGCACGCCTCATCTTGTCTTCTCCTCTTTGTCAGCTGAGTCTACAGGCCGTAAACCTAGTACCGCGCCGGCAGCAACCCGCTGCACCGAAGCCGGCACGATCAAATAATCCTGCTCAAGGTCGGTAGCTCAATTCTCTGGCCGTGATCATGCGATATCTTCCGGTACTAATACCCAGATTGGTTTCAAGGGCAGCTCGGCCTGCAGGCTGTCAGGCAGGCTGTCGTAGTGCTCCTGGACGAACCTGACTACATCATCCGAGTCCCACAGGCGCACCTCGAAAAATACCTTGGCCGCCTCCTTGAGGGTGGTGGACTTGAAGCCACCCCAGGATACGATCAGCCCGTTGTCGGCGCCGAAATTCCGCATTACTCCCTGGAGCTCCCGCAGCACGGTGACGTCGAGGGCGGTGTCACTGGACTTTACCTGTACGGCTAGCCGAGGGGCATCGAACCCCATCGGGCCCTTGCCGGCGATGATGTCGATACCCCCGTCCGCACCAGGAGGGGATTCCTTGGTTTTGAATCCCTGAGCTTTCAGGATCTCGGCCACCAGGCGGGAGAAGTCGTGACCGCGGAATTTCTGCCCGATGTAGCTTCGGATCTGGTCCCGGGCTATCTGCTCCAGGTCTGGATTGGAAACTTCCGCTTCCTCCTCTTCATCACCCTCGAGGTCATCGACGGTGTTCGCCGCCGCGACGGGAGGAATCCATGTGGAGGAACCGCCGGAGAGGACTGCGTTGATGCGCTCTTCGGCATTATTCCGCTTAATCTGGCAGACGGTGAGGAAGGCGCCGAAGGAGTAGAGGATGTCCTGGTCAAATCTGGAGCGGGGGAGGTCGGTTTCCAGCCACTCTACCGGACGTTGGTGCTCTCCGTCAGGGCTGCGCCGATAGGATCCTGTCACCCGGCCGATTGCTATTGAGGAGCGGCTCTTCAGCGGTAAAACCACCAGGTCGCCAATATCTATTCGCATGCAGAAGGACCAGATTTGCCCGGCCCAGTTCCTAATCTTACCGGCACCTGCGTCGGGGTAATTGGCTACCAGTAACTCCTTGAGGGTCTCCTTGTCCTGCACCGATGACAGGTCAGGCAACCGGAGCCAGCCAATCACGACACAATTGTTTTCCAGCGCGAAATCTTCGCGTTCCCCGGCGCCCCCGGCGCGAACCAACCAAACAGCCATCTTGCCGCTCCTTAAAGTCCCTGCTTGATTACGGCCAGCAACATCTCTGTCACCTGCCGTGCAATCCTCTCACTGGAGAGGAACTGTGTAGATTGTTCGCTGTGCGCCGTCATGCTCTCGATCACCGCATCCTGCACCGCCTTCGGGTAATCGCCCAGCATCGCTTGCTCCGCGGTGTTGTTGCGGACCTGGTCCATGACGGTCTCGTTTTCCGAGACCTTGTCCTTGAGCGTGTTGAACCAGTTGATTCGGTCTTTATCCGTCAGGTGCTCACTGACGAACAGGTCATTGAGGCGCTCCAGGATTTGCGATAGCAGCTCGGTCTCCTGATCCTTCGGCGTGTGTGAACCTACCGAGGTGATACCCCTGAGCTTGTAGTCACCTTCCTTCTCCCGAAGGCTCAGGCGCTGCTGGCGGGCCTCGTAGAGCTTGTAGTGAGTCATCTGTAGCAGGCTGAGGTCAATCTCGTCGTCGGTCTGTTCGATCCGCAGCAAGGGGTACAAGTGCTTGCAGTAGACGGCCAGCTGCTCCAGTTCTTCATCGTCGAACTCGACGACCTGGCTGCAGAATTCATAGAAGCGCACGAAGGCGTTGAGGTTGCGCTTGAAGGTATCGAGGACATCCTTCATCGCCTTGGCTTCTTTCAGGCGGGCGAGGGCATTGGCCTGGTCGGCCTCGTTGCCATTGGCCTCGGCATCCTTGACTGCCGTCCGCGCCATACGGACGGATTCCATCACGTCCCTGTAGCGGTGCTGGTAGCGGTCCATCGCCGGCTTGCAGTGCCGTGTCAGCGTGTCTTGAGAGGCCTTGGGGTCGAAGAAGGCGTTGGCGAGTGCTTCGACCTCGTGCCACTGAAAAAGGCGCTCTTCCATCAGACTGGTCTGGATCTCGTAGATCAGGTTGGGGTCGGAGACATTCTCCAGCTCGGCGGTCTGGTAATACTTCTTGAACTCGCTCAGCACGTCCTCAGGGTCGTTGACAAAGTCGAGGACGTAGGTGTTTTCCTTGCCGGGGTAGGTGCGGTTCAGGCGTGACAGGGTCTGGATGCAGTCGACGCCGGAGAGCTTCTTGTCCACGTACATGGCTACCAGCTTGGGCTGGTCGAAACCGGTCTGGAACTTGTTGGCCACCAGCATTACCTGATACTCGTCGGTATCGAAGGCCTTGCGCATATCGCGACCCTTGAGGCCGGGGTTCATGTTGCGCTCGGTAAACGGCTCGGGGCCGGATTCCTTGTCGACTACCTCACCGGAGAAGGCCACCATGGCGTTGATATTCGGGCAACCCTTTTCCTGCACGTACTTGTCGAAGGCCAGCTTGTAGCGCACCGCTTCCTTGCGGCTGCCGGTAACCACCATGGCCTTGGCCTCGGCATTCAGTTCGCGAGCGACGGTGCGGTAGAAGTGCTCGACGATCACCTCCACCTTCTGCGCGATGTTGTAGGGGTGCAGGCGCACCCACTTGGCAACCTGGGTGGCGGCGCGCTTGCTCTCGACCTCTGTGTCTTTCTCCGGGTTGGCGTGGGCCAGCTTGTAGGCCTGGTTGTAGGTGATGTAGTTCTGCAGCACGTCGAGGATAAAGCCCTCCTCGATGGCCTGGCGCATACTGTAGATGTGGAAGGCCACCGGCTTGTTGTCATCCGCTGCTGGGCGCGACATGTCCGGCCGGCGCCCGAACAGTTCCAGGGTCTTGGCCTTGGGGGTGGCGGTAAAGGCGTAGTAGCTGATATTGGCAGAGCCCTTGCGCGCGGCCAACGTGGCCGCCAGCACGTCTTCACCGCTGATCTCGTTGGCGTCATCGAGTTGCTCGGCCATCAGCACCTCGCGCAGCTGTCGGGCGGTGGCGCCTGTCTGGGAGCTGTGTGCCTCGTCCGCGATTACGGCGAAGCGCCGGTCTTTGAGCCCGGTGGATTCCTGGATGGCCTTCAGCACGAAGGGGAAGGTCTGGATGGTGACGATTATGATCGGTGTGCCCGCCGCCAGTGCCGCTGCCAGCTGCTCCGATTTGCTGCCGTCCCCTTCCTCGCGGTTGATGCGCGCAACCACCCCCTCGGCGTGCTCGAACTGGTAGATTGTGTCCTGCAGCTGGGAATCGAGTACGGTGCGGTCGGTAATCACGATCACCGAGTCGAATACCTGGTTGCTCTCCGGGTCGTGAAGGGAAGCAAGCTGATGGGCCAGCCAGGCGATGGAGTTGGACTTGCCGGAACCGGCGGAGTGCTGGACCAGGTACTTGTGCCCGGTACCTTCTGCTGCCGTGGCCGCCAGCAGCGAGCGCACGGCATCGAGCTGGTGGTAGCGGGGGAAGATCATGGTTTCTTTCTTGATCTTCTTTCCCTGCCAGTCCTCCTTCCACTCCTCCTGCAGGTGCATGAAGCGGCCGAGGATATTGAGCAGGCTGTCTCGCTGCAGTACCTCCCGCCACAGGTAGCTGGTGGCATAGCCTTCAGCCGGCTGGTCGTTACCGGCGCCGCCGTCGCTGGTACCGCGGTTGAACGGCAGGAAGAAGGTACCCTTGCCGGCGAGCTTGGTGGTCATGGCTACTTCATACTGGCTCACCGCAAAGTGTACCAGTGCGCCGCGCTTGAAGGTCAGCAGCGGTTCGGGCTGTTTGCTGGTCGGGTCCTTGGGTTGGCGGTCGCGCATGTACTGGAGCTTGGCGTTTTCCAGGCTCTGTTTGAAGGCCGACTTCAGTTCCAGCGTGGCCACCGGCAGGCCATTGACGAATAGGGCCAGGTCAATGCGGCCGTCGTAGCCGTGGGGGCTGTAAATCAGCTCCGGCACCACGCGCAAGCGGTTCTGCGCGTAGAGGGCGAGGGTATCCGGATTCTTGTCGTGGTCAGGCTTGAAGGTGCACACCCGTAGCTTGGCGCCGCGGTCGCGGAGTCGGCCACGAAGCGTTTTCAGCGTTCCGTCTTTCTTCAGTGCCCGTTTGGTAGTATTCAGCAAGGCAGTGGCAGGATCATCGGGATAGTTGCGGGCGAACTTGGCCCACTGCTCCGGTTGTGTCTCCTGCACGTAGGCAAGCAGGTCCTCCGGGTATAGGGCGCGCTCGCGATCGTACTTGTCGGACGTACCCAGCAACCAGCCGGCGTCGTTGAGTTCGCGAATTATGTCCTGCTGGAACCGTGTTTCCCTGCTGTCAGCCAATGTCTTCCCCTTTTATTTCTTTCGTTTACCCGAACCAAAGCTGCCGGATACGCGCCTCACCAGTGCATCGGTCGGAGGCTTGCCTCCCCGGCTCCATTTCTCCCGGTCGACAATTGGCGCGCGGCAGTACCGGCACAAGATCTGGGTGTCCCCGATATCTCTCTTGAAGCGCCAGCCGTCGAGATGCTTTGTCTTGCAGCGGTCACAGTGCACTATGCCCTTGACCTTGCCAGTGAAGTGGCCGGCATCGCGCTTTTCCTTGGGGACCTTTCCCTGCTTCGGGCGTTTCGGTTTCGGTGAGGCCTTCTTTTTCGGGTTGCCACTGGTGGCTGGCGCCGAGCGCCGGCGCTCCTCCTCAACCAGCTCCCGTTCACGCTGGGCCTCCAGTTCGTCAAGCTGACTGATTCGGTCCTCTTGAGCTACTTGCCGGTAACCATAATCCTGAAGCCTTGACAGGATGCGAGTAAGGTCGGGGGCAACCCGCAGGTCGACCTCCTTGGACCAGCTCTCAAACTCCTTCAGAGTGCTCAGCCATTGGCGCCAGTTATCTTTGGTTACCTTAGCCATTGTTGTTGACCCTATACCGCCACGCTCTCTGTCTCGGCGGTTGGGCACTTCGATTGCCACTGCCGCACGTCGATCTTGCCGGTAACTGCGGCGGAGATCAGTGCGGAACGCCGCTCTGATAGGAGGTTAGTACTCTCCTCGGCGCGCAGCAGCAGCTGGTCAATTTTTGCCATTTTTAAAGAAATCTTATCAAGCAGTAATTCAAGCTCTTCTAATGGGGGTACGACAATGGGAATGTTGCCCAAATCTTCCATCGATAAGTTCGGTTGGGCAGACTGCACAGCTCCAGTCCAGATAATCCGTTGCGCAAACTCAGTTGAGAGCCATTGAGCTATTAGCCTTGCATAGATACTTTTTCTAGGTCGGATAAAGCTAACAGCCTGATTCGTGTTCGCGGGAAGCAATTCAGCCTGAAGTATTGAAGCCATCCCAGTAGTGGCTCCTGCAATGATTACCAAAACGTCATTCTCTTCCAGGCGGCTCCGTGATAGTTGTCGATCGACTTCTTTAGATATATAGAACTCGGGTGCCGGGCTTACCCGAAGCGACTTTCCTATGTTTTCACCCTTTAAGAATCTGACTCCTTCATTGGTCAAATCTGCTCCTATAGTGCTCGGCGTCGTCCCCTTGGAGATGCTGGTTGCTAGGTTCTTAATACGTGCTACGCCCCAGTGCTCCGGCACCTCACCCAGCCACTCCACGCCGCTGTCTTTCATCCTCGCGTCCGGGTCCAGGCCCTTGGTAACCGCATGGGTAATCACTGCCTGGCGCTTTTCCTTGAGCAGCTCGATCAGGCGCTCCTGCTTGGCGATCAGCTGGTCGATCTTGCCGGTTTCGTGATCGAGAAAGCGGGCGATGGCTTTTTGCTCTGTCTTGGGAGGTACCGGGAGCAGGATTTCTCCGAAAGCCTCATAAGATATAGCTTTGCCGTCCCGGAGGCTGTCCGTGGAGGTTTGCAGTGCGGAAATATATCCGTATGACTTAAACAGGCGCTTGAAGTACGGTGTGTGAATATCCTTGGCTGCTCGTAGCACGGTGTAAGCGGGGCTGACGCAGCCGCTATAAGCGCTATGCTCGATGCCCCCCTGAAAACTCCGCAGGCTGATAACGAAGTCGTTTTCGTCGACATGCCGAAAGCTCTCGGTGCCTTTTAGGGCCTGAACAACGCGGCGGTCAGAATTCGCCATCAGCAGCTTTTGTGGCACGACGCCTTGATCTTGGGTTGCGGACAACTGTTCGTCCTCTGCACGAGAAGCTTCTCGGATACTTTTAAACAGTCTACGCCCTTTTACGAGGTCCCAAGTCGACGGTATTGCCCCCACCCAGGGCACACCACTTTCCGACGAACCAATGTAGCTTCGGTAGCGATCGGTCATCAGGAGTGTACCTCCTGCAGCAGCTCCAGAATCTCCGCCGTCACCTTATCTAGGTCAGCGTCGATGGCCTCAAGCGAGCGCGGCGGCACGTATTGGTAGAAGTGTCGGTTAAACGGAATTTCATAGCCGACGACACCCACCTGACCATCCTGCGGGTCGGTCTTGCCGGTGTCGATCCAGGCATCGGGTACGTGCGGCAGCACCTCCCGGGCGAAATAGTCTTCCGGGCTCTCGGTCAGCGGCACATTCTCGTTGTCGCGCAGGTCCGGGTTGGGTTCCGGCTGGCCCTTGGTGGTGCAAACCTCGGCGTCTTCGTCCTGCTCACCCAGGTGCTTGCACAGTACCTTGAAGAGCTGAGCGGTCAGTTTGACACTCTTCTCCTTGAGCTTCCCGGTGAGTTCTTTCTTGAAGGTGTCACGGGACAGATATTTTTCTTCGGCCATTTCTTTCAGGGCTTCGAGTACATGGTGCTGGTCGTACCGCTCGAGCTTTTCCCAACCCTTGTCCGCCTGCAGCGTCGCCAGCCGCTCCTCGTCGTGCGGGTACAGTGCCAGTTTCAGTGGTCGCTCGACCGTGATGCGGCGGTAGCCGAACTCCCGGTAGTCGAAAATCTTGCTGTCCGGGCCGGCCTCGAACTGGCCGTAGGCCCGCACCACCGCCTCGATGGCCTCCTCGGTCAGGTAGTTGCGCTTGGAGCCCAGGGACTTGCGCATCTTGGCGAAGTAGCCGTCACCGGTGGCATTCACGAGCTGCACCTTGCCCTTGCGCTCGGCCGGCTTGTGGTTGGACAGCACCCATATATAGGTGGCGATGCCGGTGTTGTAGAACATGTCGGTGGGCAGGGCGATGATGGCCTCCAGCAGGTCGTGCTCGAGGATATAGCGGCGGATCTCGCTCTCGCCGCTGCCGGCGCCACCGGTAAACAGGGGGGAGCCGTTCAGGATGATGCCGATGCGGCTGCCACCCTCGTCCCTGGGGCGCATCTTGGAGATCAGGTGCAGTAGAAACAGCAGGGAGCCATCGGACACCCGCGGCAGGCCGGGGCCGAAGCGGCCGTCGTAACCCTTGACCTTGTGCTCATCCAGGATGGCCTTCTGCACCTTCTTCCACTCCACCCCGAAAGGCGGATTCGAGAGCATGTAGTCGAAGCGCTCCAGTGGCAGCTGGTCGTCGGACAGGGTGTTGCCCAGCTTGATGTTGGATACGTCCTGGCCCTTGATCAGCATGTCGCCCTTACAGATGGCGTAGGACTCGGGGTTCAGCTCCTGGCCGAATGTGGCCAGCCGCGCGCCCTCGTTGACTTCGTGCAGGTATTCCATGCCGGAGGACAGGAAGCCGCCGGTACCCGCAGTGGGGTCGTAGATGGAGCGCACCACGCCGGACTTGGCCAGGGCCTCGTCGTCACCAGCGAACACCAGCGAGGTGGTCAGGCGTACGATGTCGCGCGGGGTGAAGTGCTCACCGGCGGTCTCATTGGAGGATTCGGCGAAGCGACGGATCAGGTCCTCGAAGATCAGGCCCATCTCATGGTTGCTGATGTGCTCCGGGGACAGGTCGATGGTGGCGAATTTCTCGGACACCAGGTACAGCAGGTTAGCGTCGTTCAGCTTTTCCAGGAATTCGCTGAAGGAGAAGTAATCGAAGATCTCCCGTGCGGCGGGGCTGAAGGACTGCACGTAGCTCTCGAGGTTGTCGAGGATCTGGGTGGTACCCAGCGCGCCCAGGTCCATGGCCGAGGTGTTATAGAACGGCTGCCGGGCGGCGTGCAGCAGCAGCTTCTCCTGTGCCTCCTCGGGCATGGCCTTGACCTTCTCGAACTGCTCCAGCACCTCAGCCTTGGTGGGGGCCAGCACCCACTCCAGGCGGCGGAGCAGGGTGAAGGGAAGGATCACCCGGCCATACTGGGATTGCTTGAAGTCGCCGCGCAGCAGGTCGGCGACGGACCAGAGGAAGGCCCCCATCTGAGTGAAGCTTTTATCCATAAGTTGATCGTTATTTAACCTAAGTGGGGTGGGGTCGAGCGCCAACACCATTTTGTATGTTATTTGTACAGCCCGGCCGGGATGCTAGAGCCAGAATACACCTGATTCTACAGCCGGGGGATTCCGTGCCGCAATTCGCAGCCCCCGTGGGAATGGTGCTGCCCTTAACCTCCCTTAGGGGGCCGGGGCATGGTCACTGGGAGTTTCCTTTACGCAAGCCTCCAGATCATGATTTGAATCGAATCTAGGTGCGCAAAATCCGCACAATTCGCAGAAATGGGCTCGGGGTACTGTTACTGCGAATTTTGCGGATTTTGCTCAAGGAGATTGGAAGTATCTTGGTTGGATGAAGCTCTGCTGGCCCATGGCTGGGATCAAACGAGCTGCAGGAGATCGGTAGCCCTTTGCATAACAGACACAACCGCGGCGTCATGGAGTCGTTTCAAGCGGGTGTATGTCCGCCAGTGCATGCCTTTCGGCTTACCCATTTCGCTGCAACAGAGAATGCCGGCGGGCCATCCTAGGCGTCTTCGGATCGCTTCTGCTCTTCGTGCCAAGCGCTCGTGGTCCTGTTCCCTCTGGCTATCATAGGCCAGGTTATGGCAGCTGCGGCAGGCGAACACGCCTTGCCGGAGAAAGAGTAAAGCAGCTCGAGCACCGCAGTGATTGGCTGGACACCGGAACCAGGGACGGCTGCCACCGTAGTTGCACCTGGTCCAGGCGATGGGAATGTCGCAGCGCATGCTCTGCCAGTCGTATCCCGGGTGGCGTGCGCGGTAACCTAAACGGACGTAGTCTTCATCGATGCGAACTTGAATGGATGCCAGGACCGTACCATCAGACAGCCAGCGCCAGTCGAATGCGTTGCCCCGATCGAGCAAGCCGTCCCGTGACCAGCGGCGGATATCGATGAAGAGGTAGTCATCAGTGGTATGTTTGGTACTGTCCCGCGCGGCGGGGCCGCTGCCAATTCCACCCATCGGACTCTCCTTTTTGACGAAATCAATAGGGAAGTTGGAAGTTTTAGCCAGTAGTATTATTGCTCGAACGGATCTTCCATTCCCTACCCAGGTGAAGGAGGTGAATCCCCTTACCGATCCTGGGTCGGGTTATGTGGCCGGGGAATCGGTTTTCCTTCCAGGCGGTTTCTGCACCAGGGGCAGGCGCTGACCCGGCCCGGGCGCCAGGACCAGATAGGCCCGCATTGTTCACACTCACCGACAGCAATGTAGTGGTCAGGGGGCCGCCCCCTTTCCATTACGAGCTGCTGGTTCAATGACCTGGCGAAGGCCTCCAGTGTTTGCTGGTTGATTTGCCCCGCTTGCCAGTCCTCCAGGTCTTCGCTGGCGAGGTTGGCTAGGACCACTTCTGGGGAGACCTCTAGCCACTGGCAAGGGGAATCAAGGCTTGCGACAAGCTGGTTGCGCAGTGTTTTGTCCTGCTCCTCCGCAGTATCCGCACTATTCGCAGAAATAACCTCGGGGGGGGATTTTTGCGGATTCTGCGAATTTTGCGGAGGTGCTATCGTCTGATTCCCTCTCAGGATATCCCGCCAGCTCATCTGGCGGCACCGAAAAGCCCTGGGCGCACAGTGATGAGGGGGGAGGGCGGCCGGCCACGGCCTTCACGCACTAACGGGGTGACCTTCACATACCCACGCTCCTCCAAGGTGGCTATTGCCTTGCGGAGCATCTCGACACGGGGAAAGGTACCTTTCAACGCGTTAAAGGCTTCCCGGATGCGGAAGTTGTCAAGTTGCCGCCGCTCTATCCACCTCAGGACTGTCTGGGCAGCAGCGACAGAATCATCGGCTCCCATCATATCCATGGCCGCAAGGCTGTGACGCGAAATGACGCTGGTTATTTCGCACGCGGCACCCACCGTCTCGGCCGTTATCTCTTCCTCCCATGGAACTCCATGCGCATGGATGATGCCGTGTAGCACGCCACTGATACGGGCGGCTGCGCCGGGGGCTTTGGAAGCCCAGTCAGTGATGGACTCGAACTCGCCGCCGGGCTTCATCTGGCGTTCAACTTCCATGGCAAACTCGTGCCATAACTCAAGAGCGTCGCGGCTTAGCCGGACTGTCTTGAGGGTAGCTTCCCCCGATATGGCTGCCGCCTGGCTTTGGTTAAGCATTGCTGCCAGCCCGGCACGGTAGTTATTACTAACTGCCGCGGGTACCGGCCGGTTTTCAAGTGACCGATAGCCCAGTGGCGAAGGAGGCAGCAGGTACAGAAAACGGCCTAACAAACCGCGGCCACGGAAGCCTCGTATGGATGCCAGTCCCCGCAACACATCAGGTTGGGGGCTCAGGCCAATACTGAGTCGGGGCTTACGCAGGTATACCGGCGGGCGGCTTCCCCGGTCAACACGCTCGGCGTCGCCGCTATGTGACTTGAGGATCAGGTCCAGGTTGGGGATACCACCGGAGTATCTACCTTGAAGTAGGTCAAAGACGCCGCCCTCTGACGACAGCCAAGCCATGCACTCATCTTGGTCAGCGAGCAGGTTGCCGAGGCGTTCCGGAGTCGCATCGGAGGTCCAGATCTGCGGCGCCACAGGGACGTGCGGGAGTTTGGCCTCGAGATCAGCCGCCTCCTTGGCCAGTTGTTTTGCGGCTTCCAGGTCTTCTTCGTTCGCGGCCTTCCTGCGGAGGCGGTTGGCCCGCGCCTCCATAGTCTTCCTGTCGCTGGTAGCAGCGTCAATCTCCGGCTGAAGCCGTTTGGCTTGCTCCCTTTCCCATTCCACCAGTGGGTGGGTGGCTGCAGACTGAATAGCGCTCTTGCGGTTACCTGGGGGCAGCGCGGCGACGATCCACAGGTTGCAGGGCTCGTGATACCCGGGCTTGACCCGCACGTCAAAGCTGCGTGCTGCAGCCGCCGCGCAGGTAACCAGCACCATCCCCATAGCCAGTTCCGGTGGAGTCTCTGTCGCGGCTGATATCGCAGTGGCGAATTCCCCAGCCCAGGAGGACAGGAGCCCGACGTCCAGCCGAGGCAGATCGGGTCGGTCAAACGGTACCAGGTCAGGCCATTCGTAGTTATCAGGCGTTGCAGGCGTCATTATTGGGCCTCTTCAAGAGCTTGTCCCGCAGCTGAACGGGAGTCGGTGTCGGCGGTGAGCTGCTGCCGTCTGAGGGCTAAATACAGCTGCTGAGCGAGATCTTCACGTACGGCTGCCGGCAGTAGGAGCGTTCCCTCAGGGCGCCACAGGTCATGCTTCCCGGTCGACCAGTCGCCGTAGCAACCACCGGAAGTAAAGGGGAACAGGAAGCGCCACCCGTCCAATCCTTCTGCCTGATCCCTGGCACCGGGGAAGGTATGGAGGATGCCTGGATTTATCAGTGCCGGTGGTTCCAGTCCACACTGGCGGATGGCATGGCAGAACCGCTCTACGGTCGTGAGGTGGGTGACGCCGGTGCCATCGGCGGGGGTAATCACACTCATGGCTCCACCCCTTCATTGACGAGTTGCATGATGTCCTCCGAGCGCCAGGCAGTGATGTTGCCGTGCAGGCGAACCGGCTGGGGGAACCGGCCAGACTTGACTCCGTTCCACCAGGTCGATGCGCAGACGGGGATTAGCGGTGGTATCCGTGGCCGCGGGCGTCGCGGACCTTTGCCTCGCTTTCGGTTGGCCGCTGCTTCGGCTTCCGTGACTTCATCCTGGCCGATAATCTGCGGCAGGCGCAGTAGAGGGTTGCTGGTGGGGGTGTAGCTCGTGGGCATCTTGTACTCTCCGTGTTGTGCGTTACACGAGGAAAGATGCCGTTGCTTCGCGTCGGAGTGAGAGACCTGATTCGGGACAGGTTTGTGCCCAATATCGGCCTCTTGACAGGTCTGTTAACTTGTGGTTATCAGTTTTTGAATCCGGGATCTGGTGCCGGCGTTGGGCGGCAAGAGCCAGTCGGCGATCTTGAAAAACCTGCTCTCCGGTTGAGCTGAGATGATTATTCCCCTTGACTCGCACTCGGATGCCGCCATGGACAGTATGTTGTCAACCCGCTGTGACCAGGGGAGTAAACAGGTGGCAGTCTGTATTCGAAGCTGCTCGTCAACGAGTTGCTTGAGGCAGTCGGAAATCTGGTATCCCCACAGGGCTTCACCATTCAGATCATGTAAATGTGTGTACGCGGCAACCGCTGGGTCGCTACTCTCCCGGGTAACCCTAAAGGTCTCGGGGCTGACATCTACCGAGTAGTCGGGTGGAGCGTCAGCAATGAAGACGGCGGTAAGCCCCGACCAAGCCTCTTCAAACCTGGCGAGTGCCTTATGCGCGCTCTTTGCTTTCCTGTTCACCGCCTTCTTGTCAGCAGCAGGGGTGCTGATATGCTCCATTGCGTCTTTGTGCCTTGCCAGGATCGCTCCCAGTGCCCGGCGTTCTTTTTCCGGTAGGGGCTCCTGGAACCTGGACAGCAGCTCAAAAGCCTCATCAATTGCAGCGTGGAATTTTTGGGTGCGAAACATGGTTACCTCGATATACGGTTGCTTGGTTCAGTCAGCTGGCCACCGCGGCGGTGACGCTATCCGTGTGCTTGGAAGGGCGCTCGGTTGCCAGGAAATTCATCCATGCGTGCATGAGTTCACGACGCTGTTCAAGGAGGTTGCTGCGCTGGTAGGCCGCTTCAACCTTGTCCTTGAGCTGGTGGGCGAGCGCGTATTCGACGGCCCTGACCGGGAAGCTGGTTTCTTCGGCGGCCCAGTCGCGAAAAGTGGATCGGAAACCATGCACGGTGTAGTCCGGATACCCGAGGGTCTGCTTTAGTAGCTTCAGCATGGTCATGTTCGAGATCGGGCGGCCGGTGCGGGCGCCGGGAAACAGATAAGGTGTCTCCTCGAATCTCGGCAGTAGCGTCAGCAGCTCAACAGCCCGGTCAGGTAAGGGAACCACGTGCTGTTTCCCTGCTTTCATCCGTTCGGGTGGTACCGTCCAGGTCCGTGAGGCAAGGTCAATTTCATCCCACGTGGCGCCAATGACCTCTCCTGTGCGCGCGGCCGTCAGGATCGTAAACTCCATGGCCATTGCCGCGACGGAATTGAGGTCTCGTAGTCGAGCCATGAAGCGGGGCATATCCTTTACTGGCATGGCCCCGTGGTGCTTGACTTTCTTAACCTTGGTTGGCGTGGGAAGGACCTCCGAGAGGTTCCCCTTCCAGCGGGCCGGGTTGTCACCGTGGCGGATCTGCATGACTGTCGCCCAGTCCAGCACCGCCTCGATCCTCTGCCTGACCCGCGTGGCGGTCTCTGTCTTGGATCTCCAGATCGGCTCAAGTACCTTTACCACTTCGGTGATGCCGATATCCGCCGCGGGAAGGTGACCTAGGAGGGGGCTGGCATAGGTATGAAGGGTGTTGCGCCATTGCTGGCGATGTTTGGCGTTCCTCCACTCGCTTGACCGCGCCGCAAGGTAGCTGTCCACGCATTGATCGAATGTGCGGGCCCGGTTACGCTCCAGCGCCTGGGCCACACGCTCGGCGTCGCGCTTGACCTTAGGGTCAGTACCCTTGGCTACTAGCGCCCGGAATTCGGCGGCGATCTCACGGGCTTCAGCCAGCGTGAGCGATGTGGCGCTACCGATACCGATTTCCCGGGCTCTCCCGGCGAAGCGGTAGCGAAACGTCCAGGACCGCTGTCCGCCAGACTGGATCTTCAGCCATAAACCGCCACCGTCACCGACGGTCTTGGTTGCGCTCTTAACTTTCAGTGCGGTCAGTTTGTGAATAGCAGGCATCTGTAGTCCGAATTCTTATACGCAATCTTCTACACATGGCACCTGGATTTACCTGGATGCACTTACAGTGGGTTGGACAAGATACACGAAAAATGCCCTGTGCATAGTGCTATTTTGCATTGGCTTGGACGTGATTCGATGCCGGTTAGGCGGACTCCCTCACCGCCATTAAACAAAAAAGCCCGGCAAACGCCGGGCTTTTTTGTTTAACCGCGTTGCGGGGAGGGTGAGAACCCTCGCGGTTCGACCAGCTCGCGTACGCGAGTTGGGACCGAGGCGTCCCGCCGAGCCCGCAGGGTCAAAACACGCTCAGCGTGTTTTGAGTCCATCCCTCCCGTATTTTTACTCCGATCTTGTTTTCCGCCTACTCCGGGATTTTTGTTTACAGCGGCGAGGGGGATTTGGGGGAGAAACCCGTTCGAGCCGGAGGCGCGTAGCGCCGGAGACCAGCGAGCGCAGCGAAGCTAATCCCGTTGGGAGTGACTTTCTCGCGAAAAGCTTATTGAGGTTCTGTCTGAAGCCCGGCAAATGCCGGATTTTTTTGTTTAACCGTGCTGTGGGGAGAAAAGGGCTCTTCTTTAATCCGGTCTCAGTCCCGCTCCTGTCCCTTGTTTTATGCCTTATCCAGTTTGCCCTTCGGCAGGGTTATGCTCTGCAATACCCCATCACGCCGGACCAGGCCGTGGTGAAGCGCGGCCCCGATATGTATGAGAACCAATACCGCAAGGCTTGCTGCGAGCGCACAGTGGGTTTCGCGGAACAAACCGTAAAGCTCCTGGTTTACCGGAAAGGCGGTGGGAATGGTCAACCAGTCGAAAACGTGAATAGGGCGGCCCGCGGCGCTTTGCATCAGGTAACCGGACAATGGCTGGGCGATCATAAGCACATATAACAGCAAGTGGCTGGACCTGGCTGCTGCACGCTGCAGCGGGTGCATCGCCTGTGGCAGTCCAGGGCTGGCGCTGTCCAGGCGCGCAGAGAGCCTGGTGATGACCGCGATGAAAGCAATGGTCCCGAGGGATTTGTGCAATCCCAGCAATGCGGGTTGCCAGGGCTCGAGGCTGCGGACCATGGTAAGCCCGGCCAACAAGAGCGAGAGCAGCAGAACGGCCATCCCCCAGTGGATGATGCGCACGGTGAAGCTGTAAGTTGCCACAGTATTATCCGGTTTCATTCTCCAGCCTCCCCGGCACGGCCCAACCAGTGTTCCCTTGCGCGGCGGCGATATGACTCGGCGTAGGCTGCGGAGCGGGCGCGCAGGATGGGGTCCCGGGTCGGTTCCATACCGTGCGGAAGAACCAGGGGATCAAAGCTGATTCCCTCGCAGGCGCCGCCCGCCTGGGGTGTCGCGCTATTAATGACAAGCTGGCCAGCCACCAGCTGTCGGCGGGATTGCGGCCATGGCCGGGTGGGGTCATCCGCGTCATCTTCCGGGGCGGCGAGGGTAAATACCAGGTCAAATTTTACCGGGCCCTGCCCGAGCCTGCGGAAGAACTCCCGGTGCAGCGCGTCCCTGCCCGGGGCCGGGCGGATGCCTGTTTCCCGGGCGACCGGTCGCGCTTGCCAGCGGACTGCCTGCCGCTTTCCACCCGAATTAACGAGATAGAACGCATTGATGCTGTGGTACTTCTCCGTGGCCAGGCTGCCAGTGGGCTGGTAGTTCGAGGCCCAGTCGGTGAAGGCCTTGCTTTCAGGGTGCTCGTCGAAAAAACGGCTGATCTTGCCCGGGTCGCGCTTGCCAGTTTCCCGGTCAGGTGCCAGTGCCGAGAGCTGCAGGAAAAAGTCTTCCGGTGTGCGAACCGCCATCACCGGTGGGGTATTCATTGCTGTGCGCCAGGCCACGCCTTTGCCCGGGTTGAAACTCAGGGCCAGGCTTCTTACCGGGGCCTTCAGGTCGGGCGCGGTCGGGTTGCTGCCGGCGATGGAGAGCCGCCCCACAAAGGGCGTGGTTTGGCTGGCGAAGAGCGTCGCGGTTGTGTGGGGTTCCAGAGCCCCGCTGGAAACGAATTCACCGGCCACACAAAAGCCCTTGGCGTGTGCCCGGCGAAACCCCGCATGCACAGTGTGGCCCTGTTGCAGGTCGACGAATTCCTGTGCCGTGACACCGGTCCCTCCCAGACCGCCTGCGGCGAAGGTCAGCAGCGCGGCCAGTCCGCCGACAATCGCGATGATCAATGCATATCGTGCAACCAGGAAAGGCGGGTTTTCCGTATTCATTGCCCGGGATACCTCGAGTTCCGGATTTTACCTTGAATTCAAGATAATGCATGATTGTCTTGAGTTCAAGATAGTAGGGCGATACCGGTATGGATAACCTGGACCGCATTCAGGAGCTTTGGGCGGCAGAAATGCCCGGGCTGGACACTTCGTCGATGGCCCTGATCGGCCGTTTACAGCTGGTCAATAAACAGATGACGCAGGCAATGTCGGCGACATTTCGCCGTCACGGATTGACTGACGCCGGCTTCGATGTCCTCGCCACGTTATTGCGCAGCGGACCGCCGTACACGCTCACTCCCTCGCAGTTGCTCGACCAGATGCTGGTGACTTCCGGCTCGATGACGAGCCGCCTGGACTCCCTGGAGAGGGGAGGCTTTATTGAGCGGGTGGTGAGCCCCGGGGACAGGCGCAGCAGGCAGGTAAAATTAACCACCCGGGGGCGGGCGGTGATTAGAAAGGCGATTGTTGACCACGTTGCGACCCAGGACAGGCTCCTGTCAGTCCTTACGGATACAGAGAAGTCAGGCCTAATCAAGTTGCTGCGCCTGTACCTGGCCCGGTCGGCGGCCGGTAATGAGTGAGCCATAGCCGTGATCAGGTTGGTCGTGGGCGAGGGGGGGGCTGCGCCGGATGGCAGTGGCATTCGCACTATAGGAGGGTGTGTCGGCAGTGCCAGCCGGTAAAGATGCCCGTGTCAGTACTGCCGGGAGAGTCGGGTCCGGCATACTGCAGGGTTGCCGCCTGGCAGGACTGGCTCCTGAATGAACAGGCCCGGCATATTGCCGGGCCTGCTCATTCAGTGAAGTTTCAGGTGGAAACCGCGTCTGGTCGCGCTCCAGTGATGTTGGCTCAGTCGCTGGCGGTATCGGCGCTGTGGTTCGGGCCTGCCAGCAGGGACTTCACCCTGTCCCTGGCACGACCGGTTGCCGCACCAATATCCACGCCGACCCCATAGAGCGCCGGTACCAGCAGCA
The DNA here is from genome assembly GCF_044383805.1 of Microbulbifer sp. JSM ZJ756. Taxonomy (NCBI): domain Bacteria; kingdom Pseudomonadati; phylum Pseudomonadota; class Gammaproteobacteria; order Cellvibrionales; family Microbulbiferaceae; genus Microbulbifer; species Microbulbifer sp. JSM ZJ756. The sequence continues at coordinate 796,063 of NZ_JBISER010000001.1, read as the reverse complement.
GTGTCACGAAGAAGGCCACAAATACCCCGAATGCCAGTGCCACCACGATCGGCTGCAGGAATGCCGCCTGGATGCTGCGTTCCATCATCATTGGCATCAGGCCGACAATGGTGGTGACGGTGGTCAGCAGGATGGGGCGGAAGCGGGCCACACCGGCTTCCACGATGGCCTTGAGTGGATGCATGCCCTGGTCACGCAGCCGGTTGCTGTGATCCATCAGCACCAGGTTGTCGTTGACCACCACACCCGCGGCAGCAGCGATACCGAAGTAGCTGAAGATCGCCATGGTCATGCCGGTAACGGCGTGCCCGAAGATGGCGCCGACAAAAGCAAACGGAATGGCAACCAGGATCAGGATCGGCTGGGAGTAGCTGCGGAAGGCCACTGCCAGCAGGCTGTACATGGCGAAGAAGGCCATGGTGTACAGGCCCAGCACTTCCTGGATAAAGCGCTTCTCGCCCTCTGCCTGGCCCACGGCACCGCGGATGATACCCGGGTAGCGCTTTTCCCAGGCGGGGAAGAAGTTCTCGTTCAGGTCCTTCATGATCTCGCCGCGCACATCGTCCTTAAGGTCCGCCATCACGCGCGCGGCGCGGTTGCCGTTCCAGCGCTGGATGCGCTTGATGCCCGGTGCGTATTCCAGTTCTGCCACCGCCAGCAGGGGCACTTCTCGGCCATCGGCGGTGCGCACGCGGAAGTCCTTGAGGCTCTCGATGGAGCGGCGGGATTCCAGCGGGTAGCGCACCATTACTTTCACGTCCTGGCCGGCGCGGGGCAGGCGCTGCACTTCCTCACCGAAGTAGGCCTGGCGCACCTGGCGGTTGACGTCTGCCAGGGTCAGGCCAAGCTTGGCAGCGCCGGGCTGCAGGTCGATGCGGATCTCCTCCGATGCGCCCTCCAGGTTGTTGCGCACATCGTAGAGGCTTTCATAGCTGCGCAGCTGGCCTTCCAGTTCGGCCGTGGCCGCGCGCAACACCTCCAGGTCCGGGTGGCGGATGGAAAGCTCGAAGCCGGGCCCGTTGTTACCCATGGAATACTGTACCGAGACTTCCTTGGCATCCGGAATCTCGCCCAGCAGTTCCCGCAGGCGCAGCGCCGCATCCTTGGCGGACATCTCGCGCACTTCCGGCGGTGCCAGCTTGACGATGGCCAGTACGCTGTCCCGGCGGGAGCGGGTATACCAGTTCTCGATCAATACGCCCTGGCCGTCGGTGCGCTGGTTGACCTCCTCCACGAGGCGCTTTTCCGCGTCCTGCAGCTGGGCCAGCACTTCGAGTGCGCGGCTATAGGGCGCGCCCTCGGGCATCACAACGTTGACAATGACTTCGTCGGACTCGATCTCGGGCATAAAGCTCTTCTTCACCCAGCCACTGCCGAACATGCCGAAGCCAATCATCAGCACTGCGATAAAAATGCTCAGGGTCAGGTAGCGGCGGTCCACCGCCCACTGGCCGATACGGCGGTAGTGGTTCTGTGCAAAGTAAACGATGCGGTCGGCAATACCTTTCTGCAGGCGCCCGAAGCGGCCCATCTCGGTGCGTGGCTTCAGCTGGCGCAGGTGCGCCGGCAGGATAAACAGGGACTCGATCAGGGAGAACAGCAGCGCCAGGATCACCACCCAGGTGATATGGCGGGTGAAATCGCTGGTGGAGCCACTGATAAACAGCCACGGCAGGAATGCCAGGACAGTGGTGACCACGGCAAAGACCACAGGCTTGGCGACCAGTTGTGTGCCGAGCACCGAAGCCTTGAGCCCGGCATCGGGATGCCGGTAGTCAACATTGTGGGACTGGGTATGGATACTCTCACCCACCACGATGGCATCGTCCACCACGATCCCCAGCACCAGCAGGAAGGCAAAGGTGGACAGCATGTTCAGGGACACACCCACGCTCGGCAGTAGCACGAAGGCACCGGCATAAGCGGTGGCAATACCAATGGCCACCCAGAAGGCCACCTTCGGGCGCAGGCTGAACACCAGTACCAGTAATACCAGTAACAGGCCCTGGAAGGCGGATGAGCCAATGGTATCCAGGCGACCCTTGAAGTCCTCGGCGTTATCGGTCCAGAGAGTAAGCTTGGCGCCCGCCGGCATGGTTTCCTGCCGCTCGGCAATCCATTTGCGAATGGACTGTGATGCGGTGATGATGTCCATGGTCTCGGTGCTCATCACCTGCAGCAATACCGCGGGCTCGCCGTTGAGGGTGGCGAGGATTTCGTTGTCCTCGAAGCCGTCCACCACTGTGGCCACATCGCCCACGCGAATGGTGCCGCCGTCCGCCGTCTGGCGCACGATAATATTGGCAAACTCCTGTTCGGTGTCGGCCTGGTTACGTACCTTCAGCTGGTAGGCGCCTACCTCGGTGCGCACGGTGCCGGCGGACTGGTTGATGGAGCTGGCACGGATGGCATCGGCCACTTCCTGGAAAGTAATGCCGTAGCGGCGCAGGTCCAGTTCACTGACCTCGATGGAGACTTCCTCCATGCGGGTGCCGAACAGCTCCACCACGGAAATTGCAGGCAGGGTAGCGGCCTCGCGCCGCAGTTGCTCCGCCAGTCGTTTCAGTTCACGCTCGCCCAGGTCACCGTGTACCGCCACACGGATATATTCCTGGCGATTCACCCACTGGTGGACCTGCGGCGGTTCTATGTCCCGGGGAAAGGACGAGATGCTGTCCACGCGGATCTTCACGTCGTTCATAAACCGGCTGAAGTCCACTGAGGTCTCTGCGAGGATGTAGACTTCACCGAAGCCCTCGGACGAGGTTGAGCGGACCCACTCGATATTATCGAGGTCGCTGACCGCCTCCTCGATCCGGGCGACGATCTGCTCTTCCACTTCCTCGGGGGCGGCGCCGGGCCAGGCGACGCGAATTTCCAGGCCCGGGAAGCGCACCTGCGGGTCCATCTCCCGTTCCATCAGGCCGAAGCCGATAATGCCGGCGACGAAGATACCCACCATGGCCAGGTTGGCGGCGACACTGTTGCGGGCCCACCATTCAATCAATTTGTTCATGCGCGCACTCCGTTACTTGCGGGCCAACTGGGTAATGGGCTGTACGGCCATGCCGTCCACCACATTGGCGACGGTGGAGGTCACCACCCGCTCGCCATCAGCGACGCCAGAGGCGACCACGACCCGGCTTTCAGAAGTGGACAGGACTTCCACCGTGCGGATATCCAGGCGATCCTCTTCGTCGATCACGTAGACTTTGTCGGCATTGCGCAGGGCCTCCCGGGGGAGCACCGTGGCGTGGCGCTCCTGCACGCTCTCTGTCTCGGCAGTGACAAACAGCCCGACAGCGAGCGGGACGCCGTCACTGGCGCCCGCCCCATAGGGATCTTTCACTTCGGCCACGGCATAGATCAGACGTGTCTGCTGGTCCACCGCAGCCTGGGTGCGGACGATGTGTCCCTGCCACTGGCGCTGTTGCCGGCCCACCTGGGCTGACAGGGTTACCTGCGGGCCCGGGTTGTCGTTGCTGGCGACAAAGCCCATGGGCAGCTCCAGTTCCTGTAGTTGTGCATCGGTGAGTGGCAGGCGCACCTCAACGCGGTCGGTGGCAAATACCCGGCCCAGGGGCATGCTGGCAGTGACATACTGGCCCACGCCGATATCGCGGCTGATCACCCGGCCACGGAAGGGCAGCTTGATGCGGGTGCGTGCCAGGTTCAGTTTCGCATCGGTGAGCTCTGCCCTGGCGGAACGTAACCTGGCCTCGGCTTCCGCTACCTGGGGCTGGTTAACCTGCAGTGGGGTGGGCTTTTTGTTGGGATTGATGGATTCCCATTGCTTGCGCTTGATGTCGGCAGCGGCTTTCGCCTGCATCAGCAGGACCTCGGCCTGTCTTACGCCGGTTTCGGCTCGGGCCACCGCCAGGCGATAGTCGGCATCATCAAGCTGGATCAGGGTCTCGCCGGACTCAAAGCCGGCGCCCTCGGCAAAGTTTTCCGAGATGGCAATAATGCGGCCGGAAACCTGTGGTGTCAGGTCGATCTCAGTGTGCGCCCGCACTTCCCCCTGGGTGCTCACCGCGAGGTGTACCGATTCCTCCCGGGCCTCGCTGAACAGCAGCGATACCGGGCGCTGCTCTTCCTCTTTCTTTTCCGGTGCCGGCTTGGCGGCGGACATGAATTGTACTACCCCGAACCCCAGCGCCAGCACCATTACTGGTGCGGCAGCTTTCAAAACTTTCTTCTTCATTTGTCTCATCTCGCCAGATTCGCCGAAATCCTTGCCGGCGTCAGTTGGTGTGAGTTGGTATGGACCGTGTGCGATAAGATCACGAAACCCCAAGAGCGGCTACAGGTGCGAAGCCGGGTTGAGCCGGTCGAGCGATGAATTCCTGTTGCCAACGATTCTATTGACGGGATGGGGGAGTAGTTTGGATGCAGCCGGTTACAGATTTTATTGATCGACCGGAAAAGAGGCGCAGCAGTATGTTTAATTTAGCGCCAGAAGGGCCGGTGCAATAGCCAGTGCCCGGCCCCCGGAAGCCGATGGTTCACCATGTTGGCATGGGGTGCCAAGTGCAGGCGCGCGGATACCGGGAGCGACTGGCGTGGCGCCGGACTGCCGGTCAGTCCTGTCGGCACCGCGGTGCTTGACCTGCTGGGGCTACCTGCCGAAAATACTGGATATGTGTACAGTATTTTCTAACCCTGTCCCGTTATTGCCAGTCGCCGTGTCCGCCGGCTTCCCGTCACCGGCGGCAGCCTATGCCGCCCGGCCTCTGGTGCTGGATGACTGGCTGTGGCCCAGCCGCGCCAGTTGCCAGCTGGTTCCCCTGGGCGGGCATGGCCGGGTGCACCTTGTGCTGGACCGGTCCCTGCAGCCGGTGGCGGGCGACCGGGTATGGGTCGGCGCCGATGCGGAGCCGCTGCAGTGGCCGCCGGCAGGCGCGGAAACAGGGGAGGGGACGGGGGTCGTGATCGCGGCCACCATCGCCCTTTACCGGCGGCGGCCCGATCCCGGCCCCGCGCCCGGCAGTATCCACGACTGGCTGATCCGGCGGCCCCACGCCAGTTACCTGGTGCGGGCCGAGGGGCATTCCATGACCGGCTTTGGTATTCACCACGGCAGCCTGCTGGTGGTGGATCGCAGCTGCGAGTTGCACGATGGTGACATTGTCATCGCCGGGTCCGAAGAGGGCTTCCTGGTCAAGCAATACCGGGGCAACCCGCCCCGGCTGTTGGCGGGCCACGGGGACTACCCGGATATTGTCCTGGCGCGCTCGCCGCAGTTCGACCTGGACGGGGTGGTGATTGCCAGCCTCACCCGGCACAGGGGGAAACCGTGAAGCGCTGGGACCAGCAGCCCGACCAGGTCGCCCTGGTGGACGTCAATAACTTCTATGTGTCCTCGGAGCGCGCCTTCGACCCCCGCATCCGCCACCGGCCGGTGGTGGTGTTTTCCAACAACGATGGCTGCGTGATCGCCCGTAGTGGCGAGGTCAAGGCGATGGGGGTGAAAATGGGCGTGCCGGTGTTCGAGGTGCGCCAGCTGTTCCGCGACCGCGGCGTGGTGGTGCGCAGCAGCAACTACGAGCTCTACCACGATATGTCCACCCGCTTTGTGGCGTCGCTGGAACAATTCTGCCCGGATGTGGAGCAGTACAGTATTGATGAGAGCTTCCTGCACTTTGCCGGTTTCGGTGAGGGGCTGGCGGCACATTGCCAGCAACTGGTGACGTCGGTACACCGGTGGACATCCATGCCCTGCTGCGCGGGGATTGCCCCCACCCGCACTCTGGCGAAGGCAGCCAACCATTTCGCCAAGACCCTGGATGTCCCCGGGGGTGTCCTGCAGATCGGTTCCGAGTACCACCGCCAGCAGCTGCTCAGGCAGATGCCGGCCGGTGAAGTGTGGGGCGTCGGCCGCCGGCTGGCAAAGCGGCTGGCGACGCTGGACATCCACACCGCCTGGGACCTGGCGTCGTCCCATGTCCCCACTATCCGCAAGGCATTTGGGGTAACGCTGGAGCGCACCGTGCGGGAACTGCAGGGGATTCCCTGTATTGAACTGGCGCCGCTGGCGCAGGCGAAAAACGAGATCGTCTCCGGGCGTATGTTCGGCCGTTTGCTCGTGTCGTTTGACGATGTAATGGCGGCGGTGGCCAACCATGTGCAGCTGGCGGGAGAGAAGCTTGCCGCCCAGGATGGCGTCACCGGCCGGCTCACCGTGTCGGTCCAGACCCGGGCTGCCGGGCAGGAGTGGCGGCATGTGTCGGGGCAGGCGGAATTCCGCCCGGCAACGAAAGACAGCAGGGCGCTCACGTCTGCCGCCAGGGGCTGCCTGGAGGAGATATATGTAGCCGGGCGCGACTATCGCCGCGCTTCGGTCTGTTTTTCGGCTCTGGAACCGGCGCAGGAACAACAGGACGACCTGTTCGGCAATACCGGCGACGACGACAATGAACGACTGTCGGCTTGCCTGTCGGAAATCAACCGCCGGTTCGGGCGGGGCGGGGCGGTGCTCGCCAGTGCCCGGCTGTCGGACGAATGGCAAATGAAACGCGAACACCTGTCACCGGCATATACCACTGACTTCCGGCAGCTGCCGGTGGCGCGGACGGGATAGCAGGCAATTACCGGAAGGTGGGGCGATGCGGGGGCGGCGTTGTTGGGAATATGCAGGAGGTGGGAGAGTAACCGAATCCTCTCGCACATTGAGAGACATGTGGGCGTGATCACCGTCCCGAGCTGGCTTTGGCTGGCCAGGTTCAGGAAACAGGCTAAAGATATTCCGTGCCATCCCAGTCAAGTACTGGCAAGTCCTGTCCCTGTGCAAACTTCTCAGAGAGCACTTCCTCCGCCCTTGTGCCATCGATGGGAATGCCACTCCTCCACAAGTCGCCCGCCACGCCGTACGGCTTGCCGCCAAAGCAGGTGCTGCAGGTGACTTTATAGTAGTAGCCTTCGGTTACTTCGGCTTCCCTTCCGCAAATGACACACTGATCCATAATGCTTTCCGGTAATGGCGCTGATTTAGATGGGCGGGCTGTTAGTTGCCGCTAACACGATCTGCTGGCCCGCATTGAATGCCCGGCTTCTACTCATGTCGTTTGTCCGCAGTTCGCCGGGGCGCGGCGGCCTGCCGCGTACTCCCGGCTGAAAGGTAGTGCAATAAACACCCTAGCGGCCATACCAGGGGCACTTCAGGGCGGATGGTACATTCCATGGTATGGCAAAGCCCCAGCCGCCCAAGCCCGCCAGCACAGTGGCCCTATACAGCGCTGACACCGCCCGATCCGATGGCGTTCGGTTTGCCTGCATGCTCAGTGGGCAGGCGGGTAGGGCGATAGTGTCATCTAGACTGAGGACAGCTTCCAGGTCCCTGCGCTGCCGTGGGTGGGCAATGGCTGGAACGCGCCACAAGGCTTGGGTTACCCATGAATTACCAGAATGTCTGTATCCTGGCGCTGTTTGTATTTCTCTACAGCGTCATCGGCGGTCGTGCGGACCGGACACCGATCAACGGTGCCCTGGTATACACCCTGTTCGGGTTCCTGATGGGGGCCCAGGGCCTGGGATTGCTGGATCTCAATGTTGACTCCGGGGGGATGCGTACGCTGGCGGAGCTGACCCTGGCCCTGGTGCTGTTCACCGATGCCGCCAACGCGGACCTGGGCGTGCTGCGGCAGACGATCAGGGTGCCGCGGCGCCTGCTACTTGTGGGCCTGCCCCTGACCATTGTGCTGGGTGTTGTCGTGGGTGCTTTCCTGTTCGACGGGCTGAGCCTGTTCGAAGTGGCGGTACTGGCGACGATGCTGGCACCGACGGACGCTGCGCTGGGCAAGGCGGTAGTGACCAACACCGCGGTACCTCCCTATATCCGCCAGGGGCTCAGTGCGGAGAGCGGGCTCAATGATGGTATTTGCGTCCCGATATTGTTTGTATTCCTGGCACTGGCCTCTGGTGCGGTGACACCGGAGGCCTCCAAAGGACTGGGGCTGATGCTCGTGCTGAAAGAGCTGGGCCTGGGCTTGCTGGTGGGGCTGGGATTGACGCTTTTGATGGCGCACCTCCTCCGGGCTGCGTCAGGGCGTGGCTGGGTCACAGAGACCTGGGGCCAGGTCCCGGTACTGGCCATGGCGTTGGGATGTTTTTCCGCCGCGCAGTGGCTTGGTGGCAGCGGCTTCATCGCAGCATTTTCCGGCGGGTTGCTGTTCGGCTGGCTGGCCCGGGCAGAGAAAGAACCGCTCCTGACGGCCGCGGAGGAGACCGGGGATACCCTGGCCCTCCTGACCTGGGTCGCCTTCGGGGCTGGGGTGGTCGGGAATTATCTTCACCTGCTCTCCTGGCAGGTGTTCTGCTATGCGGTCCTGAGCCTGACGGTGGTGCGCATGTTGCCGGTTTTCCTGTGCCTTGCTGGCGTCGGTTCCTCGACGTCGGAAAAGCTATTCATAGGCTGGTACGGCCCGCGCGGGCTAGCGAGCATTGTCTTCGGCGTAATTGTACTGAATGAGAGGCTGCCCGGCGGAGGGACGATCGCAGTGACAGTGGTGTGTACGATCCTGCTGAGCGTCATTGCCCACGGCCTCACCGCCAACTCCTTTGTCCGCCGGCTGGCCGCCGGTGAGCCCAGCCGGCTCGCGCGCAGTGAAACCGACCACCACGAACGGTGAGCGGGGCAGGGGAGGACTTACCTTGATGCTGAAATTGCCCCCACTGAGCGTCGCTACTCGCGAATCAATAAAGACCGCCCTGGCGATGGTGTCAGTCTATGGCATTACCCTCAGCCTCGACTGGGGTAAGGCGGCGTGGGCGGGACTCGCGGTGGCAGTGGTGAGCCAGTCGTCGCTCGGTATGTCGCTCAATAAGGCAGCATTACGAATGCTGGGCACGCTGATGGCTGTGGTGGCCGCGCTGGTGATAGTGGCGCATTTTCCCCAGGACCGGTGGCTGTTTATGGCTGCACTGTCATCGTGGCTGGGAGTGTGCACTTATCTCTCGCTGGGGGCAAAAGACTCCTACTTCTGGCAAATTGGCGGCTGGGTCAGTGTGATCATCTGCGTCAACGCAGCCACCAGTCACAGCGGCGCCTTTGAAATCGCGATGCTGCGTACCCAGCAGACGGGACTGGGTATCCTGGTGTACTCCCTGGTGGCCCTGCTGATATGGCCACGCAACAGCAGAGGGGATCTCCGGGAGGCTTTCGAGCGGTTACAGTCTGCCCAGCTGGCGCTTTTTCAGGAGTGCCGGGCAGTGCTTGCCGGCGCCGGGCGAACAACGGCACTGGTGAACGCGCGCAGCGACCTTGTCCACGCGCAGTCGGCGGTCAGTCCGTTGCTGGATGCGGCCATTGCAGACAGCCACTTGGTCCACGAGAGACGCCGCGAATGGCAACAGCTGCTGGCATCGTCGACAGAGCTGACCGAGTTACTGGAGCGGCTGAGCGAAAGTCTCTACCAGGTGGATGACAGACTGTTGCGGGAACTGCTACCCGGTATCGACAGTTACTGCTCCGGAGTTGAAAGGCGCTTGCAGGCGCTGACGGGGCCCGTCGGAGAAATGCAGCCCGGCGAGCCACAAGAATACGGCAAAATAGCTGTCGAGGCGGCGCGCATTCCCGATTCCCGGCTACTGGATTCGGCTGTGGTTACCGTCCTCAGGAGGCTGTTGCAGCGGGTTTCCGAGCAGGTGGATAGCGTAGCCCAGGCCGCATGCGCGATTAGTAATGAAGCTAAGAGTCGCGGTAGTAAATTCCCGGCCGTGGCCGACACGGGTGCGGCGTCGAGGATGTTGGGGAACCTGATGCCCGATCCAGACCGGCTCGGCGGGGTTGCCCGGGTAATATTCACCATCTGGCTGGCTTACCTGGGTTACCTGTACGTTGACGGCCTGCCGGCAGGGCCACTGATCCTCTCCCTGGCCGCTTCACTGTCGATTGCACTGGCGGCAATGCCCTTTGTTGCACCGCGCAAAATATTCCTGCCAGTGTTGGTGGCCATTCTCTGTTCCGGGGCCATCTACCTGCTGGTGCTGCCGCACTTATCAACTTTCTGGTCGCTGGGACCATTGATCTTCGGCGTGACATTCGCCCTCTGCCTGCTGTTTTCCGGTCCCCGCAGGGCTGCCGGGCGGTCCATAGCGCTGGCATTTTTCGTGTCCGTGATGGGTATCAGCAACTCACAGGTTTACAGCTTCAGCGCTGTCGCCAACATGCTGGTTGTTGTCACCCTCCTGCTGATACTACTGTCCTTTGCTGCCTATATACCCTTCTCGCCACGCCCTGAGCGCATGTTCCAGCGCCAACTCGGGCAGTTTATGTGCAGCTGCGCGTGGCTCCTCACGGGCCGACCCACCGGTTGGCGCAGCCGCTATCACCGCAACCTGGTCGCCCGGATTCCTGCCAGACTCTCCCTGTTAGCGGGGGTTATTGAGCGGCGCTACCTGCCAGGGGATAGTGAGGCTAACTTGCGGGCTGTGGTTGCCCGGTGCGAGGCACTGGCCGCGCGTATCAATGCGCTCGTGGAGGCGCGCCTGCACGCCGGCGATGTTGCGGGCAAAAACGCTACAGGGGCGGCACTGGAATCCTGGCAGGGGGCCGCGGCTGATGCGCTGGAGCGATTGGCGGCTGTTACCCGGAAGGGGGAGCGTCCAGCCCCCGCCAATTCCAGCGCACGGGAAGGTGCACAACTGCGGGAAATCGAAAACCTGCTGCGCCAGTACCATGGCGCGACAGGGGCGCCTGCCGGTAGTCAGCCGGACGGGCGTCAGCTGGAAGGGGCACTATTACTGCTGGGGGTGTCCCGGAGTGTCAGTGAGCTACTGGCCTCCCTCACCGAGCAGCTGCGCGGGATTGACTGGCGAAAATGGAGTGAACCGCGTTTTTTCTAGCAAGGAACAGCAATTGCCAGGGCACAGCAACTCACGGAGTGATATACACGATGTTGCCAATACCTCATGAAATATCCCTGGGAGGGATTTACCTGCCCCCCCTGCTGCTTGCCGCTGTCCTGGGGTTCGGGGCGGCCACGATGACGGCACGAGCATTCGATCATTATCGACTTACCCGGTATTTTGCCAGTCCCCCACTGGTCCTGATTGGCATGGTGATCATATACACCCTGCTGTTCGGCATTTTTTTTATTGGCATCTGAAACATGAATGCCGCGAGAAATTACCTGTTTTCCGGGCTGGTCCTGCTGCTTGCAATGCTGGTAGCACTCCTGGCCGTATGGAAGTTTCTCGAAAACCCATGGACCCGAAACGGCCAGGTGCGAGCCTGGGTTATTCAGGTGACGCCTAACGTGACCGGGCAGGTAGTGGATGTACCGGTGAGTGATAACCAGTATGTGCAGCGTGGCGCGCTCCTGTTCCAGATTGACCCGCGCCCCTTTGAGACGGAACTGGCGCGTGCCCGCGCAGAATACGACAAAACCGGTGATAGCTACCTGGCCACCGAGCAGCAGGTACAGGTTGCGGCGGCGCAGGTTGAGGCGGCCGAGGCTGCTGTCTGGCAGGCTGAGAGCGCTATAAAGGAAATTGATGCCGAGATCGAGAAGAGCCGTGCCGAACTCCAGCGGCAACGACAATTGTTGCCGCAGCGCGCCACGTCACGAAAATCGCTAGAGCGCGCGCAGGCGGAACACGCCATTGCGCGGGAAAAGCGAAAGGGGGCAGAGGCGAAACTGGCACAGGCGCGGGCTTCGCTCGACGGGGCCCGTGCTGACCTGGAAGAGGCCCGTGCACGGCTGGGTACTGTCGGCGAGGCAAATGCCAGTATCCGGGCTGCGCGAGCGGCCGTCCGGCAGGCGGAACTCAACCTGGAGTTTAGCCGGGTAACTGCGCCAGTGGATGGTTACATCACCAACCTGAGGCTGCGCGATGGGAGCCAGGCTGTCGCCAATAAGGCCGCCCTGGCAATTGTCGACGCCGGCAGCTTCTGGGTAGAGGGTTATTTCAAGGAAACCAGCATTGCACGGATTGCGCCGGGAGATCGTGCCGTCGTTACCCTGATGGCATATCCGGACCGGCCACTGGCGGGGCGGGTAGACAGTATCAGCCGCGGGATTTCACAGCAGGATGGCAGCACCGGCAACGAACTGTTGCCTGCGGTGAGCCCGACCTTCGACTGGATTCGCCTGGCGCAGCGCGTGCCGGTGAAAATCGTGTTGGACAATGTGCCCGACGATGTCGAGCTGCGGGTAGGAATCACCGGTTCGGTGATGGTGAAAAGCGGCACCGCCGCCCGGGAAGAGAATGGACCGATATCCCCTGGAAAGTAGGTCCTTGCCACAGGCCGTGAGGACGCTTGAGAGCCTGTGGACCCTACTGGTACTGGTCTGTTGCCTCGCGGGCTGCACCCTTGGGCCGGACTATCGGCCCCCGCCGGTGCCGCTCGAGGACAGCTGGAGTGAAGAGCGCAGTGCGCGCCTGGACAGCGGCCAGCCAGTCGATCCGCTCTGGTGGGAGCATGCATTCAGCGACCCGGTTCTGGACCAGCTGGTGGCTATATCGCTGGACCGGAATCTCACACTTCGCTCGGCTGCCTTGAGGGTAATGCAGGCACAGCAGCAACTGGCAATTGCCGTCGGTAACCAGTACCCACAGCTGCAGGAATTAGCCGGTTCTGTCTCGCGTACCAAGGAGAGCGAGCTGATCATCGAGGAATACGATATTGGCTTCAATCTCAGCTGGGAGCTGGATATGTGGGGGAGATTCCGGCGCCAGGTGGAGTCCGCCAGCGCCGACCTTGGCGCCAGTGTGGCCGATTACGACGGTGTCCTGGTTTCGCTGGTAGCGCAGGTTGCCCAGACGTATGTGGCGATCCGAACCACGCAGGCACGGCTGAAGGTGGCCAGGAATAATATCGACCTGCAGGAAGAGAGCCTGCGTATTGCCCGGGCGAAGTTCGAGGCCGGGGAGGTCAGTGCGCTCGATGCCGAGCAGGCCGAAGCGCTGTTGTATAACACCCGCGCGGCTGTACCCAGCCTGGAAACCACGCTGCAGCAATTGAAGAACACGCTGGCGGTGCTGCTGGGAATGCCGCCCACGGCAGCCACATCACTGGCGGGGATGCCGGGCGCGATTCCGGTTGTCCCAGCACAGATTGCCATCGGTATGCCCCAGGACCTGTTGCGCCAGCGGCCGGATGTGAGGGCGGCGGAGCGACGCCTGGCGGCACAGGGACCGCAGATTGGTGTCGCCGAGGCTGAGCTGTACCCGGCCTTTTCCATCGGTGGCTCGATCGGCTCGCGCGCGATGGAAGCCGGTAGGCTGTTCGAGGGGGAAAGTGAAGCCTGGAACCTGTTCGGGGGCTTCCAGTGGAACCTGTTTAATTACGGCCGGCTGCGTAGCAATGTTCGCTTGCAGGATGCGCGCTTCCAGCAATTGTTGGAGGACTACCGCCAGGCCGTGCTGCAGGCCCAGGCTGACGTGGAGAATGCGATTGTGGCGTACCTGAAATCCCACGAACAGTTGGAAAGCTATCGCCGCGCCGCGGCGGCGTCGAGCCGCTCGGTGGCACTGTCGTCCGCCCAGTACACCAACGGGCTGGTCGGTTTCAACACGGTGATCAGTACCCTGACCGCTGACGCACAGCAGCAGGACCTGCTCGCCCGGGCCCGGGGTGCAGTGGCTGCCAACCTGGTGCAGGTATACCGGTCACTGGGCGGCGGCTGGGAGGTACGTGAGAGCCGCAGCGTTGAGCAGCTGCTGCCGGTGCCGGTCCGGGATGAGATGCTCGATCGTACCGGTAAGTGGAAGAAGGTGCTGCAATAGGGAAGGCGGGAAAGTAATGCTCAAGGTGATCCTGATCGCATCGGTACTAATCATCCTGACAACCATGGTTCACGCGGTTGCCATGATAATTGCCATTCACTGGACTCGCGCCCTCAACCAGTTGCGCCCGGGGCATCCGGTTCTGGTGCCCGGCCGCCCCGCGGTGGTCTCACTCACTGTGCTGCTGATGTTCCTGACCTCGACATTCGAGGTCTGGATCTGGGCCACCGCCTACCGCATGCTGGGAGCGTTCCGGGAACTGGAACCGGCCATGTATTTTTCGATGGTTTCATTCACCACCCTGGGATACGGCGATATTGTGCTGGGGGAAGAGTGGCGCCTGCTCTCATCATTGCAGGCAGCCAGTGGCATCATCATTTTCGGCTGGACCACGGCAATCGTGATCATGGTGGTCCAGCGCCTGTATACGAAGGATTCACTGGGCTCCCCTCGCGACCCTGAATAAGCTGGAATTAACGACTGGATAAGCGCACCGCGCTGGTTACAGCCTGGATGGGTGGCTGTGGCCCCGCCCCCGCCTCCTTGTGCGGCTTGTCGGTGACAAAGGCCTTGGCCGTCGCCACCCAGGCCGCACCAGCCTCGGGGAAGATCACCAGGGGCAGGGTGAACGCCATCAGCAGGAACAGCGAGCCGAGAAAGGTCGGCTTGTCGATGATTTCATTCCAGCTGCTCGATGACACGCTTGCCTCCATGATCCCATGGACCAGAATGCAGGCATCCGTATCCGGCCAGGTGGTTCACTCTGTGAACCGTTTACCAGCCATATGTTGAATTAAGCGTAAACAATCCTGTGCGTTTCATCGCCGCGGGCCGCCCCGGGGTGGGATAAGCTTGCCGAATGTAGAAATCGCCGCCTCAGGGGCTGCCCTGATGAGGGACTTTTGTCATTTCCCGGCTGTCTGTGTCGGTATCCGCTGGAAATGTCGATGCGTGCCCCCGAGCCGGGCGGACAGCGGCCCGACACTGCGCGGTTTTTCCTTGTGAACGGGAAAGATCTTCGGCAGAATAAAATATTCCATCCAGAAAGCCGTAGAATAATGGATTATCTCCCGCGATGAAGATTCCCAGCCTGTCCAGAATTGCCCGGCCCGCGGCCCTGCTGGCCGCCTTGTTCTCACTTTCCGCGTGCGACGACACTGAGGTGGCAGCCGTATCGGACCTGGACCTGCGGCAGAAAATTGCCCAGAAGATCATGCTGGACCTGCGTTATTACTGTGGGACGACCAACCGCGGAGATGGCATGCGGGAGAACTGCCGGCAACCGGTCACCGAGCTGCCGCCGGAATTGGGGGACTTGATTGCCCGCAACAGCCTGGGGGGGGTGATCCTGTTTGCCGATAACCTGCGGGACAGTGGCCAGATGGTGCGGCTGAATCACGCATTGCAACGGGCGGCACTTGAATCTGCTACCGGCTGGCCGCTGCTGCTGGGGATAGACCAGGAAGGGGGGCGCGTGAATCGCCTGCCCCGCAATGAGAGTGCGGCATTTGCCGGCAATATGGCCATCGGTGCCACCTACCCGAAGCACGGTGATGTGTTCGCGCGCCAGACCGCCCTGGCCATGGCAGAGCAGCTGAAGGTACTGGGGTTCAATGTCAATTTTGCCCCCACGGTGGATGTGAACAGCAACCCGGATAACCCGGTGATCAATGTCCGTTCCTATTCCGAGGATCCACAGGTGGTGGCGGAGCTGGGGACTGCCAGCGTGCAGGCTTTCCAGCAGGGCGGTATTGCCGCAACCCTGAAGCATTTTCCCGGCCACGGTGATACCTCGGTCGACAGCCACACCGGGCTGCCGCGGGTTGAGCGCAGCCGGCAGCAGGCACGGGCCACGGACCTGCTGCCATTCCGGCATGTGATCGGCGCCGCTGCGCCGGCACTGACCATGACCGCGCATATCCAGTACCCGGCACTGGATGACAGCACTCTGGTTGCGAAAAGCGGTGAGGAAATCGTCGTGCCCGCCACCCTGTCACGGAAAATCCTCACCGGAATTCTTCGGGACGAATACGATTATCAGGGGCTCATCATTACCGATTCCCTGCATATGGCCGGTATCAGCCACTACTTCACCCCGGAAGAGGCGGTGGTGCGCACTTTCGCCGCCGGTGCGGATATTGCCCTGATGCCGATCAAGGTGCGTTTCCCTGAGGACCTGGAAAAGCTGGACCAGCTGATCACCGACGTGGTGGCGGCAGTGGAGCGGGGCGAGCTGTCCCTGGCGGAAATCGATGCTTCGATCGACCGCATTGCCGCCCTCAAGCAGCGTGTGATCGATCGCGACTGGATTGGTGCGGGGGAGCGGGAGAAAGTCGCCGCGGCGCGACAGGTAATGGCCAGCCCGGGGCACCGGACAATTGCCCGTGAGCTGGCCGGTGCGGCGCTCAGCGCCATTTACCCGGTCGAGGCCGGGACGCTGCCGGTGATCGACCAGGGGGTGCAGACCATCCAGGTTGTCGCCCCATCGGAGGAGGTGGGCCAGGCTTTCCGCCTTTCGCTGGAGGCGGTTACCCGTGCCCGGATCGAGATAGTGCCACCGCAGGAAGCAGCGGCGCGGATCGAGGACCAACCCGCCGACCTGGTGATTGTCGCCAGCATTGTTCCCGGCGAGAGTGCGGTGGAATGGGGTGGCATGGAAGACTTGCCGGGACTGCGCCGCGCGCGCCTGCCGGTGCACGCACTGTACCGCGAGTATCGCAAGACCCTGGAACGCGCACGGGCGCGGCAATGCAAGACCGTGTTTGTCAGCATGCGCTCGCCGTACGAGGCCGCGGGCTTCCGTGAACTGGCGGATATCCATATCGCCAGCTTTGACTACAAGGCGTTTATCGACAATGACAACCGACTACATGGGCCGATTTATATGGCCCTGGCCGAGGCGCTGACCCGGAAAACCCTGCCCGCTGGTGCGGTACCGGTGACGGTATTGCCAGTGGAATCGCCCTTGCCGGCCGGCTCCCCGGGTAACCCCGGTACCTGATATAGCGGATGGAATGCGGCGCAATTACCCGGCTCGCCGGTGCTGCGCCGGCGGGCTGTTTTGGGATAACCTGTAGGGGAATTCCAGGGGATATGTACGGCCGGTGCCCCGTTATCCCGGGGTGCGGCGAGAGCAGGGAGTGGCCTTATGTTGCGGATCGCTGATTCCAGCGACGAATCCCTCACACTCTACCTTTCCGATGATTATGACGAGCGGACGCTGGCGCGTATCGCGCGACTGACCGCGCTGGTGCGCCGCGAGATGGGTGACCGGGTCACCGATGTGGTGCCCTCTTACTGCAGTGTCACCGTCTTTTACGACCTGTTGCGCAGTGAATACCGCGAGGTTCACCGGAAACTTGAAGAGTGTGCGGAGCAGGTATTGCTGGAGCCGGATGAGGTAGAGGCAGCCCCGCAGGGCCGGATGGTGGAGTTGCCGGTCTATTACGGCGGGGAAGCTGCGCCGGACCTGGAACGGGTGGCGGAATTTGCCGGCCTCACCACCGGGGAAGTTATCGATATGCATGCGGCGGAAGAGTACCGCGTGTACGCACTCGGCTTTCGCCCGGGCTTTGCTTTTATGGGTAAAACGCCGCAACCCCTGCGAGTGCCCCGGCTGGATTCGCCCCGGCCCAGGGTGCCTGCCGGTGCCGTGGCCATTGCCGGTGCGCAGGCGGCGGTTTACCCGGACAGCTGCCCCGGTGGCTGGAACCTGATCGGCCGCTGTCCGGAGACGTTGTTTGACCGCAGCAGCAACCCACCGCGCGTCCTGCTGGCCGTGGGCGACCGGGTGCGCTTTGTGCCGGTGACCAGGAAAAAGTTCGAGCAGCTGGGGGGCGAACTCGATGGGTGAATTCGCCACGGTGGAGCGTGCCGGGCCCCTGACCCTGATCCAGGACAGCGGTCGCCATGGCCAGCGGCACCTGGGCGTCAGTCCCGGCGGTGCCCTCGATCGGCACGCGGCTGGCTGGGCCAATAGGTTACTGCGCAATGCACCGGGGTATGCCCTGCTGGAGATCACCCTGGGTCCCTTTGCCATGCGCTTTTCCCACGCCACCACATTTTCCCTGGCCGGTGCCGAGTGCAACTGGCGCCTCGACGGCAGGCCGGTTGCCAACTGGGCTGCACACCGTGCTGAAAGCGGCAGCCTGCTGGAGGCTGAGGTGGCCCGCAGTGGTGTCCGCAGTTACCTGGCCCTGGCCGGGGGAATCCAGGCTGAACCGGTCTGGGGCAGCAGGGCCACAACGGTGGGCGAGCGGATTGGCGGCATTGCCGGCAGGTCGTTGCGGTCCGGCGACCGGTTGCCCTATATCGCCGCTGCCGAGACGCTCTTGGCCGGGGTGCCGCGCGAGTATATTCGCGAGTACGGCGGCGATATCCCGCTGCGGCTGGTGCCTTCCAACCAGTTTGAGCTTTTCTCTTCCGCGCACCGGCAAACCCTGCTGTCGCAGGCTTACCGGGTGTCGCCCCTTTCAGACCGGATGGGGGTGCGCCTGGAGGGCTCACCCATGACCGGGTTGCCGGGAAGTATGATTTCGGAGGCAGTGGCGCCGGGCGCAGTCCAGGTGCCAAGTAACGGGCAGCCGATCGTTTTGATGGCAGATTGCCAGACGATCGGCGGTTACCCGAAAATCGGCCATGTTTACAGCGTGGACCTGGACCTGTTGGCGCAGGCGCGCCCGGGGGCGACGGTATTATTCAGCCTCGGCACGCTGGAAGGGGCGCAGCAGGCCCTGCGGCAGCAGCGGCGCTTTTTCGAGTGCGAAACCGGTTAGCGAGGGTGATGGAAACGGGCGCATGAAGCGAGATAAACCAGTTGGGAGGCCGGCATGAAACTGAACTGTGACCTGGGGGAAGGCTACGGCCGCTGGCAGGTGGCCGGGGAAGCCGCGGTAATGCCGCATATCGACATGGCCAATGTTGCCTGTGGTTTCCATGCGGGCGACCCGCTGACTATCCAGCGTACCCTGCGCCTGGCGGCGGATCACCAGGTACAGGTGGGTGCCCATCCGGCTTACCCGGACCTGGCGGGATTCGGCCGCCGCTCGCTGCAGTGCTCCCCGGATGAGATTTCCGCGATGGTGCTGTACCAGATTGGTGCCCTCGAGGGGCTGGCCAGGGCAGTGGGCACCCGGGTGGAGTACGTCAAGCCGCACGGGGCCCTGTACCACGATATGCTGCGGGACGAGTCGGTGTTACGCGCAATTCTCGCGGCCGTGGCCAGTCACGGGCGCAACCTGCCGCTGATGCTGATGGCAACACCGGATGCCGAACGGCACCGGCAGCTGGCGGCGGAATACGGGCTGGATGTGCTGCTGGAAGCCTTTGCCGACCGGCGCTATACCCCTGCCGGGCTGCTGGTGCCGCGTAGTGAGGAGGGGGCGGTGCTGCACCGGCGAGACGAGATACTGCGCCAGGTACAGGAAATTGCTGCCGGTAGTGTCACCACCAGTGACGGCCGGCAGTATGCCCTGCAGGCGGACACCATCTGTGTGCACGGGGATAACCCGGAAGGTGTCGCCACGATTGTGGACATCCGCCGGGCGCTGGGTGAGCGGCGCTAGCCCCGGCTCCTTTTCCTGGCATCAGTCTTCCCGGCATCAGTCCAGTGCGTATGCCACGGCCCTGTCTGTATGGATGGCGGTGGTATCGAACAGCGGCACCGGTGTATCGGGCTGTTGCACCAGCAGTGAAATCTCCGTGCAACCGAGGATAACGCCCTCTGCGCCGCGGCCTGCCAGCCCGGCGATAATTTCCAGGTAGCGCGCTTTTGAGTCGGGGTTGGCCCTACCCTGGCACAGCTCGGTATAGATCACCCGGTGTACCAGCTCCCGCTCACCCTCGTCGGGGACCAGCACCTCAATCCCCTGTTGCCGCAGGCGCTCGCGGTAAAAGTCCTGCTCCATGGTAAATCGCGTGCCCAGCAGGCCAACTTTCCCGATTCCATGCCGGCGCAGGCTGTCGGCTGTGGCATCGGCGATATGCAGGAGCGGTATGCCGACCTGCGCCTGCACCTGGTCTGCGACTTTGTGCATGGTGTTGGTGGCGATCAGCAGGAAATCGGCACCGGCCGCCTCTACTCCCTGCGCGGCGCGGGCCAGGATCTCGGCGGTGGCTTCCCAGTTACCCTCGTGCTGCAACTGTTCGATCTGGGCGAAGTCCACACTGTAAAGTGCGATCCGCGCCGAGTGCTGGCCACCCAGTGCCTCGCGTACACCCTGGTTGAGCAGGCGGTAATACTCCAGCGTGGATTCCCAGCTCATGCCGCCCAGGATGC
This sequence comes from Microbulbifer sp. JSM ZJ756, assembly GCF_044383805.1. Lineage (NCBI taxonomy): Bacteria > Pseudomonadati > Pseudomonadota > Gammaproteobacteria > Cellvibrionales > Microbulbiferaceae > Microbulbifer > Microbulbifer sp. JSM ZJ756. The sequence goes on along the minus strand of NZ_JBISER010000001.1, from coordinate 776,058 downwards.
CAATGGTTTTCATGGCGTCCCGCTCCGGTCAAAGGTGTAATCCCGCTCGACCCTGCAAATCCGCGTGCTGAAAGCGGTATACCATTTTTCGCGGCCCAGCCGGCGGGCCTCGCAGTGCTCCGTGTGGTGCTTCCAGCGCTGGATGGATTCCAGGTCCCGCCAGTAGGAAACCGTAATGCCCACACTCTCGCGGGCGCTGTCGGCGCCCAGGAAGCCGGGCTGGTCCGTGGCGAGTTCCAGCATCCGTGCGGCCATGGTGCCGTAGCCATCGTCGATGTCGCTGCGCAGGCTGGTGAAGATGACCGCGTAGTAGGGGGGCTGCGGGGTTCGGGCAATGGTGTCCATACTGGTTCAGGCTCCCGTGTTTCTCCTGCGGGAATTCTACCCCGTCCCGGGGCAGGGAAGACACCCGGCGCGCGGCGAGCTCGGGCGTCCGTCATTTGCCCGCGGATTATTCGCGTTCCAGTTCGGCCAGCACGCTGGTATTGATTTCGGGGTAGCCGCTCAGTTTGCGAGGGAAGTATTTTTCCAGCAGTGCCAGCAGGATCGCGCGGGACTGGTTGTCCACTTCGCCGTCCACTTTCCAGGGGCGGAAATGGTACTGGAAGGCACGGGTATAGAGGCTGATGTCCTCGTCGGTGGCGGACTCCGGGTCAATGCCGTAGCCGTAGTCCGCGAGCCACTGGGCAAACCGGCGACGCAGGCTTTCCCGGTCACTGGAAGTATTGCCCTGCAGGTGTTCCAGGTGACGCTGGACGGTTTCTTCTTCGTACCAGGCGCCGATGCCGGCCTCGGCCAGCTGTTGCCACGGGAAGCGAGGGCCCGGGTCGATCTTGTACTGGGGAATCACGTCGCCGTGGCCAATGATATTGGTAGGCGTGATGTCCGGGTAGCGGGCGAGGATATCCTTCGACAGGGCGATCAGCAGCTCGATCTGGGCCGGGTCGAACTCGGGGAAAAAGCAGTTTTCATCGCCGACGGCTACTTCGCCACTTTCCACTGGTGTGACGCAGTGGCTCTTGTTGACGATCTCGATACCAATCGACTGGTCATTGACCTGGGTGCGGTCTTTCCACTTGCCCGGCCCCGCGTGCCAGGCCCGGCGATTCTCGTCCACCAGCTGGTAGACACGCAGCTCGTCGTGGGGGTAACTGGGGTCGTCGCTTTCGGGAATCAGGTAATGGGAGCTGACCGGTGCGGAGCTGGGCTGGGTGAGGACCCGCAGGGAAGTGCCGAAGTCGATGGCGGTAAAGTGCATCACCAGGAAGCGCACCCGCTCACTGGCATTCTGCGATTCCACCGTCTCGATACGATAGTCACTGCCGGGGGTGTGATTCATTCCTGCGCTGCTGCAGCCGGCCAGTGCTGAAGCTGCGACAGCGGCGGCAAGGATTCGTCGCCAGCCCGGTATGGTGGAACCTCTTGCATGGCCGGTGCTGGTCATAGGGTGGGAAAACCTGCTGGACGACGGGTTCACTGAGTGGGGACAGCGGCTGTCTTTATTAGTCATTTGTTCTTCATCCTGGTCTTTGCGGGATTGCGCGTGTCGTCGCTGGCGCCATTCACTACATCGGAAGCTTTACCCCCAGCTCCCAAAGCTGCACCAGTGTGCAATCCTGCCTATTAAACATAAATAATTCTTGACCGTCCAACCCTCGATTAATATTTTATTCCTTGAGACAGCGTTGTCTTCAAGGCGGCAGTGGCAGCCGTCGATAGGTGCGGGTGGTAAGTCCTCTCTCTTATCTCCCTGGCATGTGGGCTGGAGGTTTGGCGTCGGTTCGCATGATTTTCTCGTCCTTGTCATTGGCCGGCGCTCTGCGCCGGTTTTTTTATTACGAGATTATTCTTTGTTGCTGTGGTTGATTGAATAATGTATTCTTCTACCATGTCGGTTGTTGTGGTGATGCGCGTCAGTCCTGTTGGGGCAGGTACAGGATCCGTTATCCAGGCCACCGAATAACCGGATAATAAAAACACGGGGCCGAGGCATCCGTGACGACAACAAGGTAAGGCAGCGTTGATTCTCAAGGTTTCCCTTCACATCCTGATCGCGGGGCTCGTTTTGACGGGCACCGCACATGCTGGCGACCGGGCAGGTCCCGGGGCCGGCGGGGCCTCTCCCGTCTTTGTCAGTGACGTCCCCGGTATCTCTGAACAGATGCTCTCTGCCGACTACTGGGTGCAGCGGCTCGACGGCGATCCGTTGCGCATGGGCTCTGAGCAGGTCCATTCATTCAATGCCCGCAATTTCGCCCGGGGCGAATATCTGCACGACCTGCAGGCGCTGGGCGAAACCATGCCGGGTGAGCAGGTGCGCGATCTGCTCGACGGTATCAGCCGGCCGGCTTCCTCGCCGCGCTACTACCGCGATGGCCGCCAGGTGAGTGAGGCCGACTACGGGCGGATGCAGGCAGCTGTTCAGCGCGAGCAGGTTCCTGACGTCGTCGAACTGCAGTGGGGCGTGGTGGTGGAGCGGGCCAGTATGCGCAGCTTCCCGACCGGCGAGCGTATTTTCAAGGCACCCGACGACCAGGACCTGGACCGCTTGCAGGAGACCGGCGTGTTTCCCGGCCAGCAGGTGGTGCTCCTGCACGAGAGTGCGGATGGCGAGTGGTGGTTTGCCGTCAATTACCACTATGCTGCCTGGCTGCCCAAGTCCGCGGTGGCGGTGGGTAAGCGTGGGCAGGTGGAGCAATGGCTGGGCATGGCACCTCGCCTGGTGGTGACCGGTGCGCAGGTCAGTACCAACTTCAACCCTGTCGATACGCGCACATCCGAAAAGGCGCTGGACATGGGTGTTTCGCTGCCGCTGCTGAGTGCTGCGGAGGTGGGGCACAATGTGAATGGCCAGAACCCGGTTGCCAGCCATATCGTCAGCCTGCCGGTGCGGGGAGAGGATGGCCGGCTCGAATTCGAGCCCACCCTGGTGGCGCGCAGCCGTGACGTCAATGTGGGGCACCTGGAATACCGGCCCTCGCTGGTTCTGGAACAGGCGTTCAAGTTCCTGGGTGAACGCTATGGCTGGGGACACGACTACAATGGCCGCGACTGCACCGGGTTCGTGGGCGAGGTTTACAAATCCTTCGGGATCCTGATGCCGCGCAATTCCGGCCAGCAGGGCAAGGGGGCCTTTGCGCCGACACAGTTTTTCGAGCCGGGGGATGACCGGAAGCGGCTGCAGGCCCTGGACAACCTGACCGTTGGCGACCTCATTTATATTCCCGGCCATGTGATGATGTATATCGGCCACGCCGGTGGCGAGCCGTATGTGATCCACGATGTAACCGGCTTGAGTTACTTTACCCGGGGTGACGAGCTATATCGCGGTACCCTGTCCGGCGTCTCGGTGACGCCCCTGAAACCCCTGCAGCTGGGCCGTGAGCGCAGCTTCGTGGACAGCATCTACGCCATCAAAACCATTCAACCGGTGATGCCATGAAAATAGTTGACGTCAAGCTGGGCATGCTCAAGGTGCCCCTGATCACGCCGTTCAAAACCGCGTTGCGGACTGTCGAGTGCGTGGAAGATGTGATCGTTATGCTGGAGACCGATGACGGTCGCATCGGCTACGGCAATGCGCCGGCGACCGCCGTCATTACCGGCGATACCCACGCCTCGGTTATCGCGGCTATCCGCGAAATCTTCACCCCGCTGCTGCTCAACCGGGACGTGGGCGACCTGAACCAGCTGGCGCGCGAAATCGACGGCGCCATGGTCAATAACACCAGTGCCAAGGCCGCAGTGGAAATCGCACTTTACGACCTGTTCGCACAGGGCTTCGGTGTGCCCCTGTACCGTGCCCTCGGTGGTGGCGAGAACAGCCTCACCACGGATATCACGATCAGTGTCGACTACATCGACAAGATGGTGGCGGACGCCGAGAGCGCCGTGGAGCGGGGCTTTGAAATCCTCAAGCTGAAAGTGGGCAAGGATATCCGCCTGGATATCGAGCGCATCAAGGCAGTCTACGCGGCAGTGAAGGGCAGGGCGTTGCTGCGCCTGGATGCCAACCAGGGCTGGAGCCCCAAGCAGGCCGTGCAGGCCATCCGCAGCCTGGAGGATGCCGGTGTGTTGCTGGAACTCGTCGAGCAGCCGGTCAAGGCCCGCAACCTGGAGGGCATGCGCTATATCTCCGAGCGTGTGAAAACGCCGATCATGGCCGATGAGAGTGTTTTCGGCCCACTGGAAATGATGGATATCATCCAGGGGCGGGTTGCCGAGATCATCAATATCAAGCTGATGAAAACCGGCGGCATCACCAATGCCCTTAAGATGACGGACCTGGCCGGCCTGTACGATGTGGAATGCATGGTAGGATGTATGCTGGAAACAAGCATTGGTGTGTCCGCCGCCGCGCACGTGGCTGCGGCCCGCTCAGCGGTGGTGTCAAAGCTGGACCTGGATGTGCCATCCCTGTGCGAGTTTGACCCTGTCATTGGCGGGGCAACTTATACCGATGCCGATGTCATTCTCAATGATACGCCGGGGCTGGGTATCGAAAAGATTGAAGGGCTGAAATTACTGGCCTAGTGGTATGCGCCGGTGAGCTGCCACCGCTGGAACAGAAAGCGATGACCTGTTTACTGAAAATGCGCGCGATGCGCGAACAGATGTCGGTGAACGAGCGCAAGCTCGCCGATTTTATTCTGGACAATACAAAGCTGCTGCGGGACTACTCCTCCCAGCAGCTCGCCGATGCGGTTGGTGTGAGCCAGTCGAGTGTGGTGAAGTTCTCCCAGAAGCTCGGTTACAAGGGTTACCCGAGCCTGAAGCTGGCGGTATACGAAAGCTATGCCGGCGGCATCTCCAGCCCGGTCGGCGGCGATGATGCGCCGCTGCCTTTCGGTGGGGCCAATACACCGCTGAGCGAACTGGGCCAGAAAAAACTCGAGGTACTGGAAAACACCGCGGGCATCAATGACCTGGAACATTTGCGTGCGGCGGTCAAGGCGATACGCAATGCCCGTTGTATCCAGGTTTCCGCCTGTGATGGATCTGTGTCAGTGGCCCAGTACCTCACCTACCAGTTGCTTGAGCTGGGCTGCTGGGCCGTGTTCGACCAGGGTGGAATGCTGCAGCGCTCCATGGTGGATAGCCTTGGCGAGGAGGATATGCTGTGCATCATCTGCGATATGCACGGTGAGGAGTCCCTGGTTGAAGCGGCCAACCACGCCCGGGAAAAGGGCATCAAGGTGCTGAGCCTGACCCGCTACAACTACAACGCAGCCAGCATCCACGCCGACATACGCCTGTATGTCATGCCCTCCGAAGAAGAGCAGCCGCTGCAGCGCCTGTTGTTCCGCTCTGGCCAGCTGCACCTGATTGAGAGCCTGGTCAGCGGCCTGCTGGTCGCCGAGCAGTAAGCCGGCGACCTGTTTTCCCTCATTCCTTTCCCGTTCGCGCCGGTAGTGGTTGACCGAAAGGCGGGGCCAGCCGGGGTAGAGTCCCGGCTGGGCCGGTCTGGTTACCTGGTGGCCAGTGTGGATTTGTCGGCGCCCTCGATTTCCCACTCCATGTTGTAGTCCCACTGGTCGAAGTACAGGTTGCCGCCCTGCCACTCAACTTCACCGCGCTGGGAGTCCACAGTCTCCGAGCGGAAATGCTGTTTTTCCGGTGAGAAGGGGCGGCTGTAGTCCGTGTTGAAAATTAGCCGGTAGGCATCCAGCCCGCCCAGGTAGAACCAGGTCTCGGACTCATTGGCGCCGTCCAGCTTGCCGTGGGTGACATCCATTGGTAGCCAGCCATAGGGGGCCAGGTAGAACTCGCCCCAGTCGTGCATGGTGTCAAACGATTCCGGTGAAAATTCCCAGCCCGACTGCCAGCGTGCAGGGATGCCATTCATGCGCATCAGGGTCATCAGCAGCAGCGTCTGCTGGCCGCAGTCGGCGTGGCCGGCCCGGGCCGCGTACTGGCTGATATTGCGGATGGTGGAATATTCCCGCGCGCCGGCCCAGGGTATCTGGTCGACATGGGCAAAGAGTTTCTGCGCGATGCGGTAGGGGTGCTTCTCCTTTCCGACGATACGCTCGGAAAGCGCGCGCAGCTCCGGGGTAAACACCACATGCGGTGCGCGCTCGGATAAATAGGGTTCCAGGGCCGGGGTGAATTCCACTGGTTCTACCTGCTGTGGATCGATCGCGGTATGACGGGCGAGGCTGTCATAGCGGTAGCTGACGCGAAATTTAGTGGGCTCGCCGGCCCGGGCGGGCTGCTCGAGATAGACCGTGCGCTGGGCCTGGTCTGTCGGTGCCAGCTGGAACTCAGCCGGGGAGGTCGTGACCAGCTCGATATTTTCCTGCTTGCCGGCAATTTCCTGGGGGAAGGGAATCCAGGCCCGGACCATCTCCCCATCGGGGACCACGTCGGGATCGACGGTGAGCGTGTACTGGATGCGGATACGGTTGCGCGGCGGTGTGTCGGCGGCGATCACCTCGCGGTGGTGCGGGTGCAATGCATAGAGCGGTGCCTTGCCGGTAAAACGCTGGTAGTCATCCGTGCGTTGTGCCGCGGCATCTGAAATATGTACCAGGTTGTATGCGGTCTTGTTGAAGAAACGACGCTCGCCGTCGATTACCTTGGACTCAAGCAGGCCCTGCTGGTCCCAGGCGAGAATATCCTCGGCCGTGGCGTCGGGGATGTAGCGCTGGATAGATGGCAGCAGTTCATCACCGGTGAGCTGGAAATCCATCTCGATACGGCGCATGCGCTCATGCTCGAATTGCAGGGACGCGGCTTCACTGTCGGCGGGATCGCTTTCCAGCATCTTCCTGATCTCCTCGCGTGCTTTGCTGTAATGCCCCTGGTCGGCCAGTTGCTGCACCCGGGTCAATGAGCTTTCTGCTGCACTGCATCCCGCCAGTGCCATCGCCGCTACCAGTGCGGCGGGAATAAAAGCCTTGAAAGATGGGCGGCTCACCCGCACGGACAACATCGGGTTTTTTCTTCTCAAAAAGGTCTTGCGCACAGTGGGGCTCCGGGGTCGTTTGCCTTCGGTTTGAATAAATTATATTTACACGGCAAATTCGTATTGATAAATTATTCTGAAAATTATTCTAAACCAGTGCCAGCGTCAAGTCAGTCGAGGGCAAATGGAGCGCCAAAGGGTATGCCGCTTCGCCTGTGCCAGGCCTGTGGCGGCTTCGGCGATGTGCGTTTACTGCGAGTGGCTGGCGCCTGACGGCCGATTGGAGATCCGATGCGACCCACCTCCCTGAAGAAACGATTATTCCTGTCGGCTACTGGCCTGGCGGTAGTCACGCTGTTACCCGGCTGTGGCAGCGACCGCGATGCGGACCAGTCGCCCATAAACCCTGAAGCCCTGGTACAGCGGGTAATTGAGGAGGAGCGGGTGCCGGGGGCAGCAGTGGGGATCTGGCGCGATGGCGAGCCGGTGCTGGTCAGGGGGTTCGGTGTGACCAACGTCGACAGTCCGCGCCCGGTTGACCAGGAAACCCTGTTCAAGCTGGCTTCCACGACCAAGGCGTTCACCACCGCGGCGCTGGCGCTGCTGGTGGAAGAGGGCAAGCTGGACTGGGACAGCCGCGTGGCGGATTACCTGCCGCAATTTGCCCTGGGGGACGAGTGGATTACCCGCGAGTTCCAGGTGGTGGACCTGCTTACCCACCGTTCCGGGCTGGGTCCCGGCGCGGGCGACCTGATGCTGTGGCCGCAGCCCAACAGCTTCAGCCGTGCGGATATCCTGCAGGGGTTAAGGCACCTGCCGGTGACCGGCAGCTTTCGGGCCGACTACGCCTACGACAACCTGCTCTACATCGTTGCCGGCGAGCTGATCGCCGCGGTATCCGGAATGAGCTACGAGGAGTTTGTCCAGCAACGCCTGCTGGCGGAGCTGGGACTGGAACACTGTTACGCCGGACCGGTGCCGGAGGCGGCGCGGGACAACCTGGCCGACCCCCACCGGCTGGAGGGCGATCGCCTGGTGGTCGATACGCCCAACCTGGCGCCCGACCACCCGATTGTCCTCGCCGCTGCCGGGGGCATGCACTGCAGTGCCGGCGATATGCTGCGCTGGTTGCGCACATTGCTGGCGGGCGGTGTGAGCCCGGACGGGCAGCGCCTGCTGAGCGAGGAATCCCGCGATCGGCTGTGGCAGCCGGTCACCCTGATGCCAATGTCGCCCGAGCGTGCCGAGCGTGATGGTGGCCACTTCTATGCGTACGCGCTGGGATGGCGGGTGCAGGATATGTATGGCAAGCGGGTGATTCACCATACCGGTTCGCTGTCGGGCATGTATGCGTGGACGGCGATCGTACCGGAAGAAAAGCTGGCCATGGTGGTGTTGATGAACCGCAGTGCCGGTGTCGCACGCCAGGCACTGATCCACGGGCTGCTGAAGCCCTACCTGGGGGCCGAGCCGCGGGACTGGCTGGCGCACTTCCAGGAGCTTTGGGGTGGCGCCGCGGCGCCCAGCGAACCGGAACTGCTGCCCCGGCCCGAGAGCCGTGCACCGGTCGCCCGCAAGCAGGTTGAGGGGCGCTACCGTGATCCCTGGTTCGGGCCGATGGAGATCTACACAGGCGCGGCGGGCAAATTGCGCTGGCGCTCACTGAAATCCCCGCGGCTTGTGGGCACTATGGAATCCGCTGCACCGGGCGTCTGGAGCCTGCGCTGGGACGATCGCAGCCTGCAGGCAGATGCCTGGTTGGTAGCCGAACGGAGCGACGATGGCGAGCTGGTGGTCACCATGCAGCCCCTGTCCCGCGGGGTGGACTTCAGTTATGACTTCCCGGACCTGCGCTTTGTCCGTACCGGCCCGGCCGGGGAAAACGGCGAGGCGGTGGGTCTGTTGGCGCAGAAGAAACAGAAGAATAAGCAGTGACAGGAGTGAACGTGGACAGAAGAACCCTGATCAAGAGCCTGGTATCGGCGCCATTACTGGGCGCAATGGCCGGTGCCGCCACCCATGTCGCGGCCGCCGGGGAACAGCGGCCGCGTAGACCCGCCAGGCTGCGCAAGGGCATGACCGTAGGCCTGGTCACCCCGGCCAGCAACGCCTGGGAGGACGAGGATATCCGCTTCGCCATCGATGTGGTGAAGTCGCTGGGATTCCGGGTAAAGGAAGGCGAACACCTCTACCAGCGCACCCAGTACCTGGCCGGCCCGGACCTGGCCCGGGCCCAGGATATCAATGCCATGTTTGCCGATGACAGTGTGGATGCGGTGTTCTGCCTGCGGGGCGGCTACGGCACGCCGCGAATCCTGCCGATGCTGGACTACGACACCATTGCGGGGAATCCCAAGGTATTACTGGGCTACTCCGATATCACCGCGCTGCTGAATGCCATTTACCAGCGCTGCGGTTTCGTTACCTTTCACGGCCCCATCGCCGCGCAGAACTTTACCGATTACACCCTTGAGGAGTACCGCAAGGTGCTGGTGCGCGGTGAGTCCCCGACCCTGCTGGGCGCGCCGCCGCCCTTCGAGGCCCGGCCGGGCAGGGCGGAGCACCGCAACCGCATTACCCGCTTTCGCGGCGGGCGCGCCCGCGGTCGCCTGGTGGGGGGCAACCTGACCCTGGTGTGCAGCCTGCTGGGCACCGAGTTCGAGCCCGACTTCCGCGACCGGTTGCTGTTCCTCGAGGACGTGGGTGAGGCGCCTTACCGTATTGACCGGATGCTGACGCAGTTGTGGCTGGCCGGGAAGCTCGACCAGGTGGCGGGTATCGTGTTTGGCAAGTTCACGGAGACCGACACGGACGGCAACACCTTCAGCGTCGAGCACGTGTTGCGGGAGCGCTGTGCGGGGCTGGAGGTTCCCGTGGTGCGGGGCCTGATGATCGGTCACGTGGACGACCAGACGGTCGTGCCGGTGGGGGCCATGGCGGAACTTGACGGTGATGCCGGCACTCTGAAACTGCTCGAGCCGGTAGTTACGTGATCACAAAACCACTATGATGCGTTCTGCCGGGCCTGTCGCCCGGCGTCCGGGTGACCGGGCGATGCCTGCCGGATTGGCGGGAGCCGGGGGCTGGCCGGCGAAATCAATAATAAATAGAAGCCTGTATGACTGATTTGACCTGGATTACCCTGCTTCCCCCGTTTATCGCCATCGGCCTGGCCCTGCTGACCCGCCAGGTATACCTGGCCCTGTTTGCCGGTATCTGGCTTGGCTATTTCCTGCTCAACCAGTCCGGGGTGCTGCCCTCCCTGGCGGAAGCCCTCGACGGCGTGCTGGCGGTACTGGCCAACCCCGGGGATGCGCGCGTGGTCATGTTCACCCTGGTGATCGGTGCCTTTATCCTCACCCTGGAGCGCAGCGGTGCCGTTACCGGCTTTGTGCGCTTCCTGGAGCGCAGCCGCTGGGTCACCAACGGCAAGCGCGCCCAGTGGATGGCGTGGCTGGTGGGGGTGCTGATCTTTATTGAATCCAATATCACGGTGCTGGTCTCCGGCACCGTGTCGCGCCCGCTGTTCGATCGTTTCCGCGTGGCGCGGGAAAAACTCGCCTATATCATCGACTCCACCTCTGCCCCGATCTGCATGCTGATCCCCCTCAATGCCTGGGGTGCTTTCAACCTGGGCCTGCTTGAGGGACTGGATGTGAGCGACCCGCTGACAGTGCTGCTGTCCAGTATCCCCCTGAATCTCTACGCCATTACGGCAGTGGCCCTGACGGCTTTTACCATCTCACGCAATTACAACCCGGGCCCCATGGCTGCAGCGCAGGCGCGGACTGATGGTGGTGAAGTGGACGGGATTGAGCTCACCGCGTCGATCAAGGGTGAGAAGACCAGCAAGCCGCGAGCGGTCAATATGCTCCTGCCGATCCTGGTGCTGGTGCTGGCGATGCCGGCGAGCCTGTGGATTACCGGCAACGGCGAGATCTTTGCCGGCTCCGGATCCACCTCGGTGCTATGGGCCTCGCTGGCCGGGCTCGCGGTGATCTCGGTGCTGGTACTGGCGCAGCGGATCATGAAGCTGGACGAGCTCAGCCATACCTGGATGGAAGGTGCCGGGCGTATGCTGCCGCTGGCAGTGATCCTGGTACTGGCCCTGGCACTGGGATCGGTCTCCAAGACCCTGGGCACCGGGGACTATGTGGCCGGCATGGTGGGTGACGCGATTCCACTGTGGTTGCTGCCACTGGTGATTTTCCTGGTCTCGGGCCTGATTGCTTTCTCGGTAGGCTCCAGCTGGGGCACTTTCTCGATCATGCTGCCGATCGCGATTCCGGTCGCATCGGCACTGGGCGCTGAACCCGCCCTGTTCGTTGCCGCCGTGCTTTCCGGCGGTATTTTTGGGGATCATTCCTCGCCAATCTCGGACACCACGATTGTCTCTTCGCTGGCGTCCGGCACTGAACATATCGACCACGTCCGGACACAGTTGCCCTACGCGCTGCAGGCCGGTGCCATCAGCGCGGCGGGCTTTGTCCTGCTGGGTGTGGTCATGCTGTAACTGAATATGGGTTTGGAAATGGATTGTAAAGTTGTACTGGTTACTGCGGATGCCCAGTTCGGCCGCCGCTGGGTGAATGAACTGGCACAGGTAGCGGAGAGCGATGAGGGTTCTCCGCTGGGCCTGGTGTTCAATTACTGCGAACCTGGCCAATTGCTGACGGAACAGCTGGGCGATGGCGCCACCCAGGTGGTGGCGCTGGATGACGGCGCGCTCGATGCCGACTCCCTGGTGGAGTGCTACCGCGAACTGCGTCGCCTGCGGGCAGAGATCGACTGTGTGCTGCTGACCGCGTGTAAGACGCCGACCGAGGAACGCATCTATGAGTGCGTCATCTCCCGGGCCGAATCCAACTATGGTGTGGTTTACCGGACACTGCGGCGAATCCTGCTGGAGCGCATCGCCACCCCGTTTGCCGACGCCCTGAAGGAATATGTTTATGCCGCGCGGGACTCCTGGCATACGCCCGGTCACTCCAGCGGCGACAGCCTCAGCTCCAGTCCCTGGGTGGTGGATTTCTATCGCTTTATGGGTGAGCACATCTTCAACACGGATCTGTCGGTCAGTGTGAAAATGCTGGACTCGCTGATGGATCCCATCAGCGTGATCCGCCAGGCCCAGAACCTGACTGCGAAAACCTTTGGGGCGAAGCACAGTTACTTCGTCACCAACGGCACTTCCACTTCGAACAAGATTGTACTGCAGCACCTGTTGCGCCAGGGCGATCGCGTAGTGGTTGACCGCAACTGCCACAAGTCTGTCCACCACGCGATGATCATGAGCGGCGCAGTGCCGGTGTACCTGGAGTCATCGGTGAACCAGCACTACGGTGTCTACGGCCCGGTGCCGAAAGCGAGCATCTTCCGGGCAATCGAGGAAAACCCGTCGGCGCGCCTGCTGGTACTGACTTCCTGCACCTATGACGGCCTGCGCTATGACCTGAAGCCGATCATTGAATTTGCGCACCAGCACGGCGTGTACGTGCTGATCGATGAGGCCTGGTATGCGCACGGGCGATTCCACCCGGAACTGCGCCCCACGGCGCTGGAGTGCGGGGCGGACTTTGTCACCCAGTCGACCCACAAGATGCTGTCGGCGTTTTCCCAGGCGAGCATGATCCACGTGGGCGAGAGCGTGGAGAATTTTGATGCAGCTGGCTTCCGTGAAGATATCAATATGCACACTTCCACCAGCCCGCAGTACGGGATGATCGCCAGCCTCGATGTGGCGCGCAAGCAGATGAGCATCGAGGGTTTCAATGTCATGAGCCGCACGCTCGGGTTTGCGGAAGAGATCCGCAGTTTCGTGCGGGAGTCCACCGCCTTCCGCTGCCTGGGCGTCGATGACCTGTGCAGTGAGGAGGTGGCGCAGGACGGCATTCGCCTGGATCCCACCAAGGTCACCATCGATGTCGGCTGCGCCGGCCTGTCTGCGCCCGCGGCGCAGTACCGGCTGTTCAATGAGTTTGGTATCCAGGTCGAGAAAAATACCCACAATACCCTGTCTTTCCTGGTCACCATCGGCACCACCGAGAGCAAACTGCTGCGCCTGAAACAGGCGCTGCGCAAGCTGTCGGAGAGCGCCGGCGATGCCGCCGGGGCCGACCGTGGCCAATCGCTGCCGCCACTGGCGGATATCGTTGCGCTGCCGCGCACGGCCTATTACGCCCGCGGTGAGTTACTGCCGCTGGAGCGCGAGGACATGTCCGCGCTGGTAGGCCGGATTTCCTGTGACGAAATCGTTCCCTACCCACCGGGCATCCCGCTGCTGGTGCCGGGGCAGGAAATCACCGCGGAGATACTCGCGGCAATCCAGTCCTATGTCTTCGAACGTGAGGACCTGGAAATGCATGGCGTACGCCATACCGGGGGCAGGGTGGCTTTGCGGGTGATGACCGATTCCGAAGCACAGCCTGCACGCCGCGAACTGCAGGATATCTGATCGGGAGATTACCCATGGAAGGACATGACAGGGACAGTAGATTGAACGAGCGGCAATACCCCGGATCGCACGGGCCATTGCAGTGGAGGGCCGGCTGCCAGCCGGCCCTCAGGCCGCACCGAAAAAGGTTCCTGGCATGTTTCTCGCCGCTGATTCTCGCGCTGGCCGCCTGTGCGGGCGATGACGTCTGGGCTGACGCCGGTTTCCAGCCGGTATCGGTACAGGGGGATGGTATCCGGGTCGAAATGAAATATTTTACTGGCGATAACCTGGTGGGTGAGCCGCTCGACGGTTACCGGGCCAACCACTGCCTGCTGGTCCCGGTTGCTGCCGAAGCCCTGCAAAAGGTCGCCGATGACCTGGCGAGGCGGGGGCTGGGGCTGGAAGTCTTTGATTGCTACCGGCCCCAGCGCGCGGTGGATCATTTCGTCCGCTGGGCCGGCGCGCCAGAGGACTTTTCCACCAAGTCGCAGTTTTATCCCCGCGAGAAAAAATCACAGATGTTCGAGCGCGGCTATATTGCCGAGCGTTCCGGCCACAGTCGCGGGGCGACAGTGGACCTGGGTCTGTACAACCTGCAGAGCGGGGAATCGCTCGATATGGGTACCGGCTTCGACTTTATGGACGAGCGTTCCGCGACTGCATTCGCGCTGGAAAACCCTGAAGCCGTGCGCAACCGGCAGTTGCTCAAAGATTCCATGGCGGCGCACGGATTCGTCAATTACGCCCAGGAATGGTGGCACTATACCTACAAGCCGGAACCCTGGCCGGAGCAGTATTTTGATATTCCAGTGGAGTGACAGCGGCCCCACCGAATAAATTTCCCGGCGGGAATTCCCGGTAAGTTTCTGTATCAATAGTTCGACAGCAGGGGTATTGGAAAATGCAAAGGCAATGGTTTGGTCGACTCTGCCTGGTCCTGGTGGCGCTGGTGGCCAGCGGCTGCCTGCAGGCAGAACAGGAGAATCCCCTGCTCACTGGCGCTGAGCGCGCCGACGCCTACCTGCCGCTGCTGGGCGATGAGCGGGTGGGCCTGGTGGTCAACCAGACTTCCCGGGTCGGCGACCGCCACCTGATCGACTTCCTGCGCGACCGGCAGGTAAAAGTGCAGAAGATATTCGCGCTGGAACACGGTATCCGTGGTGATGTGGAGAATGGCGGCAAGGTCGAGGGTGGGGTGGATGGCCCCACCGGACTGCCGGTGGTCTCCCTCTACGGTGGCAGCTATGCCCCCAGTGAAGCACAGGTCGCGGACCTGGACTGGCTGTTGTTCGATATCCAGGATGTGGGCGTGCGTTTCTATACCTACATCAGTTCCCTGCATTACCTGATGCAGGCCTGCGCCGATTACGGCGTGCCGCTGCTGGTGCTGGACCGGCCCAACCCCAATGGGGATTACGTGGACGGCCCGGTGCTGGAGCCGGACTTTCGCAGTTTTGTCGGCATGCACCCGATCCCGCTGGTACACGGGCTGACTGTGGGTGAGCTGGCGCAGATGATCAACGGCGAGGGCTGGCTGGAGGGCGGCGCGCAGTGCGAACTGACCGTGATCCCGTTGGCGGGCTACGAAAAATCCATGGCTTATTCGCTGCCGGTAAAGCCCTCCCCGAACCTCCCCAACGACCTGTCGGTTCGCCTGTACCCGTCACTGGGATTGTTTGAAGGTACCAGTGTCAGTATCGGTCGCGGGACCGATTTCCCGTTCCAGGTAATCGGCCACCCGGCTGACACTGTGGGTAAATTCAGCTTTACCCCGCGGCCGGTGCCGGGTGCCAGCGAAAATCCCAAGCACCGTGGCAAGCAATTGAGTGGGCAGGACCTGCGTAGAGAGCCGCTGTCGATCCGGTTTAACCTGGAGTACCTGGTGGACTGGCAAAAGCGTACGGGCGAGGGTGGCGAGCAGTATTTTTCCCGCCCCGGTTTCTTCGACAAGCTGGCCGGTACCGATGAGCTGCGCCGGGCGATCCTGGCTGGCCAGGGGGCAGAGGAAATCCGCCACAGCTGGCAGCCGGATATCCGCGCCTACCTCGAGCGGCGCCAGCCCTACCTGCTCTACCCGGAGGGCTGAGGCATGTTGCGGCAGCATATCGACCGGATCATGGCACTGCAGCCGCAGGGGCGGCTGGTATCGGTGGACCTGCTGCGCGGACTCGCTATCGCCGCAATGGTGCTGGTGAATAATCCCGGCAGCTGGTCCTACGTTTATGCGCCCCTGGCCCATGCCGATTGGCATGGCTGGACCCCCACTGATGTGGTATTCCCGCTGTTCCTGTTTGTGGTGGGCATTTCCCTGGTACTGGCGAACGGCAGCCGCAAGGCGTTCCCGCCGGTGGGCTGGCCACAATGGTCGCGGACTTTGAAGCTGTTCGGGCTGGGGCTTTTCCTGGCGGTATTTTTTTACAATTTCCGCGATGCTTCTTACAGCTGGCTGGAGGACCGCATCGAGGGCATCCGCTGGCTGGGTGTCCTGCAACGTATTGCACTGGTATATATCGTCACCTGTTACCTGCTGCGCTGGTGTTCGCCGCGCGCGCTTGCCGGCGTTGCAGTGCTCCTGCTGGCGGTGCCCTGGGGCCTGATGCTGCTTGTCCCTTACCAGGGGGCCGGCGGCGAAATATTCCTGGGGCAGCTGGAGTTCGGCAATCATTTTTCCGCCTGGCTCGACCAGCAGTTGCTCGGCAGTGCCCATGTCTATTACCGCACCGCTGAGCCTTTCGCCTTTGACCCGGAGGGGCTGCTGACCACCCTGCCGGCGGTGGCCACCTGCCTGCTCGGGGTCTTCGCCGGGTTGCAGTGGCGAAAGGCCGGGAAATCCATGGCAGAGCAGAGAACCCTCTGCCTGCAGTGGCTGCTGGCTGGCCTGGCTTTGCTGGCGGCAGGGCAGCTGATGCATCCCTGGATTCCCATCAACAAGGCCCTGTGGTCTCCCAGCTTTGTCCTCGTGACTGGCGGTGTATCCCTCATGTTGCTGGCGGGCCTTTACTTCCTGGCTGACATCAATGGTCACCGCCGCACGCTCGCGCCCCTGGCGGTTTTCGGGGTCAATGCGATCGCGCTGTTTATGCTGGCGGGTGTGGTTGGGCGCCTGCTGATCATGATCCCGGTGGGTGACATGACACTGAAAGGCTGGGTGTTCAACACGCTCTACCAGCCCCTGTTCGGCGGTTACGGAGGTTCCCTGGCATTTGCACTGACCTGCCTGCTGGTCTTCTATTGGGTGATGTGGCAGATGTACCGGCGGCAGATAATCTGGAAGGTATAGAACCAGTAAAGGATTCACGGCATGACTGAGGGGCAGGGAGCACCGATCATATCAGCGCTGCGCCGCGCCGTTGGCGCAGGACGAGTACTGAGCCGGCGCGAACAGGTAGCACCATTCGAGTGCGATGCATTGCCCGTTTACTGTGAGCGCCCCGTGGCCGTGGTGCTGGCCCGCAGTGAGGCGGATGTGGTGGCGACGGCGCGCCTGTGCCACCAGCACAGTGTGCCACTGGTCACCCGCGGGGCCGGCACCGGCCTGTCGGCAGGGGCAAAGCCCTATGGGCGTGGCGTATTGCTGGTGACTGCGCCGATGAGTGAAATCCTCTCCCTGTGCCCGGACAGCTTGACCGCCCGGGTGCAGCCCGGTGCCATCAATGAGCAGATCTCCCGTGCTGCTGCGGCACATGGCCTTTATTATGCCCCCGACCCCTCGTCCCAGATCGCCTGCTCGATCGGAGGCAATGTGGCGGAAAACGCCGGTGGCGTGCACTGCCTGAAGTATGGGGTCACGGTGCACAATGTGGTCGCCCTGCGCATTGTGACAATCGAGGGAGAAGTGCTGTCTGTAGGCGGTGATACATTGGCGCGGCCCGGCTATGACCTGCTGGCACTGGTGCATGGCTCTGAGGGATGCCTGGGTATTGTTACCGAAGTCACCGTGAAGCTGACGCCCCTGCCGGAGCAGACCCGCACCCTGATGGCTGACTTTCCGAGCGTCCGCGCCGCTTCCGATGCAGTTTCCGCAATCGTCCGTGCCGGTGTGATCCCGGCGGCAATGGAAATGATGGATGCCCTTGCCATCTCCGCGACAGAAGAGTTCTGCCACGCTGGCTATGCGCTGGATGCGGCGGCGATCCTGATTATTGACCTGGACGGCGCACCCGATGAGGTGGAGGCCGAACTCTCCCTTGTACGGGAGGAGCTGGGCCAGTCCGGGGCCAGCCGGGTGCAACTGGCGGACAGTGAGGCCCAACGGGCATTGTGGTGGAAGGGCCGCAAGAGCGCCTTTCCCGCCATCGGCCGCCTGAGTCCCGATTATTACTGCATCGATGGCACGGTACCGCGACACCGAATCGGCGATGTTCTCGAGGCCATTGACGCCTTTTCCCACCGTTACAATCTCCGTGTCGCCAATGTGTTCCACGCCGGAGACGGTAACCTGCACCCGATCATCATGTTTAATGGTGAGGAAGCCGATGCCCTCAAGCGGGTGGAACTGCTGGCCGCAGATATCCTCGAGTACTGCATCGAGGTGGGCGGCACGATTACCGGGGAGCACGGCGTGGGTATGGAAAAGATCAACCAGATGGCGGTGCAGTTTTCCGATGCGGAAATTTCCCAGTTCCTGGCGGTCAAGCAGGCCCTCGACCCCAGGGGCCTGTTGAACCCGGACAAGCTGATTCCTACCCTGGCGCACTGCCAGGAATACCGGGCGATCCGTGAGCAGCGACGGGACACGGGCAATGGCTGAGCACAATATGAGTGAGCAACTACAGCGGGCGGTGCGCCAGGCCCTGGAAAATCCCGCCGGCAAGGGCCTGCGGATCCGCGGTGCCAATACCCGTGCGCACTTGTTGCCGGGGGACTACACGGATGAGGCGGTACCGGTGCTCGATAGCAGTGCCCATTGCGGCGTGATCCAGTACCAGCCGGATGAACTGGTTTTGCGCGCGCGCGCCGGGACACCACTGTCGGAGCTGGAGTCCCTGCTCGCCAGCCACGACCAGGAGTTTGCCGCGTCAATGCCGCAGCCCGGTCTGGCCAGTACCCTCGGCGGTGCCATTGCCTGCGGCTGGGATGGTCCGGCGCGCCCCTATGGTATGTCCCTGCGCGACGCGGTGCTCGGTTGCCGCATGATCAACGGCCGTGGTGACCTGGTAAATTTTGGCGGGCAGGTGATGAAAAACGTCGCCGGCTACGACCTGGCACGACTACAGGCTGGTGCACTGGGTACCCTGGGCGTGCTGCTGGACGTTAGCCTGCGGCTGTTGCCGCGCCCCGAGACCAGTGCCAGCCGGTTCTTCCGGGTGACACCGGAAGACCTGCCGGAGTGGTGGCGCCGCGCGCGGGCCCTCGGGCCCCTGCTGCGGGGGACCTGTTATCTCGACGGGGAGCTGCACCTGCATTTGCGGGGCCGCGAGCGGGCGGTGTCCGCCGCGCTTGCTTCCCTGGGCGGGGAGCAAAGCCACCTGGACTGGCTCGCAGTGCGCGACCTGCGCCACCCGTTTTTCTGTACCGACCAGCTCGCCTGCGTAAACCTGCCGCCGCGTTCGCAGTTCCGGCCCGCGACCGGGGAGGCAATGGTGGAGTGGGAGGGCGCACGAGTCTGGGTTCGTGGCGGGGACCATCTGCAATTACAGCGGCAGGCGCGGGAGCAGGGCGGTTTCCTGCAGGTATTGCGCGGCAAGGCGCTGGCACTGCCGGCGCCTGCCAGGGACTGGCAGCGACGGGTCCGCAATGCCTTTGACCCCGCGGGCCTGTTCAATCGTGCCCTCTATTCAACCCATTTCCACGGTGCGGGAGACTGACGCATGCAGGTCAACATCATCGACGGCCTGCTCACTCCCGGTGATGCGCAACGGGCTGAAAAAGTACTGAATGCCTGCGTTCACTGCGGGTTCTGCACTGCCACCTGTCCCACTTACCTGCAGGAATACAACGAGCTGGACAGCCCGCGCGGGCGAATTTACCTGATCAAGGAGATGCTTGAGACAGGTACCTCCAGTGATGTCACCCGCCTGCATCTGGACCGCTGCGTTACCTGTCAGAGCTGTGAGACAACCTGCCCCTCGGGTGTCGAGTACCACAAGCTGGTGGCCATCGGTCGTGCCACCACCGAGCGACTGGCGCCGCGCGGGCGTGTGGGTGACGGCCTGCGCGCTTTATTGCGGAAGCTGATGCTGACTCCCGGTTTGCTGTCCTCGCTGCTGCGCCTGGGACGGTTTGCCGCCCCGCTGATGCCGCCACGGTTGCGGCGGGTTTACTTCCCCCGGCAAAAGGCGCGCAGCAGCGCTGCCAGCGCCCCGCGGGTTTCGGCGACGTCAGCCGAGGGCGGGGCGGTGATCCTGTTGCCAGGCTGTGTGCAGCCCGACCTGCGGCCAGGTATCGACGGGTCGCTCAGGCGCATCCTGTCCCACTGCCGGGTACCACTGCTGGCGCCAAGGGCCGCAGGTTGTTGCGGGGCCGTCAGTGCCCACACCAGCGCCCCGGATGAGGGAAGGGAATACGCACGCAACAACATCGACACCTGGTGGCCGATGCTGGAGCAGGCGGAAAGTGAGGGTGGCAGGGGTATCCGGGCGATCGTCTCGACAGCCTCCGGTTGTGGGGTGCAGTTGAAAGATTACCCGACATTGCTGGCCGATGACCCCTACTATGCGAAACGCGCGCAGATACTGGCGGATAAAATGCGCGACCCGGTGGAAGTGGTCAGAGACCTCATCAGCGAGGGACGCCTGGGTATCGATGCCACAAAACTGCCGGCACGGGCGGTATTTCACTGTCCCTGCACACTGCAACACGGCCAGGGGCTGGCAGGCAGTGTGGAACAGGTTTTCCAGCAGCAGGGGGTGGAATTGCCGGCGGTAAAGGATGCCCACCTGTGCTGCGGTTCCGCCGGAACCTATTCCATCCTGCAACCAAAAATCGCGCGCGCGCTGCGCCGGCAGAAACTCGAAAACCTGGAAGCGAGTGACCCGGAGGAGATCCTGACCGCCAATATCGGTTGCCTTTTGTACCTGCAGGGCGGTACCCGGCGGCCCGTACGCCACTGGCTGGAGGCCGTGGCTGCGGCGCTGGATTGACGCTGAGTCGAAAAGGGGGCTACTGCTGGTTACCGGTCGCAGCTCCGCCAGTTAAAGGTAAGTCTGGCCCGGTGGCCGGGCCCGACGGGAGGTTTGTTAAGGCGAGAGAGCCGGGCGGCGGGTCAGCCGTTGACGGCTGTGCCGGCACCACCACCCGGGCCCCCGGGGTCGTTATCCGCTTTGCCCAGTTTCTGCAGGGCCAGTCGCAGGAATCCGTCTGCCTCATCGAGGGCCTGCCGCGCAGCCTCGGTATCCAGGTCTCCCAGGATCATCATTATGGCAAGCTTGGCGTTGTGGTCGCACTGGCCCAGTACCTGGTCTGCCTCCTCGTAAGAAACGCCGGTTGCTTCCATCACAATCCGGCGAGTGCGGCCCACCAGTTTTTCATTGGTGGCCTGCACATCCACCATCAGGTTGTGGAAACTCTTGCCCAGTCGCAGCATGCTGGCAGTGGTCAGCATGTTGAGTACCAGTTTCTGGGCGCTCCCGGCTTTCATGCGGGTGGAACCGGTGAGGATTTCCGGACCTACTTCCGGAAGGATGGCAATATCGGCCTCTGTGGCGATGGCCGCCGCCTTGTTGCAGGAAAGTGCCACGGTTGTAGAGCCGACCTGGTTGGCATATTCCAGCCCGCCCAGCACATACGGGGTGCGACCGCTGGCGGCGATCCCCACTACCACATCCTCGGCGCGCAAATTTATGTCCTGGAGATCCTTGCGGCCCATGGCGGGATCGTCCTCGGCGCCCTCCTGGGCGCGGTAAACTGCCGCATCGCCACCGGCGATCAGGGCAACCACCATATCCTCGGGAACGCCGTAAGTGGGCGGGCATTCCACTGCGTCCAGGATCCCCAGCCGACCACTGGTGCCCGCGCCCATGTAAACCAGTCGGCCGCCACTCTTAAAGGCGCTCACGATACTCTCGACCGCAGCGGCAATTTCCGGCAACACTTTACCCACCGCCTCGGGTACCTCGCGGTCAGCACGATTGATTTTTTCCAGCACCGCGGACGTGGGTAGCAGGTCAATATCCTGCGAGTCCGGATTGCGCGCCTCGCTGGTCAGGCGACTCAGTTCCTGAATCAGATTTTGCTTCATCGCTATGGCTTCCACCTGTGTTCCATTTTGCTGTGTTCCATTTTGGTCGCTTCTGGTAATGGTAATGGCCCGGTTACGGATTCCCCTGCCAGTGGAGGCGAAGTGGGCGTGTTGGCCGGGGCAGCTGAACGGGGCAGGTCAGGCATGTTCCCGGACCTCCTGGCGGGCGAGGGCACAGGCGCCATCGAGCGCACTGCCCCGGGGCGGGACCAGCCGCGCCCGCAGGTCTGCCGGAAAGTGTGGCGCCAGGCGATCTGCCAGCCCCCCGAGCAGGGTCAGCGGCAGGTCGTCGTCGCCGAGGGCAGCACGAACCAGGCGCTCCACCTCGGCCACACGCTCGGTTACGATCGCCCGCGCACGGGCGCAAGCGGGCAGGTGTTCGAAGACGGCAGGAGCCAGCGCCGCGTACTCGTATGACCCTGCAGTCTGCAACCACGGTAATATCGATGCGCGATCACCGCCCACGCGCTGCATTATAGTGCGGCAGAAATCACTTTCGGCCCGGCCGTGCAGGTCCAGCTCCCACAGCAGGGCGCGCACCGCTCCCTTGCCGATGGCGGCTCCGCTGCCCTCATCACCAACCGCCAGCCCCCAACCGCCAAACTGGCGGCTGGTACCGTCGCGGTTCAGTCGCATCACCACCGAGCCGGTTCCCACCGCGGCCACCACCACCGGGGTGCCGCCGGCCGCGCCGAACAGTGACGTTATGGCATCGGAGCAGACCCGGACACTGCGAAAGCCCATGGATTCCAGGTGGCCCTGAAGCGATTCGGCCGCGGCGCTGTTACCGGCCCCGGCCACGCCGCAGGCGAGTGCGACCTGTTCTGGCGCCAGCTGCCGCTGTGCCAGCAATTGCCGGCACAGCGTGGTGATATTGCCAATGGCGCCGGACTGGTCCTGGGTCAGCGACGCCGGTCCACCGCGGAGTTCCAGTGTTTCCCCGTTTCCCTGGAGCCGGGCCAGTGTCTTGGTGCCACCGCCGTCGATGCCAATGCTCCAGTCGCTCATGCGCTGGCACTCCGCATTGGCTCCGCGGCCTTTTCGACGGCCGGTTTGCCCAGGCAGCAAAGGGCGAAGGCGATGGCTGTACCCAGGCAGAGCTGCCAGGTAAAAGCCAGCGCCACCGGGTTCTCGTCGCCGGTATAGAGGCTGATCATCCAGGGTTGCTGCAGCAGCGTGGCGACAAAACCGGCCGCCAGTGCCAGGGCGGCACTGGTGCCATTGCCGCGGCGGGTAAACAGCACGGTAAAGAAAACCCCCAGCAGGCCGGAGTAGGCAAAGACCATCACCGACAGGGCGAAAGTGAGTAGTGGCAGGTCGCTGACCTGTTGCCAGTAGAAGCACAGGATGGCCATACCGCTCAGAGCTGCCGCAATTGCCGCCATGGACACACGCCCGGCAACGACAAAATGCCGTGCCGGTTTGTCCCCGCCACGCTTTTCCTGCCAGGGGCGATAAAGGTCCTCGGTCAGGACGCTGGCCATGGAATTGAGGCTGGAGTTCAGCGTCGACAGGGCGGCGGCAATCACACCGATGGTAACCAGGCCACGCAGGCCGGCTGGCATTTCGTTCAGTACATAGTGCATGAACACGGTGATATCACCGCCGGAGGGTGTGGATACCGCCATACCCCCCATCAGCTCGGGGCGCTGGTAGAAAACATACAGCAGCAGGCCGATACCCATAAAGACAGCCATGACCGGTGCGACCATTACCACCGAGGTAATCATTGCCCGGGCACCGTCGCGCTGGTTCTTACAGGTCAGCAGGCGCTGGGTGACATCCTGGTCCAGCCCGAAGGCGGCGATGTTCAGCAGTACGAAGCCGGTAAAGGTGGACCAGATATTGAAGGGATCACCCAGGTCCCAGCTGGTATCCACCAGTGCCAGTTTGGATGGCTCTCCCCCGGCGGGCTGGTTCAGTGCGGCGAATATCTCCGCGGGACCTGTGGGAATCTGCCAGAGCAGCACTGCGATCACCGCGAACGCGGCACTGACATAAACCATGCACTGGAGAACGTCGCTCTGGATCACCGAGCGCACCCCGCCGACAAAGGTCTGCAAAAGGCCCACCAGGGTCAGTAGCAGGACCGCGAGCACCACGTGGTCGGAGTCGATATCGTTGAAGAGGATCATGGAAACGGCTATCGCCGCCATGTAAAGCCGGGCGCCGCTGGCGAAGACCCGCCCCAGCAGGTACATCCCCCCGGCCTGGTATTTCGAATTGGCGCCGAAGCGGGATTGCAGCAGCTCGTAGACGGTGGTGACCCGCTGGGCGTAAAACCGTGGGATCAGGTGGCGTGCCACGACCAGGGCCGCTAGCAGTGCGCCCAGGTTGGTGAACAGGTAGGTGAGATCGCCGCGGTAGCCCAGGTCCGGACCGCCAAGGAAGGTTGCCGCGGACTGGGTGGTAGCCAGCGTGGAAATGGCCACCATCCACATGGGCATACTATTGTGGGCGAGGAAATAATCGCGGCTGTCGTCTGCTCTCTGCCGGCTGAAATACCAGCCACTGGCCACCAGCACGGCGCCATAAATCGCAAAGATGGCCCAATCCAGGGCGGTGAACTGGAGATTCATAACCGGCATACCTGTCGATTCATATACTGGCGGCCAGCCTGGTTGGCACGCCATTCACCATGCAGTGAGTAATTATTCCTTAGTTATACTCTTATTGGTATCATTTATTCCTTTGCGGCGCAAAGGCTGCCAACCGGGGACCGCCCGCGGGGCACTGGCATGTTATCGTTGGCATCTTTTTCACGTTCGGGTTAGCCCCTGCAGAGAGAAATGGTTATGGGCTCAATCGCCAAGATCCGCACGATGCGGGAATCCATGTCCAATCATGAGCGACGTATCGCGGACTTCCTCCTGGAAAATGTCGAGGAAGTTCGCAGCCATTCGTCCAAGTCACTGGCAGAGTCCGTGGGCGTATCCCAGTCCAGCGTGGTGAAGTTCAGCCAGAAGCTCGGCTACAAGGGCTATTCGGACCTCAAACTCTCACTGACTGAATCGCTGGCAAGGACGTCGCTGCTGCCGAAAGTGATTCACGGTGACATTTCTACTGACGATGATCTGTCGACGGTGGCGCAAAAATTGATTGCGCGCAAAACCGTGGCCCTGAACGAGAGCCTCACCGTAAACAGCGAGGAGCACCTGCAACAGGCTGTGGAGCTGCTGCACAGTGCCGACAGGATCCTGCTCGCCGGGGTGGGCGCCTCATCGCTGGTGGCGCGGGACCTGGCATTCAAGCTGATGAAGCTGGGTAAGGCAGTGCTCGCGGAGAGTGACAGCCATGTCCAGGTGGCCAACGCTGCGACCCTGGGCAAGGGTGACCTGGTGTTTGCCATTTCCGAATCCGGCCAGACCCAGGACGTCCTGCAGGTGGCGGAGAACGGCCTGAATTGTGGGGCCGATGTGATTTCCCTGACCGGCTTTTCCCGCAATGCGCTGGTGGAACTGGCCGGGATTAACCTTTTCTGCGTCTCTGATGAGTCGGAGGTGCGCAGCTCTTCAATTCTCGCACGCACGGCGCAGCACATGATTACCGACTTGCTGTTTATCCTGGTTTCGCAGCGAGATGGGCAGGCGAAGGAGCTGTTCGAGCGCAGCCGGGCAGCGGTAAATGTGTTCCGGCGCGGCAAGGGCGGCAAGCGTACCCGGTGAACAGCGGGGTCGCGACTAGATACGGCGACGCATCCCCGGTGAGTTGTGGGTGCGACTAAGCTGTCATTTGTGGCAGGTGTCCTGCCAATCATCCCTTTAATTTTGCAATTGCACCGCTTTTCAGTCGCAAGGGTTGATGCGGGCGTGTAGGAATAATATATTCTTATCTGTTCCGTAAGCAGTGATATTTGGTCACAGCATCGAGCCAGTGTTACTGCCGGGGACGCCGGGTTTTCCTTCCGTTTGCTTCATTGCGGGAAATCCGGATTTTCACCTTGAACTGTCCAATTCCGTATTCTTCCGAGGTCGGGTTGGGTTTGAAGCGGTGGGCGTTGCCCACCGCTTTTTTGTGGGCTGTGATTTTCCGGAGTGGAGGGTGGACTGCGTGGGGGCGGGAGGCAACCAGGGGTTCCGGTGGCATCATGTCGGCTATCCCGGATTGCGACCACCGAGCTTTTTTCCCAACCAGGCTTGTAGCCTTTTCAGCTTGTGGGACAGTCGGCCGCGTTTCGCCTTGCGCAGTTTCTCATCTGCGTTTACCAGCCAGGCCACCTGGATAACATGGCGTTCGCCCTGGAATGGCAGATGACCGTGGAAAGAATTATCGGCCCTTTTGAAGGCCGCCAGTGTGCCATATACGGGGGGGATTTCAGGTATGACGGTATCGTCAAAGTCATCGATCCGATTGAGGAACCGCAGGCAACCATCGCGGCGGCCTTTCCAGTCCTGATTCAGGTAGAGCAGGGCGGTGGCTACCTTGGACTTGCCGTCAGTGTGGATCTTGCCATGGCGCTTCTTCAGCGTGCGTGAAATCGACACGTAGGTAGGGTATTGCGCCAGGTTGTCGATACCAAGCCTGTCGCCCAGTGCATTGGCAAACTCGTGATCGACCAGTCGTGCGACCAGGGCATTTACACTGTCTCCACACTGTTCAGCTTCATAGGGCAGGTAGCCTGCGCCTTTAAGCTTTGGGAAGTGGGCCGACACTGAGTCCATCATGCCAGTCGGCAGTAGGTTCCTTGCAACCAGGAAGTGGAAGGGTTCTGACCTGACAAGCGGTTCTGCATTGTTCAGCGAGGCTGGGGTCAGCCACTCAGCACATTCTTCGATTACAGCTGTCATCTTATTATGTCCTCTATGAGGCTGCCAATCAGCCCGAGCAGACCTTTTCTTGACGAGTGTCCCGTAACCCTTGTCGCGATTATTGTTTTAAGTGATTCGCAATAAAAAATTTATCAGAAGCCTGGGAAGAAGCCAATTGTGATCTCTTTTGGTGCGGTTTAATACCGCGCCAAAACACCTGTTGGGATATTGAGGATGCCCCGGCAGTGACCTGCTTGATGGGCAGGAACGCGGTTTTGGCCAGCGGGAGGGGTGCGCCGGCGATTCGTGCATCGCCGGCGCCAGGAGCTAGAGTAACTTGAGCAGGGCTTCTGCAGCCGCTTCCGAGGAGGCGGGGTTCTGGCCGGTTACCAAGTGGCCATCCTTTACAATAAAGCTTTCCCAGTCGCTGCCGCGACTATAGTTTGCGCCTTTTTCCTTGAGCATATCCTCGACCAGGAATGGTACGACATCGGTCAGTCCCACAGCATCTTCCTCGGAATTACTGAACCCGGTCACATTCTTGCCCTTTACCAGGGGCTGGCCCTCGCTATTCCCGGTATGCCGGAAGATGGCCGGGGCGTGACATACTGCTCCCACCGGCTTGCCGGTGGCATACATGGACTCAATCAGCTTGATGGAGTCCTGGTCTTCCGCGAGGTCCCAGAGCGGGCCGTGGCCACCGGGATAAAATACCGCGTCGAAGTCCCCCGGGTTGACACCTGACAGCTTGCCTGTATTTGCCAGCTGTTGCTGGGCTTCCTGGTCTTTGGCAAAACGCTCAGTGGACTCTGTCTGGAAATCGGGGGCATCGCTTTTCGGGTCCAGGGGTGGCTGTCCCCCCTGCGGGGATGCCAGGGTGATATCGGCACCGGCATCTTTGAATACATAGTAGGGGGCGGCAAACTCTTCCAGCCAGAAGCCGGTTTTCTCGCCGGTGTCGCCCAGTTGGTCGTGGGAAGTCAGAACCATCAGGATCTTCATCGTTCGGTTACCTCGATACTTGGTTGCAATTGTGGCGCACGGGTCGCCCCGAACACGGCGCACACTCTGTTGGCAATCATAGGCTGCCTGAGGTTCCTTTATTCGTGTATTTCAGCTTTTGGATTACCCCGTTGATGATTTGTCTGCAAGTGCGGTCTGTCGGTGAACTCTTTCGCTACCCGGGCCAAAGTGGTACTAATAAATGCTGCAAACGTAAAAGAAAAAGGCGTCAACTCCCATGAAAAGAATGATCTCCCTGGCCGGTATCGTCGGTATGCTGCTGTGTGGCGTGGTGACGGCGGCGGAAGACCGCCCGCTCGCCATCGCTATTCACGGCGGTGCCGGTACCATCGAGAAAAGCAAGATGACTGCTGAGCGTGAAAAAGCTTATCGCGCCAAGCTGGAGGAGGCCCTGGCAAAAGGCTATGCGATCCTGGAGGCGGGGGGCACCAGCCTGGCCGCGGTGACGACGGCAATTAATGTGCTCGAAGACTCGCCGCTCTTCAATGCCGGCCGGGGCGCCGTCTATACCTATGACGGCACCCATGAACTGGACGCCTCGATTATGGATGGGCGCACCCGTCAGGCGGGCGCTGTGGCCGGGGTATCCCGCATAGCCAACCCCATTGACCTGGCGCAAATGGTGATGGAGAAGTCACCGTTTGTGATGCTGGCCGGCGAGGGCGCAGAGGAGTTTGCCCGGGCGCAGGGTATGGCCATGGTCGAGAACAGTGTTTTTGATACCGAGCACCGGCGGCGGCAGCTGGACGAGGCGAAGCAGAAGCTGGACCGCAAGGGTGGTGACCAGGCCTCGGTAAACGCGCTGCCAGTGCCATACCGAATGGGCACTGTCGGCGCCGTTGCCCTGGATCGCGAGGGCAATATTGCCGCGGGCACTTCTACTGGTGGTATGACCGCCAAGCGCTACGGGCGTATCGGCGACTCGCCGGTGATCGGGGCGGGAACCTTCGCCGACAATGATTCGTGCGCTGTTTCCGCCACCGGACATGGGGAATACTTTATCCGTTTCAGTGTTGCCGCGGATATCTGTGCGCGGGTGCAATACCAGGGCAAGACTGTCCGCGAGGCAGCAGAAACCGTCATCAACGATGTGCTCAAACCGGTGGGCGGCACCGGCGGAGTCATCGTCCTCGATGCGCAGGGGAATGTCGCACTGGTATTCAATACCGCCGGCATGTACCGGGGCAGCCGGACCAGCAGCCAGCCGGCGAGCGTAGCGATTTTTGGGGAGTAATTCCCGCCCCGCGTGACTTGCAGGCCCCGCGGCCGATGGCCGCGTCGCCCTGTGCTACATTTGCAGTGCATTCGTTCTGAAAGGGGGAGTCCGTATGACACGCAAAGCAACGCGACATCGCCGCAACCGCCAGGCAGAGCGCTCGGTGCGCATTTTCTGGGGCTGGGTATTGCTGGCGGGACTGTTTGCGGTCCTGCTGATGTACCAGGCTCTGGGCTAAAACGCGACTGGCAGGTGATTTCTTCGTGGACACTGCCGTGACCCCACTGGCCGCGCGGTGCCCCCATTCGTGCCACAGCGCCCAGCTTCGTCTATCTTCTTGGGATACTGGTTTCGAGTTGACCGGGCTCCTGTCGGGAGCCCGCTGCTGGGGTGTGCGTGCGGCTCTTACGAATTGGTCTCGCCTGTCTCTTGTTTATCCCCGCACTGGTGTTCGGGCAGGCCACCGATGATGAGGCTCCACACGATCACAAGGAGCCCAGTGCGCCGATAGTCGAGGAAGTGGCGGGGAAAAAGCGCCGTAATTACCCCCTGGACCCCCTCGACCTGGCCAGTCCGCGTGCCACCATCACCTCATTCCTGGCCGTGGGTGACCAGATGGGGCAATTCGCCAAGGGGCAGTTCTGGGGCGACCCGAGCCGTGAACTGGCTCAGAAGCTCGATGAAAAGCAGGCGCGGGTCAGGCGCATGCTGGACCTCAGTCGGATCCCACCGGCGGCGCGAGCCGACGTGGGTAACGATGCAGCAATTTACCTTTACGAGGTCCTGTCCCGCATCGAACTGCCGCCTCTTGAGGAAATCCCGGGCAGGGAGGAGGTGAACAGCCTGGCGAAAGTGGTTTCCGGAGCCGATGCATCTGCCGAAAAGCCGGTGACATCCCCGCTACCCGGGACTGGCAGCCAGGGGGATACGACCCAGGGGCAGTCCACCGGTATCGCCAGCTCGGTGAGCTGGACCATTCCCCACACGGATATCACCCTGGTGCGGGTAGCGGAGGGCCCGCAGAGCGGTGAATTCCTCTTTTCCGCCGATACGGTTGCGCGCGCGGCCGAGTTTTACCAGCGTGTGCGCCATCTTCCCTACCGGCGCGACGTGCCGATTCCCCATTACGCCGACATGCGTCCCTACCTGGCGATGCGCGGCTGGCTGGTGCCTCCCGAGCTGATTGAATCCTTTCCGGGTTGGATGAAGCGCAGCGTGTTCCGGCAGGCTGTATGGAAGTGGATTGCGCTGGTGGGGATTTTTTCCCTGTTTATTGCCGTCCTGTTTGTCGTTCAGCGCGCCATTACAAACTTCCGGAAAAGTCCCCACTTGCTGGTGAGGTTGTCCCGCTTTATCGTGCCACTGGCGGTGCTCCTGGTGATACAACCGTTGTCCGCTTTCCTGCACCAGCAGCTGACCCTGACGGACGTGATTGGCGGGGGAGTCTCATTGTTGGCGGAAGTGGTGAGTCACCTGGCCATGGCCTGGCTGGCCTGGACCCTGCCTCCGGCGCTGATGGAAATTTATATCAATCGCTCCAGCGTTCACGGTGAGAGCCTGGATGCCCACCTGCTGCGCTTTATTGCGCGGACGGTGGGAATCGCCGGGGTGATCGGGGTGGTCTTCCTGTTGAGTAGCCGCCTCGGGGCCCCGCTTTACAGCCTGTTGGCCGGTTTTGGTATCGGCGGTATCGCCATCGCCCTGGCGATGCGCGGTTCATTCGAGAATTTCATTGGTAGCCTCAACCTGTTTGGCGATAAACCGGTCAGGGTGGGTGACTTCTGTCGTTACGGGGAAGATTCCAGCGAGGATTTCCAGCGCGCGGGCACCGTGGAGAGTATCGGTATGCGTTCGACGCGCCTGCGGGGCATTGACAACAGCCTGACGACCATCCCCAACGCCGACTTCAGCCAGATGCATATCGTCAACTATTCCACGCGCAGCCATATCCTCCTGCGCACGATACTGACGCTGCGCTTTGAGACCAGCGAGGACCAGTTGCGCTACGTGCTGGTGAATATCCGTGAGATGCTGGTGGGGCATCCCCGGGTTGCCGACGATGAGCCCTCGGTGCGCTTTGCCGGCTTCGGCGACTCGGCATTGCTGGTGGAACTGCGGGTGGATGTCAGTACCAATGAGTACCCGGAGTTCCGTGCCATCTCCGAGGATATCTATTTCCGGGTTTTCCGGATCGTGCGGCGGTCAGGCACCGATTTCGCATTTCCTTCCCAGACCGTTTACTTTACCCGCGATGGCGGTATTGATGAGGAAGTCCAGAAAACAGCTGAAGCCCATGTGCGCGAGTGGGCCGCAGCACAGCAGATGCCATTCCCGAACTTTACCGCGGAACAGCGTGCGGCCCTCCGTAATACCGTCTACTATCCTCCCGAGGGCTCCCCAGGTTCGGAGGGCTAGGGCCGGCCGGGTCAGAAAGCCAGCATCAACTCGGTGTTGAATACGACACCATTGCCGCCGAGGGAGAAGGGCACGCTGTTGTAGCCTACTGGTGAATTATCCAGGTAGAGGAATTGTGCCGTCAGGCGCAGCTCGCGGCGTTTGAAGGGGTAGAAGTTGAAGCCCAGCGCCAGGTCCCAGGGATCGCCATACTCACCATTGATTTTCGAGCCGGCCACAAACATCTGCAGGGTCTTGGGCTTCAGCATGGTCGACCCCTGCAGCTGGAAGCCGTGATCCCAGAGGTCATCCACCGGCAGGCCGGTATCGGTATCGTTCAGGATAATAGTCCTGAAATCATTGACCTTGCGCCAGTAGTACTCCACGTCGAGAGAATAACCACAGTACTTGATGCCGCCGTTGACAGCTGCCATCTGGTACGTGGCGTCAGAGATATTAACGCCGACGTCAAAAGGGTCGGGAGAGAAAATCCGCGTGCCGTCCGACAGCCGGATCTGGCTGTTATCAAAGCTGTTTACCTGGGGCTGGCCCTGGGCGTCCTCGTCACTGCGGGTGTAGTGGATTCCGAACAGGGTGGCCGGCTCGGTATGGAACTCAAAATCGCCGAAGCCATTGGCGGGGCCGTACTCACCGGTGGTGGGCATCCACCACAGCGCGCCCGAGAGGGTGTTGAAATGGTCGTCCAGCTCATCGGCGTCCACGCCCAGCTGGCTCAGGTTGTTGCCAATCATGGCCCGGTACTCGATCTTGTCCGTGATCTCGCCCCAGGCCCACAAGCCAGTGGTGTATGAGCCACGGAAGAATTCATCGGCAATGGTGCGGTGGTCCACCTTCAGCCAGTTGGGGAAGGTGCCGTTGGTGGTGCGGTTGGTGGGCAGGGCATTGATGCCGGCGCCGAGCTTGAAATTGTCATTGAACAGGTAGCTCAGGTAACCGGCCACCACCACCTGGGCCGATTGGCCCTGGTTGGAGTTGCTGGTCCAGGTGTAAAAGCGATACTGGA
Source organism: Microbulbifer sp. JSM ZJ756 (assembly GCF_044383805.1). Classification (NCBI taxonomy): domain Bacteria; kingdom Pseudomonadati; phylum Pseudomonadota; class Gammaproteobacteria; order Cellvibrionales; family Microbulbiferaceae; genus Microbulbifer; species Microbulbifer sp. JSM ZJ756. Next base: position 744,131 of record NZ_JBISER010000001.1, on the reverse strand, counting down.
ATTTCGGGTCGAAAATCCAGCCCTTGAACGTGAGGTTGACCTTCTGCAGTTGCATCTGGTTGCGGATGCTGACATCGAAAGTCCTGTCGAAACTGTCGGTGTAGGTGTCTTCGAGGTTTTCCTGGTTCAGGTAGCGGACATAGCTGAAGATGCTGAAGTTCACCTCGCCCATATCCGAGCGCAACAGCACGAACCCCTTGCCGGGTTCGTAGGAGCCCCAGGCCGACGGCGGCGCCGGTGTGCCGCTGGGATAGTAGCTTGGCGCGGGGGCGCGATTCTCATCCGGGGCCGGTGCCCGGGGTGGGGCCTCGACTACTCGCTGGGCCAGTTTGGGCGTGTCGTGCCCGGTTGGGGGCGCGGGAGTATCCAGGGTCCCCGTCGACTGAGCTGTGAGCCCGGCGGCCGGGAGCACCGCGAGGCTGCCGGCAACCAGTGCGACGGCCGTACCATGCTTTATCACTTCGTTACCTTTTCCTTGTTTGTGACTCGTCCGGCATCCATTCCGGGCCCGCCCGCCTGGCGCTATAAGGACTGCGTTCAGGGCAGGTGCGCTCAATTGCCTGCCAGGGTATCGGGCGAGCACAGTCGGCACCGCTGGGCGAGAGGGCATTCGAGAGAATAGTCGACGAGTGCCAGCAGCGCTTTCAGGGCGTCATTTGGGGGCTGTAATTGGCAGCGTGGGCCTCCAGCGGCCAGTCCGGGGCGTGGGGCTGGTCGGGAGAGTGCCGCTGTTCAGCGGGAGGTTGGGTGGGGGAAATCGGCTTCCGGCGCAGAGTTGGCGCCCCCGGCAGGACTCGAACCTGCAGTGCGGACTTAGGAGGTCCGTGGTTTATCCTGTTAACCGACGGGGGCGTGAGGCCGGGTAGATCCGGGGATCGGGCGGCCTGGAGGGTCGGTATTCTAGCGCCTGTGGCGCCCAGTGTCACCGGTAGTAACAGGGGTGTTTCCGTGGCCCGGGCGGGGCGGGGAACATGGTTTCATATTCCTGACGAGAAATTGTCGCACGACGGTCACTTAAGACAGCTAATTTGCCGCCCCGGGTAGCCGGTTAAGGGGAAGTTTTCCCCGCCGGAACCCGGGTGTGTTACGACGGCGAAATAGCCGGTTTTGGGGATGCAAATTTTGCTTGACCAGCATCCTCGGAGCTGATTAATCTGCAGGTGCACAACAAAAACAACAAGGGTGAATCTGCCCTGGCAGATCGAAATATTGGAGTTTCGTATGAGCGGCAACGTTAGCGAAAAGACCTTCGATTTTGACTACGACGATATCCCCCAATTGGCAACAGAAGTATTGAAACAGGCAACCTCGCAGCCTCCCCGGGATGCCCGGCGAATGGTCGAGGACAAGCTGGAGGAAATACGACTGCAGCGCGAGTTGATGGATTACGATTTCGACTGACCTGCACCAGAAAGGCGCCCACTGGGCGCCTTTCTGCGTTCTGCAGGGACGATCGCTCGGGCAGGGTGGACTGCGGTAGTTACCCCCCCGGTCTGTTGTGTGCCGGTGGCGAGTTCCTGTCGGGGCACCCGGCTCTGCAGGTGGGTGCGTTGAGGTAAAACGGTTCAGAACCGTCCTGTTAAGGCTGTCGGGCAAACGTCGCCGGTCCGGTCCGGTCGTGCGATTACCCGCCCGGTGGATGGATGCTGTACCGGCAGGCCGCGTTCCACCGGTCGCGCCGGGTAAACGGGGATGAATAAGGAGATTCGCCATGCTGATGTTTGAACAGACAGCCTCCCGGGTTTCCACGCAATTGTCGGATGGCGGCGAAGCGCTGACCATTCGGATTGACGGGAACTTCGATTTCAATCTCCACAGTGAATTCCAGCGCGCGTACCGCGACTGTAACCCGGCACCGAAATCCTACAGCGTCGACCTTTCCGATACCCGCTACCTGGATAGCGCCGCGCTGGGAATGCTCCTGTTGCTCCGCGACCACAGCCTGGAGGGGCAGGATGATGGTGGCCAGCGACATACCGTTGAGCTGGTCAATGCCAACGACCATGTGGCCAAGGTGCTGGCGGTTTCCAATTTCGACAAGATTTTCACCATTCGCTAGTGGTGTCCTCTCCCTTTAATATTCTCGTTATCGAGCCCGGCGATGCCGACGCCCGGGAACTCTCCAGTCTCCTGGATAGCTGTGCGCCGCTGGATGCACGGGGTGAGTCCGGCCCGGAGTCCCGGGCCATGGATGTGGCAGTCCGTGTTGTGGGCAGTGTGCCTGCGGCGCTCGCCGCTTTCGATTGTATCCGCCCGCACCTGCTGGTATTCGGCCCCCACGCGGGTGCAGCTCCCGAACCCCGCAGTGTGCACCAGTTGCGTGCGCGGGCCGGGATGGAGCCGGTGCCGGTCCTGGCGGTGCTGGATGAGCACGCGCTGCCCGCCGATGGCGTCGGGGCTGGCTGTGATGATGTCCTGCGGCGGCCCTACAACCGGCACCTGGTGCGACTGAAGCTGGTCGCGTTGCGGCGCTACTGCCAGTTCAACCGTAACCTGATCGCCCAATGCAATCGTATGCGCCGCAGCCAGTCGGACCTGCTCAAGGAGCAGGCCGGGGCGCAGGAGATTTTCCGCAATATGGGGCGGGAAAGTTGCCTGGAACAGACTGATGCCATCCGCTATCACCTGTCGCCCCGGGCTGTGCTCAATGGTGATGTGCTGGCAGCTGCCTGGGCACCCGGTGGCAAGCTGATGCTGTTACTGGGGGATTTCACCGGTCACGGGCTGGCTGCTGCGGTGGGCGCGGTTCCGCTGACCTCGATTTTCTATTCGATGGTGCCCAAGGGGTTCACTCTCAGCCAGATCGCCCGCGAACTGAACCTGAAGCTGCACCTGGTATTACCCCGCAGTATGTTCTGTTGCGCGGTGCTACTGGAGCTCGACCCGCACAAGCAGCACCTGCGCGTGCTCAATGCCGGCATGCCCAGTGCCTGCCTCTGCCGGGCCGGGGGAAGCATTCAGATGCTTGAATCCCGTCACCTGCCCCTGGGAGTGGTACGCTGGCTGAATCTCGAGGAGGCGGTTCAGTATGTTCCCCTCGAGCCCGGTGACTGGCTCTATCTCTGGAGTGACGGTATCCACGAGGCGCGGGGCCCCTCCGGCGAGCTGTTTGGCGAGGAGCGACTGCTGGCCACTATCCGCAATGCCTTTCCGGCGGCGCGCTTTGAGAGGATCCTGGCCGAGATCAGTCGTTTCAGTGTCGGCCAGCAGGACGATCTCTCCCTGGTTGAGCTTTCCCTGGACCAGATCACTGCTGAGACCGTGGAAATCGGTGAGCCGCTTCCGGACCCGCCCGGCACGGGCCACTTCGGCGACTGGTCGTTCGGGGTCACCCTGGCGGCGGAGGACCTGAGGCAAATGGACCCGGTACCGCTGATGCACCGGGTGCTGGCACAGTTTCCCGAGTCCGGGCGTCTGCGCGACACGCTCTCCATCGTCCTGGGGGAGTTGTTCAACAATGCAATCGAGCACGGCTTGCTGCAGCTCGACAGCAGCCTCAAGCGCTCGGAGCATGGATTCGGTGAATACTACCGCCGCCTGGAGTCCGGCCGTCGGCAACTGCAGGATGGCTGGATCCGGATCCGCCTCAGCAGCTGCCGGGCAGGTGGGGACTGCGGGCTGCTGGTGTCGGTATCCGATAGCGGGCCAGGCCTGCCAGCGCGCACTGGCGCGGCCAATGCATACTCGGGCAGGGGACTGGCACTCCTGCAGAGTATCTGCCGCAGGGTGGAGTGGCAGCCGGGCGCGAGTGAAGTAAGGGCACTACTCAGCTGGGAGCAGGAGGAGAACAGTCCCTGGGAGCGGGAAGGGGCCCCCGCAAAGGTTTAATCCGGGCCTCGGAGCAAACAAGTACCATACAATTGGCGCCACAGCCGGTATAATGCCGCTCAGATTTTCATCAATTGCCTGTTCCCGAGGTTTTTGGCGGCACCGGTACTATGTCAGCGACTGCAAGTTCATCCCCCCTTATCCAGCTGCGGCGGCTCTCCTGTGAGCGGGATGGCCGGTGCCTGTTCGCCGGGCTGGACCTGGAGCTGGGAGCCGGGAAAGCCGTGCAGGTCGAGGGCGCCAATGGCTCCGGCAAGACAACCCTGTTGCGCACCCTGATCGGCAGTGCTTCGGACTACCGCGGAGAGATTCTGTGGCGCGGGGAGCCGTTGCCACGGGCACTGCCACAAATGCGCAGTGCGCTGCTCTATATAGGCCACCAGGCGGGAGTGCGCCGCGGCCTGACACCACTGGAAAACCTGGCCTGGTACGGCGCGACCGAGGATGAGGCCCTGGCCGCGCTGGAGCAGGTGGATCTGTACGGGTTCGAGTACAGTCCCTGCCAGCAGCTTTCCGCGGGCCAGAACCGCCGCGTGGCACTGGCCCGGCTCTACCTCCCCAATGCCCCGCAACTGTGGATTCTCGACGAGCCCCTGGCAGCCCTCGACGTAGCCGGCGTCTCCAGCCTGCAGGGGCAGATGGCCTGCCACCTGGGCCGGGGCGGGGCGATCCTGTTCACCTCGCACCAGCCGGTTGCCCTGGCAAACCTGCAACACGTGGACCTGGCGGATTACGCGCCGGCCGGGGAGGGCGAATATGTCCACGCCTGATACCCGTCACCTGCCCCCGGTCTCCGCAACACCCGCTGACCTTTCGCCCCGTGAGCGGCGCGGGCCGGGATTTGGCGCGCTGCTGCAGACAGAGTTACGGCTGGCGCTGCGACGCCGCTCCGATATCGCCAACCCACTGCTGTTTTTCGTGACGGTGCTGGCCCTCTTGCCCCTGGGAGTGGGACCGGAACCGGGGCTGCTGGCACGCTTGGCGCCGGGAATGATCTGGGTAATGGCACTGCTGGCCACACTGTTGTCGCAGGAGAGCCTGTTCCGCAGTGATTTCGAGGACGGCTCGCTGGAGCAGCTGACCCTGTCCCCGCAGCCGCTCTATTTTGGTGTGCTGGCGAAAGTGGCAGTGCACTGGCTGGTGACCGGCCTGCCACTGGCGCTGCTGTCGCCCCTGCTGGGGCTGATGCTCAACCTGCCGGCTGCGGGCTATGCCTGCCTGTTGCTGTCCCTGTTACTGGGCACCGCCAGCCTGAGCCTGATCGGCGCCGTGGGGGCGGGGCTCACTGTGGCGCTGCGTCGTCCCGGCCTGCTGCTGGCGCTGATTGTTATGCCGTTATACGTGCCCGTGTTAATCTTCGGCACCGGTGCGGTCCAGGCGGCCGTCGATGGTTACGCCTACAGCGTGCAGCTCGCCATCCTGGCGGCCCTGTTGGCGGCTGCCGCGGCGCTGGCGCCACTGGCGGCCGCCGGCGCCATCCGCATCAGTACCGATTCTTGAGGAGGTTTGCCCTTGGCCTGGCAATGGTTTCACCGCTTGGGTTCGCCGCGCTGGTTTTATGAGAAGACCAGCGCCTGGCTGCCGTGGCTGGCGGCTGCCAGCGCGTTGCTGCTGGCCGTGGGTATGGCCTGGGGGCTTGGGTTTGCCCCGCAGGATGCCAAGCAGGGCAACAGCTACCGCATTATCTTTATCCATGTCCCGGCGGCCTTCCTGGCGCTGGCGGGCTATTACCTGATGGCAATCAGTGGCGCCATCGGGCTGATCTGGAAAATGAAGCTCTCCTTCGTGGTGATGCGGGCTGCCGCACCTATTGGCGCCGCGCTCACGTTCGTATCCCTGTTTACCGGTGCGGTCTGGGGCAAGCCCACCTGGGGCACATACTGGGTATGGGATGCCCGTATTACCTCTATGCTGATCCTGTTCTTCCTCTACGTGGGGGTGATCGCCCTGTCCCGTGCCTTTGCCCGCGAGCAGCTGGCCGATAAGGCCTGTGCCCTGCTGGCGCTGGTGGGCACCGTCAATATCCCGATCATCTACAAGTCGGTGGACTGGTGGTTCACCCTGCACCAGCCGGCGACCATCAAGCTGACCGAGTCCAGCAGCATTGATCCGAGCATGTTCTACCCGCTGCTGACCATGATCATCGGCTTTTACTGTTTCTATGCCTGGGTGCTGATTCTCCACACCCGCACCCTGGTGCTGAAGCGGGAATCGCGAACCCAGTGGGTGCAGCAGCTGCTGGGGGAGGGACGATAAGATGGAATTCCAGTTTGCCGGCCTGGCGGATTTTATCGCCATGAACGGCCACGGCCCGTTTGTCTGGGTTGCCTATGGCGTGACCCTCCTCACCATGGCCGGGCTGGTTACCCAGCCGTTGCTGGAGCGCCGCAGGTTGCGCGCGGAGTTTCGCCGCGAACAGCGTATCCGCGAGCGCCGCGCCGCACGGCGCCAACCAGAGAGACCGGCAGCCGAGGCCGCGCTGGCCGAGTAATCGCGGCCCGGTCGTAACAGATTCATTACTTGACTTGATTTCCGGGGGAAATGACCGCTCATGCATCCCGCACGTAAACAACGCCTTATCCTGGTGCTGGTCCTGGTGGCCCTGTCCAGTGCCGCCGTGGGGTTTGTCACCTACGCCATGCGTAACAATATGGACTATTTTTACGCCCCCACTGCCTTTGCAGCGGGGGAGGTGCCGTTCGAGAAGCGAATCCGGGCCGGCGGCTGCGTGGTGCCGGGCAGTGTCCGGCGCAGCGAAGAATCGCTCGACGTTCACTTTGCGATTACCGATGGCGAGGCGGACCTGCAGGTAGTGTTCGACAAGATCCTCCCCGACCTGTTTGCCGAGGGTGAAGCCGCCGTGGTAACCGGGCAGTTGATGCGTGACGGCACCATGCGTGCTGACCAGGTGCTGGCCAAGCACGACGAAAACTACACACCGCCGGAGGTGGCCGAGTCCATGGCTGGTAACGCCACCTGTGGGGACGGAGCGAAAATATGACTCCGGAGCTGGGACACTTCGCACTGCTGGTGGGGCTGCTGTTATCGGTGGCCCTGACCGCGGTACCCGTGGCCGGGAGCTATACCGCCCGGCCCCTGTGGATGGAAGCCGGGCGCCCGCTGGCCCTGGGGGTGTTGGTGTTTACTGCCATCGCCTTCCTGTGCCTGACGGCGGCCTTTGTCCAGAGCGATTTCAGCGTCAATTATGTGGCGCAGAACTCCAACAGCCTGTTGCCCCTGCACTACAAGATTACCGCCGTGTGGGGCGGCCACGAGGGCTCTATCCTGCTGTGGCTGCTGATGCAGGCCGGCTGGGCCGCCGCCGTAGCCCTGTTCAGCCGCCAGCTGCCAGCGGAGCTGGTGGCGCGGGTACTGTCGGTGCTGGGTTTTGTGCTGGTGGGTTTCTTCCTGTTTATCCTGCTGACCTCCAACCCGTTTGACCGCACCCTGCCGTTTCCGCCCGTGGAGGGCAATGACCTGAATCCGCTGCTGCAGGATCCCGGCATGATCATCCACCCACCGTTGCTGTATATGGGCTATGTGGGCTTTTCGGTGGCTTTCGCCTTTGCCATCGCTGCGCTATTGGGTGGGCAGCTGGATGCGGCCTGGGCCAGGTGGGTACGCCCATGGACGGCGGTGGCCTGGTCCTTCCTTACCCTGGGGATTGCCCTTGGCAGCTGGTGGGCCTATTACGAGCTGGGCTGGGGCGGCTGGTGGTTCTGGGACCCGGTGGAAAACGCCTCGTTTATGCCCTGGCTGGTGGGCACGGCGCTGCTGCATTCACTGGCAGTAAGTGAGAAGCGCGGCCTGTTCAAGAGCTGGACCATCCTGCTGGCAATCTTTGCCTTCAGCCTCAGCCTGCTGGGAACATTCCTGGTGCGCTCCGGTGTACTCACCTCGGTGCATGCCTTCGCCACCGACCCCTTGCGCGGTGGGTTTATCCTGGCGTTCCTGGTGATCGTGGTGGGGCTGTCGCTGGTACTGTTTGGCCTCCGGGCACCAGCAGTCAGCGCGGGCAGTGTGTTCTCGTTCCGCTCCCGGGAAACATTCCTGCTGTCCAACAATATCCTGCTGGTATTGATTACCGGCGTGGTGCTGACCGGCACCCTGTATCCGCTGCTGGCCGATGCCCTCAACTGGGGCAAGATCAGCGTGGGCCCGCCGTTCTTCAACCTGTTTTTTGTGCCCCTGATGGTGTTTCTCAGCGTTGTGCTGGGCCTGGGCATTCATGCCAACTGGAAGGACAGCCGCTGGGACCGCCTGTGGAGTCTGTGGCAGTTGCCCCTGGCGGTGGCTGTGGTGGCGGGCCTGGCAATTCCGTTTGCACTGGGCGAGTTCCACTGGGGGGCGGCGCTGGGAATCTTCGTCGGAAGCTGGGTCACCGCATCCAGCCTCGCGGATATCCTCGGCAAGACCCGCAACGCTGACTCGTTACTGGCGGGCCTGCGACGCCAGCGGGCCAGTTACTACGGCATGCACCTGGCCCATGTCGGCCTGGCCGTGACTGCGCTGGGTGTGGCCCTGACCACAATCTACAGCGTGGAGGACGATGTCCGCCTGGGAGCAGGGGATACGCACCGGGTCGCCGGTTATGAATTCCGCTTTGACGGTGTGCGCCAGGTGCAGGGCCCCAATTACCGCGCGTTTGAAGGGGTAGTGCATGTCAGTCGCGGCGGTTCGCCGGTGGCGGAATTGCACCCGCAGAAACGCAATTACCTGTCCGGCGGCAATACCATGACCGAGGCTGCTATCGACACGGGGCTGTTCCGGGATATCTACGTGGCCCTGGGTGAGCCGCTGGACAAGGGTAACCCTAACGGGGACTGGGCCGTGCGCCTGCAGTACAAGGCCTTTGTGGTCTGGATCTGGCTGGGTGCGCTGCTGATGGCCATTGGTGGTGGCATCGCGGTGGCCGACAAGCGCTACCGCAAGGTCCGTGCTGCCCGTGCCGAAGCCATCGATGCGATGCCGGCGGGTGCCTGAGTCGCGGATAAGTAGAGGGAGATCGAAATCACCATGGCCAGACTCAAGCTGTTCCTGCCGCTGATTATTTTCGCTGCGCTGGCCCTGCTGTTCTGGCGGGGCCTCTCGCTGGACCCGCAGGAAATGCCCTCGGCGCTACTGAACAAACCGGTACCTGAGTTTTCCCTGCCGAAAGTCGCGGATAGTGAGGCCCGGGCCGGGCTGGCGGACCTGCCGGCCGAACCCCTGTTGCTGAATGTGTGGGCGACATGGTGCATCGCCTGCCGGGTGGAGCATCCCTACCTGAACAAATTGGCCAGCCAGGGCGTGCCCATCATTGGCGTCAACCTGAAGGACGACAACGCCGAGGCGCAGAAGTGGCTGGAGAAATTCCATAACCCCTACCTGTTCAGTGTCGCTGACCGGGAAGGGCGGCTGGCCCTGGACCTGGGTGTGTTTGGCGCGCCGGAAACATTCCTGGTGGACTCTGGCGGTACTATTCGCTGCAAGCATGTCGGAGTGGTAGATGACCGTATCTGGCAGACCAAGCTCCAGCCGCTGTACGAAAGATTGCAGGACCAGTCATGGGAAGAATTTGCCGGTGAGTTACCAGATTCCCTGCTCTCCCGTTGTCAGTGAGACGGAAGAGAAGAAGAGCCGCTTTATCTGCTGGCTGGGTCCGGCTGAAGACAAGGCGGCGTTCCTGCAGCAGTTGGAAACCGTGCGCAGCCAGTTCCCCGATGCCAGCCACCACTGCACGGCACTGGTGATCGGCAACCCGGCCAACCCGTTAGTCATGCAGTCGGATGATGACGGTGAGCCCGGCGGCAGTGCCGGCCGCCCCATGCTGGAACTCCTGTTGAAACAGGAAGTGGGTAACGTTGGTGCGATTGTCACGCGCTACTTCGGCGGCACCAAGCTCGGCGTCGGTGGCCTGATGCGCGCCTACCGCGGCGCGGTGGGGGCGGCACTCCAGCAGGCTGAACTGAAGCCATTCATTCCCTTTGTAAGCGCCTCTGTCTCCTGCGATTTTGCCCAGGAGTCGCGGTTGCGTTTCCTGGTGGGGCAGGCTGGTGGGCACTGCGACGAAGCGGCGTACGGCGAGGGAGTCACCGTGCCCATTGCGCTGCCGCAGGATCACTGGGATGCGCTGGCTGCGACCCTTGTTGCTGAGGGTTGCCGGGTACACCGCGACGGCAACTGATACCGGCCGGACGGCTGCCCCTGTCCCGAGACTTTTACCCTCCCTCCCGATCCGATATAAAGGTCACCGGAGGAGCCCGCTCGCCAGGCAGTGCCCGGCCAGCCGGAAAAACAAGAACCCTCACGGGGCGACCTGCCCAGGGAACTACAAGGGGAAAGGATTATGCTACAGGCGTTAATTGCCGGCGGTGTTGTTTACGGTTTGTTCAACTTACTGGAGCGCGGTCGCGACCGGGGGCTGGATGGATTCACCTCAATCACGTTTGTGCTGGTGCCGGCACTGTTGGTCTGGCTGGCGAGCATGGCGGTGGCATTCAGTGGCCTGCCCCAGCAACTGTTGCTTCCGCTGCTCACCCTGTACTTTGTTGTGCCTGCCCTGATGCTGCGACTGCAGTTTGATTTCAGCTGGAAAACCGCCTGCGGCTACGGGGCGCTGGTGTTTGTGGTTGCCATTGCGGTGGATATCCTGCTGGGTATCGGGCTGGCAGCGATAGGCAGCTGAAGCGGGATGGTGCCATCAACCTTCGCCGCCGGATAACATCCGCCTTTCGGGGACACCTGAAACCCATTACGTTCTGGCCGGCGCTGGCAGGCGTGCTGGTGGTGCTGCTTGTTACAGCCGTGGACCAGGAGGCCTTCGTCAAGATGGCCTCCGCGGCCAATGCGGCGGTTATCGAGCATTTCTCCTCGCTTTTCCTCTATTCAGCCCTGGGGCTTCTGGCCCTTTGCCTGGTGGTGTTTCTATTGCCGTTGGGCCGGGTGAGGCTTGGCGGGCCCGAGGCCGAGCCCATCTATCCGCCTTTCCGCTGGTTTGCGGTTTCCCTCACCACCGTGATTGCCATGGGGATTCTGTTCTGGGCGGTAGCGGAGCCTGTGGTGCATTTTCGCGAGCCGCCGGCATTCACTGGTATCGAGCCGGGCAGTGAGGCGGCGATGCGGTTCGCGCTTTCATCAGTATTCGTCCACTGGACCCTGGCACCTTATGCCATCTACACCGTGGCGGCCCTGACGTTTGCCCTGTGCTTTTACAACCTCGGATACGAGTTTTCCGTGGGGGCGATGCTGCGGCCGCTGCTGCGCGGGCATCTGGGCAATGTTGCGGGACAGGTGGTGGATGGCCTGGTGCTGTTTGCGGTGGTGGTGGGAATGTCGGGGGTACTGAGCGCCGGGCTGTTGCTGATCGGTGATGGCCTGCAGGTCCTGTTTGGCATCGCCAGGTCGCCGGTAGCCTACGCGGCAACCGCCGGTTTTATTGTCGCGGTGGCACTGTTGTCTGCTGCCAGCGGGCTACGCCAGGGCATTCAGGTGCTGGCGCGGGCCAATACCATCCTGTTTGTGGCGCTGATGCTCTACCTGTTGCTGGTGGGTCCATCTGGTTTTATCGCGGGGCTTGGTGCCGGCTCACTGGTCGATTACCTGGCCAACTTCTTTCCCCGCCAGTTACTGCTGAGTGAGCCGCAAGATAGCCAGTGGTCCGGCTGGTGGACCACTGCGTTTTATGCCAGCTGGTTCGCCTGGGCACCGCTGTCGAGCCTGTTCCTGGGGAAAATCGCCAGGGGCTACACAGTGCGGCAGTTTATCCTTGTGAACCTGCTGTTGCCGTCACTGTTTGGCGTTTTGTGGTTCTCCACCTTTGGAGGTGCCGCCCTTTACTTCGATAACCTCGGGGGCGGTGCCATGTACCAGGTGTACCGGGAACAGGGGCTCGCTGCGATGGCCTACCAGCTGTTCAGTTACCTGCCGGGCAGCACCCTGCTGAGCCTGTTTTTCATCTGCGGTTGCTTTATCTCCTTTATCACTGCAACGGATTCCAATACCGATGCTATTGGCGGGCTGTGCATGAAGTCGGTGACCGCTGCCCATATGGGATCGTCGTTTGGGGTGAAGTTGTTGTGGGCTGGATTGGTCGGCCTGGTGGGGTGGTGCAGTGCCAGCTTTCTCGGTAGCGACGGTATCAAGATGTTGGCAAACCTTGCGGGTTTGCCGGGACTGTTGATTGTGTTGGGGAGTGCGGGATCGCTGGTGGTTTTGTTAGTCCAGGGGGTGGGGGAGCCGCGTTGATTCTGCTATGGGGGGCAGGTTGCCTGGGTTGCAGTGCGCCGGTGTCCAGGTTCGTTCTTGGCGTATTTGTGATTCGCGGTTATGCCGCTAACCCTGCGGGCGCCGTGGCTTCGCTCTGGCGTCCAAAATTACTCTTGGCAATTTAGTGACTCGGGCCATCCATGGCCCTCGCCCTGCGGGCACCTCCGCTTCGTTGCTGCGTCCAAAATTGCTCCCGGCAATTTTGTCGAACGGGGGTTCTTGTACGCCGATCCAGCACATACAAAAAAGGCCCACACTTTCGTGTGGGCCTTTTTTGTATGTGGCGGACCGGACGGGACTCGAACCCGCGACCTCCGGCGTGACAGGCCGGCATTCTAACCAACTGAACTACCGGTCCGCATTCCTTGCTTCCCCGTTGTAACCTGCCGGGCAGGTGAGGGGAAGTGGTGGGTGGTACAGGGGTCGAACCTGTGACCTACGGCTTGTAAGGCCGTCGCTCTCCCAACTGAGCTAACCACCCTCGAAGGGCTGCGTATCTTACCGGTAAATCTTATTGAGTCAATGCCCTTTTCCAAAAATTCGGGAGGCGCGGCGGTGGTCGGCCAGTGCAGGGGTGGCGGGTTTTGCGGGGGAGCTACGTTTGGCATGGTTTGCCTGTGCGTAGCAGGAAGCCAGTCACTTTCCAGGTGGCCCGGGTGGGTTAGTATTGCGCAATCGGATTTCGAGGAGAATTATCATGACGCATCATTGGAAATTGGCCGTTGTCCTGGCCGGGGGATTGGTGCTGGCGGCCTGCCAGAATATGGAGGCGGTCTCGCCCTGGGTCGATGTCGGCAACCAGGTGGCCAAAAATGCCGGTTACGATACCGACTCAAGGCTTGCGCGGGGCATCAAGGAAACCCTGCGCACCAGCACTGACCGGGCCAGCAGCCGGCTGTCCCAGGTGGGCGCGTTCAACCTGGGCCTGCCTGCATCGGTCCGCCCGGTGGAAGATGGCCTGCGCCAGTTTGGTTTCGGCAACTATGTGGACCAGCTGGAGGATGCCATGAATCGCGGCGCGGAACAGGCGGTGGCTGAGGCGGCGCCGGTGTTCAAGCAGGCAATTACCGGAATGACGGTCAATGATGCGCTGGGCATTATCCGCGGCAGTGAGACTGCGGCCACGGATTACTTCCAGCGCCAGACCGAGAGCGCCCTGCGCATGCGCTACCAGCCGATTGTGGAAGCCAACCTGCGTAAGACCGGCTTTTACGGCCAGTATGAGAGCCTGCTTTCTACCTACGAGAAGTTACCCATCGCCAACAAGCCGGATATGGACCTGGAGCGCTACGTGATTGACCAGAGCATGATGACCCTGTTCAGCCGTATCGGTGAGGAAGAGGCCCTGATTCGCCGGGATCCTGTGGCCCGGGGCAGTGTGCTGATTGGCCAGGTGTTCGGGGCCGGGGAGGGCTGATAGCTCTCTTTGCTGATCCGGGGTAGTCGGGTGACCTTTCACTGTGTCGCGGGTGGAGGGTTGCCCCGTAGGAAAAAGCCCGCTCCCAGCGGGCTTATTTGTTGGGCTGGACTGGGCGGGGCTGGGTGTCGGTATCCCAGGGTGTCCCGGACGATTTAGTCGTACACCTACCCACTGGATACGCAAAGCCGCGCTCTCGCGTAGATCGCTCCTTGCCGACTGGGACTCGTGTAGCGGGACTGATTCGCGGCGTTGCCGCTCACCCTGCGGGCGCCGTCGCTTCGCTCTGGCGTCCAAAATTGCCGATGGCAATTTTGTCGAACGGGGGTTCTTGCACGCCGATCCAACAGATACAAAAAAGGCCCACACTTTCGTGTGGGCCTTTTTTGTATATGGCGGACCGGACGGGACTCGAACCCGCGACCTCCGGCGTGACAGGCCGGCATTCTAACCAACTGAACTACCGGTCCGCATTCCTTGCTTCCCCGTTGTAACCTGCCGGGCAGGTGAGGGGAAGTGGTGGGTGGTACAGGGGTCGAACCTGTGACCTACGGCTTGTAAGGCCGTCGCTCTCCCAACTGAGCTAACCACCCCGCGTCAGGAGCTGCGTATAGTAATGATATTTTTCGGTGCGTCAACGCTTTGTGAAAAATTTTTTTACCTTTCAATGAGTTAAGCGGTCCGGGGGAGCTGCGGGGGCGAGTGCGGGGGGTGGGGGAGGCTGTTATAATCGCGCAAATTTCCACCGCACGCATCGACGGAGAGAACTGGGTGAGAGAACGAGAAAGAAAGACCGGGTGGCATCACCGGGTCGTGGCCCTGGTGGGCGGCCTTTGCCTGTCGCTGGCCGCGGTAGCCGCCGTGGAGGTCGAGCCGTTGTCGACTGCGGAGCTGGAGGCGCGCTACCAGGTGCTGATCGAGGAGATGCGCTGCCCCAAGTGCCAGAACCAGAACCTGGCGGGGTCTGACTCCCCGGTGGCCCAGGACCTGCGCCGGGAGATCCGGCGACTCCTGGAAGAGGGGTTCACCGATCAGGAGATTACCGAGTACATGGTGGCCCGCTATGGGGATTTCGTCCTCTACCGGCCCCCGGTGCAGCGCAACACCATGGCCCTGTGGATTGCACCCGGGGTATTTGCCGCCTTTGGCCTGTTGGCGCTGGTGGTGGTGGTGATGCGCTCCCGCTCGGGCACAGGTGCGCGGCAGGATGATGCCAGTGGGGAGCTGACCGCCGACGAGCGGCAGCGCCTGCAGGCACTGCTGGGGGAAGAGGAATTGAAAGCGGATCGGGAGAGTGACCGTGGGGCCGGGCGTGATGACTGAATTGTGGTTGGGCGTGGCGGCCCTGGTTCTGCTGCTGGTTTTCGTGCTGCTGTGGCCGGCGCTTCGCGGAGCGGGGGCCCACCGGCGCGTGCAGGCAGAAGCCGGGCGCCAGCGGGCGGCACTGGCGACGCTGTACCGGGAGCAAAGGGCAGAGCTTGAGGCATCACGCGCCAGTGGCGCCATCGACGAAGACCAGTTTGCCCAGTTGGAGGTGGAAATGGCCCGCAACCTGCTGGCGGCAGAGCAGTCGGCAGCTGGCGAATCCCGCCAGGGCGGCCGTGGCCTTCTGCTGGGGCTGGCGGTAGTGCTGCCGCTGGCGGCGCTGGCGCTGTACCTGGACAGGGGGCACGTGGGGGATCTCGAGCTGTATCGCGATATCCTCGCCAGCCAGCAGGGCGAGACCGACCGGGCGACAGAAGAACGAATTACCCGTCAGCTACAGGAGCGGGCGGAGTCCCATCCTGATGACCTCACCAGCCGCTATGTCCTGGCGCAGCGGTTGATGGTTCGCGGTGACCTGGACGGCGCGGTGGCGGCATATCGCTACATAGTGGAGCAGCAGCCGGAGGCGGCGGGTGTGAAGGCAGAGCTGGCACAGGCGCTGTTTTTCCAGCAGGGCTCCCGCGTGACCGGGGAAGTCCGCAGGCTGGTGGGTGAGGCGCTGGAAGTGCAACCGGACAACGGTACCGCGCTGGGCCTGGCCGGCATCGCCGCCTTTGAGGAGCAGAAATTCCAGGTGGCGCGGGCCCTGTGGCAGCACGCCCTCAACCAGCTGGCGCCGGGTTCTGCGGCGGCCCAGGCCCTGGCCGCCGGTGTGGCGCGGGCAGAGCAGGCGCTGGCAGAGCGGGGCGAGGCGGTCGACAGTGAAGCTGTGGCTGAAGCCCGCGCGCCGGACGCTGGCGAGGGAGATGGTCCGGCGATCCGTATCAATGTAAGCCTGGCAGAGGCGGTCAAGGCACCGGCAGGGACGCCGGTATTTATCTATGCCCGTGGTTCCGATAGCCCCATGCCCCTGGCGATTGTCCGGCTCAGTGCCGGCCAGCTGCCGGCAGAGGTGGTGCTGGATGAGTCGCGGGCAATGATGCCGGGTCGCTCCCTGGCCGGGGTGGACCGGGTGCAGCTGGTGGCGCGCCTGGCGATTAACGGCGATGCCCGGCCGGCGCCCGGGGACTGGCAGGGCAGCATCGAGTCGCTGCCGCAGGCCGACTGGGACCAGCCGGTATCGATTACGATCGACCGCCAGTTGTAGGCGCCCCGGGGTTCCCCTTTGCCCCGTTCCGGTAGCGGGCGGGGGTGCCGCGCGGCCCCTGCGGGCAGCCGTTGCGGCATCCCCTAATCGAAAATTACCGCTGAAACGACCGACGCCGCCATGTACAATCGGCGGTTTGGTGCGGCCATCGCCGGCACGCTGTCGGGCGCCGGCGAATAACAAAATACCGAGTTACAAATACATGCGTCTGAAGTGCATCAAGCTTGCGGGTTTCAAGTCCTTCGTTGACCCGACTACCGTTCATTTTCCGTCCAACCTGAGTGCTGTGGTGGGCCCCAACGGCTGTGGTAAGTCCAACACCATCGATGCCGTGCGCTGGGTTATGGGTGAGTCGTCCGCGAAAAACCTGCGCGGTGACTCGATGACCGACGTGATCTTCAATGGCTCCAGCGGCCGCAAGCCGGTGGGCCAGGCCTCCATCGAACTGGTATTCGACAACTCCGAGGGCAAGCTGACCGGCCCCTATGCCGGTTTTGCCGAAATTTCGGTCAAGCGCCGTGTGACCCGCGATGGCCAGAACAACTACTACCTGAATGGCGACAAATGTCGCCGCCGCGATGTGACTGACCTGTTCCTGGGCACCGGCCTGGGCCCGCGCAGCTATGCCATCATCGAGCAGGGCATGATCTCCAAGCTGATCGAGGCCAAGCCCGAGGAGCTGCGGGTATTTATCGAGGAAGCGGCGGGTATCTCCAAGTACAAGGAGCGCCGCCGCGACACCGAGAATCGCATGCGCCGCACCAGCGAGAACCTGGAGCGCCTCACAGATATCCGCGATGAGCTGGAGCGCCAGCTGGCGCGCCTCGAGCGGCAGGCTGCCGCGGCTGAGAAGTACAGCCGCTTCAAGGAAGAGGAGCGCAGTCACAAGGCGCACCTGCAGGCCCTCAAGTACCGCGACCTGGATGACCAGGCCAAGGCCAAGCAGCAGCAGATCGGCGAGCTGGAGCTCACAGTCGAAGAACTGGTAACGCGGCAGGTGAGCTGTGACACCGATATCGAGCAGAAGCGCGTCGGTTACCACGAGCTGTCCGACGGCTTTAACGAGGTACAGGGCCGGTTCTACGCCATCGGCGCCGATATCGCGCGGCTGGAGCAGAGCATCGCCCATGCCCGCGAGCGCAATACCCGCCTGCAGTCCGACCTGCAGCAGACCGAGCAGGAATACCGCGAGGCGGAAACCGGCCTGGAAGCTGACCGGGAGAAGGCGGCGCAGTTTGAGGCCGAGCTGGAAGTGATCAACCCGGACCTGGAGATGGTCCAGGCCGCAGAAGAGGAGTCCGCCCTGGCCCTGCAGACCGCCGAGGACCAGATGCGCGACTGGCAGAACGAGTGGGACCAGTTCAACACTGGTGCCTCGGGTTCGCGCCAGAAAGCCGAGGTACAGCAGTCCCGCATCCAGCATCTGGAGACCTCTGCGCAGCGCCTGCAGGAGCGTATCAACAAGCTGCAGGAAGAGCGTGGCCGCCTCGCCGAGAGCGGCGATGACGACGATTTTGAACAGCTGGGCGAGCAACTGGCCGAGCTGGAGCTGCAGGCCGCCGAACGCCGCGAGGCCGTGGCGGAGAAAAATGAATCCCTGGCGGAGCTGCGTGCCCGCGAGAGTGACAGCGCTGCGGAGCTGGACCAGCTGCGCCTGCAGTTGCAGACCAGCCGCGGGCGCTTCGCTTCCCTCGAGGCGCTGCAGCAGGCGGCGCTGGGGCAGGGCAAGGCCGTGGATAACTGGCTGCAGCAGCAGTCGCTGGCGGACCGCCCGCGACTGGCCGACCAGATCAGCGCCCGGGCCGGCTGGGAAAAGGCCGTGGAAACGGTGCTGGGCACCCAGCTGCAGGCAGTCTGTGTGGACCAGCTGGAGAGCCTGAGCGAGGGGCTTGCCAGCCTCGAGAGCGGGCAGGCGATCTTTGTCGACGGCAGCCCGGTTCCCGCCACCGCTGGCGGCAGCCTGCCGGCGCTGGCGGAAGTGGTCGAGGGCCCCGACTCACTGGCTGGCCTGCTGTCCGGCATCTATACCGCTGAGGACCTCACCGCCGCGCTTGCCCAGCGGGAGCGGCTGCAGGCCCATGAATCCATCGTAACCCGCGACGGTCTCTGGCTGGGGCCTAACTGGCTGCGGGTCAGCCGTGCCTCCGACGCCGAGGCCGGGGTACTGGAGCGCAAGCAGGAGCTGGAAGAGCTGGAGGCATCGATAGCCGCCTGCGAAGAACAGATCGAGACCCTCTCGGAGCAGCGTGAAGAACTGCGCAACCAGGCCTCCGACATGGAGAGTGCCATTGAGCAGTCCCGCAATGAGCTGGAGCAGCTGAGTCGGCGCGAGTCCGAGTTGCGCAGCCAGCTGTCCGCCCGCCGTGCGCGCGCCGAACAGATGGGCGAGCGCCGCACCCGTGTTGAGCAGGAGCTGGCGGAAGTGCGCGAGCAGCAGGAAATGGAGGGCGAGTCCCTGTCCGAGGCACGCCTGCTGTTGCAGGAGGCGCTGGAGGCGATGAGTGATGACACTGACCGCCGTGAGTCCCTGCTGGCCCGCCGCGACGAGCTGCGCGAGGCGCTGGATGCGGCGCGCCAGCGCGCCCGTGAAGACAAGGACAAGGCGCATGAACTGGCCATGCGTGAGCAGTCAGTGCGGACCCAGATGATGTCGCTGGAGCGCACGCTGCAGGTGATGCGCGAGCAGCTGGAGCGCCTGCGCACCCGCCGCGAGCAGCTGCAGGAGCAGATGGCCGAGAGCGACGACCCGTCCCAGGATTTCCAGGCCGAGCTGGAGGAGAAGCTGGGCGAGCGCATGGAGGTGGAAACCGAGCTGTCCGAGGCGCGCAAGAAACTGGAGGAGGTCGAGAGCGGCCTGCGCGAACAGGAGCAGGAGCGCCACAAAGTGGAGTCGGCGCTGCAGGGCGTGCGTGCCCAGCTCGAGCAGGAGCGCCTGGGCGCCCAGACCCTCGAGGTGCAGCGCAATGGGCTGGTTGAGCAGCTGCGTGAATCCGATTACGACGTGGACCAGGTGCTGGAAGAGCTTCCCGGCGACCTGACCATTGGCCAGGTACAGGAGGAACTGGAACTGGTGGCCGCGCGTATCTCCCGTCTCGGCGCCATCAACCTGGCGGCTATCGACGAGTACAAGCAGGAGTCCGAGCGCAAGGAATACCTGGATCGACAGTACAGTGACCTGATGGATGCGCTGGAGACCCTCGAGAACGCCATCAAGCGTATCGACCGGGAAACCCGTACCCGTTTCAAGGAAACCTTCGACAAGGTCAACAGCGGCCTGCAGGAACTCTTCCCCAAGGTATTTGGCGGCGGCCACGCCTACCTGGAACTCACCGGCGAGGACCTGCTGGATACCGGCATCGCGATCATGGCGCGGCCCCCGGGCAAGCGCAACAGCACCATCCACCTGCTGTCGGGCGGCGAGAAGGCACTCACCGCCATTGCGCTGGTATTCTCCATTTTCCGCCTCAACCCGGCTCCTTTCTGTATGCTGGACGAGGTGGACGCACCGCTGGATGACGCCAACGTGGGGCGCTATGCGCGGATGGTGCAGGAAATGTCCGAGCACGTGCAGTTCATCTATATCACTCACAACAAGATTGCCATGGAGATGGCGCACCAGCTGCTGGGTGTGACCATGCACGAGCCTGGCGTTTCGCGACTGGTGACGGTGGACGTTGAAGAGGCGGCCGAGCTGGCATCCGCATAAGGGCGTGAAAGGAGAAACGCTGATATGGACAACTGGCTGATCACGATTCTGGCGCTGGTGCTGGTGCTGGCACTGGTGGATGGGGTGCGTCGGGCGATCCTGCGCCACCGCGATGCGGACCGCACCGCCGATAGCCTGAGTCGCGCCATGCACGGCAACCGGAATACCCCGTCCACTCCCGCCAGGCCGGGCCGGGCCACCGCTGATGAGGATGATTTCCTCGATCCGGAGGAGGCGGCAAAGCGTGCCCAGATTGCCCGTGAACTGCCGGGCAGTGTACGGGTGGTGCAACGCCGCGCGCTGGAAGACGCGCTGCAGGTAAACCGCAAGTTGCAGGAGGGTTTCCAGACCGGGCGTCGGCCGGCCGAGGCCAACAAGCAGCAGCAAAGTGAGGCTGAGCCACAACAGGCTTCCCTGAACCTGGAAGAGCAGGTGCCTACCCTGATGGACTCATTTGCCGATGCGACGGAAGAGGCCATTGGGGAAGACTTCCGTCGTGAGCCGGAACTCGACGAGGCTGACAGCCTCCAAGCCCTGAGTGAAACCGAACAGGAAGAGCGGGGCGAACCAGTGCTGAAGAAAAAGAAACCGCCGGAACCCGTTTCCGGTGGCAGCGAGACAATGCGCCAGTCGGGCAACACCCGGGGCGGCTCCCGGCACGACCGGCACCAGGCGGATGGCGCGGACAAGTCCCCGGTGGAAGAGGTGCTGATCATCAATATCATGGCGCGGGAGGGCGACCTGTTCGAGGGTAACGACCTGCTGCGGGCCCTGATGGCTGTGAACATGCGCTTTGGTGACATGGATATCTTCCATTATCACCTGGGCGGCAGTGACGACGGCCCGGTGATTTTCAGCCTGGCCAACATGGTGGTTCCGGGGGTGTTCGACCTGGGGCGTATGGAAGAGTTCGCCACCCCGGGTGTGAGCCTGTTCCTGGCGCTGCCCATCGATGGCGAGGCGATCAAGGCGTTCGAGTTGATGCTGTCAGTGTCACGGGAGATAGCCGAACAGCTCGGTGGCGAGCTGAAAGATGAGAACCGCAGCGTTTTCACCGCCCAGACCGCCGAGCACTATCGCCAGCGGGTGATGGAATACCAGCGCCGGCGTGCGCTGGCCCGGGCGCAGGCCTGACCCGAACCGGTAGAGCGTTGCGCGGCTGCCTGCCGCGTCCCCCGTGCGGCTGTCGCTGCGCTCGATGCAGCCGGCGGCCGCAATTCGTGTAAAATTCCCTCCCCATGACCTTTCCTTATTCTCTGCGAATAATCGATGACCAATAAGAATATCCCCACTGAAAAGCGTGAGCGGGCCCAGGAATTGCACGCCATCCTGTCGCGCGCCAACTACCAGTATTACGTGCTCGATGCGCCGGAGCTGCCGGACGCGGAATATGACCGTCGCCTGCGTGAATTGCAGGAACTGGAACAGCAATACCCGGAGCTGCTAACGCCGGACTCGCCCACGCAGCGGGTAGGCGCGGAGCCCCTGACTGAGTTTGCCGAGGTGCAGCACGAAGTGCCGATGTTGTCCCTGGACAACGCCTTCGATGACGATGAGCTGCAGGAGTTCGACCGGCGAGTGCGCGACCGACTGAACAGCAGGGAAGCGGTCGAGTATGCGTGTGAGCCAAAACTGGACGGAATCGCCATCAGCCTGCTGTACCGGGATGGCGTACTGGAGCGGGCTGCCACGCGCGGCGATGGCACCACAGGGGAGGATATTACCCAGAATGTGCGCACCATCGGCTCGGTGCCCCTGCGGCTGATTGAGAACGGCGTGCCGGCTGTGCTGGAAGTGCGCGGCGAGATTTACATGCCCAGGGCCGGATTTGCAGAGCTGAACGAGAAGGCCCGTGAAGCCGGTGACAAGGTTTTCGTCAATCCGCGCAATGCCGCCGCCGGCAGCCTGCGCCAGCTGGATTCACGCATTACGGCGCGTCGCCCGCTGGAGCTGTGCGTGTATGGCGTGGGCCTGGTGGAGGGGGCCAGCCTGCCGGACAGGCATACGGAGATCCTGCGGCAGCTGCACCGCTGGGGTTTCCGCATCAACAGTGAGATGGCGGTCGCTGCGGATATCCATGACTGTATCGAGTATCACCGCAAGCTGGGCGAGAAGCGCGCGGAGCTGCCTTACGATATCGATGGCATCGTGTTCAAGGTAAACAGTATTCCCCTGCAGCGCCGCCTCGGTTTTGTCGCCCGCGCGCCGCGCTGGGCGATGGCCTACAAGTTCCCGGCCCAGGAAGAGATGACGGTGCTGCGCGACGTGGAGTTCCAGGTGGGCCGCACGGGCGCAGTGACGCCGGTTGCACGACTGGAACCGGTGTTTGTAGGAGGGGTGACAGTGTCGAATGCCACACTGCACAACCGCGATGAAATCGAGCGCCTGGGAGTGAAAATCGGCGATACAGTGGTTATCCGCCGGGCCGGCGATGTGATACCCCAGGTGGTCTCGGTGGTTGAGAGCAAGCGCCCAGGGAACGCGCGAGATATAGTATTTCCCGACCACTGCCCGGTGTGCGACTCGCCGGTTGAGTCGACTCCCGGGGAAGCGGTGGCGCGCTGTAGCGGCGGCCTGATCTGTAGCGCCCAGCGCAAGCAGGCAATCAAGCATTTCGCCTCGCGCAAGGCCATGGATATCGATGGCCTGGGCGACAAGCTGGTGGAGCAACTGGTGGACGAGGGCCTGCTGCATTCAGTCTCCGGCCTGTATCGCCTCGAGGCGGAGCAGGTGGCGGGGCTGGAGCGGATGGGGGAGAAATCGGCACAGAACCTGGTGGATGCGCTGGAGCGCAGCAAGGACACAACGCTGCCCAGGTTCCTCTATGCCCTGGGAATCCGCGAAGTGGGGGAAGCGACTGCACGCAACCTGGCCCGGCATTTCGGTGATCTCGAACCGCTCATGCAGGCGGATGAGGAAGCGCTGCAGGACGTGGAGGATGTCGGGCCGGTGGTAGCCCATTTTGTCGCTGAGTTTTTTGAGCAGCCCCACGCACAGGAAGAGATCGAGGCGCTGCGCCAGGCGGGTGTGCACTGGGCTGCCGAGGAAACCGGTGGTGAAGAGCAGCCGTTTGCGGGGCAGACCTGGGTCCTCACCGGCAAGCTGGAGACACTGTCCCGCAGCGAGGCCAAGGATTACCTGCAGCGACTGGGAGCCAAGGTGGCGGGCAGTGTCTCTGCAAATACCCACACGGTAGTTGCAGGGCCCGGAGCTGGATCCAAGTTGAACAAGGCCCGTGAGCTGGAGATCCCCACGCTCGACGAGGATGAATTCCTGGAAATGCTGCGCGGGCGCGGGATCGAGATTTAAGCCTCCCACGGCCGTAATATGTCGCGTGCGTCCGCTGCGTTCGGGCAGCGGCGCTGGTGCGCATAAAATGCGATTGTCGTTATGGTATTTTCCAGCGGTGATCGTTAAAGTGGAGCGGCTAACACTCAACAGGCCGTGCAAAAATTGCGCGGCTGCGCTGTGCTGAGGGACACAATAGTGGTACAGGCTGATCAGGAATCCATCGTTTACGGGTGCATCAAGGACAGTAACAGCCTTGCCGGTGGTGCTGACCGTCGCCGTTGCAATCGCGAGGCAGTACTGGCCCTGCCCAGTGCCGACGAGTGGCCTTTTCTCTGCCGCGACATGTTTTCCATTCCCACCATCAAGGTGAAGCAGTCCCAGTACCAGACCGATGTGATTCATTTTGGTGCTTCCTACCGTGCGGTGGAGTACGAATGGAATCACTGGATCCTGAAGTTTGAAGAGCTTTTGCGCAGCATGTACTGGGTCTCTGCCACCGTGCACCTGGAGACTGAACTCTCGGGCACCCACTCCTTTACCTGGGAGGCCGCCGGGCTCTACCACGAACCCGGTAGCGGCGATATGCAGGTTCGTTGTGAGTGGACCCAGGAGGGTCGGGTCAGTATCTGAATCCGGTCGCTGCCGCCGGTCACTTGTCCTCAATGCTGGCGGCAAGCGGGGCGGGCTAATCCTCTAACCTGCTATGCTTGACTTACCTGTGTGCGTTGCATGCGGGGCGGGGGTAGTAGCGGCCGGAGGTATGAGGCGCGTGGAACCATCGGAGCTTGCAGCCAGCAGTGTCCCCGCGTTCGCGACACTCTATGCCCATATCCGTGTGATCATGGGGATTGTGATCGGGCTGGGCCTGACACACCTGCTGCGCAACCTGGCCCGGCTGGTCGAGGAGCCGAGGGAAGACCGGCTCTACTGGATGCACCTGGGCTGGGTCGCATTCATGGTGCTGTACCTGCTGTTTTTCTGGTGGTGGGAGTTTCGCTTTTCCCACACTGGCGTACATGACCTGGCCACCTATCTCTACCTGATCTGTTACACCCTGCTGCTGTACCTGCTTTGCGCCCTGCTGTTCCCGGAAAAGAACTCGGCCCCCAAGGACTATCGCTCGCTGTTCTTCCTCCGCCGCAAGTGGTTCTTCACTGTACTGGCACTGGTTTTCCTGGTCGATTTTGGGGATACCATCCTTAAAGGCGGGCAATACCTGGCAAACCTGGGCAGTGTCTATGTCTACCGCAACCTGGCATTTATTGTCGGCAGCCTGGTGGCAATTGCGACCTCCAGCCGAATTTACCACGGCAGCTTCCTGTTGCTGGGAACAGCTTTCCAATTATTTTATTTCTTTACGGAATATGATTCCCTGGTATAGGTGGTGTAGGTTTGGCGTTGCGCGGAAGTGGCGATAAGCTGTTAAATGATACTCGCGGCTTCGCGCGGGCCGCTGCGGGGTTCCTGCAATTGTATGCAGGCCTGCATACGGCAGCCCTAAGCATGCCGGGAATGCCGGCCAGGCTCTGGCGAGTAGGCCGGGAAATTCTTTACGCCAACTCAAGACGGGTGTCCGATGAGCGATGAATTCCGAACC
This sequence comes from Microbulbifer sp. JSM ZJ756, assembly GCF_044383805.1. Classification (NCBI taxonomy): domain Bacteria; kingdom Pseudomonadati; phylum Pseudomonadota; class Gammaproteobacteria; order Cellvibrionales; family Microbulbiferaceae; genus Microbulbifer; species Microbulbifer sp. JSM ZJ756. The sequence continues at coordinate 719,473 of NZ_JBISER010000001.1, read as the reverse complement.
GAGAAAGACAGCCTGGGCGAAGTGCGTGTGCCCGCGGGCGCTCTCTATGGTGCGCAGACCCAGCGTGCCGTCGACAATTTCCCGGTCAGTGGCCAGCCGCTGCCGGTGGAGTTTATTCGCGCGGTCCTGATGATCAAGAAGGCGGCGGCGCAGGCCAACTGCGAGCTGGGATTGCTCGACCAGGAGCGGGCGGAGGCGATTATCGGCGCCTGTGATGCAGTAGGTGATGACGAGCTGGCCGCGCATTTTCCCGTCGACATCTACCAGACCGGCTCCGGCACCAGCACCAACATGAACGTCAATGAAGTGCTGGCCAGGATTGTGGCGCGTGACAGTGGCATTGAGGTGAGCCCCAATGATCACGTCAACATGAGCCAGAGCAGCAACGATGTGATACCCAGTGCCATCCACGTGTCGGCATTGCTAGCCGTGCGGGACCAGCTGTTGCCGGCTTTGCGGCACCTGCACAGTGTGATGGACGAGAAGGCCGCGGGGCTGGCGGATGTGGTAAAGACGGGGCGAACCCACCTGATGGACGCGGTACCGATCACCATGGAACAGGAGGTCTCGGCCTGGGCAATGCAAGTGGAGCACAGTCGCGAAAGGATTCGCTCCACGCTGCCCCGGCTGGCGCAGCTGGCGCAGGGCGGGACAGCCGTGGGTACCGGGCTTAACGCGCACCCGGATTTTGCCGAACTGTTTGCACAGAAACTCAGTGCCAATACCACCCAGCAGTTTCGCCCGGCGGAAAATGCGTTCGCCGCAATCAGTAGCCAGGATACGGCGGTGGAACTCTCCGGCCAGCTGAAAGTGCTGGCTGTGGCCCTGATGAAAGTCGCCAACGACCTGCGCTGGATGAACAGCGGTCCGCTGGCAGGGTTCGGTGAAATAGAGCTGCAGGCGCTGCAACCGGGCAGCAGCATCATGCCCGGCAAGGTCAATCCGGTGATTGCCGAAGCGGTGGCGATGGTGTCAGCCAGGGTGATAGGTAACGACGCCACCATTACCGTTGCGGGGCAGAGCGGCAACTTCCAGCTTAACGTTATGCTGCCACTGGTGGCTGCGTCGCTGCTCGAGAGTATTCGCTTGCTAACCGGGGCCTCGCAGGTGCTCGCCGATAAAGCCATCGCCACTTTTACAGTCAACCGGGAAAACATCGAGCACGCACTGGCCCGGAATCCAATCCTGGTTACGGCGCTCAATCCCGTGATCGGTTATGGCAAGGCGGCCGAGATTGCCAAACGAGCCTATCGGGAGGGGCGGCCAGTACTCGAAGTGGCGACCGAAATGACAGAGCTGGGTGAGCAGGAGCTTAAACGCCTGCTGGATCCGGCTAAATTGGCGAGGGGCGGAGTGCCGGGAGGGGAGTGAGTCGCCGTGGGTTAGGCCTTTCAGGCAAACAGGATCAGGGCGACCACCAGAGTGCCTACCGCCAGTGTAAGGCATTCAAGCCATATGAAAATATGCCGTACGGTGACGCGATCTTCCCGACGATAGAGTAATCTCTTGCCCATGGAACCTCCTGCGGCGTTGACAGCGATGGGGCAATGCCTCACGATTCTGCGCCGCACCGGCTATCGTTGCCGATTCTTCAATGGTAGTGCCGGCCTCCGGCATGACCTACTGTTCACGCTTGTTAATCATTCTGGGTGCCCATGGCCAGTAAACGTCGCCGTTCCTTCCTCACCAGCCTTATCGCCTGTATCGGTTTTATCGTCGCCGCAGTCTGGGCCTGGGACCTGCCGGTCAGGGATGTCCTGGCATACCTGGTATTACTGCTCGGATTCCTGGTGGTCCTGATCGTAGCCGGCTTTGCCGGTGGAGCATTGTTGAGCTGGCTGCGCAGGCGCAAGAAATAGATGAGCGTGACGGAAGAGGATATCCGTATTCCCATCGCCTACCTCGAGCGCTTGCTGGAGGAGGCGGCCCGCCATGGCTGTGACCGGCAGGAACTGCTCAGTGCAGTGGGAATAGAGGAGCAGGAACTGGCGGGTGTCGCGGCATTCTCGGCCCTGAAATACGGCCGCCTTTACCAGCGGGTCATGTGGCAGGTGCAGGACGAATGGTTTGGCATGCTCAGTGGCGGGCGTGTGCGTTCTGGCTCCTTCCGCCTCCTGTGCCTCACCGTGGTCAACTGCGCGACTGTCCGCCAGGCCATCCAGCTCAGCGCTGAATTTATGGAGATCTGTCGCGGGTTCAAGGTAAAGCCGATCCTCGAGGATCCGCAGGAGGGGCGTGAGCGGGTTGCGATTCGCGGGATCAGCTCCCTGGAGGAGGGAGAGTTCGAGCGGCTGATCACAGAGACCAGCCCCGGGGTGATCCGCACCACACTGGCGGTCTGGCATCGTTTCTACTGCTGGCTGGTAGGGCGCGAAATCCCGCTGGCACGGCTGCACTTCTCTTTCCCGTGTCCCGAGGAGTTCCGGACGCTGGCACAGAGTGAGGCCGGCGAGCTGTTGTTTGAACAGTCCTCCAATGCGCTTGAGTATGACAGTCGTTATCTCGACTACCCCATCGTGCAGAATCCGCAGACGGTCGAGGATTTCATTCGCACTGCCCCCTATCACCTGGTCATCAGCGATGGCAGCGCCAACAGCATCAAGACCAAGGTAAAGACCATCCTCAACCGGGATGTCAGCGAATCCATGCCGGCGGCCGAGCTGGTGGCGGAACGCCTGAACATGTCGGTCACCACGCTGCGCCGCCGGTTGCAGCAGGAGGGCACTTCCTACCAGAAATTGAAAGACGAATGCCGCATGGAGGCCGCCTTTCACTACCTCAGCTGCCCGGACCTTTCCAACGGGCAGATCGCCGAGATGCTGGGCTTTGACGAGTCCAGTGCTTTCTTCCGCGCCTTCAAGAAATGGACGGGTATCACCCCCGGCGAATACCGCAAGAGCGGCCGTTCGGTCACGACAGCTGATGACTGATGGTCCGCTGTTTCAGGGGCCTGCCTTGTGCGGTTTTTGTCAGCGCTTTGGACGGTTTTCGCCATAGAGACCGGCGCGCACCTGCTACTATGATGAACCAATCGTGAGATCTAGTCACAAACCTGACCAGCCGGTTTCATCACCGGCTCGAGATAAAACAGCGAGAATTTGAGGGTAGCAGGATGACCGACGTCAAGATTCCATTGCGCGATATGCGCTTCGCCACGCGCGAATTGCTCGATTGGGACCAGCACTATGCTTCCCTGGGTTATGAGGAAGCCACACCGGATCTGGTGGACGCCATTCTGGAAGAGGGTGCCAAGTTCTGTGAAAACGTACTGGCCCCGCTGAATGCAGTGGGTGACCAGCAGGGCTGCACCTGGAAAGATGGCGAGGTCACTACGCCCGAGGGCTTCAAGGAAGCCTACCAGCAGTTTGTGGAGGCCGGCTGGCCGTCACTGGCGCACGGTGTTGAGCACGGTGGCCAGGGCCTGCCGCCCTCACTCGGCACACTGATGAGCGAAATGGTGGGCACCACCAACTGGTCCTGGGGTATGTACCCGGGCCTGTCCCACGGCGCCATGAATACCCTCGAGGCCCATGGTACCGAGGAGCAGAAAGCCACTTACCTGACCAAGCTGGTAGAGGGTACCTGGACCGGCACCATGTGCCTGACCGAGCCCCATTGTGGTACCGACCTGGGTATCCTGCGCTCCAAGGCGGAACCCAATGACGACGGGTCCTACTCCATCACCGGTACCAAGATCTTCATCTCCGCCGGCGAACACGATATGGCCGAGAATATCGTGCACATCGTACTGGCGCGCCTGCCGGATGCCCCGGCCGGCACCAAGGGTATTTCCCTGTTTATCGTTCCCAAGTTCCTGCCTGCCGCGGACGGCTCCGCCGGTGAGCGCAATGGCGTCGCCTGTGGCTCCCTGGAACACAAGATGGGTATCCATGGTAACGCCACTGCGGTCCTGAACTTTGATGGTGCCAAGGGCTTCCTGATTGGTCCGCCCAACAAGGGCCTGAACTGCATGTTCACCTTTATGAACACTGCGCGCCTGGGTACCGCCCTGCAGGGCCTGGCACATGCCGAAGCCGGCTTCCAGAAGTCCCTGGCCTATGCCAAGGATCGTCTGCAGATGCGTTCCCTGAGCGGCCCGAAAAACCCGGACGGCGCTGCCGACCCGATCATCGTGCACCCGGATGTGCGTCGTATGTTGCTGACCCAGAAGGCCTTTGCCGAGGGTGGCCGCATGCTGATTTCCCTGTGCGCGCAGCAGGTCGACCGCACCCACAAGGGTAGCGATGAGGAGAAGAAGGAAGCCGATGAGCTGCTGGCCTTCCTGACGCCGATTGCCAAGGCGTTCCTGACCGAGACCGGCTTTGAGGCCGCAAACCTGGGCCTGCAGTGTTTCGGCGGCCACGGTTACATCGCCGAGTGGGGCATGGAGCAGAACGTACGCGACGCGCGTATCGCCACCATTTACGAAGGCACCACCGGCATCCAGGCCCTGGACCTGCTGGGCCGCAAGGTCCTGATGAGCCAGGGTGAGCTGCTGCGCAAGTTCACCAAGCAGGTGCACAAGTTCTGCCAGGCGGAAATCGACACCGAAGCCCTGGCCCCGTTTGTCACCCGCCTGCAGGAGCTGAACAAAGAGTGGGGCGATGTCACCATGCATGTGGGGGCGCAGGCCATGGAGAACCCGGACGAGGTGGGTGCCGCATCCGTGGACTACCTGATGTACTCCGGCTACGTGGTGCTCGGTTTCCTGTGGGCCCGTGCCGCCAAGGTGGCCAGTGACAAGCTGGCGGCCGGCGAGGGCGAGGCCGAGTTCTACCGCGCCAAGCTGGCGACCGCGCGCTTCTACTTCGACCGCATCCTGCCGCGCACCGCGGCCCACGCGGCGGCAATGAAGAGCGGTGCCGCCAACCTGATGGATCTGGACGCCGAACACTTCGCGTTCTGAACCACGCAGTAACAAAAAACCGTCGGCCCTGCCGGCGGTTTTTTTATTCAGGGTATTTTATGCAGTTGCCAGATCAGGTGGTGGCGCGGCTGCGCCGCCTCTCTTGTTTGCACCCATGCACTCGGGTACAGTTCCGGCTACCGGATGCCAGCGATTTCTGCGTTGTTCTGTCGCAGGAACCCGGTGAACCCGCGGCGGTTGCCCGCCATGGGGAGGTTGAGGGTGCGGCCCTGATTCTGGAAATGTCGCAATCGACCCTGGACGCCGTCATGGAAGGGCGCCTCAGTGCCCGCCATGCATTTCTTCTGGGAGATATCACATACTCCGGTGACCGGGAACTGGCCGCCGCACTGGCGGACCTGTTTCCCGCAACATAAGCTTACGAAGAATAACGACACGTTCGCGCTCTCAGAGAGGGAATTTCGTCTATAAGAAACGAAACACGCGGACAAGCGACAACAACAGGACTGGGAGAAGACAGTTGGACATCGACCGCAGCATACTCGACGTATTTTCTAACGCCTGCGCCAAATACAGCGACAGGCCGGCATTTACCTGCCTGGGCCAGACGCTGACCATTGGCGATATCGATAAACTCAGCGCCAGGTTCGCCTCATACCTGCAGAATCATACCAATCTCGAGCCCGGCGACCGCATTGCGGTACAGCTGCCCAATGTCCTGCAGTACCCCGTCGTCGTTTTTGGCGCCCTGCGTGCCGGGATGGTGGTGGTAAACACCAACCCGCTTTACACCCGCCGGGAACTGAAGCACCAGCTGAATGACTCCGGTGCCAAGGCGCTGGTGGTGCTGGCCAATATTGCCGATACCGCCTCCCAGGTGATTGGGGAAACCGGTGTCGAGAAGGTGATCGTTTCCGAGATCGCTGACCTGCACAACCCGGTCAAGCGGGTGCTGATCAACAGTGTGGCAAAGTACATCAAGAAGATGGTGCCCGAGTTCTCCTTTGCCAACCAGGTGAATTTCCGTGAAGCCATGGGCCTTGGCGAGCAGAACCCGCACAAGGACGTCCAGTGCAAGCCGGAAGACGTCGCCGTCCTGCAGTACACCGGCGGCACCACCGGCGTTGCCAAGGGTGCGATGCTCACCAACCGCAACCTGGTCGCGAACATGGAGCAGGTCCGCGAGGCGCTGGGGAAATCCATCAAGGAGGGTGAGGAACTCTACGTTGCGCCGCTGCCTCTCTACCATATTTACGCCTTTACCATTCACTGCATGTGCCTGTTCGCCACTGGCAACCACTCGCTGCTGATTCCCAACCCGCGCGATATTCCGACCTTTGTGAAAACCCTCAAGGGGGTGCGGTTTACCGGCTTCTGCGGGCTCAACACCCTGTTCAACGGGCTGATGCGCAATTCGGATTTTGCCGAGCTGGATTTCAGTAAGCTGCACACAACGGCCTCCGGTGGTATGGCGTTGACGCGCGACACCGCCAAGCGCTGGGAGCAGATGACTGGCTGCACCGTCACTGAAGGTTACGGCCTGACCGAAACCTCGCCGGTGGTATCCTTCAACCCGGCCGAGGCTGTGCAGCTGGGCACCGTGGGGATGCCGGTGCCGGGCACCGAAGTGAAGGTCATCGACGAGAACGGCAATGACCTGCCTAACAACTCCCCCGGTGAACTCTGTGTGCGCGGCCCGCAGGTGATGAAGGGCTACTGGCAGCGCGAGGAAGCCACCGCCGAGTCCATCGACAGTGAGGGCTGGTTCCGGACCGGCGATATGGCCGAGATCCAGGACGATGGCTATATCAAGATCGTCGATCGCAAGAAAGACATGATCATTGTCTCCGGTTTCAATGTGTACCCGAACGAGATCGAGGATGTGATCAGTGGCCATGACAAGGTGGCCGAGGCAGCCGCTATTGGCATTCCCGATGAAAAGAGCGGCGAAGTGGTCAAGCTGTTCCTGGTGAAGGCGGACGACTCCCTGACCGAGGAGGAGGTCGTTGCCTACTGCCGCGAGAACATGACCGCCTACAAGGTGCCGAAGCAGGTGGAGTTCCGTGAGGAATTGCCCAAAACCAATGTGGGCAAGATCCTGCGCCGCGAGCTGCGCGACGAGGAGATGAAAAAGATCGAGGCCCTGGAAAGCGCCTGATTCCAGCAGCCGCTGCTGCTAACAAAGTAATAGCATTGAGGCCCCGCTGGAGACAGCGGGGCCTTTTTATTTCGGGTGCGGGCAGCGATGGCCTGCCGGGCGGATTAGTCGATATCCCCATGCTCCCGGTTGCTGTTTTCCCTGATGAACTATAACTGTGGTTCGACAGGGCTATTGGGGTTTTGGGGATGGAAGAGGGCGAGGATCGCAATCGACTGGTCCACCAGGAGCTGCCAGCGGAACACGACGACCCGCTGATCCGTGCTCTGCATGTGGTTATCCGCAGTTCCGTGCGATTGCTGGCAGTGCTGATGTCACTGGTAATCCTGTGGTCAGTGGCGGATGTGATTTACGTCCTCTACCAACGCCTGAGCACGGAGCCGGTGTGGCTGCTGAACTACAGGGACCTGTTCGATGTATTCGGTACAGTGATGTTGGTCCTGATCGCGATCGAGATCTTTATCAATATCCGCCTGTACCTGGGCTCCAATGTGCTTCCCATCCAGCTGGTAGTTGCGACAGCATTGATGGCAATTGCCCGGAAGGTAATCGTGCTGGATCTCGCCGATGTCGGCCCGGAACAGATTCTGGCGATTTCCGCGGCGGTGGCGGCCCTCGGTGTGACCTACTGGCTGGTGGCAAGGAAAGGCTGAGATCGGCGGCACAAACAAAAAAGCCCGGCATATGCCGGGCTCTCTTTTTCTGCTCAGGCGCTGGCGTTACTGGCGGCTGGCGCTGCTGGCATCGCGAATTGCGCGGAATTCGTTGCCCTCATACCAGTTCGGCCAGTCGCGGCTATTGGCCAGCTCCAGGCCAAGTTCCAGGCCCAGTCGCAGGTCCATGGCAGCACCTTTGAGGTTCCACTCGGGATCGTACTCGTCGCCGGGCTTGTGGTAGGCGTGGGCAGTATATTCCTCACCCTTCTCCTGTGCCCACTCGCGACCGTGCTCGAAGCTGTCGGTACCGGAGTCAAAGTACAGCATGGGTACGCCTTTCTTGGCCAGGCTGAAGTGATCCGAGCGATAGAAGTAGCCGCGCTCCGGGTGGTCTTCCGGTGCCAGGTAGCGGCCCTGTTGTTCCGCCGCTTTCTCCAGCTGCTGTTCCAGCTCGCTGTTGCCGTAGCCCACGACAATCACATCACGCATCGGCCCCAGTACGCCCATGGCATCGAAGTTGATACCGGCTACGGTCTGCTCAAGCGGTACTACCGGGTTGGCTGCGTAGTACTTGGAACCCAGCAGGCCGGACTCCTCTGCGGTTACTGCTACGAAGAGCATGGAGCGCTCCGGCTTTGCCTGTTGCTCGGAGAGCTGGCGCGCCATTGCCAGCAGGCCGGCGGTGCCGGTGGCGTTGTCGACCGCACCGTTGAAGATATGGTCTTCACCGGCAGCGTTCTTGTTCACGCCCAGGTGATCCCAGTGTGCGGTATAGATTACCGCCTCATCCGGGTACTTGCTGCCCGGCAGCTTGGCCACGACGTTGCGGGAGTCAGAGGTGCGCAGCTCGTTTTCCAGTTTGACGCTGGCGTTCAGGTTCAGGGCCTTGGGCTTGAAGTCCCGGGTCTTGGCCACTGCCATTTCCTCGGCCAGGTCGAGGCCGGCGGCCTGGAAAACGTCCTGCGCCGCGTCGCCGGTCATCCAGGCTTCCACCGCCACGCGATCGCGGTTTTTGTCTTCTGCAGCCAGGCTGATCTGGGCGCCCGACCAGCTGCCACTGACTACTTCCCAGGGGTATCCGGCAGCGCCAGTCTCGTGAATGATGATCGCGCCATCGGCGCCCTGGCGGGCCGCCTCTTCAAACTTGTAGCTCCAGCGGCCGTAGTAGGTCATGGCGTTGCCGTTGAAGAGGGCCTCATCCTGGGTGGCGTAGCCCGGGTCATTGACCAGGATCACGGCGGTTTTGCCGGTCATGTCGAGCCCGGCGTAGTCGTTCCAGTCGTTTTCCGGGGCGACGATGCCGTAGCCCACAAACACCAGCTCACTATTCTCGAGCGCGGCACTGTCAGTCTGGCGCTGGGTAAAGGCCACCATGTCGGACAGGGGCTGCAGTGACTTGCTGAAATCATTGCCTTCGATGGTCAGCGGGGTGGTGTCGATCTGCATTTCCACCACCGGTACCTGCTGGAACCAGCTGGGCTGGCCTTCCGCATCGACGGCGCCCGGCTCCAGGCCGGCTGCGGCAAACTGCTCGGCGAGGTAATTCACTGTGAGTTCTTCGCCCTCGGTGGCAGGTGCGCGGCCCTGGAACTTGTCGGAGGACAGTACCGAGACGTGCTTGTGCAGGTCCGCTGCGATCGCGTCCACCTGTGCCAGGCCGGCTTCGCTGAGCGAGGGTGTGGACGCACTGGCCTGCTCGACCTTTTTCGGGGTGGCGGCATCGGGTGCGGCCGCCTGTTCGCTGGCCGGGGTATCCTTGCCGCACGCGGCCAGGGCGGTGGTCACAGCCACGGCGAGGCCCAGGCGGTGCCAGGGGGTTGGTTTGTGCATGGTTGTTTCCTGTGAGTCTTATTCTGGACGGTTTAAATTAACAAAATAAGCGGCGCCAGCCGAGAGATTCTGTGCTGAAAAAGGCGGCATCCGCAGGGATTTTTGTTCCATCACGCCCTCCGGCGGGAGCCGCTTCCGTTGATACCGGCCGCGGCTGCCCGGGGAGGGCGGTCGGAGGAGGGGGCGTGACTCAGGCAGACCTGATGGTCTTGAGAGTCTCGCGGATCGGGAACAGGATATCGCGGGCCAGTTGCTGGCAGCGGGCCGGGGACCAGCCCTCGATCGGGTCGGGGAGGTTGTCGTTGTCCTTGAACGGCATTTCCAGGGTCAGTGCCAGGGTGCGGAACTGGTGCCCGCACCAGTTGGTGCCCACGGTCATGTTGGCCTTACCCGGCTTGTCCAGGTCGTAACCCCGCTCGGTCTGGAAGTCGGGGCTGGCGGCCACGAAGGCGCGCTTGAATGTCTCTTCCAGCTGCGCATGCCGCTCGTCATAGCCAGGGACGCCCTCACAGGCGGCGACAAAGTTGAAGGGCAGGGCCTCGTCCCCGTGAATGTCGAGGAAGATATCACCTCCAACCTCGAGCATCTTCTCCCGCACCAGGAACACTTCCGGGCTGCGCTCCATGCTCGGGTCCTGCCACTCGCGATTCAGGTTGGCGCCGGCCGCATTGGTTCGCAGGTGGCCACGTACACTGCCATCCGGGTTCATGTTGGGCACCACGTGGAAAACAGTGTCCTCCAGCAGTGTGCGTGCCGAGGGGTTGGCGTCGTCCAGCAGTGCCTCCAGGAAGCCCTCGACAAACCACTCCGCCATGGTTTCGCCGGGGTGCTGGCGCGCGATCATCCATACCCGGTTTTTGGCATTGTCCGCATCACCGATGGTAAGCAGGGACATGTCGCGCCCGTCCAGGGTTTGACCCAGGGTCTCCAGCGTCACCTGGTCGTGGCACTGGGCCCAGGCCAGCAGGTCCAGGTGGCGCTCCCAGGAGAAGGGGGCGAAGTAAGCCAGGTAGATCGCCGGTCGGTCCAGCTCCACGGTGAAATCGAGGGTGTTGCCGTCGTATTCCGCGGGAATCCGGAACCAGTCCTGCCGGTCGTAGGAAGCGCATACGCGGTAGTTTTCCCAGCCTTCGGGATAGGCGGCCTTGCCGGCATTCACGATGCGGAAAGGCAGAGACTCGCCCACCTTGCCCTCCAGGCGAAAGTGGAACCATTGATAGAAATCGGAGTTGTTGTCGCGACGGATCGCCAGTTCAACCGGCCGGCTGTCGCTGTTGATGACTTCGATATTGCCGCTGTCGAAAGCGCTGCTGATATGCATGGATATTGAGCTCCAATCCTGATGTGCGCGGCAAGGATAACAGGGCGGGCGTCGATTTATTACCGAGGAGGGGAGAAGTTGTTTTGCCGGCGCGCGAGGGGCGTACCGGGCGAGTAAAATAAAAGGGCACGACCTCAGTTCGAGACCGTGCCCCTGCCATCCCTGGCGGCACCTGAGCGACTACTGCTCCCTTCAAATTCCCGGTGGTGGTCGGGACGACCGCTGACTGTCCCGGCTTGCCACTAGCGCGCGATCCCGCACATCAGAAATTTTGTACTGCTCCCTTACATTCCGCGTCAGGTGCTGTCTAAAGTTTAGGCAGTGCGGGGGTGCGGGGGGCGTCCTCTGTACACATTGGCGTCAGATTGGTTAACTTGTGACCATTTTGTTTAGTCATAGTTCAATTCCGGGTCTTTCCAGAACTTGGTTCCCTTCAGGGTGGCCTGCAGGGCGATACCACTCTCGGTGAGCTGGTAGACACGCATGCCATCGACCACGACCTCGCGGCTCACTGCGGCGCCTTTATCCTGGGCCTTGGCGGCGGCATCGGCGTGGCCGCCAAAAGACCAGCCGCTCTCCACAAAACGCTGCATCACCTCCGGGGAGTCGAAGACAAACAGGGCACGGAAGTCTTTGACGCCAAAGCCCAGCCCGACACCCACCTCGCCCATCTTCATGTAGGTCCGCTGGCGATTGCGATTATCGACGGCCACCCCGTAACCGGTCGAGGCGCTCGCCAGCAGCAGGTTGACGTTGACGTTGCTGAAGACTGCGTAGCCCGGCGCAGCCGCCACTTCACCGCGCAGGTCCGGCTGCAGCCGGTAAAGCTCGGTCAGTACCTCACGCTCGGTGCGATCGATATGTTGCCGGCGGTCATCCCGTGTCTGGCCGGGCGCGGTGCAGGCAGAGGTGAGCAGGGCACTTATGACCAGGGTGCCGAGGGCGAGTCTACGCAACATGGCTGATTCCTCATTTTTATTGTGTTGGTCCATTTAAGCAGAGCGGCTGGCGGGGCTCGAGCAGTTAATGGCCGCTTTGCGACATGTCGCACACAGGTGGTAGAGTGCGCCACTTCCGGCGGCTGTCCCAATTGGGTAAGCTATGCGGCCGACTTTCTGACTCTGACAAATACGAGAGAGAGACCATGAATAGAACTGCCAAGCGCGGTATCGCCGCCAGCTGCCTGCTGGTAATGATGATGAACCTGACCGCCTGCGGTTACTTCCTGTACCCCGAGCGCAAGGGCCAGAGCGGTGGCCGGGTTGATCCCACCGTGGTGATCCTGGACGGTGCAGCCCTGTTGTTCGGTATTCTGCCGGGCGTGGTGGCCTTCGCCGTGGATTTCGCCACCGGCGCCATTTACCTGCCCGCAGGCAGCAGCTCAGCGGTGGATCGTCACGTGAGCGCAGCCGACGTCGAAGGCGCGGAAAAAGTTGTGGACCAGCAGGGCCAGGTCTGGCTGAAGATGCCGGTCAACAAGGTATCCGCCGATGCCGACAACCTCGAGCAGCTGGGCGCAACCCTGTCTTCCGCGACCGGTCAGCAGGTGGCGGTCAAGGATATCGTCTGGGTAGAGGATCTCGCCGCACTGCGGGCCGCCCGGGCTGAGCGCACTGCCGCACTCTGAGGTGATGGGGCCGCGCCGGCCCCTGCCCCCGGCCCGGTTGTGCCAGTGCGGTACTTCCGGGTCATTCCCACAGCAGGATAAAAGCTGCGCCGCGACTGGTCCCGGCTCCTGCGATCGCTACGCCCATCTGGGCGATCGGCTTCTCCCTTTCATCCCGTTCTCCCGCCAGCTGCTCAACAGGTTCTGTTGCCGGCCCGGCCTGTAATCCCCGTTGGATGACCGTCCAGGCCGGGCCCTGCCGGGTATGGCTTGTCCGCGTTCGGCGCGACTGTGGGATGCCGGCAGGCGCTTGGTGCCCCGGGTTACTGGCGTCCGGGGGGTGGGCCCCGGGATGGAAGTTATTCGCGGGCCGGTGACCCTCTGCAATCCCTGCGTGGCTGCTGTTCAGGCCGGTTCCTGTTCCCGTTGGCCCGTCATGCGCCAGGCTTTTGGCGAGGCCCCGGTCCAGCGCCGGAATGCCTTGCCGAAGGCACTCTCATCGCAGTAGCCCAGGGCTGCGGCGATTTCCGAATTATTCCTTTTCCCCTCGGTCAACCAGCGGCGCGCGTAGTGGCTGCGCACCTCGTCCTGTATCGCCCTGAAGCTGGCGTCTTCCGCGGTCAGCTTGCGGCCCAGGTGGCGGGGACTCATGCACAGGCGGCTGGCTACCTGCTCCCGGGTGAGTTGCGGTTCCTGCTGCAGCAGGTGGGCCACGCGCAGGTGCAGGCTCTTGTTGTTCAGGGACTTGAGCAGCGCATCGGCCTCCGGCTTCAGGCGGTTCATCACCTGGTGATCGGCGGCTACCAGTCGGGTGCGGAGATCCTCTGGCCGCAGCCGGATGGCCGATACCGGGGCGCCGAAGTGAACGGGAGTCTGTAGCGCCGCCTGGTACTGGTGTTGGATGGCCAGTGAGGGGGCAGGGTAGGCCAGCTGCAGGCTGTGGGCGCGCAATTGTCCCCCGGTCATCTCGCGAATCTGGGTCAGGCACGCGGCCAGCACCGTCTCCACGCGCAATTGTGCGCAGCAGACGTAGTTGGGCAGGTAGCACAGGTCGACATGCTGTGCTCCCCGGCGCAACTCGAACTGTCCTCCCTCGCCGACCAGGGGGTGGTACTGCAACAGCTGGTCGACGGCTTCGCCCAGGTTTTCCTGGGTCATCAGCAGGTATCCCACCAGTCCCAGCTGGCTGGCCTGGATCGCCTGGCCCAGCCGGATCCCCAGCAGGGGGTCGGAGTGGCTGTCCGCAAGGCACTGCCAGAGTTGCTCCTGGCGCTCCATCGGGACCCGTTCCTGCTGGTCAATATCGGCCAGAATGTTCCTGGCATCGAAAGGCAGGGGCTTGCCCATGCTATTGAGGGCCGAGGCAAGCGCGCGTGAATAGTTTAATGTGACACTTCTTGAATCTCTGGGTAACATACTGCTTGTCCGTAAATCACCAGTTATGGCCCGATTATGACGAACACCCGAAGGGTTGTCACTGTATATTGCGGTGACGTGCCGGGAAGATGCCCGGAGCCAACTGAACAGAGGTGACAATAACAATGAAACCCTACGCGGTGATTGGCGCCGGCCCCATGGGGCTGTGCACAGTGCGCAACCTGCGCAAACAGGGAATTCCCTGTATCGGTTTTGAGATTCACTCCGATGTTGGCGGCCTGTGGGATATCGACAGCCCGACCAGCACCATGTACGAATCTGCACACCTGATCTCGTCGAAAAAAATGACCGAGTTCGCCGAGTTCCCGATGGACGAACGGGTAGCTGACTTCCCCCATCACAGTGAGCTGCGGGCGTACTTCCGGGCCTATGCGCGGGAGTTCGGGCTGTATGACTGTTACGAGTTCAACACGGAAGTGGTGCGCTGCGAGCGCGATGGGGACGACTGGCTGATTACCACCCGCTGTCACGGTGAGGAGCAGACCCGTGCCTTTGGCGGCCTGTTGATTGCCAACGGCACCCTGCATCACCCGAACATGCCGCAGCTCCCCGGGGAATTCGATGGCGAGCTGATTCACTCCTGTGATTATCGCGACCCGGCCGTGTTTGATGGCAAACGGGTACTGCTGGTGGGCTGTGGCAACAGTGGTGCGGATATCGCTGTGGATGCGGCGCACCGGGCGCGCACTGTGGATATCAGCCTGCGCCGTGGTTACTACTTCCTGCCCAAGTTTATCGGCGGCAAACCCACTGATGCCGTGGGCGGCAAGATCCGCCTGCCGCGCTTCGTACAGCAGCGCATCAGTGCAGCCCTGGCCCGCCTGATGCTGGGTCGGCCGAGCCAGTACGGGTTGCCGGAACCGGACTACAAGATGTTTGAGTCCCACCCGGTCATCAACTCCCTCATACTGCACCATATCGGCCACGGCGACGTGCACCCGCGGGGGGATATTGCCAGTATCAAAGGCAACACCGTCACCTTTGCCGACGGCCACAGTGCCGAGTACGACATGATCGTGCTGGCAACGGGTTACAAGCTGCATTACCCGTTTATCGATCGCGAGCATCTCAACTGGCAGGGCATGGCGCCAAGCCTGTACCTGAACGCGTTCCACCCGGAGTACGACAACCTGTTCCTGATGGGAATGGTGGAAGCGGCCGGGCTTGGCTGGGAGGGGCGCAACGAACAGGCGGAGCTGGTCGCGCTCTATATCCGCCAGCTTGCGGACGGCGCCCGATCCGCCGCTGATTTCCAGGTCATCAAGCGCCAGCGGGCGACTGCCCGTGCTGATGGCGGCATGAAGTACCTGCAGCTGGAGCGCATGGCCTATTACGTGCACAAGGATACTTACCTCAAGGCGCTGCGCACGCACCGCCGCCAGCTGCAGCGCGACCTGCCGGCGCCGGTGGCTGCCGGTGGCCAGCGGAGCGTGGGGGCAGTCTAGTGGAAGGTACCCTGCAGGTAGCGGAAAGCTTCCAGATGTCGCCCGGTGCTTTGCTCGCCCTGAATACAGTGCTGGCGTTCATGATGTTCGGGGTGTCACTGGGATTGCGGCCGGCAGATTTTGTCGCCGTGTTGCGTCGTCCGGTGGCACCGGTGACCGGGCTGGTCGCCCAATTCCTGCTGCTACCTGCTATTACCTGTCTGGCGACCTGGTGGTTTGAGGTCAGCCCCGGACTGGCGCTGGGGATGATCCTGGTGTCGTGCTGTCCCGGCGGCACCTTCTCCAATGTAATGACCTGGATCGGGCGGGCCAGTGTGGCAACTTCAGTCAGCATGACCGCTGTGTCCAGCCTGGCTGCGGTGGTAATGACGCCACTCAATTTCGCCCTCTATGGCGGGCTCAATCCCGCCACCCGCGGGCTGCTGGAGGAGATCGCACTGCCGGCCGGCAGTATGGTGTTACTGGTGGTCCTGGTGCTGGCATTGCCGATGTTGCTGGGAATGCTGGTCGGGGCGCGTTTCCCCGGTTTTGCGGTTCGCAGTGAGCGGTTTTTTCGCAGCACGTCGCTGCTGGTGTTCCTGCTGTTTGTGGTGGTGTCTTTCAGCAAGCACTGGGAAACCGCGATGCAGGTGGCCGGCGCGGTATTGCTGCTGGTGGTGGCCCACAACGCGCTTGCATTCCTGCTGGGCAATGTCAGTGGCCGGGTGATGCGGCTGCCGGTTGCCGAGCGGCGGGCGGTGACCATGGAGGTGGGAATCCAGAATTCCGGCCTCGCCCTGGCCGTGCTCTTCACCTTCTACCCCGGCGCTGGCGAGATGCTGGTGGTCGCCGGGTTCTGGGGTGTCTGGCACCTGGTCGGCGGCCTGGCCCTGGCGGGCTACTGGAACTTTTCCGGACGCGGTGCGAACTGGCTGCGCCCCTCAACCGAAGAGACAAGAAAAGCTTTATGACGCGCAAAAAAGTACTGGTAACGGGTGCCTCGGGATATATCGGCAAGCAGCTGGGGGAGCGACTGGCCGGGGAAATGCCGGTGGTTGGGGTGGATATTCACCCCCGCCCGGCAACCTTCCCGATTTTCAAGTTGGATATCTGTGACGCCGCACTGGGCGAACTGATGCGCGCCGAGGCAGTAACCCACGTGGTTCACCTGGCCTCGGTGATGGCAGCGGGGCGCGACCGTGCCGCCGAATACCGGATTGATGTCGAGGGGACCGAAAATGTGCTGCGGGCCTGCCTGACCGCGGGCGTGGAGCATGTAACCGTGACCAGCAGCGGGGCGGCGTACGGCTATCATCCTGACAACCCGGAGTGGCTGGAGGAGCGTCACCCCCTGCGGGGTAATCCGGAGTTTGGCTACTCTGACAACAAGCGGTTGGTGGAGGAGATGCTGGCGGCCTACCGTGAGCAGTATCCGCAACTGAAGCAGCTGGTGTTCCGCCCCTGCTCCGTGATCGGGGCAACGACCAAAAGCAAGATTGCCGAGCTCTTTTCCGGTAGCGCGATCCTCGATCCGGGCGGGCACAACTCCCCGTTTGTCTTTATCTGGGACCAGGACGTGGTGCGGGCGATCGAGTTCGGGGTGGATCGCAATGCTTCCGGTATTTTCAATCTTGCCGGGGACGGTGCGCTGACGCCGCGGGAGATTGCCGCGCGCCTGGACAAGCCACTGCGCACACCGCCGGTATGGCTGGTCAAGATGTTGCTGGGAACCGGCTATACGCTGCACCTGACCGACAAGCAGCCAGAGCAGGTGAAGTTCCTGCAGTACCGACCGGTATTGTGTAATCGACGCCTGAAAGAAGAGCTGGGATTCATTCCGCAGAAGACCTCGGCCGAAGCGTTCGACTTCTTCGCCCGTGAGGCGCTCAAGTTGGAGCCGGTGCGGCAGCCGGTTGGGGATTCGGCATGAGTTCGGTGGCGGAAGGGCGGGTATTGGTTGTCACCGGCGCTGCCGGGGGGCTGGGGTGGGCCCTGGTGGAGGCCCTGGCGGGTGACCGGGATACGGAATTTGCGCTGGTGGACCTGGCCGGCAGCGCACTCGAGGACCGTGTGGCGGAATTGCAGCAACGTGGTATCCGGGCCCGGGCCTGGACTGCTGACCTCTCCAGTGAGCAGGAAGTGGCAGGCCTGGTAGCGCGGCTGAAATCGGCTTACGAGCGTGTAGATTTACTGGTTAACAATGCCGGGATTACCCATCGCAGCCTGGCCTGCCAGACCGACAACGCGGTTATCCGCAGGGTTATGGCGGTGGATTACCATGCGCCGGTGGAGCTGGCCCAGGGCCTGCTTCATGAGCTGCGTCGCGCGGGCGGTTGCGTGGTGAATATCAGCTCCATGGCTGGCTGGATGCCGGTGCTGGGGCGTGCCGGTTACTGTGCGGCCAAGAGTGCCCTGCACCAGTATTTCGAGACCTTCCGGGAAGAGGTGCGCGAGGAGGGAATCTCCGTACTGATGGTTTACCCCAGTTTCGTCGCCACCAATATTGACCGCAATGCGCTGTCCGGCGATGGCGGTAAGGCCCAGCACAAGCAAAGCACTGTCGGGGCGGTGAGAAGCGCCGACTGGATGGCAGCAAGAATTGTCACGGCATACCGCAGAGGGGAGGAGCGCCTGTTCCCCCGGGATATGACATTGCTCGGGGCTTATCTCTATCGCCTGGCGCCTCGCCTGTTTATGAGGCAAATGGTGAAGAACTTTCGCTCGGAGCTCGAGGCGGGCAAGGCGGTACCGTCGGGGACGCTGTGAGACCGCCGGGCGCCGGCCAGCAGGCCGGCCCCCGGGCAGGGGGCATCAGATGGCCCAGGTGAGGTAAACGGGCTCAATGCCACCATTCTGCCCCACCTCAATGCGGGCCCCCTGGGGGCGATCACCATTGCGGGCCTCGATGGTGTAAGTGCCGGCAGGCAGGTCCACCAGCAGCTGCGGGCCCGCGGTTTGTGTGTCCAGTACCGTGCGCCCACTTGAATCCCTGATTTCCACCCGGGCGCTGCCCAGGTAGTGCCCGGAATTGGCGCTAAGGTGGATCCGGGCATCGAACTCTTCATCCAGGGTGTTGCCCAGTGCATCCAGGGCCTGTCGTTCCTGTTTACCGATTCCGCCGGACACATAGCGAACCCCGTCCTCCTGTAGGACCTCCGGCGTCCTGGCGTCGACCTGCATGGAGATGGTTGCCAGCCCGGCCAGCATTGGAATCATAAATCGCATGCTGCGCATTGATTACCTCCCTCTGTCAGTCTGGAAATAGTGGTTATTGTTCGGGAGCGGCGTCCCTGTGCGTGAATCAGTTGTCGTCAGGCCGCTGTGCGGATATCGATGACGGTGCCCTGGTCCCGCGGCTCTGCCTTGCGCGGGAAGGTAATGGTAAGCACACCGTTGCGGCACTGGGCATCCACGCCATCCCGGTCGGTGTCCTCCGGTAGCGACAGCACACGCTGGAAAGCGCCGTAACTGCGTTCCAGCCGGTAAAAACTGGTGTCGTCGCTCTTTCTATGCTCGCGGCGTTTCTCCCCGCGAATCGTCAGGGTGTTGTCGGCGAGGCGGACTTCGATATCTTTTTCATCGATGCCTGGCACCTCGACCGAGATCAGGTACCTGTCTTCGGTCGCCGCAATGTCCACATTGGGTTTTAGCAACAGGCTCTCGACCGGCCCCGCACCGGCCCCGTCGGGGTTCGAGGACCGGTGGAACAGTTCCTCGAACATGCGGTCCAGCCGGTCCTGCAGGCGTGCAACCGTCGGGAACTCCAGGGCGGGCCTGCCGGCCTGGGCTAAGTGGGCGGATTCAGAGGCTTCCTCGTCCCTGAACCAGTTCCATGGTGCGAGCTTCTTCATATCCATGACTACCTCCACTGAGTTGCAGAAATTGTCATTGTCGCGGCCTGGCGGAAGATCACGCCGACCGCCGCCGTCACTACTCAACCTGAGGCGAGTCTGGGGCTTTTCAAGGGCCGTTCTGGAAGGAAAAGTTGAATTTGGTGCCCGCCGGCATCCTGTTATTCAAATGCCATTGGTATCACGCTGGCTGCCAACAGCAGGCCCATGGCGATATTGAAGCGGCGCAGGTGATCGCTGTTTGACAGCAGGCGCTGCATGCCCACCCCGAACAGCAGCCAGGTGACGATGCAGGGGCCGCCGATGAGGATAAAAGCCAATGCCACCCTGCTGGCGTCGAGCCACGCTTCGCCACCGGGGATTGAGAAGGCCGCCAGCGCGCCCACTGCCATTACCCAGCCCTTGGGATTGACCCACTGGAATGCTGCTGCCTGCAGGAATGTGAATGGGGGACGCTGGTCGGCACTGCTCACCTCGCGGGTGGTGCCAATAGCCCAGGCCAGGTACAGCAGGTAGGCGATGCCCGCCCAGCGGATCAGCTGGTGCAGGAAAGGGAACTCCGTAAACAGCGTGCCCAGGCCGAGTCCGATGGCCATGATCATTGCCGGGAAGCCCAGGCAGATACCCAGGAAGTGTGGCAATGAGCGCGCGACACCGTGGTTGAGGCCCGAGGTCATGATCATCAGGTTGTTGGGGCCCGGTGTGATGCTGGTGGTAAAGACAAACAGGGCCAATGGCAAAAGGGCTTCGAGCAAGGGGGGTCTCCGGCTTGGTGGCAGCACATTGTAACGGCAGCGGGCCCGTCAGTCTGCCCGTTATGCAGCCCGGCAACGGGGCTGTCCGCTGCGTGTTAAAATTGCCCGGTAACCCGATGGATTGACAGGCGCTCCGTGGAACTGATTGACAGCCATTGCCATTTCGATTTTGACGATTTCGCGCTCGACCGGTCCGAGGTCTGGCAGCGATGCTGCCAGCTTGGCCTCAAGGGGATGGTCATTCCCGGGGTCAGCATTGCGCAGTGGCGCACCCTGTTCGAACTGCTGCAGCGCCGGCCCGAGTGGCATGGTGCCGTGGGTGTGCACCCCTGGTGGGTGAAAGAGCTGGCGACGGATCACCCGGGGCCGGGTGAGGAATTGCAGGAGTGGCTGCTGGGCCAGCTGCTCCACTGGGGGCGCAACAGCCGCTGTGTGGCGATCGGGGAGTGCGGACTGGACAGGGCCATCGATACCCCGCTGGCGTTGCAGCGCGACATCTTCCGGGTGCATTTGCGAGCAGCGTGTGAGCTGCAGCTGCCGCTGATCATCCATGTGCATCGTTACCATGCCGATGTGCTCGCGCTGTTAAAGGAGTACCGCCCATTGCGGGGGGGAGTGATCCATGCGTTCAGCGGCAGTGAAGAAATCGCGCGAGAATACTGGAAGCTGGGTTTTTACCTGGGCATCGGCGGCACAATCACCTACCCCCGTGCGGCCAAGACCCGCAGGGCAGTAGCCGCAGTGCCCCTGGAAGCCCTGCTCCTGGAAAGCGATGCACCGGATATGCCCCTGTCCGGGCGCCAGGGCCAACGCAACAGTCCCGAGTTCCTGCCCGACATTGCCGCCGAACTGGCAAGCCTGCGTGCAGTCCCCGTAGAAGAAGTGGCGGTACAGGCACTTCGCAATACCAGGCAATTATTTTCCCTATGAGCCAGCCAACGTTTTCGCCGGAGCATTTCCGCAGCCAGTTCCCGCTGTTCGCACAGCCGGAGAATCTCGACCTGGTCTATCTCGATAATGCTGCCACCACGCAGAAACCGGACGTGGTAATCGAGGCCCTGGGCGACTTCTACCGGCACAGTAATGCCAATACCCATCGCTCCAGTCACCGGCTGGCCCGCCGGGCAACCGAGATGGTTGAGCGGGTGCGGGCGCAGGCTGCAGGCTTTTTTAATGCGGCGTCGCCGCGGGAAGTGGTTTTCTGTCGTGGCGCCACCGAGGCCCTGAACCTGCTGGCCTACAGTCTTTGCCAGGACCTGCAGCGCGGTGACGAGATAGTGCTGTCCACTATCGAGCATCACGCCAACATCGTGCCGTGGCAAATGGCTGCCGAGCGCCATGGGCTGAACCTGCGCTATGTGCCGCA
The DNA here is from genome assembly GCF_044383805.1 of Microbulbifer sp. JSM ZJ756. Taxonomy (NCBI): domain Bacteria; kingdom Pseudomonadati; phylum Pseudomonadota; class Gammaproteobacteria; order Cellvibrionales; family Microbulbiferaceae; genus Microbulbifer; species Microbulbifer sp. JSM ZJ756. Next base: position 698,202 of record NZ_JBISER010000001.1, on the reverse strand, counting down.
CACCGCCGGAGTGCCCCAGTTTGACCGGCTGCACGAAGTACTGGGGCCGCGCACCCGCATCGTCTCGCTCAGTGGTGGCTCCAATGCCCTGGGCCTGCGGCCGGACTTTACCCGCATTCGCCAACAAGTGAGGGAATATGACCTGCGCTGGGTGGTGGATGCCGCGCAGCTCGCAGCCCACGAGCCGCTCGACGTGCAGGCGATCGGCTGCGATTTCCTGGTCTGTTCCGCGCACAAGTTTTACGGTCCCACCGGAATCGGCCTGATATACGGGCGCGAGCAATGGCTGGCCGCAATGCCCCCCTGGCAGGGCGGTGGGGAGATGATTACCGGGGTGGGCCTGTATCACAGTGATTACGCCGGTTTGCCGCACCGATTTGAGGCGGGTACTTCGTCCCTCGCCGGGATCGCCGCCCTGGGCGCAACGCTTGAGTTTCTCGGGCAGCAGGACCGCCCGGGCATGGCCGCGCACGAACAGGCGTTGCTGGCGCGCTTGCACGAGGGGATCGCCGCGCTGCCCGGCCTGCGCCTGCTGAGCCAGCCGCAGCACAACCTGGGAGTGACGGCATTCGCACCGGAAACCGGCGAGGCCACCGACCTGATGCACTGGCTGGACGGGCGGGATATCGCTGTGCGCGTCGGCACCCACTGTGCCCAGCCTCTGCTGCGGGCGGCGGGCAGCGGGCCTACAGTGCGGGCCTCGGTGGCCGCCTACAATACGTTTGCGGAGATCGAGGCACTGCTGCTGGCGGTCGCGGACTACCTGCAGCTGGACCAGTCGCTGGTGAGTGTGGAAGGGGCCGGTTCCCGGTGGAGCGCCGACGAGCTGGGTGCCCTGCAACTGGAGCGGCTCGCGGCACAGCGCTCGTGGCAGGATCGCTACCGTGAACTGCTGCGTTGGGGCAAGTCGATCTCTGGTAAGCCTGAGATCCGCCGGCCGGAAAACCTGGTGCGGGGCTGTGAGGCGGATGCGTGGCTGGTCCACCGGGAGGAGGCTGGCCGGCACTATTTTGCCTTTGACAGCGACAGCCGTGTGGTCAAGGGCCTGGCAGCCCTGCTATTGTCACAGGTAAATGGTCGCGAGGCCGGGGAGATTCTCGGCCGGGACCTGTCCGGCCTGTTTACCGAGCTGGGCCTGGCCAGGCACATGAGTGAATCGCGCAGCAACGGCTTTCACGCGCTGCTGCAGCGGATTCACGCACAGGTCAGCGGCTGAGCTTCTTCTGCAGCAGGCGCTCGATAGCGCGCGAGGCGGCGACGAAGCCAAAAGTGCCGGTCACCATGGTGGCAGCACCAAAGCCGCCGCTGCAATCGAGTTTCACCCCGTCCTGCATGGCACTCTTGCGGGCGCACACCTGGCCATCGGGTTGCGGGTAGACCATCTGCTCCGGGGAATAAATGGCATCCACGCCGAACACCCGTTTGCGCGATTTCTGGAAGTTGTGGAATCGGTACAGGTGCTGGCGCACCTTGGCCAGCATCGGGTCGTTTACTGTGCGTCCCAAATCGTCCCATTCGATTCGGCGCGGATCCAGTTTGCCACCGGCGGAACCCACGGTCACCAGACGCAGCTTGCGCGCTTTGCAGTAGGCGATGAGTGCTGCCTTCACCCGCGCCGAGTCGATTGCGTCAATCACCACGTCGACAGGCCGGGCGTCCGGGTCAATCAGCTCTGCCAGGTTGTCCTGGGCAATGAAATCTTCTTCTTCATGCACCTGGATTTCCGGGTTGACCTGGCGCAGGCGCTCGGCCAGTACTGCCACCTTCTGCTGGCCGATGGTGTCTTGCAGGGCGTGGCTCTGGCGATTGGTATTGGTGATGCAAACGTCGTCGAGGTCGATCAGCGTAATTGTGCCCACCCCTGAGCGGGCCAGGGCCTCTGCGGTCCAGCTGCCGACGCCGCCAACACCAATCACAATGCAATGGGCACTGTGCAGCACGGGCAATGCCGCGTCCCCGTAAAGTCGTGCGATCCCGCCAAATCTCTGCTGGTACTGCTCACTCAGTTTCATTCGTCGATCGTTTCCAGAAAACGGTGTTGCTCCGCTGCGGCTGGTAGCCGGCAGTCATCCCGGCGCCCGAACAGCCGGTAGCGATTGCGCGCGATGATATCGTATACCGCGTCCCGGAGCACAAGTGGCAAAGCGCGGAGTAAACGCAGGTGCCGCGCTGCGCCCGGTAGCTTACCCAGTACCCGCAGGGCCGCCTCGCTCTTGAAGTGGGGCCGGTGCTGGCCGTTGGCCCGCTCCAGGTAAACCACGGATTCGTAGTCATCCAGTGGTAGGCCCAGCCCCTCAAGTAGCTTCTGGCCGGCCGGGGACTGGGCGCGGCAAAAGGTGAATAACCCTGTGCGGTCCCGCTCCAGCACAAAGTGCACCCAGCCATTACACAGGTTGCAGAGGCTGTCAAAAAGGATGATGCGATCGGGCAGGCTGGTCGCCATAGAGGTGCTGGCCATCGGTAGTGTCAGGGTCAGCTGGCAATGGTAGTCGGAGGGGAAATAAAAACGAAGGCAGGCAGTTCGGCGGCCCGGGGGCCGCCGGGAAAAGGATCAGTGCACGTGGCCGTGATCGATCTCTTCCGGAGTGGCTTCGCGTACGGAAACCACTTCAACCTCGAAGTGCAGCTCCACACCGGCGAGCGGGTGGTTGCCATTGATGGTGACGTTGTCGCCGTCGATTTCGATGATTTCGACTTCGATCGGCTGGCCCTCGGTGCTCTGGGCGCGGAACGCCATGCCCACTTCCAGCTTGTCGACACCGCCAAATGCGCTGCGCGGCAGGGTCTGGATCAGCTGCGGGTTCTGCGGGCCGTAGGCCTCTTCGGGCGGGATCACGGCAGTGAATTTGTCGCCGGCAGCCTTGTCCAGCATCTCTTTTTCCAGTCCGGGGATGATGTTGCCCACGCCCTGCAGGAACTTGAGCGGCTCGCGGCCCTCGGAGGAGTCGATAACGGTGCCGTCGGCGTCTTTCAGGGTGTAGTGCATCTCCACTACGGAGTGGTTGGCAATCTTCATGAAAAGTCTCTGAGAAAGGTGGGTGAATGAAGTAGCGCTTACCGCATGCGGAAGCCATGCAAAAAGGAGAGATAAGGCTTTGAAGGGCGTATTGTATTGACCGCCCGGGCCGGTCGCAACCATTGCCTGCCCGGGGGAAGGTCGGGGGAGGGTCAGCAGGCCAGGGACAAGTGGGCGTCGCAGTGGTCGTAGAGGCCCTCGGCTGCCTCCACCAGGTCGCTGCTGACGGAATGCGGGATGCCGAGTTCCACCAGCCGCGGCTGCAGGTATTCCAGCAGTGCCTCGAACAGTGGCCCGTTGAGCCCGCGAGCGAGAAAGCGGGCGCGGCTCGACCGAACGGGCTCGGGACTGCCGGCTAGGGCATTGCTGATAAACTGGGCCTGGCGCGCCTGCTGCTTGCAATGATCACGGGCGTCATTGGTGGACAGGTGGCGGCCGAGTGCCTGGTAGAATTCCGTGACGGTGCGATGGAGTACAGCGGTGCCTCCAATCTGGTCCAGCAGATTGCTCATTGGTTCCCCCCGGTATGGAAGTCGTGGAATAGCTGTTGTGGTTGTCCCGCGGGTACCCGTCCCCAGGGTGATGCCTGCCCGGCGGAACCAATTTATGCGGCGAGACTACGCGAACGCCCCGGAGCTGCCAACGGCCTGCCTCGAGATTGTCATCTTGTTCTTCGGGTGTTCCGCGCCGGCACCGGGATGACAAAATTGTGCAAGGAGCCAGGCGCCGAACTGGCAAGTCAGAACCACCTGGCCCCGCATCTAGCGAGAGGGGCAGTAAACAAGCTGCGTAATCCCATAAGGCTGGTAGACTGTCAGGCCTGACTGATAGGGCGGTTCCATTCGCATACCATTGCGGTGGTGCGTGTATTCATAAAGTGGCAAGGGGAGTTTTATGGCGAGTATTTTTACCCAGATTATCAATGGCGACCTGCCGGGACATTTCATCTGGCGCGATGAGCGGGCGGTAGCCATTATGACCATCAGCCCGATCAAGCCCGGCCATTGCCTGGTCATCCCGGTCGAGGAGATCAATCACTGGGATGATGTGCCCGAGGATCTGTCCGCGCACCTGATGCACGTGGCCCAGCGAGTGGCCAAGGGCCTCAAGTCGGTGTACCAGCCCCGCCGGGTGGGGGTGATGGTGGCGGGCCTGGAGGTTCCCCACACCCATATCCACCTGGTTCCGGTTGAGGCCCTGGACGACTTTGACTTCTCCAAGCAACGGCCAGCCGAGGCTGGGGAACTGGCAGCGGAAGCTAAGAAGGTGCGCAGTGCATTGACCGAGCTGGGCTTCGCCGAAGCCGCGATAGACTCCTGAGTCACTTGTTCGCGTGAAAAATCTCGCCAGCACTGCATCCACAACCCGTGTTTGCTGCGTCATAAGTGGGTAACAGGGGACAACTGAGTATCTGTGAGGATCAAATGGCCGCAAAATCTTTCCTGAAACGCCCGCTGGGGGGCCTGGCGCTGGTAATGCTGCTGGCCGTCTCGCTGGCTTCCCATGCTGAGGACGTGAGTAAACAGTTCCCGCTGGACGGGTTTACCCGCATCGAGCTCAAGGGCAACTCCCAGCTGGAAGTGGTCCAGGGGGACACTTTCGAGGTGATCGCCACCGGGTCGAAGGAAGTCGTCGAGCTGGCCGTGGCCGAAGTGCAGGGCGATACCCTGGAACTGTCGGTCCGGGACAAGCACCGCCGCTTCTTCGGTGTGGTCACGGTCAGTGACAGTGAGGGGGTCGATTACCGGGTGGTGCTGCCACGACTCGAGTCGCTGGAAGTAACCGGGTCGGGCGATGCCCGGGCGGAACTGCTGGAGAGCGAGACCCTCGACCTGGAGGTGACCGGATCCGGCTCGCTCAGGGTCAACAAGGTGGCGGCTGAATCCCTGCAGGCCGCGGTTACCGGCTCCGGCGACCTGACCCTGGGTACGGTCCTCGCAGTAGAGGCCAGGGCGTCCATCAAGGGCTCCGGCGATATCCGCCTGGACAGTGTTATCGGCGACTCTTTTGGCGCCGAGATCAAGGGCTCCGGCGATATGGTAGTGGGCGGCAAGGTCGCTTCGCTCTCCGTCAGCATCATGGGCTCTGGCGATTTCCTGGGGCGCAACCTTCAGTCCGATTCTGCAGAGGGCGCCGTCATGGGTTCCGGTGACGTGGTGCTGCGCCGACCGGCGAAGGAGTCCTTCTCGGTAATGGGATCCGGGGATATTGCCCTGGTGGACTGATCCCGTCGGGTGTCACCGCCCAGACAAGCGCACAGTAGCCCTGTGCGCTTTTTTTGTATCCGGGGCCGGCAAAACGATGGGTTGTTGCAGCATGACGGCAGGCCGATCTCATGCGGCGACGCAGGTTTTTCCATGACCTGTTATCCTTGCCGGGTCAGCAGTTTCTCCGGGGCGCTGGTGCCGCGGAGACAGCGAGGGAGCTCGGTCGTAGCATGAGTGAAGTGGAGCCAGGAAAAGGCAGAAAGCTGCGTGATAAAGTCCGCCGCTGGGGGAAGAAGGCCGGGGAGAAGTCCCAGTGGGCTGCTGAGCGGCTGCTGGACCGCCGTCTCTGCCTGGGCGTTACGGGGCTCAGTGGCGCCGGCAAGTCCACCCTCCTGACCAGCCTGATTTACCAGCTGAGCCATCCCCAGCGGGCCCAGTTGCCGGGCTTTGCGCCTGCGCTCAACGGTGACCTGCTGGGCGCAGAGATCCTTCCCGCGGTGGATTCCGGGCTGCCGGTGTTTGATTACCGCCATTGCCTCGATGCGCTGCTGTCACAGCCGCCACGCTGGCCCGAGAGCACTCGCGAGGTTTCCGCGATGGAGCTGCATGTGCACCTGCGCCACCGGCGCCGCCTGCGCAGCGAAACCACACGCACGCTGGTGATAGAGTTGCGCGATTACCCGGGCGAGTGGCTGATGGACCTGCCCCTGTTGGGTATGTCCTACCAGGATTGGTGCCGTCACCAGGCCCACCTGATTGGTACTGACTCCCGTGCGGGGCTGGCGCCGCGCCTGATGTCACAGTTGGCAGCGCTGGATCCCCGCGACCGCGCCGATCCCGCCCGCGTTGCGGACCTCTGGCGGGACTACCGGCAGTTCCTGCTGGAGTGCCGAAGTGAACGCCGCCTCAGTTACCTGCAGCCAGGTCGCGCCCTGACCGATGAGCTGTCCCACAATGTGTTGCCAATGCTCGATCTCCGCGGCCACCCGCCGGAGAGCCTGTCATCGCTGCCGGATGACAGTAACTTCAAAACCCTGGAGCGGTATTACAGTCAGTACGTGGAAGAGCAGGTGCAGCCGTTTGTCGAGCAGCAGTTTCGGCACCTGGATCGCCAGCTGGTCTTGGTGGATATGATAGGTACCCTGTATGCGGGTGAGCAGGCCCTTGACGACATGCGCCTCGCGTTCGGGCATATCGCCGATACTTTCCGCTATGGCAGTACAGGCCTGCTGCGCAAGTTATGGCGGCCGCGGGTGGATCGCCTGGTTTTTGCCGCCACCAAGGTGGACCAGGTACTGGCCGCTGACCATGACGCCCTGCGCCAGTTGCTGGGGCAGCAACTGCAGCAGGCTTTCTCCGGGGCCCGGCACCAGGGCCTGCCCCTTTTCTGTGAAGCGATTGCCGCGGTGCGTTGCTCCAATGAGAGCCAGCGCAATGGCCGCCGTATGCTTGTCGGGCATGACCTTCAGGGGCGGCACCTGGGGTTTGAGAATGCAGAGATCCTTGCCCGCCTTCCCGAGGAGGTAAACGACTGGGAACACTATGCCGGAGCCGCACCGCCGCAACTGCGGCCACCGACTGGAATGGCCTCCGGCGGCACTATTCCGCATATTCGCCTCGATGCATTATTGAACCTGTTGCTGGGAGACCGACTGTAATGAACGGTGAGCAGGACAAGACCCGCCGCAAGACCCGTATTGAGCCTGTGGACGAGCCCGAGCCGCGGACGAGTTCGCGGTCCTCGACCCGGGTTGAGGATATCAGCGATGCAGATGATGAGCTGCCGCGCTCGATTACCACCGGTGAATCACTCCCGGACAGGATTTCTTTTTCCGAGTTGAGGGTGCCTTTTTTCCGGTTGCGCTTCTGGAAGCCGGCACTGGCTGCGGGGCTGGCCCTTGCCGCAGCGGCAGTTGCCTGGGAACTGCACCAGTTATTTGGCTGGGCGATGGAGCGCCACTGGACCCTGGGGGTGCTGGCCGGCGTCATTATCGTATCGCTGGCGGCGACGATTGTTGCTTCCGTATGGGAGTTCTTCCGTGCCGGGAGGCCCCTGCGCCGCCTGCAGGAGACCCAGGAGCTGGCAGCGGAGCTGCGCGATTGCCGCAGTAACGAGGATGCGGAAAAATTCCGTGGCCAGCTCCAGCAGCATTTCGGCGGCAAGCCCCAGGGCGTGCTGCTGGCCAGGGTGCTGGACGAGGCGCCGGACTACTATGACAGCAGTGAGTTGCTGCAGCACCTGGAGGTCACTTTCCTTCAGGCGCTGGACCAGGAGGCCCTGCGGAGGATCGTCCGCCACGCCACCAGTACCGGCGCCCTGGTGGGGTTGAGTCCGTTTGCCACCCTCGATGTATTGGTGGCCCTGCGACAGTCGCTGCGAATGATCGACGATGTGGCACAGATCTACGGAGTGCGGCCGTCCATGGTCATCCGCTGGCGACTGTTCAAAAAGGTGCTGGCACTGGTGGCCTATAGCGGCGCCAGCGAGTACGCGGTAAGCGAACTGTGGCCGGAGCTGGTTGGCGACAGCATGCTCAGCAGCGTCTCTGCGCGCCTGGGGCAGGGGATGGGGGCGAGCCTCTTTATGGGCAGGATCGGACTTGCGACCTTGCAGGCCTGCCGCCCCGTCCCGTTTTCCGACAAGCAGCGGCCGCGCCTAGGCGCACTGACACGCCGTATTGCCGCCAGCCTCAAAGAGCGTGTACTGGGGGCCGGTGCGTCGGGCGCCAATGATCTGCAGCGTCAGCTGGGAGAGGCTGAACTGCGCGCGCGGGACAACCTGAAAAGATGAGCGGGAAGAACAGGAGCCAAGGGAATGCCAAGTAGACTGCGCAATGGAGCGGCTGCCTGGGCGCTGGCATTTGCCTCAGCTGCCCCGACCGCCGCGGTGCTGCACAGCGAAAGTGACGAATTTGTTATTCGCCATGAAGTCGAACTGGGCGTATCGAGTGATGTGGTTTTCGCCGGGCTCGCGGCATTGCCGAAGTGGTGGAGCGGTGATCACAGTTATTCCGGGGATGCGGGCAACTTCTCCTTTGACCTGGCCGCTGGCGGTTGCTTCTGCGAGCGCTGGGGTGGGGCTTCGGCCGAGCACCTGCGGGTGATCTATGCCGTACCGGAGCGCGAGGTGCGGTTGCGGGGGGAGCTGGGCCCGCTGCAGACCATGCCGGTGAGCGGCCTTATGCGTTGGCGCATAGTGCCCCGGGGCAGTGGCGCCACGCTGACCTGGGAGTACCGGGTCTGGGGTGCGGCAAGCGCCCAGCTGGACCGTGTTGCCGCTCCCGTGGACCAGGTGCTGGGTCAGCAGCTCTCGGCACTGGCGGCGTACCTCGGCGAGGAGCCCGGCCATCGCGCAGATGGCCGGTAACCTGGAGGGTGCAGTCGCTTACTGGAATTGCTTCTTCATCAGGAAGCGAGTGTGGTGTTCATCGACGTATTCTGCGAGTTGCTCGTAACGTTCCTTGATAAAGGGCGTAGGATTGTTCACGCCATTTTCGTCGGAGTATTCGACCCCATCACGCACGAGCTGCAGCTCCCGGGCGAGTGCATCGATTGCGCTGAGGATGTTGTCGGTGAGCGCGCGGTTGTAGAAGGCACTGCCGTTGGCGGTATCCTGCAGGTAGGCGTCGCACTCAGAGATCCAGCTGGACCGTTGCTTGAGAAAGTGGATGGTATTGCGAATGCCACCGCGATACTTTGGGTCGAAGTGGTCATTGACATACTTGCCCAGGCTGCGCATACCCGAGTCAACAAATTGTTGCACCAGGCCATCGCAGTATTGTGGCGTGAGGTAAGAGGGGTGCTCCTTGGCACTCGCTGCACTGGTAAACAGTAGCAGGCAGAGAAACCAGAAAACCCGCAGTGGTCTTGAGGATAAAGCGTCCATTTTGTCTGCCTATAGTTTGTTCTAGTCGTTAACAGGCTTCTTTTTGTGATAAACATCTCATAAGTATCGAATAGCGAGGCTAAAGTCAACGGCTATTAAGAAACAAAAGTCAATTTGGTTCGTTTTGGCGTTGAGTGGTAATCCCGGTAGCCTTGCGGTTTGTGGACGTACTGGGTGGGCCGCGCGTCCAGGCTCAGGAGTAACAGGAGTTTATTTTGTCGGAATATGATTTTGATCTTTTTGTCATCGGCGCCGGATCGGGTGGTGTGCGAGCCTCCCGGATGGCGGCTACGGCAGGTATGCGGGTGGCGGTGGCAGAGGATCGCTACATGGGTGGAACCTGTGTGAATGTTGGCTGTGTGCCGAAGAAGCTGTTCGTCTACGCCAGCGCCTTCAGCGAGGATTTTGAGGATTCGGTTGGCTTCGGCTGGCAACCCGGGAAGCCCTCATTCGACTGGGCCACGCTGCGGGATAACAATGCGGTGGAAATTGGCCGCCTGAATGGTATCTACCGCAACCTGCTGGCGAACTCCGGTGTGCAGACCTTTGATGCCCGTGCACGGTTGACCGGGCCACACACGGTGGCGGTGGGCGACCAGCAGTTCAGTGCGGAACGCATCCTGGTGGCAACCGGCAGCTGGCCCTTCGTGCCGGAGATTCCGGGTCGGGAATACGCCATCACCTCGAATGAGATCTTCTCCCTGCAGTCATTTCCCCAGCGCATCCTGGTGGTTGGCGGTGGTTATATTGCGGTGGAGTTTGCCGGTATTTTTGCCGGGCTGGGTGCGGAGACGCATCTCTCTTATCGTCGCGAGCTGTTCCTGCGGGGCTTTGATCGCGAGATTCGCGAGTTTGCCCGCGGTGAGATTGGCAAGAAAGGTGTTTGCCTGCATTTTAATCACCAGGTCACGTCTATCGAAAAACAGGACGATGGCAGCCTGCTGGTGCACTCCGGTGACGGTGCGCCGCTGAATGTGGATGCGGTGCTCTTTGCTACCGGCCGCAGGCCGAATACCGCGGAACTGGGGCTCGGTGAACTGGGAGTGGTCATGCACCGCGATGGCACGATTTCCGTGGATGATAATTTTTGCACCAATGTGCGCTCGGTATATGCCCTTGGCGACGTGACTGGAGAGCCCCAGTTGACTCCGGTAGCCCTGGCCGAGGCAATGGCCCTGGTGAAACACTTCCAGACTGGTGAAACGGCAGAGATCGATTACAACAATATCCCCACGGCGGTTTTTTGCCAGCCGAATATCGGTACGGTGGGCCTGTCGGAAGAGGAAGCCCGTGACTCCGGTCTGCAGGTAACCATATTCAAGTCGGAGTTCAGACCCATGCGTCACACGGTCAGTGGCCGGGATGAGAGAACCCTGATGAAGTTGGTTGTGGATTCGAGCACCGACCGGGTTCTGGGTGCCCACATGGTCGGCCCGGATGCGGGTGAGATCATCCAGGGCATTGCGGTGGCCCTGAAGGCCGGGGCTACCAAGGCGACCTTCGACCAGACCATCGGTATTCATCCCACCGCAGCAGAGGAGTTTGTCACCATGCGGACGCCGTCTACCTGATCCAGTGCACTCCCTGCCGGCTGGATAGCGAGGTCTGGCGGGGAGGAAACCTGAAGGGGAGTGGGAAAGCTGAACTGCCTATTCTGCCCGATGCTGTGCACCTGCAGCTGGAGTCATTGAGGCGGGGAAAGGGTAGGCCGGGTTCCCGAAGGTCACTCGGCAAAGCAGGCTTATTGATCGGCTGACGCGGGTTTGGGTGTCGGGGCCGGCGATCCTGCCAGCCCCGGTTGGCAATGCCTGCCCGGAACTCGGGCAAGGGTGCGAAGGCGGTGACTAGCTCGTCACTTGCTAGCCTGCCACTCCCTGGTGCCGCTGGGCAATACGCCGGTTACTGCGCTCCTTCAGGCAGCGTTCGGCAGATTCGAAAGCGGTTTTGATTGCCCGATGAATGGATTCGCTTTCGTTGCTGATGGTCACGGGAGTACCGCTGACGGCCAGTTCGACCGAGGCGCGGTATTGCCGGCCTTTGTTCTTGTGTTGGTGGGGGGCTTCGAGCACGACACGACTCTGGATGATGTCGCCGCAATAACGTTCCAGTTTATGCAGTTTTTTCGATACCGTATCTGCGAGAGCAGGGGACTTGTCGATATCGCGGAACACGATGTTATCGTTCGGCGCAATTTTCATGGGCACTTACCTCCGGTTATAGGAAAACCATGCAGGCCGCTTGTGCGGTTTGCCGGATAAAAGGAAGGGCGCCCTTTTAGGGAGTAGCTGAGAGCTTCGGGACCGGAGGCCAACGGATTCGCAACGATTATTTTGCCGCCGTGCGGCTCAAGGTGTTTTACGTCCGGGCTCCAATCTCATCGAGATCAGCTTTTTGCTCCCTGTTACCCATAATGCTCCCGCCAAGAAAAAAATCAAGCGTTGCGACGGTAAAAATGTCACAAAAATGTGACCCGAAATGGTGCCCCCGGGCAGCGAAAAGTTCCGTCGCGAGGTGAGTGTTTAGTGACCGACTGCAAGCCGCCAGTCGTTGCAGTGCCGGCGGGCGCTGCGTAGAATGAGAGCCCAGTGCCCGGCGTGGGCGCTCGGCAATTTGGGGAACAAATAAAGCGATTATCCGTGACGCACTTGCCTTCCAGCAGCTGGCCTGGTTATTGCAGCTGCTTTCCCTTCGGGGGCCCGGGCGGGGCAGGGTGCGTAAAACGAGAGCAAAATAGGTAACAGGTTCTTGATTATGGTGGTAGCGAGGTACTGCAAGTGGGTTGGGCTGGCGGTTGCATTGGGTTGGGGAGCGACGGCTGTTGCCCAGACCCAGGCGACCCTGAACGCGGAGAAGAACCGTCTTGCGCGGATGGAGCAGTCGCTGGAAAACCGCATGGTGGAAGCCGAGGACTTCGAGAATGAGCTCCTCGCCTACGACTACAAGCTCGGTGAGGCACGTGACTCCCTGGAAGAGGCGCGCGAAAACTATGAACAGAGTCGTATCGAGTTGACCCGTGCAGAGCGCGAGCACAAGCGCAACGCCGACACCAACTCCGAGCGCCAGCTACGCAAGGCGAAGCATGCCTTCAAGATGGCGCAGCGTGGCGTGGACAGTCGTTCCCGGAGGGTGGAGATCATCCAGTCCAATTACGAGGAGCTCAAGGCAGAGGAGCAGAGCGTCCAGCAGGCGATTGCCCGCAGCCGTGATCGAATCGCCGCCCAGAAGAGCAAGGTGGATGGACTGGTTGCAGCAATGCTGCAAAAAGCTGAATCGGCTCGCCGCGCAGAGAAGCTCGCGAAAAGCCAGCCCCCGGTAAAAAAACCGGAACTGCCGGAGCCGTCCATGGCAAAGGCGGCCGAGGCGCAGGATACAGGTTCTTCCGCGGCAGCCCAGGGCGAGGCGCTGGATGAAATCGATGAGGAGCTCCTGGCTTACGTAAAGCGGGAACAGGCACGCCTGAAAGAGTTGATGGCAGAGAAAGGCGAGGGGCAGGGTACGCACACCTTCAAATCCCTCACACTGGAGTCATCCCGGGGAGATCCCCATGATTTTGAGTTTCTGGGCCATAACCAGTATCGCGTCGTGGCCCCGGTAGAGGCCGGGCTGCAGACCTATGAGGTAAGTGGTTTCAGTACTCTCAAGTTCCGGCGGACCATCCCGGCAGAGGATGCGGGCAAAAACTACGTGTTTATCCTCGATGCACGCCGCCTGTCGCGGCCGCGGTTAATCATGTATCCCGAATACGCGCTGTCTTACCTGGATTGATTGCTGCAGGTGCCGGCCGGGGAATTCACCCAGGCCGTCTTGTAAAGAAGCCCGCTTTCAGCGGGCTTTTTTTTATGGTTGTCAGTTGCGGGCGGCATCGTCGCCCGGAGTCGCTCGCACTTCCAGTAAGGCCTCGAACAGCGGCGTGTACTGGCTTCCACCGGGTGCCATTTCACTGCGATATAGCACCAGGTTGTCCAGCTGCACCACGAAGTCCAGCTGCTCGGCGGGAAAGCGGCCGAATCCCCGGCGGTTACGCCCCAGTGTAAAGTGGGGGCGGAAAGCGGCGCTTTCGGGTTTCATGCCAAGATCGCGCATTAACTCCCGGCAGCCGTTGTGCAGCCGGTCCAGGCCCGGGTTGCTGATCATTTCCGCGGCCAGCAGGCCGGCCCGTGGGCGTGGGAAGGGGCCCAGGGACACGACCCTGGCCGAGCAGGCGGTGGCGTTGTCGGCGATCTCTACCAGGCCCCTCTCGATGGCGGGAACCAGCTCGGGAGAGGTCTCGCCCAGGAATGCCAGTGTCAGGTGGCGGTTGCTGGCACTGGTCCAGCGGGTTTTATCCCTTCCGGGGGGCAGCAGGCGCCGTGCGTGACCAACCAGTCCATCCAGGAAGTGCTGGGTGGCGCGGTCGGGTTGGATGCCGATAAACAGGCGAACCGAGTCGCTCCCTGGCTGCCCGGGCGCGTTCTTCTCCCCTTTCCGTTTCGACATAAAAATCCCTGTTTTCCAGTCTTGAAAAGCTTACGCATGCCCCTATATCAGTTGTACGGGCAGGGTGCTCGAATGAGGCTCTCCCGCAGCGCCCGGTCTTCGGACGGGCATATCGTGAATATTGCTCTGAATTGAGGATATGACAATGCGTAATTTTGATTTTTCCCCGCTTTACCGTTCCGCTATTGGCTTTGATCGCATGGCCAACCTGTTGGATACAATGACTGCGAGCGAGCAGAACCAGCCCGCATACCCGCCCTACAATATTGAGCTTACCGGCGAGGACAGCTACCGGATAAGCATGGCGGTTGCCGGGTTTGACAAGTCAGAACTGGATATCCAGGTGGAGCAGAATCGCCTCACCGTAAGCGGCAAGCAGTCTGATGAATCGGCTGATGGGCGTAAATTCCTGCACCGCGGTATCGCGGCGAGGGACTTCGAGCGGCGCTTCCAGTTGGCCGATCATGTGAAGGTGGTGGACGCGAACCTTTCCAATGGCCTGTTGCATATCGAGCTGGTGCGGGAAATTCCCGAGGCAATGAAGCCCCGTTCGATCGAGATCGGAGAAGGCCGGTTGCTGCAGTCAGACCGGAATACCACCGGTGAAGAGCAGGCTGCCTGACACTTTTCCAGTTGAACCAGGACTGTCCACTGTGCGGCCACAGCGCCGCACAGCCCTACCACACGGATAAGTATCGACCTTACTACCAGTGCGCGGAGTGCGCACTGGTATTTGTGCCTGCGGAATTTCATCTCGGGGCCGCGCAGGAGCGTGCCTACTACGACCTTCACGAAAACTCTCTGGAAGATCCGGGCTACCGCCGGTTCCTGTCCCGTTGTGCTGTCCCCCTGCTGGAAGCCTTGCCTGCGGCATCCCGTGGGTTGGATTTTGGTTGCGGGCCGGCTCCGCTGTTGGCGAAGATGCTCTCCGAAGCGGGACACTCGGTCTCCATTTACGATGCATTCTATGCCCCCGATACCAGTGTGCTGGAAGAAAGCTTCGACTTTATCGTGGCCACAGAGGTTGTTGAGCATCTTTCCGCGCCGGGCGAAATACTGGAGTTGCTCTGGTCGCGACTCAATCCCGGTGGGCTTCTCGCCCTGATGACCAAGCTGGTGATATCACCAGAGCGTTTTGCCAGCTGGCACTATATCCGCGATCCGACCCATATCTGTTTTTTCAGTGAAAGGACATTTGCATGGCTGGCGGATCGCCTGGGGGCCCGCATGCGGCTGGCTGACCGGGATGTGGTGTTCCTGCGTAAATAGAGACACAGCCGCGGCCGCAGCAGGCGGCAGCTGTGCTGCATCACCCGCCGTGCCCGGGCACAGGGTTGCCCTACGTGTTGACCCGAAACAGTTTCGCGCGGACCGTAGTGCGGTACTCGCTGGGTGTAGTGGCGAGAAACTTCTTAAACAGCGCAGTAAAGTGGCCCATGTCCTGGTAGCCCACCTTCTCTGCAATCTCGTTGACCGACAGGTTGCTCGACTGCAGTAATTCCCGCGCCATATCGACTCTGACATTCTGCAGGTACTGGAGTGGGGTCTGCCCGGTGGCCAGCTTGAAGCGTCGGTTGAAGGAGCGCACGCTCATGTCAAAGTGTTCCGCCACTTCGCTCAGGCGTACCTCTTCGCTGCAGTGTTCCTTGAGCCACGTCTGTGCCTGTACAATTTCCTCGTCCGGGTGCAGGTGCACCGAACCCTCGGAGTAGGCGATCTCCTCGAACGGCCGGCGGATTTCGTGGGAAAAGTTACGCTCAACATGACTGGCCACGGACGAGCCGTAGAGCTGGCGGATCAGGTGGACGGTTACATCGGCCAGCGCATTGACGCTGGCTGCGCAAAAAAGCTTTTCCGCCTGGGTGATGAAGTACTGCCGCTTGAGTTTCACCTGGGGGTAGTCACTGGCAAAGCGCTCAAAGTAATGCCAGTGCGTGGTTGCCGGTTTTCCGTCCAGTAGACCCGCTTCCGCCAGGAAGCATACGCCGGTGCCCACGGCGCTGATTGCGGCACCGCCGGCGGCCTGTTTCTCCAGCCACTCCAGCAGTGCCCCGGAGCGGCGCAGGGCCGGTCGCGGATTGCGCCACAGTGCTGGCAGGTAGATGATATCGCTGTCGGGGGCATCCGCCAGCGCCGCATCGGGGGCCAGCGGGAAGCCGGAGCGGGTTTTCACCGGTTTGCCGTCGAGGCTTACGGTGAGGATACGCATCCCGCTGTCACCGTCCCCGCCGTCCAGTCCCTCGGCGCGGGCGCGGCTCTGGGCGCCGCGAAGCATTTCCAGTGGCAACACGGTTCCGGTTGCCAGCATCTGGTCGATCAGTACAAAGGTGACGGTTCGCATTACTTCTCTGAACTCTGGATACCTGAAACAAGGAAAAGCAGGCCCCGGGGATGCCGCTGGCCAGATACTCAATTTTGCTGGCCAGTATGCCCATAACGAGGCCGATTCGCCACCCCCTAAACTGACCTACCGTCGAATTTAGTCAATTTCTCAGCCTTGCAGCTGGAGGTAAGGATGCAGCGCCTACCCGTCATCACCGCATTTGGCGGTTTCAACCCCGCCGGACGCAGTTCCTTTCACCGGGGCTATCACCGCCTGGTGCTCGACAGCCTGGGAGCGGCGGAGCGCGCCGATACCCTGGCGGACCTCGCCGCATTGATGGGCCTGCGCCAGGGCGAGGAAGCCGGGCAGCCCGTCGATGCTGCACTGGAGCGGCGCGTGCTGGACGGCACCCTGGTGCGGGAGCTGGAGCAGCGCTTCTACGACTACCGCAAGTGCCACTATCACCAGCCGGCAGAGCTCAGCAACACCGAGGGTTTCACCTTCGAGATGACGGCCCGCCAGCTGCCGGACCCGTTGCCGGAAGATTGGCAGGTTGAGTCCCTGGGCGAGGGCAGGGTGCGGGTCCACTGCAGCGGGCTGTCAGTGATGCTGGACAGTTACCGGGAGATCCCGGTGGCTTCGGCGGGGCAATTGCCCACCGGTTTTGAACCCTCCCGGGAATATAACTCCAGATTCCATCCCCGCGGCCTGCAGCTTGCGATCCTTGGCGCCTCCGATGCGGTGCAGTCCCTGGGAATCGACTGGGATACGGTGGTGTCCGCGGCGGGTCCCGACAAAATCTCGGTCTACGCCAGTTCCGCCATGAGCCAGCTTGACCCCTACGGTAATGGCGGCCTGTTGCAATCCCGCTTGCGCGGCACACGGGTAAGCTCGAAGCAGCTGGCGCTGGGCCTGACCAGTATGCCTGCTGACTTTGTAAACGCGTACGTGCTGGGTAGTGTGGGTACGACCGGCGCGGTTGCCGGTGCCTGCGCCACCTATCTCTACAACCTGCGTGCGGCAGTGGAGGATATTCGCCACGGGCGTGCACGCGTGGCCGTGGTGGGTGCCGCCGAGGCCCCGTTGGTGCCCGAGGTGGTGGATGGCTACACCACCATGGGGGCGCTGGCCAATGTCGACGGGCTGCGGAAGCTGTTCCCGGGGGAAATCGACTACCGTCGCGCGAGCCGGCCGTTCGGGGAAAACTGCGGTTTTACCCTCGGTGAGGGCAGCCAGTGGGCGATACTGATGGATGATGAGCTGGCCCTGGAGCTGGGTGCCAGTATCCACGGTGCAGTGGCCAACGTATTCGTCAACGCGGATGGCACCAAAAAATCCATTTCCGCCCCCGGGCCCGGTAATTACCTCACGGTAGCCCGTGCACTGGCGGAAACCCGGGCAATTGTTGGCGAGGAGAGCCTGCGCCGGCGCAGCTTTGTCCAGGCCCATGGATCCAGCACGCCGCAGAACCGCGTCACCGAGTCCGCTATTTTCGACCGGGTAGCCGGCGCTTTCGGCATTGAAGGCTGGCCGGTATGCGCGGTCAAGGCATACCTGGGGCACACAGTGGCCGCCGCCAGTGGCGACCAGCTGATCACCAGCCTGGGTATGTTCAGGCGGGGCATCCTGCCCGGGATCACCACCATCGACAGGGTGGCGGATGATGTCCATCACCAGCACCTGGATATCTCACTGGAGCACCGCGAACGGGCGCCGGAATCCCTGGATGTCGCTTTCCTCAACTCCAAGGGCTTCGGCGGCAACAATGCCACGGCGAGCGTGCTCGCCCCGCACCTGGTGGAGAAAATGCTGGCCCGGCGGCACGGGGAGAAAGCCCTGTCCGCGGCTCGCCAGCGCAATGAGGCAGTGCAGGAGCGGGCGATGGAATACGACCGCCGCGCTTCCCGGGGCGACCTGAATGCGATTTACCGTTTCGGCGAGGGGCTGGTGGACGAGAGTGCCATCGAGGTGTCTGCGGAGCGCATGACCCTGCCGGGCCTGGAGCCCGTAGAGCTCCCTGCTGACAATCCTTTTGATGATATGTGCTAAAGCCTGTTGCTGCCGGTTGCGAATGGCGTAGACTGATCCCACGCAACAGGCAGGTGGCTTATGGCGGAAAGCGAACCGGCGGTAAAGCCGCCGGACCTCAAGGATGGAGATGACGTCGGCTCGCGACTCAAGGCCGTGCGCAGTATGCATGGCTGGTCCCAGCGGGAGCTTGCCAAGCGGGCTGGCGTCACCAATGCCACAATCTCCCTGATCGAGCAGAATCGGGTAAGCCCCTCAGTGGGCTCGCTCAAGAAGGTGCTCGACAGCATCCCCATGTCGCTGGCGGAATTCTTTACGCTGCAGTTCGACGACTCCTCCCAGGTTTTTTTTCGTGCCGATGAAATGCCGGACATGGGTACCGGTGTGATCCAGTACCGGTTGGTGGGCGCGGGGATCCAGGGGCGCGAAATGTCCATTCTCTACGAGGTGTACCCGCCGGGCGAGGACACCGGTCCGGAGATGCTGAGCCATGCGGGCGAGGAGGGCGGGGTCATCGTATCCGGCCAACTGGAGGTAACGGTGGGCGCCGAGGTTGCCGTCCTGGGGCCCGGGGACGGCTACTATTTCAGCAGTCGCAGGCCGCACCGTTTTCGCAATCCCGGGGACTGCGACTGTATTCTCGTCACTGCCAATTCACCGCCCAGTGTCTGATCGGTCTCGCCATTGGCGCCGGTGCCTTTTGCCAGCGTCGATACTGGTTGGTGAATTTCTGAACTCTGATACTTGTGGGGCCATCCAATTTGTAAGAAATGGTATTCAAACGAATGTTTGAATCTGGCTATACTAGGGCTGGCTGACCGAAATGGAGTGAGGCGTCACTGCCTGGCGTACGCTTCACCCGGTCACAGAAAAACTTCGACCCCGGGCCGACCCGTGCCCTGAATCCAAGAGGTCAATCAATGTTATTTAAAGGCAAAGCGCTAACTGTGCAGATGCTGGACAACGGCATCGCCGAGCTCAACTTCAATCTTGAAGGGGAGTCTGTCAACAAATTCAATCGCCAGACTGTGGGGGAGCTCTCCGAAGCGCTGGACGCGATTGAGGCGGCGGACGGCCTGAAAGGCGTGCTGCTCACCAGTGGCAAGGGTGTATTCATCGTCGGTGCCGATATCACCGAATTTGGCGGCGCTTTCTCGGCCGGCCCGGAAGGCATCGCCGACCTGATGAACAAGAACAACGAGAACTTCAACCGCCTGGAGGACCTGGGTGTGCCCACCGTGGTGGCCATCAACGGTTTCGCCCTGGGCGGTGGTTTTGAGGTTTGCCTGGCGTGTGATTACCGGGTTATGGGTGACCAGGGCAAGGTTGGCCTGCCGGAAGTCAAGCTGGGCCTGATCCCGGGTTGGGGTGGCACCGTGCGCCTGCCGCGCGTGGTAGGTGTGGATGTTGCGGCCGAGTGGATCGCTGCCGGCAAGGAACAGAAACCGAATGCGGCCCTCACCGCCCACGCCGTGGATGCGGTGGTTGCCAATGACCAGCTCAAAGACGCTGCGCTCAAGCTGCTGGGTCGCGCCATTGACGGCGAGCTGGATTACCAGGCGCGCCGCGAGATCAAGAAATCGCCCATCCCCCTGAATGACACCGAGGCCATGATGGCCTTCTTCACCACCAAGGCTTTTGTTGGTGCGCAGGCCGGACGCAACTACCCCTCACCGGTGAAGGCGGTTGAGTCCATCGAGCAGGGCTACAAGGTGGACCGCGATGAGGCCCTGAAGATTGAGCAGCAGAAGTTCATCGAGTGCGCCCAGACCGATACCGCCGAATCGCTGGTGAACCTGTTCCTGAATGACCAGAAGATTGGCAAGGTTGCCAAGGGCTGGGAAAAGAAAGCCGATAAGAAGATTGAGCGCGCCGCCGTGCTCGGTGCCGGCATCATGGGAGGCGGTATCGCCTACCAGTCTGCCTACAAGGGCACGCCGATCAAGATGAAGGACATCGAGCAAAAGGGCATCGACCTGGGCCTGAAAGAGGCCAACAAGCTGTTGACCAAGCTCGTCGACCGCGGACGCATGACGCCGGCAAAAATGGGCGAGACCCTCAACCGCATCGAGCCGACCCTGAGCTACGACGGCTTCGACGACGTCGACGTAGTGGTCGAGGCAGTAGTGGAAAAGCTGAAGGTCAAGCACTCGGTGCTGTCCGAGGTGGAAGGCAAGGTCAGTGACGACACCGTGATCGCTTCCAACACTTCGACCATTTCCATCGACAAGCTGGCCGAAGCCCTGAAGCGCCCGGAAAACTTCCTCGGCATGCACTTCTTCAACCCGGTGCACAAGATGCCGCTGGTGGAGGTGATTCGGGGTGAGAAGACCTCTGACAACGCCATTGCCCGCGTGGTGGCGTTCGCCAACAAGATGGGCAAGAAGCCGATTGTAGTGCGTGACTGCCCCGGGTTCCTGGTGAACCGTGTCCTGTTCCCGTACTTTGCCGGCTTCTCCATGCTGGTCCGCGACGGTGCCGACTTCCAGGAAGTCGACAAGGTCATGGAGCGCTGGGGTTGGCCGATGGGTCCGGCCTACCTGATGGATGTGGTTGGCATCGATACCGGTGTCCATGCCGAGGAAGTGATGGCAGAAGGTTTCCCGGAGCGCATGGGCAAAACCTTCAAAGCTGCATCCGATGTCATGTACGAGGCCGGGCGCTACGGCCAGAAAAATGACAAGGGCTTCTACAACTACGAAGAAGACAAGAAGGGCAAGCCCAAGAAGGTGGCTACCGATGAGGCCTACGAGCTGCTCAAGCCGCATGTGGCCGAGCGCCGCGAGTTCGACAAGGACGAGATCATCGAGCGCATGATGGTCCCCATGGCTACCGAGCTGGCCCGTTGCCTGGAAGAAGGCATTGTGGATTCACCGGCCGAGGCCGATATGGCGTTGATCTACGGCATCGGCTTCCCGCCCTTCCGCGGTGGCATCTTTGCCTGGCTGGACAAGGTCGGTATGGATGAATTCGTGAAGATGGCAGACAAGTACGCCGAGCTGGGTGAGCTGTACAAGCCCACTGAGCGCATGCGCGAAATGGCCGCCAACGGCACTACTTACTACGGCGACAAGTGAGGAGAGTTTCGATGAGTTTAGATCCCAGAGATGCCGTAATTGTCGATTACGCCCGTACGGCCATGGGCCGTTCCAAGAATGGCGTTTACCGCAATGTGCGCGCGGACGATATGTCCGCGGAGCTGCTGAAGAAATTCCTGCAGCGCAACGAGAAACTGGATCCGGCTGAGATTGATGACCTGATCTGGGGCTGCGTGATGCAGCGTGATGAGCAGGGCTTCAACGTGGCTCGCTTTATCCTGCTGCGTGCCGGCCTGCCGCACACAATTCCGGCGCAGACCGTGAACCGCCTGTGCGGATCCTCCATGTCCTCACTGCACACTGCTGCCGCCAATATCCGTGCCGGCGTAGGCGATGTATATGTGGTTGGTGGTGTCGAGCATATGGGCCACCTCAATATGATGGAGCATGTCAGCCCCAACCCGATGCTGGGTCGCCATATGGCCAAGGCTGCCGGCTCCATGGGCATGACCGCCGAATACCTGGCGATGATGCACGGTATTCAGCGCCAGCAGATGGATGAATTCGGGGCCCGTTCGCACCAGCGCGCTGCCGCTGCCACCAAGGAAGGCAAGTTCAACAGGGAGATCATCGCCATCGAGGGGCACGACGAGGACGGCGTACCCTTCCTGGTGGAGACTGACCAGACCATCCGCCCGGATACCACGGCGGAGGGGCTGGCGCAGCTCAAGCCGGCGTTCGATCCCAAGCATGGCCAGGTGACCGCCGGTACTTCCTCGCAGATTACCGATGGCGCATCCGTCATGCTGGTAATGTCCGCCGAGCGCGCCAAGGCGCTGGGGCTGGAGCCTATTGCCAAGGTGCGCGAAATGACCCTGGCGGGCGTTGATCCCTCCATTATGGGATACGGGCCGGTGCCTTCCACCAAGAAAGCGCTGAAGCAGGCGGGCCTCACTATCGACGACATCGACAAGGTGGAGTTGAATGAGGCCTTCGCGGCACAGGCTCTGCCGGTGCTGAAGGACCTGGACCTGCTGGACAAGATGGACGACAAGGTCAATCTGTATGGTGGCGCCATCGCCCTGGGTCACCCGTTTGGCTGCTCCGGGGTGCGGATCACCGGTACGCTGTTGTCCGTGATGCAGAACGAGGGTGGTAACCTGGGTGTGTCGACCATGTGTATTGGTCTGGGCCAGGGCATCACCACGATCGTCGAGCGGGTCTGATAGATCCAGCCAGACGTAGAGAGGGCGCCTTCGGGCGCCCTTTCTGCATGTGGGGGCTGCGTGGCGGCCCGGCGAGGCCCCAATTTGTTGAAGCGCCCCGGTGGCTGTGGCACAATCTGCTCCCCCTGTCGCGGGGCCCTCGGGTCAATGCAGTAAAATGCATATATATCAATGAGTTAGCGGCAGTGGCCACGGGGACGTGGTGGAATTGGTAGACACGCCAGATTTAGGTTCTGGTGCCGCAAGGTGTGGGAGTTCAAGTCTCCCCGTCCCCACCAAGCAATGTTAAGCGCAGTCCGTTTGCCGGCCCTGGATCAGTGGCGAGGCGCGGGCTGTTTGTATTTGGCGTATACCGGGCCCGGTGCTCCCATGCTCCGGCCCGCGCCTGAGAGAGGTCGACCGGGTGAGCCCGGCGGCCATCACGAGCTGGCGCTGCGGCGCGACTACAGAGAGTCTCACGAGGATTAAGATGCAGGTTTCCATCGAAACAACTTCCGGCCTGGAGCGTCGTCTGACCGTCAACCTGCCGGCGGAAGTCGTCGATAAAGAAGTGGATAAACGTCTCCAGCAGGCGGCCAAAACCGTACGTATGAACGGTTTCCGCAAGGGCAAAGTGCCGATGAAAGTTGTTCGCCAGCGCTACGGTGCCGGTGTGCGCCAGGAAGTCCTGGGTGAGGTGATGAGCCGCTCTTTCTACGAGGCAGTGCAGCAGGAGCAGGTTAAGCCTGCCGGCCAGCCGAGCATCGAAGCCAAGCAGACCGCACCGGGTGAGAACCTGGAGTACGTGGCGACCTTCGAAGTCTACCCGGAAGTGGAGCTGGCTGACCTGGCCGAGATCACTGTCGAGCGTCCGGTAGCCGAAGTGACCGACAAAGATGTCGACAACATGATCGACGTACTGCGCAAGCAGCAGTCCGGCTGGAAGGAAACCAAGCGCAAGGCCCAGAAGGGCGACCGCGTTGTGATCGATTTCGTCGGTCGCAAGGACGGCGAGGAGTTCGAGGGCGGCAAGGGCGAGGATCACCAGCTGGTGCTGGGATCCGGCCAGATGATCCCGGGCTTCGAGGACGGCATCCTGGGCATGAAGCCCGGTGAAGAGAAAGAGATTGAGGTCACTTTCCCGGAAGACTACCAGGCGGAAGAGCTGCGCGGTGCTGAAGCGACCTTCACCATCAAGGTGAAGTCCTCCGAGAAGCCGGAGCTGCCGGAGCTGGATGAAGAGTTCTTCAAGGCCTACGGCGTCGAGGAAGGCGGCGAAGAGAAGTTCCGCGAGGAAGTGCGCAACAATATGGAGCGCGAGCTGAAGAACGCGGCTCTGAACAAGGTCAAGACCCAGGTAATGGACCAGCTGGCCGAGAAGCATGAGGTGGAGATCCCGGCTGCTCTGATCGCTGGCGAGGTACAGACCCTGCGCAACCAGATGGTTCAGCAGTTCGGTGGCCAGATCAAGGCTGAAGACGCGCAGAAGATGCTGCCGGATGCCATGTTCGAGGACCAGGCCAAGCGTCGCGTGGTGCTGGGCCTGGTAGTCGGTGAGATCGTCAAGCAGAATGAGCTGAACGTCGATGCCGATCGCGTGAAGGCCAAGGTGGAAGAGCTGGCCTCTACCTACCAGCAGCCCGAGGAAGTGGTCGAATACTACTTCAGCAACCGCGAGCTGCTGTCTGGTGTCGAGTCTGTCGTCCTGGAAGACCAGGTAGTGGACTTCGTCCTGGACAAGGCCAAGGTCGAGGAAGTGAAGAGCTCCTACGACGATGTGATCAAGCCCCAGCAGCAGGGCTGATCGACCCCTTTACCGGTGGTCGCATCTCGCGACCACCGGCTCCCTCCTTCCCCTTTTTCACCGACTGGCTTTCTTGCGCCCGACCGGTTAAGCTCAGAAAAACCCGATTTTCAGTGGCTGGTGGATTTCCCGCGCCAGTTGCGCATCTCGCCTTACACGCCAAAAAAGGAAGCGACGGTATTTATGGCACGTTTTGATAATTCCCATTCCGCGATTGAACCTTCAGCCTCCGGCCTGGTGCCGATGGTGGTAGAGCAGACTGCCCGCGGTGAGCGTTCCTTCGATATTTATTCCCGTCTTTTGAAGGAGCGGGTGATCTTTCTCGTGGGTCCCGTGGAAGACCACATGGCGAACCTGGTGGTGGCGCAGCTGCTTTTCCTGGAAGCGGAAAACCCCGACAAGGACATTCACCTCTACATCAATTCGCCGGGGGGATCGGTGACTGCAGGCCTGTCGATCTACGACACCATGCAGTTCATCAAGCCCGATGTGAGCACCATGTGCATCGGCCAGGCCTGCAGCATGGGGGCTTTCCTGCTGGCATCTGGCGCCACCGGCAAGCGCTTTGCGACTCCCAATTCGCGGGTAATGATCCACCAGCCCAGTGGCGGTGCCCAGGGGCAGGCCAGCGACATCCATATTCACGCGCAGGAAATCCTCAAGATTCGCCAGCGCCTGAACGAACTGATGGCGCACCATTCTGGCCGCAGCATCGACGAGATAGAGCGCGATACCGAGCGCGACAAGTTCCTGAGCGCGGATGAGGCCAGTGAGTACGGCCTGGTGGACGATGTCCTGTCCCGCCGCCAGGGGCTCGAAAAGTAGGGGTGACCGGGCGGCCGGCGATCTGGTCCGCCTTATCGTCCGTATTCCCGAATGACAAAAGGCTTGAAAAACGCGCCGAAAGGCAGCATCTTGCTATAGAACCACGTTAGAAGCCGGGTCACCGGCTGGCCGACTGAGCACGGAGTATTTTGATGACCGACCAGAGCAGTGGAGAAGACAACGGTAAACTGCTGTACTGTTCATTCTGCGGTAAGAGCCAGCAGGAAGTACGCAAGCTGATCGCGGGACCGTCTGTCTTTATCTGCGACGAATGTGTCGAACTTTGCACCGATATCATCCGTGAAGAGGTGCAGGAGAGTTCGGAAGGCCCCGAGGGTCGCCTGCCTACGCCCAAGGAGATCACCGAGATCCTCGACCAGTACGTCATTGGTCAGGAGCGCGCCAAGCGCGTGCTGGCGGTCGCGGTTTACAACCATTACAAGCGTCTCCGCAGCAAATCCGGGGTGAAGGGCAAGGACGAGGTTGAGCTGAGCAAGTCCAACATCCTGCTCGTGGGCCCCACCGGTAGCGGTAAGACCCTGCTGGCCGAGACCCTGGCCCGCCTGCTCAACGTGCCATTCACCATTGCCGATGCGACGACCCTGACCGAAGCCGGCTATGTCGGTGAGGACGTGGAAAATATTATCCAGAAGCTGTTGCAGAAATGCGACTACGACGTGGAGAAGGCGCAGCAGGGCATCGTTTACATCGATGAGATCGACAAGATCTCGCGCAAGTCTGACAACCCGTCGATCACCCGTGATGTTTCCGGTGAGGGCGTACAGCAGGCCCTGCTCAAGCTGATCGAGGGTACCGTGGCGTCAGTTCCGCCGCAGGGTGGCCGCAAGCACCCGCAGCAGGAGTTCCTGCAGGTGGATACCGGTAACATCCTGTTCATCTGTGGCGGCGCATTCGCGGGTCTCGACAAAGTGATTCGTGACCGCTCTGAGAAGGGTGGTATCGGTTTCAGTGCCGAGGTCAAATCCAAGGACAGCAACAGCAACTTCGGTGAAATACTGCTCGACCTGGAACCCGAGGACCTGGTGCGTTATGGCCTGATCCCCGAGTTCGTAGGTCGCCTGCCAGTCACCGCGACGCTGGAAGAGCTTGATGGCCCGGCGCTGGTGCAGATCCTGACCGAGCCCCGCAATGCCCTGACCAAACAGTATTCGAAGCTGTTCGAGATGGAAGGGGTGGAGCTCGACTTCCGGCCCGACGCCCTGGACGCGGTCGCCGCCAAGGCCATGGAGCGCAAGACTGGCGCCCGTGGATTGCGCTCGATCATGGAGTCCGTTTTGCTCGAAACCATGTATGACATTCCATCAATGGACAATGTCGCCAAGGTGGTAATCGACGAAGCGGTCATCAAGGGAGAATCCGCGCCACTGCTGGTGTACGAGAGCAACGAATCCACTTCACAGAAGGCGGCACCGGAAGAGTAACCGGTGCTGCAAGCCGAAAAGCCCCGTCCGGGGCTTTTTTTATGCCCGCTCGATTTGTGTGGTTAATTGATCCTGTCAGTACTGCAGTCCGTATCCCGACAAGTGGCTGCTGCGCGAGCAGGGTGGGTGGAATGACGCGAGGAGTTTTGCGGCCTGTGGGGAAGGGTGAGATATATTCCCGTTAATCGGCAACTATCCCTATATTATTAACGGTCAGGGCAAGCTGGTGGGCAGCCGGGAGTGGCTGGGGGAAATTTCCCCGTGACCGGCCCTTGTAATGTGGCCAACTTTACCCCATCTCTAGCCTATCCCGCTGAAAGGCGGACCAAGTTTTGCGTTGCAGCCATCCGTGGCGCGACTGAATAGCCAGTGATCGGGCCGAGAGGAGTTCTATGGATCAGCCATCCGACACCAAACAAGAGTTTCCGCTGCTGCCGCTGCGCGATGTTGTCGTCTATCCGCACATGGTGATTCCGCTGTTTGTGGGCAGGGAAAAATCTATCGATGCGCTGGAAGAAGCCATGCGCACCGACAAGCAGGTGCTGCTGGTCGCCCAGCGCCAGGCATCCGAGGATGATCCAGGCGCCGAAGACGTTTACCGCGTCGGCACTGTGGCGAGCGTGCTGCAGCTCCTCAAGTTGCCCGATGGTACCGTCAAGGTGCTGGTAGAGGGCAGTCACCGTGTCAATATCCTCGACATCACCGAGGGAGATGGGCACTACCGCGCCAGCGTAGAGACGCTTGAGACCGAGGAACTGCCGGAAGCGGAGGCGGAAGCCCTGGTTCGCTCTGCCATGGGGCAGTTTGAGCAGTACGTCTCGGTCAGCAAGAAGGTTCCGAATGAGGTAATCACCTCCCTGTCTGGAATTGACGAGCCAGGCCGGCTTGCCGACACCATTGCAGCGCATATGTCGCTGGAGTTGGGGCAGAAGCAGGAATTGCTGGAGACGTCCAGTGTGAAGGAGCGGTTGGAAACCCTCCTGGGCCTGATGGATTCCGAGATCGACCTGATCCAGGTAGAGAAGCGGATCCGTGGCCGCGTCAAAAAGCAGATGGAGAAGAGCCAGCGCGAGTACTACCTGAATGAGCAGATGAAGGCCATTCAGAAGGAGCTTGGCGAAATCACGGAAGAGCCGAACGAGATCGAGGAACTCGAACACAAGATTGCCGAGTCTGGCATGAGCGCGGAAGCGGAGAAGAAGACCCGCGCCGAGCTGGCAAAGTTGAAGATGATGTCGCCGATGTCGGCCGAGGCTTCGGTACTGCGCAGTTATATCGACTGGATGCTGAGCGTACCGTGGAAAAAGGCCAGCCGTGTCCGCCATGACCTTAAGAAGGCCGAAGAAATCCTGGACAAGGATCACTACGGTCTCGAGGAAGTAAAAGAGCGTATCCTCGAGTATCTCGCGGTGCAAAAGCGGGTCAAGAAAGTGAAGGGGCCAATCCTGTGCCTGGTGGGCCCGCCCGGGGTAGGTAAAACCTCGCTGGGTCAGTCAGTTGCCCGCGCCACCAATCGCAAATATATACGCATGGCATTGGGTGGGGTGCGCGATGAAGCGGAAATCCGTGGCCACCGCCGCACTTATATCGGGTCGCTTCCCGGTAAGCTGATCCAGAAAATTTCCAAGGTCGGGGTGAAAAACCCGCTGTTCCTCCTCGACGAGGTGGACAAGATGGGTATGGACCAGCGTGGCGACCCGGCGTCGGCACTGCTGGAGGTTTTGGATCCGGAACAGAACAAGACCTTCAATGACCATTACCTGGAGGTTGATTACGACCTGTCCGATGTCATGTTCGTCTGTACGTCCAACTCCATGAACATCCCCGGGCCGTTGCTCGACCGTATGGAGGTTATCCGGCTGCCCGGCTACACCGAGGACGAAAAGCTTAATATTGCCCAGCGCTACCTGGTGCCGAAGCAGCGCAAGGCCAATGGCCTGAAGGAAGACGAGTTGCAGCTGTCGGACGACACTGTAAAGGACATCATCCGTTACTACACCCGTGAGGCGGGTGTGCGCGGACTGGACCGGGAGATCGCGAAAATCTGCCGCAAGATCGTCACCGAGCATGTGCGGAAATCCACCACCAGCAAGGCAGTAGTACAGCCGGAGGAGCTGGAAGACCTGCTGGGCGTGCGTAAGTACGACTTTGGCCGGGCGGAAGAGGAAAACAAAATTGGCCAGGTTACCGGCCTGGCATGGACGGAGGTCGGTGGTGAGCTGCTCACCATTGAATCCTCTGCAGTGCAGGGCAAGGGTCGCGTAATCAAGACCGGCTCCCTCGGTGATGTGATGCAGGAGTCCATCCAGGCAGCACTGACAGTGGTCCGGGCCCGCGCGCAGTCACTGGGTATCGCGCCGGACTTTAACGAGACGCGCGACCTCCATATCCATGTGCCTGAGGGGGCCACACCGAAAGATGGGCCGTCAGCGGGTATTGCGATGTGTACGGCGGTGGCTTCGGTACTGACAGGTATCCCGGTTCGATCCGATGTGGCCATGACCGGCGAAATTACCCTTCGCGGTGAAGTGTTGCGAATCGGCGGGCTGAAGGAAAAGCTGCTTGCCGCCCGTCGCGGTGGTATCCGGACGGTATTGATACCGGCGGATAACGAGCGGGACCTCAAGGACATCCCAGACAATATCCTCGAGGACCTGGTGATCAAGCCGGTCAAGTGGATCGACCAGGTGCTGGACCTGGCCCTGGAGCACAAGCCCCAGTCCCTGACCGATGAGGAGTACTCAGCACTGCAGAAGCGCGCCGAGGAGCGTTCCCAGCGCCAGGTACAGACGCACTAAAAAATGTTCGCGAGGTGGCGCCTGAAGCCACCTCCGCGTTCGCTTAAAAAATAATCTGACTGCAGTTCAGTCGCCCCATTTTCATACCCAACTGCCCTGAAACCCGCGTGATTCCTTGACCCGCTATCGGGCAGTTGGTATAACACGTGGCTTATTGATCGGCGCGCAAATCGCCGATAGCCAAGGCTCGAACGCAGAGGGATCCCGGCATGGGGTCCCCGATACATATCTAGAAAAGAACAGAGGGATTAAGCGTGAATAAGTCCGAACTGATTGAAGCAATTGCCGCATCTGCAGATATTCCGAAGGCAGCAGCTGGACGTGCTCTGGACGCGATGGTAGACAGCATCACTGACGCCCTGAAGAAAGGCGATCAGGTTGCACTGGTAGGTTTCGGCACTTTCGCCGTTAAAGAGCGTGCTGCACGCACCGGCCGCAACCCGCGCACCGGCGACCCGATCGAAATCGCCGCTGCCAAAATCCCGAACTTCAAGGCCGGCAAAGCCCTGAAGGACGCAGTAAACTAAGAGGCCTGGGACCCCAGAGGTTCACAGCTTCAAGGAGGCGTATCGCTGGGATGCGCCTTTTTTGTTTCTGATTCATATAAATTTCACAGAGTTATTTTTCGGAGCTGAGCATGCTTCAGTCCATGCGCGACAACCTGAAAGGCACGGCGGCGATTATTGTTGCCGGTTTTTTCGGTTTTATTATGGTCATTGGGGGAATTGATTTTTTCACCGGTGCCAGTGGTGGTGCCACCGATGAAGTGGCGGAAGTCAATGGTGAAAAGATTACCAACCTGGATCTGCAACGTGCGATCCAGAATCGCCGCAATATGATCATGAGCCAGTATGGCGACAATGCCCCTGCGGACCTGCTTACCGACGAGCGCCTGCGTGGCCCCGTACTTCAGCAACTGGTCACCAGTTCGGTCCTGCGCCAGGCAGCCCAGGACAGTGGAATGGTCATGAGTGCCGCCGCTGTCGACAGGGAGACTGTGCAGATTCCGGCATTCCAGGTGAATGGCAAATTCGACCCGCAGGTGTTCCGGGATTCCCTGCGCCGGATGGGCTATAGCCCCGCCAACTTTCGCCAGGTGATGGAGCGTGACCTGGTCCTGCAGCAATATGCAGACGGTGTCAGCGGTACAGCCTTTGCCACGCGCGCCGACGCCGAGCAGGTGGTCGAGATTTCCATGGAGGAGCGCGATTTCGATTATGTGGTACTGCCGGTGGCCGGAATGCTTGAGGGCATTGAAGTAGCTGACAGCGAAGTACAGGAGTACTACGACCAGAACCAGGCTCAGTTCCAGCGGCCGGAGCAGGTTGCGATCGAGTATATCGAGCTGAAGCCCGAGGTTTTCGCCGGGAATATTGAAGTGTCGCCCGAGAATGTGCGTGCCCAGTACGAGCAGGAAGCCGCTACCTTCCAGGCCAGTGAGCGTCGCCGCGCGGCACACATCCTGCTGGAGGAGGCCGATGAGGCCAAAGTAGCGGAGATCCAGTCAAAGCTTGATGCTGGTGAGGACTTTGCCGAACTGGCCAGGACTTACTCTGATGACGTCGGCTCCAGCGAAGAGGGCGGCGATCTCGGGTTCACCGACGGCGAGGTTTTCCCGGAGGCTTTTGAGGAGGCACTGGCGCAACTGCAGGAAGGCCAGGTTTCCGGCCCGGTGACCACCGATGCCGGCACTCATTTCATCAAACTGCTGGAGATTGAAGGCGCCGAGCCCCCGACTTTCGAGGAGCGCGAGGCCGCCATTACCGCCCAGCTGCGCAATGCCGAGGCGGAACGCGAATTCGTTGCCGCGCTGGGCCGTCTGGCGGACCTGGCTTACAACGCGGAAACCCTGGCCGGACCCGCCGAGGAACTGGGGGTACCGCTGCAACAGGCACCGCTGTTTGGTCGCGAAGGTGGTCCCGGCGTCGCAGCCAACGAACAGGTGGTTGCGGCGGCATTCGCACCGGAAGTCATGCTCGATGGCAACACCTCGGATGTATTGAACCTGACCGAAGATCATTCTGTAGTATTGCGGGTTACCGAGCACCAGCCTGCCGGTATCTATCCGCTGGCGGAGGTTCGGGAGCAGATCGTGGACCTGCTGAAGCGTGAAAAGGCAAGCGCCCAGTTGGCGGAGAAGGCTGAGGCGATCGGCGAGGAGCTCCGTTCGGGCAAGCCATTTGACGAGCTCGCAGAAGAGCGCGAACTGGCACTGGAAACCAGCGACAAGACTCGCCGTGGTGGCTTCGGCCAGCGTGGTGAGATCGTCGAGGCGGCGTTTGCCATGCCGGAGTCCGGAAAGGTAAAGACCTTTGCCACCGGCAGTGGGGACCAGGTGGTGCTGCAACTGCGCGATGTGCGGGAGGGCGACCTGTCCCGCCAGAGCCCCGAGCAGCGCTCGGCGCTGCTGCAGCAGCTGGCGGCCATGAGTGGCAGTGCCGAGCTCGCGGCGGTGCAGAAGTACCTCGCCGAGCAGGCTGATATTGAACTGGTGGAGGCGTCGGACTGACGCCAGGGCAAAATCCTGCCAGTGTGAAAAACCCGGCTCCGGCCGGGTTTTTTTATGCCTGGAGGCCCGCCGGCTGTTGCGCTGTTGCGAATTGCTGCGCGAGTGGCATGCAATAAAAAACCCGGCCGGAGCCGGGTTTCAGTCAGTTGGCCTGGAGTGCTCAGCCGCTGCTGGCGCCGTTGACGAACAGGGTCAGCTGCTGGCCGGGCTGGAGATAGCTGGATCTGCTCAGCTTGTTCCAGCGCAGGATGTCATCGATCTCAAGGCTGAATTTCCTGGCGATGCGGTAGAGCGAATCGCCGCTGCGTACCCGGTAGGAAAGTTTCCGGGTAGCAGAGCCGCTGGATCCCGCACCGTTGTACGCCACCAGGTTGCGGCCCGGGCGCAGGGTCTCGCCAGTGGCCATATCATTCCAGCTGGCCAGCTGGCGCACGCTGACGCCCAGGGTGCGGGCAATGCCCCACAGGGTATCGCCGGGGCGCACGGTATAGTTGGTCTTGCGGCTGCCGGAACCGCTCTTGCCGCCACCCACACGCTGGTCCAGCGCGTAGGCGTACTGGCCGTTGGCTCCGGATGCCCGGGGGATCAGCAGGGTCTTACCCGCACGGATATTATTGCCGCGCAGGTTGTTGGCCTGGCGGATCGCCTCAATTGAGGTCTCGTAGCGGCGGGCAATAGTCGAGAGGTTGTCGCCACGCACGATGCGATAGCGCTCCCAGCTGACCCGTTGCTCTTCAGGGATCTCGGCCAGGGCGGCCACGAACTGGTCCCGTTTGGAGATCGGGATCAGCAGCTGGTGGGAACCGTTGGGGTCGGTCGCCCAGCGGCTGAAGCCCGGGTTCAGCAGCTGCAGCTCTTCAATTTCGATATCCGCCAGTTGTGCCGCCTGCGCCAGTTCGATCTGGCTGCCCACATCAACCGCGGTGTAGTAGGGCTCATTGGCGACGTCGTGCAGGGGGACCCGGTAGTGGTCGGGGCGGGAGATAACCTCCGCCAGTGCCAGCAGCTGGGGCACATATCGCTGGGTTTCCCGCGGCAGTGGCAGGTCCCAGTAACTGGTGCCCTTACCGCGACGGGCGTTGCGTTCACGGGCCCTGCGCACGGTGCCTTCGCCGGCGTTGTAGGCCGCCAGGGTCAGTGCCCAGTCGCCGTCAAACTTTTTGTTCAGGTAGGCAAAGTACTTGATGGCTGCCCGGGTCGATGCGGCCACATCACGCCGGCCGTCATACCACCAGTTCTGGTGCAGGCCGAAAGAGCGACCGGTGGCGGGAATGAATTGCCACATCCCGGAAGCGCTGGCATGGGAGTAGGCAAACGGGTCGTAGGCACTCTCGACAATGGGCAGCAGCGCCAGCTCCATCGGCAGGTTGGCGGCTTCCAGTT
Source organism: Microbulbifer sp. JSM ZJ756 (assembly GCF_044383805.1). Lineage (NCBI taxonomy): Bacteria > Pseudomonadati > Pseudomonadota > Gammaproteobacteria > Cellvibrionales > Microbulbiferaceae > Microbulbifer > Microbulbifer sp. JSM ZJ756. Next base: position 665,262 of record NZ_JBISER010000001.1, on the reverse strand, counting down.
GCTCGGCAATATGGAAGATATAGCGCCTCGAGCGCTCGGTAACCCGGGCCATGTAGCCTTCGTTCCGCGAATAGTAAGCGATGTAGTCGCGGACTTTGGGATGCTCGGTGTGTCGCGCCAGGTTAAAGCCGCGCCGCAGACGGTCCCAGATATCGACCGGCGGCAGGGCCTTCTCCATTGTCGGCGTCGGGTCTATTGGTTCTGCCTGTACATGGGTTCCTTCCCATTCCTCTGGTGAATTCCCCTGCTGCGCATCTTGATCCTCAATTTGCGCGCAGGCCCCCATTGTTGCTGCCAATACAGCAACAGCCAGTTTTTTGTGAACCATGCCGGTTTCCGCAAGTTTTGTGCATTCTGAGAGCCCAGGCGTTTAAATTGCTATTGGACCTGAGCTTTTCTTTCTAATGTTCTGATTCTAAAGAGCTGTTTAGGTTTCGGTCAATGGAAACTGGCTAGTTTTTGCGCAAAATGCATTGATTAAGGAATAAACAAACTATTTTGCTGCCATATGGAAGGATCGGGTTGGTTAAAAATTATCCTTCCACTGGCGCAGGCTGGCAAACACTTCGACCTCGCCGGGGTTGTCGTCGGCGCCGTGATTGCTCGCGCAGCGAGCGAGGGCGGGAATATGGCAGCGCAGGAAGGGATTGGTGGCCAGCTCCTCACCGATCGTGGAGGGCAGGGTAACGCGATCGTGGGCGCGCAGGGACTCTGTCTCTGAGATGCGTTTCTGCAGGGTGCTGTTGCCCGGCTCGGCCGCCGAGGCAAAGCGCAGGTTGGCCAGGGTGTATTCGTGTGCGCAGTAGACCAGGGTCTCGGGTGGCAGGGCACCCAGGCGGGAAAGTGAGGCGTACATCTGTTCAGGCGTGCCCTCGAACAGGCGTCCACAGCCCCCTGCGAACAGGGTGTCGCCACAGAAGAGATGATGGTGCAGGCCGCCGCCAGTGTCGTCGTCCATCAGCAGTGCCAGGTGATCCAGGGTGTGCCCGGGTACGGAGATCACACGCACCGGGCAGCCCAGCACGCGGAACTGGTCGCCGTCCTCGAGGCTGTCGGTGACGCCCTCGATGGAGCCGGGCCCGAAAACCGGGCAGTCATAACGATTTTTCAGCTCTGCAACACCGCCGGTATGGTCCAGGTGATGATGGGTGATCAGGATACCTGCGAGACTGTTCGAGCCAAGGGCGTCGATGACCGGGCGTGCATCGCCGGGGTCCACCACCCAGTGCTCGCCGTCCCGTTCCAGGTGCCAGATGTAATTGTCATTGAACGCCGGGATGGGAGATATTGTGAGCATGGTTCTCGCCGGTTAATCTTGGATGGGTAACGATAACATAGTGTAACGGGTGTGCCGTGGCGATGGTGCCGAGCACACTGTTGTCGCAAATCCAGTTCTTCCGGGAACAGGTTGCGCCCTCTCAGGTCCTGTGCAAGCCTGTTGCGGCTGGCGTCCGGGACGGGAACCAGAAATGCACGCGGGGAACCAATGGGAAACAAGTCACGAGGCAGGCAGGGTACCGGGGCGAGCAGCCTGGCGCAGTCCTGCGCCGACGTTGCCCGGTGGTTCGAGAGTGGCCTGGGGCAGGAAATCCTCTCCCAGGAGCTGGCCCTGGCACAGCCGCTGGTAGAGGGCCTGTTTGGCTATCACCTGATGCAGGCGGGTGTGACAGATACTATCGACTTCGCCGCCTGCAGCCGTATCAATCACTGTTTCAGGCTGACCCCGACACCGCGCCAGCGCGGTGCCGCACTGGTGGAGTTTGAGCAGCTGCCGCTGCCATCGGAATCGATTGACGTTGCGGTGCTTCACCATTTGCTCGATTTCTCCGAACATCCCCACCAGGTACTCCGTGAGGCCGCGAGGGTACTGATACCCGGTGGCCACCTGGTGCTGTTGGGGTTCAACCCGTTCTCGCTGCTCGGGGCGTCACGCCTGATCTTTTCCCGCGCTGCCATGCAGCAGGGTAACCACCTGCGGGCCGCGCGGCTTGAGGACTGGATGAACCTGCTGGACCTGCAGGCAAGCAGGGTCGAGCGGGGCTTCTTCCGCCTGCCACTGCAGCACCGGGAACTGCTCGCCCGTACCGCCTGGATGGAGCGGCTGGGCGCGCGCTGGCACTTGCCTTGGGGAGGGTTTTACATCATAGTCGCGCGCAAAGAAGTGGCGCGCATGCGAACACTGCGCATCCAGTGGCGCGGTGAGCGCAAACCTGCACTGCGCCCAGTCCCCTCAAGCCCGCGTGTGGCCGCACGCCGGGGCCATTCGAAACGCTGAACCCGGAAAAAAACAGTCACATTGAAACAAGTAACAATCTATACCGATGGCGCCTGCAGGGGTAACCCTGGTCCCGGCGGCTGGGGCGCATTGCTGATTCATGGCGACGCGGAAAAAGAGCTCTACGGTGGAGAGGCCCATACGACCAACAACCGTATGGAGCTGTTGGCTGCAATCAAGGCACTGGCAGCCCTGAAGCAGCACTGCCGTGTCGACCTGCATACCGATTCCCAGTACCTGCGCCAGGGCATCACCAGCTGGATTAATTCCTGGAAGAAGAATGGCTGGAAAACCTCGGCCAGGAAACCGGTAAAAAATGCCGACCTGTGGCGCGCCCTCGACGAGGGAATTGCCGGGCACGAAGTGCACTGGCACTGGGTCAAGGGGCACGCCGGTGATCCCGGTAACGAGCGGGCCGACGAGCTGGCCAACCGCGGAATAGACGAACTGGAGAGTTGAGATGCGTCAGGTTGTCCTGGATACAGAAACCACCGGCCTTGATCCCAAGAGTGGTCACCGGATTATTGAAATCGGTTGTGTCGAGCTGGTCAATCGCAAGCCTACCGGGCGTCATTACCACCAGTACATCAATCCGGAAAGACAGGTGGATGACGGCGCGATTGAAGTGCACGGCATCACCAATGAATTCCTGCACGACAAGCCGGTGTTCGCCAAAATAGCTGACGAGTTCATGTCCTTCTGTGAGGGTGCTGAGCTGGTCATCCACAATGCCCCCTTTGACGTCGGCTTTATTGACTGGGAACTGAAGCTGCTGGGCAGTCCGCGCTGGCAGAGCGTAGCGGCGCACTGCGGTGTGCTGGATACGCTGACCATGGCGAGGGAAAAGCACCCTGGCCAGAAGAACAGCCTCGATGCACTGTGCAAGCGCTACTTCGTCGACAACTCCCAGCGAGACCTGCACGGCGCGCTGCTGGACGCGGAGATCCTGGCCGACGTCTACCTGACCATGACCGGTGGGCAGACGGACCTGGCCCTTGCCCAGGGCGGTGACCAGGGCACCGAAGGGGAAGCGGGGCAAGACAATCACCAGCTGGCTCCGGGGGCTATTCGCCGCCTGGCGGCCGACCGGCAGCCTCTCACAGTAGTTGCGGCGTCCGCGGAAGAGGTGCAGGCGCACGAGGAGATGCTTGCGCTGCTGCAGGATAGCGCCGGAACCCATTACTGGAAGTGATCCCGCTACCGGGAGCCGGATTACCGCGGCCGGCGGCTCAGCCAATAACCCAGACCATACAGGCCAGGGCCACCGTACTCAGTACCAGTGTGTAGGGCAGTGCCATCAATACCATGCGACCGTAGGACAGCCGGATCAACGGCGCCAGGACGGATGTCAGCAGGAACAGGAAGGCCGCCTGGCCGTTTGGTGTCGCCACGCTGGGCAGGTTGGTACCTGTGTTGATGGCGACCGCCAGTTTCTCAAAATGCGCACGGCTGATTTCGCCCGCCTCCAGCGCTCCCTTGACCTCATCGATATAGACTGTTGCCACAAAGACATTGTCACTGATCATCGACAGTAGGCCATTGGCGATAAAAAGCATGGATGGCTGTCGCTCCTCATCCATGGCCAGGACCCAGTGGGTGACCGGCTCGAACAGGTGTTGCTCGTGGATCACCGCGACGATGGCAAAAAACACCACCAGCAGCGCGGTGAAGGGCAGGGCTTCTTCAAAAGCGTGGCCGATACGCGGTTCCTGCACCACGCCGTTGGCGGAGGTAAGCAGCACAATAACCACCAGGCCGATAATGCCCACCTCGGCCACGTGGAAAGCCAGGGCGAAAACCAGCAATATGGCCACGCCCCCCTGTATCCATAGCTCCGCGACATCGCGCTTCGCGCGTTTCCTTTCCTGCTCGTGGGCGTACAGGTCCAGCACCTCCCGCACGGCCGCCGGCAGTCGTGCGCCGTAGCCGCAGATTTTCATATTCTCCACCAGAACGCAGGTTGCAAGGCCTGCGAACAGTGTGGGAATGGTTACCGGTGCCATCTGCTGGAAGAATTGCAGGAACTCCCAACCGGCCTTTTCCGCAATGAGCAGGTTTTGCGGTTCACCGACAATGGTGCACACGCCGCCCAGTGCGGTACCCACGGCACCGTGCATGATCAGGCTGCGCAGGAAGGCCCGGAACTGGTCCAGGTCCTCGCGATGGTACTCAACCACATGCTCGTCGGATGAATGATCATGGCTGTCGTGGTGGTGCGGGCGATTGCTTGCGACCCGGTGGTATACAGAGTAGAAGCCCACGGCAACCGCGATCAGTACCGCCGTGACCGTCAGTGCATCCAGGAACGCGGACAGCGCAGCCGACACACCGCAGAAAAGCAATGCCAGCAGGGTTTTCGAGCGGACCCTGAGCAGGATTCGGGTAAAGAGGAATAGCAGCAGGCTTTTCATGAAATAGATGCCCGCTACCATAAACATCAGGAGCAGCAGGACTTCAATATTGTCCATGACTTCATGAAAAACCGCGTCGGTGGACGTCATTCCCAGAACGACGGCCTCGATGGCGAGCAACCCGCCTGACGGCAGCGGGTAGCATTTCAGGGCCATTGCCAGTGTAAAAATAAACTCCCCGATCAACACCCAGCCGGTCACGAAGGGGCCGGCGAGTAACAGTAGCAACGGGTTGCCCAGCAGGAAGATGATAATAGTGAGCTTGTACCAGTCGGGTGCCTCGCCGAGGAAGTTTTCAGCGAAGGCGCGCCCGAGCCCGTCGCCGGTGTGACGCTTGGCGGGATCAGGGGCGCGGGCGGGCTGGCGGGTCATCAATCCGTATCCTTCCCCGGGCCCTGGCGTGTCGCAGGGCTGGTTGTTGCCGGGCTTTGAGAGCTTGTGCCAGTGACGCTGTTCGATGGCGACTGGCTGGGCGGCGAGATGCCCCGGGAATCCCGGAACAGCCTGATTTCACCAGGGGCTACTGCCTGTCAATTGATGCAGGGGCGGAAATGTCGATTGATCGATGGAAATAGCCACCCCGATAGTGGAATCTCGATGAGTTTAGTATAAATTGGCCAGCCACCACGGGCCGGGAAGCCTGTAGGCGGTCAGAAAATAATCATGTTGATGAGATAAAAGGCGACATTAAGCAGTGACAGAATCGCGCGAAATCAATGTAACCTCGGTGAACCTGGTTAAGGAAGAACTGGTGACGGCCGTCGACAGTGCCGCTGCGCAGCTGGACCAGTTTGCGGTGGACCCGGGAAACCGCCAGTCGCTGGAGTCCTGTATGGGGGCGGTGCGCCAGATTTGCGGCGTGCTGCAGATGGTGCAGCTCAAGGGGGCGGAGCTTCTCGCCCAGGAAATGCTCGGCGCCCTCAATGAGTTGGAGGCCGCCACCCAGCAGCCCCCTACGGAGGTGTTGGAAGCACTGAGTACCTCCTTCTATGTGATCACCCGTTATCTTGATTTTGTGCAGCACCGCGGTGTTGCCCGTCCGGAGCTGTTGATTCCCTACATCAATCACCTCCGGGCCGCCCGCAATGAGCCTCCTGTGCCGGAGAGCCATTTCTTCCAGTGCCGCCTGGAGGGCAATGTGCCGGGGGCGGTGTCGTCTGCCGTTATGTCAGAGGACCTGCGCAATTTCGTTCGCCGGTTCCGGCACATGTACCAGGTGGGCCTGCTGGCGCTGTTGCAGGGCAAGCCCTGCCAGCCTGCCTATACCATGATGGCCCGCGCGCTGCAGCGTGTCGCCAGCGTATCGGCGGGCCGGCCGATCGGTAAGCTGTGGGCGGTTGCCGGTGCGGCACTGGCCGGGATGGCTTCCAGCAAGATGCATATCAGCCGCTCGCGGGTAATGGTTTTCAGCATGTTTGACCGACGCCTGCGTGCCCTGCAGCGGGAGGGCGACAAGGCCCTGGACCAGGCACCGCCCGGGGTGTTGCTGAAGGAAAGCCTGTACTGGCTGGCATTATCTTCGCCGCGGGGGCAGGGCGGACGTATCCTGGAGGCGTTCAATGTGTCTCCGCTCGGTTACGGTGAAGCGGAGCTGGAGCGTGAACGCGCCAGCCTAGGGGGGCCCGGGGCCACTGCAATTGCCGCCGTGGCAACGGCGCTGGACGAGGAGCTCGCCGGCGTGCGCCGCATGCTGGATGATGTGGAGACCCTGGGCGTTGCCGGCCTGTGCGAGGACGAGGGCCTGATGGGCGACCTGCAGCGAATCTCCAGTATCCTGCTGATGCTGAACTTCCACAAGGTGGGTTCGGGCCTGGGCAAGGCCGTACAGGAGTTTCGCTCTGATGCCCGCGTCAGCGGAGCAGCGGGCGAGGCCGCGCTGCAGAAGCTGACCCAACAGGTGCTGCAGGTTGATAATGCCATTCGCGCGCTGCGCCAGAGTTCGAGCATTGATGTGGATGAGTTCGGCCATGCGGATGCCGCGGTGGAAATGAGCCAGCTGGCGGAAGCCGAGATGGCGGTCCTGAAAGAGGCCGAGGCCGGGCTCTCCCTGATCAAGCGTGCGCTGGCGTCCTACGCCGAGTCAGACTATGACTACGGGCATATCCGCAATGTTTCCACCACCCTGAACTCGGTTCGCGGCGGCCTGATCGTGCTGAACCTTTCCCGTGCTTCCGGTGTGACCGAGCGACTGATCGATTTTGTCGAGACAGTGATGCAGCAGCGCGAGGCGGTGCCCGAGATCGAGCAGGCACTCGATACCTTTGCCGACGCCATCATCAGTCTCGAGTATTACCTGGGTGAGGTGAAGATGCACCGCAAGGCTGATCCCGAATCACTGAAGCTGGCACTCGAGAGCCTCGAGGCGCTGGGTTACCCGGTGGAGGCGGCCTGAACGGTCGCGCGCAGTGAACCAAAGCTTTGTCCCCGCGGCCCAGCCGGGTCCCCAACCCCAATTGTCGTGCCATATCGTGGTTGCCGGCGGCCAGCTCCTGTGTGCCGGCAGCTCCTTTGTTCACGCCCACCTCGACCTGCCCGCAGACCTCTTGCTCGCCTCCCACTATCTCGGTGAATTGTCAGGACAAGCCTGTGGGGTCCACCTGCTCTCGGCCCGCATCGACGTGCCTGGTAGCGAGTGGCGTGGCCTGCGGTCCCTGCTCGGGATGGTCGATGAGGAAATGTTCTATCTCGCCGGGCGCGCGATGCAGGTGGCCAACTGGGATTCAGACCATCGCTACTGCGGTCGTTGCGGGTCGGCCACTACGCTGTCCCCGGGAGGGGAGCGCGCGCGTGTCTGCCCCGAGTGCCAGTTGTCGGTATACCCGCGGATCTCACCCTGTGTCATCATGTTGGTGACGCGTGGGGAAGAGTGCCTGCTGGCCCGGCATTCCCATCACCGGCATGGCCTCTTTACCGCGCTTGCGGGCTTTATCGAGCCCGGGGAAAGCGCAGAACAGGCAGTGGCGCGGGAAGTGCATGAAGAGGTGGGCCTGCGGGTTGGCCACCCATACTATATCGGCAGCCAGCCCTGGCCCTTTCCGGGGCAGTTAATGCTCGGTTACACCGTTCCCTGGGTGGCCGGCGAACTGGCACCGGACCTGGATGAAATCGCCGAGGCGCACTGGTTTCATTACCGTGACCTGCCGGCGGAGATACCGCCCCCGCAGACCCTGTCAGGGCAGCTGATCCGGGGTTTTGTCAGTGCGGCAAACGCGAAGTCAGATTAAACGGAGCATTGAAAATCATGTATATCGCCATCACCTTCCTGATTGCGCTGATCGCTTTGCTGCTGGTTTTCTGGGGTGGCAAGGTGCTGTTGAAGGGCACCTGGCTACTGGGCTTTATTCGCGGCACCGTGGGGCTGGCGCTGCTCGGCGCGGCCCTAATGATCGTGCTGGTGGCGGCGGACGTATACAGTTACCGCAACCTGGCCGATGAGCACAGTGTCGGCACCGTGTCATTTGAGGAACTCGAAGAACAGCAGTTCATGGTGAAGTTTGCCGACGCCGACGGCGTCACCCAGGAATTCCAGCTGAGCGGTGACCAGTGGCAGCTGGACGCGCGCATGCTCAAGTGGAAGGGGCCGCTGTCCCGCTGGGGCATCAAGCCGGCGTATCGCCTCGATCGCCTCAGCGGGCGCTACCTGACGCTCCAGGATGAACGCGAAAAACAGCGCACGGTACACCAGCTTAACGGCAGTAATTACGGGGTCGACGTCTGGAAGCTGCTGCGGGATATCGACCCGCGCCTGCCCCTTGTGGACACGGTCTACGGCAGTGCGACATTCCTGCCAATGGAGGATGGCGCTGTCTACGAGGTGAAGATTTCCCATACCGGGTTGCTGGCGCGACCGCTCAACAAGCAGGCCACGTCCGCCATGGAGCAGTGGCAGTAAACGGATTAATCTGGAGTTTCAGTGGAATTTCTCAGTGAGTACGGCCTGTTCCTGGCCAAAGTGGTAACGATCGTGGTGGCCCTGCTGGTCATCATTGGTTTTATTGTCGCCAACCGCGCCCACCTTAAAGAGCAGGTGCAGGGCCATATCAGCGTCACGCACCTCAACGATCGCTACGAGCAGATGAAAGAGGCCCTGCTGCACGCGGTACTGGACAAACACGCTTTTGCCCAGCGCAAGAAGCAGCAGGCCAAAGAGCAGAAGGCGCGTGACAAGGCACTGGCCAAAAAGCACAAGGCGGAAAAGAAAGGCAAGGGTGGCAATGCCCCGGAGCTTGCCGATATGCCGGAGCAGGCTGAGGCAGACGCGGAGGCCGGGCAGCCCGGGAAAGCTGCAGCCCCGGGTGCCGCGGCAGAGCCTGCGCGGGTTTACGTGGTGCATTTCGATGGTGATATCAAGGCCAGCGCACTGACCAACCTGCGCGAGGAAATTACTGCCATCCTGCAGGTGGCTGACAAAGGTGATGAGGTCGTGGTGGTGCTCGAGAGTCCCGGCGGCATGGTGGCCAACTATGGCCTGGCGGCCAGCCAGCTGGCACGGGTGCGCGCCGCGGGAATCCACCTGACCATCGCCGTGGACAAGGTGGCCGCGAGTGGCGGTTACATGATGGCCTGTGTCGCCGACCGAATTATCGCGGCGCCCTTTGCCATGGTGGGCTCCATCGGTGTACTGGCGCAGCTGCCGAATTTCAACAAGCTGCTCAAGCGCCACGATGTGGACTACGAGCTGTTCACAGCCGGGGAGTTCAAGCGCACCGTCACCATGTTTGGTGAGAATACCGCAGAGGGCCGGGAGAAGTTCCAGAGCGACCTGGAGGAAATCCACGCGCTGTTCCAGCATTTTGTGGCGGAGTACCGCCCCGGCCTCGATGTCGCAAAAGTGGCCACCGGTGAAGTCTGGTTCGGCCAGCGTGCGATTGACCTGGGCCTGGTGGATGAGCTGAAAACCTCCGATGAGTATCTCACCGGGCGCTCTGCGGACGCCGCGTTGTACGAGGTCGAATACAAGGAAAAGACCAATATCGCCAAAAAGATGGGGCTGGCTGCACAAAGCGGTGTCGAATCAGCGCTGATGCGCTTCCTGTCGCGGTTGGCAGCCTGGCGCCACCAGGCCCAGTAAGCCCCTGCAGCCGCTGGACCCGAGGAGGAGGGAGTAGCCCATGAACCAGCAAGCGCAATTCCGTGCGATCCGGGTGGAGGAAGTTGCCCCGGGCAAGTTCGACCAGCTGGTGGTAAAAAAAGCGGTCAGTGAGCTGCCGGCGCATCCGTTGCAGCTCGCTGTGTCGCACTCTTCCCTTAACTTCAAGGACGCACTCTCGGCCTTCGGCAGCCCCGGGGTTACCCGCGAGTACCCCCACACCCCGGGCATCGACGCGGTAGGTACTGTCGTGTCAGATCGCAGTGGCACCTTCAGTGAGGGACAGCAGCTACTGGTGACCGGCTATGACCTGGGCATGAACACCGCCGGCGGGCTGGCCGAGCGAATCGCCATCCCGGTTGAGTGGGCATTGCCCCTGCCGGATGGCCTCACCGCGCGCGAGTCGATGATCCTTGGCACGGCCGGTTTGACCGCGGGCCTGTGTGTGGAAAAGTTACTGGAAGCCGGCGCCCGTCCCGAGCAGGGCGAAGTACTGGTTACCGGCGCCACTGGCGGAGTGGGTTCTATTGCCGTCGCCCTGCTGGCGCACCTGGGGTTCCGGGTTGCGGCAGTCACCGGGAAACTCGAGTCCGCCGATTTCCTGACCGGGCTGGGGGCGTGGAAAGTGCTGGACCGCGAGACCCTGGCGCCCTTCGCCAACAAGGCAATGGCCAAGCCGTTGTGGGCCTGGGCGGTGGACACGGTTGGCGGTGAGACCCTCTTCAATGTCATCAAGTCACTGGCCTATGGTGGCGGGGTAGCAGCCTGTGGCATGGCCGCCGGTGCCCAGTTCCAGGCCAATGTGTTCCCGTTTATCCTGCGAGGCATCAGCCTGCTCGGGGTGGACAGTGTCGAGCTGCCCTTACAGAGGAAGGCGGCTGTCTGGGAGCGGCTGGCGAGCGACTGGTATATCGGTGAGCAGCTGGCGCGAATTGCCGAGGATATATCCCTGGAGCAGGCCCCGGAGTTTCTCGCCCGCCTGCACCGCGGCCACGGTATCGGGCGCTATGTTGTTGATATGGCGCTCTAGCCGCTTCAGGTTGCGGGTGCCAAGGTGACCGGTTGAGCCGGTCGGTAATCGAAATGCCGCGGCCGGCTGCTATTCTCTGTAGTCCGGCAGCATGAGCCAGGCGGCTGCCCATGAGCACCGTGAGGTTCGGCGGTAACTTTTCCCAGTTCGGGTTTATTGGTAAGCAGCGTTGTCCTCAGAGAAAGAAATTCCGCGTCTCACCCACCAGGCCAGTGCCCTGGTCCTGTCCGGCGGTGGTGCCCGCGCGGCCTACCAGGCCGGCGTGCTCAAGGCGCTGGGCGAGCTGGTGCCGGACGATACCCCGCACCCCTTCCAGATCATCTGTGGCACTTCCGCAGGTGGCGTGAATGCGCTCCTGCTGGCGTCACACCCGGGGACCTTCAAGGAGTCTGTAGACCGCCTTTGTGACCTGTGGCTGGGGCTGTCCGTGGACGATATCTATGGCAGCAGCTGGCGCAGCCTGCTCGGTAACATGTTTTCCATCACGCGTTCGCTCTTTAACCAGGGCGTGGGCCGGCAGAAGCCCCTGGCACTGCTGGATAACTCGCCGCTGCGGGAACTGATCGGGGAGGTTATCCAGTTCGACAATGTGCAGCGCAAAATCGATGAGGGGCAACTGCGGGCTGTCTGCGTCAATGCGATGTCCTACAGCGCCGGTGAGTCCGTCAGCTTCTTCCAGGGCGCCGACGACCTGCGCGAGTGGCGCCGTTTTCGCCGCTATGGTGTGCGCACCCGCCTGACGGTGGATCACCTGATGGCTTCGGCGGCAATCCCGACACTATTTTCCACCGTGAAGATCGGCAATGAGTATTACGGGGACGGTGCCGTGCGCCAGCTGGCGCCAATCAGCCCGGCCTTGCACCTGGGGGCCAACCGGGTGTTTGTCGTGGGGGTGTCGGACAATCGCTCGCCGGTGCACTGGGGCAAGCGCAAGATCAAGGCCCCGCGCCATTCACCGTCCATCGCCCAGATAGCCGGGCAATTGTTCAACGCGGCCTTTATCGACAGCCTGGAAGGGGACCTCGAGCACCTGGATCGCGTCAACCAGCTGCTGGAGTCCGTGTCCGACAGGGAGCTCGCAGGCCTTGCGCCGTTGCGACCGGTGGACTCTGCAGTGATCGAGCCATCGCAGAGTCTCGACCGGCTGGCGGGGCGTAAAGTCCGCTACCTGCCACCGGCGGTACGCTGGCTGTTTCGCGCCACCGGTGCTACCACTTCCGGAGGAGGGGCCTCAGCCGCCAGTTACCTGCTGTTTGAGAAACCTTTTATCGGCGAGCTGGTCGAGCTTGGGTACCAGGACGCGATGTGGGAGCAGGAAAAGTTGCGCCAGTTCCTGCAACCGCAGGTGGAAATGGCGGAGACTGAACGCAGGGGATTGTTCGGACTGAGAGTTAAACCGGCAACGGAATCAGCAAATGGCAATACGCACACATAAGAATTTTGTACTGATGGCACTTCTCGCCTGGATGGGGCTGTTGACGGCCTGCAGCGCACCCACTGGCGGCTCCGGTGATGGCGCGGCGCCCGCGGATACGGCGCCGTCCATGCCCCTGACGGAGTACGAGCGCCTGCTGGGCGAGGCCAAGAGCCTCTCCTTCACACTCGATTTCAATGCGTTGCGGCGGGCCTACGTCGAGTCAGCGGACTACAACCCCCATGGCGGGGTGCGGCTGGACGGCCTGGCGGAGGCCTACAGCGCCGTGGAAAAAGCCGAGTTTGGTGAGTGCCTCGGGCACGTGGACCGGGTGCTGGAAGGCAATTACATGAGCCTGGAGGCGCACATGATCGGTGTGCTGTGCAGTGGCCGCAGTTCGGATTTCGCCCGTGAGGACCGCCACCGCTACATGGTGGAGGGCTTGATGGAGGCGATCGAGAGCAGTGGCGATGGCCTCAGCCAGGAGAGTGCCTTCCACACCATCACCACGTCAGAACTGCGTGGCTATGTGCGCCTGAAGGGGCTCCAGGTGCTGGACCAGTCGATTGTCTACGACCGTCAGGGTGTGTATGACAAGATGCAGGTCCGCGACCCGGAATCCGGGGATGAATACGATCTCTATTTCAATGTCAGCCGCCAGTTCGCCCACACTGCGGCCAACAGCGGCAACTGACTAGCACCAACCAGCGCCAGGCGCCGGTTTACATCAGGAAGGGGGCCAGGCGCTCCCAGTCGAACCGCCGCGACTGGCTGTCGCTGAACAGTATCTCCACCCGGTCGTCTTCCCAGCGAACCACCCGCCCGTGACCCAGCTTGCGGTGTCGGATTCCTTCCCCCGCTTGCGGCCGCCGCACTGCTGCCGGTGGCGCCTCGATATCCGGGTTGTAGTCCATTGCCTCCATGTAGCGTAACGCCATCCGGGAGACCGGTACCGGGCTCTCCAGGGCCGGGGGCCGCAAGCGGAGGCCGCCGGCCACCAGGAGGCTCAGGGGTAACTGCATCTCCTCGATCATCAGTGACGGCTGTTGCTCGTCATTTTCTGTTCCCGTGCCGGGCCCGGTAGCGGCTTTCTTCCCATCGCGCTGTTCAATCACCGGTTCTGGCGCGAGCAGGTAGAGCTGTCGCCGGGCGCGGGTCATGGCCACGTACAAAAGGCGGCGTTCGCTTTCCAGTGAGGCGGGCGTGCTGAAGTCCCGCTGCGGCTGGTAGGGCATGTTGTGCCGGGTCAGGGAGGGGATGATCACCTGGTCCCATTCCAGCCCCTTGGCCTGGTGCATGGTGGTGATCTGGACTGCGTCGGCGGTACTCTGCGTGCCTTCCCGGTGCTGGCGCTGGAGTTCCTGCAGGTGGCCCAGGGCCTCTTCCGGTGGTTGCTTCAGCTGGTCCAGGTACTGGCAGAACGCCACTACCGTCTGCTGTCGTTCCTCTCCCTGCTGGGGGGTGAAGCTGTCGTCGGCAATGCCCGTGAGAAAATCCAGCGCCCCCAGTTGGCGGCGCAGCAGCTCACCGGCATGGCCGCGCCAGTTCTCTATTTCCGTTAACAGGCGGGCCCGCTGGTGCAGGCGCTTCAACTGCGGCTTGCTCAGGGAGTCCGGCTCCATGGCCAGCAGGTGGTTGCCCCAGCCGCTGGATTGCTGTGCCAGTTGCGCACAGAGCGGTTCGAGTACACGCCGGGCAATCCGGATATGGGGCGCGGTCAGCCATTCGTACAGCCCCTGGCGCCGCCGCTCGGGGGGGAGCGTGGCGAAGCGACCGGAAGCGATATTGAGCGCCCAGAACAGCGGGCGCAATTCCCGGCGCGACAATACGGTGTTGCGGGCACCCGAGCGGTAGGGAATGTTGGCTGCCAGCAGTGCCAGCTCGATCGGTGCCGCCACCGACCACAACCGTACCAGGATGGCGACTTGCTCGAGGGGCTCGCCGCGCTTGCGACAGCGGCGCAGGTGGTCCACCAGCCAGCGGGTTTCCTTTGCGGTGTTGACCAGCTCGATGTTGGTATCCCGCTCCCCGTCTGCAGAGATGCAGAAGATATCGGCGCGCTCGCGGTTGTTGCCAATGCAGTGGTTGGCAGCCAGCGACAGGGCGTGGCCGTAGCGGAAGGTGCGGCTCAGGCGGTAGACGTTGGAGGGAGGGAAATCCCCATCGAAATAGCTCAACAGATAGGCCGGCTTTGAGCCGCGCCATTCATAGATGGTCTGGTCGGGGTCGCCGATGGCTATCACGTTGCCGGACTTGCCGTAAAGCACCCGCAGCAGGAAGTGCTGCACCTCGTTGATGTCCTGGTATTCGTCCACCAGGATATCCTCATAGTGGCTGCCGTACTCTGCGGCGATCTCGGGGCTGAGGCTGAGCAGGATCGCGGGGTCGTAGACCAGGTCGGAGAAGGTGACAGCCTGCTGTTCGCGGCGCCACTCCTCGAAAGCGCGAAACACCTTGAGGAAGTACATGTACTCGTCGCCCAGTTTCAGTTCCTGGAAGGCGCTCAGGTCCCCGGTGAGAATGGTCTTGGTGTAGTCGATAAAGAATTCCGCTGCTTCCACCTCGGTCTGCTTGCGTGCGCGGATGTCCTCCAGTTCCTCCGGCGGGGCGCATGCCTCGATGGCCTTCCAGATCTGCAGTTGCACGGTGGACTGGGGCAGGGGCGAGAGATTGGCCGGGGCAATATGCCCCCGGGCAATCATGCGCTGGTACAGGCGGTAACCCAGGCTGTGGAAGGTCTGCACCCCGGGCACGGGTCCGTCCACCAGCTGCTGCAGGCGTGCGGCAAAATCCTCCCGCGCACTGCGGTTATACATCAGTACCAGCATACGCGCGGGGGCTACCCCGGCCTGCAGCCGGTTGCGTATATAGTGGAGCAGGGCGGTGGTCTTGCCCGACCCGGCCACGGCAATAATCTTGGCGTGGCCGCCGGGATGGTTGGCGATGGCCTGCTGTTCTTCCGTGAGCGATGTCGACATGAATACCACTGGCTCAAATACTGGATATTTTGCCAGTATCCGGCCGGTGGGTACAGGGCTCAGGCGGGGGCGGTGCTGCCGTCCTGCCGGTCGCGCCGGCGCAGTGCCAGTTCTGCGATGTAGGACGACAGGAATACACGCCCGCTGAGTTGCTCCAGGAACCGTGAGCGGCTCAGGCGATCCAGTACCGGCCCCTTTACTTCAGTCAGGTGCATATGGATATCCCGCGCGCGCAGGTCGCGGTTAATCTGCTGCAATCGCTCCAGCGCGGTACCGTCAATCCGGCTGACCGAGGACAGGATCAGCACCAGGTCGCGGGTGTCCGGGTTGCGCTTCAGCTCTGCCAGCAGGCGTTCTTCCACCGCATTGATATTGCTGAAGAACAGGCTTTCGTCGATACGCAGGAACAGGATACCGGGTTGCGTTTTCACCGTATGGCGCAACACATTGCGGAAATGCTCGGTCCCGGGCACGCGTCCCACAACGGCGATGTGCGGTCGGCTGGTCCGCCAGATCAGAGTGGCGAAGGACAGGCCGATACCGATGCCGATGCCCGCCTCCACGCCGAACAGCACCACGCCCAGAAAAGTCCCGGCCATGGCCACGCCATCGGTACGGTCGTAGCGCCAGTTATGCAGGAAGCCGGGCAGGTCGATCAGGCTGCTGGCCGCCACGATGATGGTGGCGGCGAGAACACTCAGTGGCAGCATCTCAAAGGGTGTGGTGGCGAACAGGAGCACCAGTGCCAGGATGCCGGCGGCGATCACCCCGCTCAGTGGCGACTTTGCACCGCCCTCATCGTTAATGGCTGTGCGGGCGAAGCTGCCGGTGACGGCAAAGCCGCCGGAGAAAGCGCTGAACAGGTTGGCGGCGCCCAGGCCGCGCAGCTCGGCATCGGCATCCAGCCGCTCGCGCCGGCGCAGGGCGATGGCGTGGGCGATGGATAGGCTTTCCACAAACCCCAGCAGCGCAATGATCAGCGCCGGCAGCAACAGGCGGTAGGTCATGCCCCACTCCGGTGCCGGCAGGCCGATTTCCGGCAGGCCCGAGGGAATGGCACCCACCACGTCCATCTGCCGGTCCCATTCCAGTAGCCACGACAGCGCGATTGCCACCGCCACCACCACCATCGGCGCCAGGCGCGCAATCAGTTTTGCGCGTTTCTTCTTCATCCCGGCACGCCGCAGCAGGTAGGACAGCCACAGGCGTGCCGCGCCCAGCAGGAGCAGGGCAACGATCCCCACCAGCGTGCCCGGTGAGACCACATACGGCAGCTGCTCGACGGTTTCCGGCATCATCTCCAGCGCCGTGTCACCTTCGGCCTCAATCCCCAGCAGGGGGCCCAGCTGGCCGATGATGATCAGTGTGGCGGCGCCGGATACGAAACCGTGGATGACCGGGTGGGAAAGCAGGTTGGCCAGGGCGCCCATTCGCAACAGGCCCATCACGAACAGGAAAATGCCGCTCAGTGCGGCGAGGGTGACCGCCCCGAGGATCCAGTCGGGACTGCCGGGTGACGCCAGCGGGGTGAGTGCAGAGGCCGTCATCAGCGCCAGTACCGCCACCGGGCCCACCGAGAGTGCGGAACTGGTCCCGAACATGGCGTAGCCCACCAGGGGCAGCAGGCTGGCGTAGAGGCCGATATGGGGGGGCAGGCCGGCCAGGGCGGCATAAGCCAGGGCCTGTGGCACGATCATCATGGTCGCCACCACGGCGGCGAGCGTGTCCCCCGCCAGCCACTGGCGCTCGTAGTTTCTCAACCAACTGGGTACGAGGGTGCTCGCCCGCATGTTGCCGCTGTTCCGTTATCTGTCGGTGCCGGGGAACGGGTACTGTACTCCAGACCCTCTGCAAAGATAGACCTGATCCCCGGCGGCGTTACGGGCGGACTGGCGGCCCGGCAGTTCCCGGCCAGGTGATCAGGCGGGCTGGGCCTGGCGCCGGAAAAGCCGGAAGGCAGTCATTCCCGCCAGCATGGCGACAGTAAACACCACCGCCTTCAACTCGCCAGCACCGGTGGCGACTACCGCGGGACCGGGACAGAAACCCGCAAGGCCCCAGCCGGCGCCGAAAAGCAGGCTGCCCACTACCAGCGGGCGGTCGATGGCATTGCTGCTTGGCAACTCCAGCGCCTCTCCCAGCAGGGATTGCTGCCGCCCCTTTGCCCAGGCGAACACCGGCAGGCCCACGGCGATGGCGCCCACCATTACCAGAGCCAGCGACGGGTCCCAGTTGCCGGCCAGGTCCAGGAAGGCCAGCACTTTCTCCGGGTTGGCCATCTGCGACAGTAGCAGGCCCAGGCCGAAGATAAGTCCGGCGACAAATGCGGTGATTGTGGTCTTGTTCATGGATCAGGCTCCCAGCAGGTGGCGGACAACAAACACGGTGACAAAGCCCGCGCCCATAAAACAGAGGGTGGCGACCAGGGATCGCGGCGACAGCCGCGACAACCCGCAGACCCCGTGGCCGCTGGTGCAGCCGGAGCCATAGCGGGTGCCGATGCCCACCAGCAGGCCAGCAGCCACCAGTACCGGAAGGCCGGCCTCGATACGAATCGGCGGCAGGTCCCGGAACAGCAGCCACAATGTTGGTCCGCCCAGCAGGCCCAGGGTAAAGGCCAGCCGCCAGCCGGTCTCGCCCGGCTGGCGGGCCAGCAGCCCGCCCAGGATGCCTGAGATGCCGGCAATACGGCCGTTGGCCACCAGCAGCAGGGCGGTCGCCAGGCCGATCAGTGCACCGCCGGCCAGGGCTGACCAGGGTGTGAATGCATTCCAGTCAATAGTCATGGATTGGGTTACTCCGCACAGTAGAGTTCATACAGGGTTTGTAGCAGCGTGAGGACCTTCGGGTCGGCAATGCGATAGAACACATGCTTGCCTTCCCGGCGGGTGGCCACCAGTCCCTCCCGGCGCAGCACGCCCAGCTGCTGGGAAAGGCTCGGCTGGCGAATATCCAGTCGTTCCTCCAGGTCGCCCACACAGAGCTCTTCCTGGCTCAGCTGGCACATCAGCAACAGCCGGTCCGGGTTGCCCAGTGAGCGCAACAGTGCCGAGGCATTGCCCGCCGAGGCGCGCATCTTGTCGAGGCTGATGGTCGATGTGTCGGGCATGGGAGGGTCCACCTGGCTGCCGCTATGATTTACAGGTTTATATTATATTGATTTATATAATATTGAAAAGTATATTGTGGCCGTAATTCAGAAGTTGGAGGCAAGCAATGACTGCCAGAACAAGCCGACCGCAGGTCAAATCCTTCCTGGACCGGGATACTGAAACCTGGAGCTATGTGGTGTACGACCATGCCGGGGGTTCCGCGGCTGTGGTAGATGCCGTGCTGAATTTTGATGCGCCCTCCGGCCGCACCAGCACAGGCGGTGCCGACGAGATCATCGAATTCGTACGCGCTGAAAAGCTGACGGTGGAGTGGATCCTGGAGACCCACGCACACGCGGACCACCTGGCCGCGGCGCCCTATATCCGTGACCAGCTGGGCGGTAAGATTGCCATCGGTGACCATATCCGTGAGGTGCAGACCATCTTCCGTGACGTGTTCAACCTGGAAAAGGAATTCCTGGTGGATGGCAGCCAGTTTGACCACCTGTTTCATGACGGCGATACCTTTACCATCGGCGAGCTGGAGGGACGGGTGATTTACTCCCCCGGCCATACGCCGGCGGATATGGCCTGGTTGATCGGGGACGCGCTTTTTGTCGGCGATACCCTGTTTATGCCGGATGTCGGCAGTGCACGCTGTGATTTCCCGGGCGGCGACGCGTGCAAACTCTACCAGTCAGTGAAAAACCTGCTGGAGCTGCCGGAAGAGACTCGCATGTTCATGTGCCATGACTACCCGCCGGAGGGCAAGCGTGAGCACCAGTGTGAGACCACGGTGGGAGAACAGCGGCGCAGTAATATTCACCTGCGCGACGGTATCAGCGAGGATGAGTTCGTCAAAATGCGCACCGAGCGCGATGCGACGCTGGGTATGCCGCGCCTGATCATCCCGTCGATCCAGGTCAATATCCGTGCCGGCGAAATGCCACCGGTTGAAGACAACGGCGTCGTCTACCTCAAAGTACCGATTAATATCCTCAGGTAAACGGGACAGTTGCCGGGGAAGAAACCGGTGAAAACAGCCTGAACAATAATTTCCGGCGGGCCGCGGGCCCGCCTGTGGAGGTATCGATGGAAATCAAGCAACTGGACCAGCAGGTCAGTGTATCGGACCAGTGCAGCCCCGAGGCCATGGCGCAGCTGGCCGCGGCAGGAGTGCAGGTGCTGGTGTGCAACCGCACCGAAACCGAAGCCGAGAACGACCCTTCATTTGCTGAACTGGAGCAGGCGGCGAAAGAGCAGGGTATGGCGTTTGTCGCCATTCCATTTATGCGCGGCCAGATGACTCGCGAGCATTGTGAGCAGTTCCAGCAGGTGCTGGCCGGCGGGCAGCGGGTGCATGCCTTCTGCCGTACCGGTAACCGCTCCACCAATCTCTGGGCCGGGGCAAAATGCCTGGGCGGGGACGAACCGCGGGATCTGGTCGATCGCGCCCGCGCCGCCGGTTTTGATGTGTCCGGCGTCGTGACAGCATTCGCGCCCTGAGCCGGGCGCGCAAGAGCAGTACTGATACCGGGTAATCTGGAATATGCAATTCAGGCCGAGCATCCTCACCAGGTCCCTGCCGATACTCGATTGGCTGCGGGATTACGACGGCACCACATTCAGCCGGGACTTTCTCGCGGCGGTGATCGTCACCATCATGCTGATCCCGCAGTCACTCGCCTATGCGCTGCTGGCCGGCCTCCCGGCGCAGGTGGGGCTCTACGCGAGTATGGTGCCGCTGGTGGCTTACGCGGTGTTCGGCACCAGCCGGACCCTGTCCGTCGGCCCGGTGGCAGTGGCGTCGTTGATGAGTGCGGCGGCCCTGGGCGAAGTGGCGGTGCAGGGCACTGGCGACTACCTGGTGGCTGCGGCAGTGCTGGCCCTCCTGTCGGGCCTGTTCCTGACCCTGATGGGATTGCTGCGCCTGGGGTTCCTGGCCAACTTCCTCTCCCACCCGGTCATCTCCGGTTTTATTACCGCCTCCGGCCTGCTGATCGCCCTGAGCCAGTTAAAGCACCTGCTCGGGGTCAGTGCGGATGGGGACACGCTGATGAAAATGGCGGTTTCCCTGGTTGGGGAAATTGACCAGGTCAACCAGTACACCCTGGGCACCGGGCTGGCGGTGATTATCTTCCTGTTGTGGTCGCGCCGCGGCGCGGTGCGATTGCTAGGCCGTCTGCCGCTGTCGTCGCACGCCGCGAGTATGCTGGTAAAGGCGGCACCGGTGGTGGGGGTGATTGCCACCATCGTGGTGGCGGCCAGCTTTGGCTTTGAGGGCAGGGGTGTTGCCCTGGTGGGGGAGATCCCGGGAGGGTTGCCCGAACTGTCGTTACCCTGGCCCTCGCTGGCCCTGGTGGAGGCGCTGCTGGTTCCCGCCATCATGATTTCCATCATCGGTTACGTGGAGTCGGTGTCGGTGGGCAAAACGCTGGCGGCAAAACGCCGGGAAAAAATCGATGTGAACCAGGAGCTGGTGGGGCTCGGCGCGGCCAACCTGGGTGCGGGCCTTTCGGGGGGGTTTCCGGTTACCGGCGGTTTCTCCCGCTCGGTGGTCAACTTCGACGCGGGCGCGGTGACGCAGATGGCCAGCATCCTCACAGCGATCGGCATCGCCCTGGCGGCACTGTTCCTGACGCCGTACCTCTACTACCTGCCCAAGGCCACTCTGGCGGCAACCATTATCGTTGCGGTCCTCACCCTGGTGGACTTTTCCATCCTGCGCAAGACCTGGAACTTCAGCCGCAGCGACTTCTTCGCGGTGCTTGTCACTATCGTGGTGACCCTGCTGTTCGGGGTGGAGGCGGGGGTTTCCTGTGGTGTGGGCGCGTCCATTGCCCTGTTCCTGTTTCGTACTTCGAAGCCCCATATTGCCGAAGTGGGCCTGGTGGAGGGCACCGAGCATTTTCGCAATATCCGTCGCCACAAGGTGCTCACGGTACCGGAGATCCTCACCATCCGTGTCGACGAGAGCCTTATGTTTTCCAATGCCGCCTTCCTGGAAGAGCGGATTTACGGTGACCTGGCGGTAAACCGGCAGGTGCGGCATGTGATCCTGATGTGCAGTGCCATCAACGAGATCGACTGGAGTGCGCTGGAAGTGCTGGAGGCCGTCAACCACCGTCTGGATGAGCTGGGTATCGGCCTGCACCTGTCGGAGGTAAAGGGACCGGTGATGGACAGCCTGAAGCGCACCGGCTTCCTGGCCCACCTGTCCGGTAAGGTTTACCTGACGCAGTTCCAGGCCTTTAATGCTGCCCGTGCCCAGGTGGTGAGGGGGTCGGCATCTTGCGATCTGGCCGACGCAGCGGCAGCGGGCTCCGAATCGGCCTGAAGCCGGGAGCCGCTGGCCACTGCAGCAGACTTGGCACTCAGCCGGGCTCGACAACCTTGTGGCCGGCTGACTGCCAGGCGCCCATGGAGCCCAGGAATACATCGACATTCTGGAAACCGGCGCGTAGCAACACCGACGCGGCGACAGTTGCCCGGGCACCGCTGGCGCACATGACGGTGTAATGCCGGTCCCGGGCAAGCCTGTCCATCTCCTGTGGCAGTTTGCCTACGTAGATCGTTTCGGCACCCTTGATGATGCCCTGTTCCACTTCGCCCTTGCCACGCACATCCAGCAGGGCCCAGTTGGCCTCTCCCTTGTCGATCCTTTTCTGCACGCCATCCGCGTCGATTACCTGCACGCGCTCGAAAGGGCGCGCGCCTGCCGCCCAGCCGGGCATGGCGGCATCCAGGTAGCCGAGGATGCAGTCGTAGCCAATACGCGCCAGGTTACGGGCCGCCTCTTCAGCCTGGGCCGCACTGTCCGCAACCAGTATCAGCTCATCGTTTTCATCCAGGAACCAGCCGGCAAAGGCCGTGATCATATCCACGGGCAGGGCGAGGCTGCCGGGAATATGGGCACCGAGGAAAGGCGCGATCCCCCGGACATCCACCAGCGTCCCCTTGCGGGACAGCTCCTCGAACGCCTGCATGTCCAGCACCCGTGGGGTAACGACGGATGCGACGGGCGCGGCGCCTTCGAGATTCAGGCGCTCCATCACACGGAAATAGGGCGGCTGGTAGTGGTGCTCATTGACTTTGCGCTTTACGAACTCGTCCCGCTTTTCAATTCCCAGCATCGGGTTGTTCCGGCGCTCGTAACCAATCGTGGAAAAATCCCGGTCAGCCATATTGTCGCCGCATACAGAACCGGCGCCGTGAGCGGGGTAGACAATCGCCTGGTCGCCAAGCCCTGTAATTTTCTTCAGACTGTCATAGAGGTTGCCGGCCACCTCCTCGGCGCGATCGGGATAAAAATCCGTGCGCCCGACATCGCCGACAAATAGTGCGTCGCCAGTGAAGACGCCCACTGCTTCATCGCCGAAGTTGTCGTCGTAAATTGCAAACGACAGACTGTCGTCAGTGTGTCCCGGCGTTTCCAGCACCGCAACTCGCATGTGGCCAAAGGTAAAAGAGTCGCCCTCTCGAACGGTATCGGCATAGACAACGTCATCTGCGGGATTGGGGCCGTGGTGGACCGGGGCGCCGGTGATGCCCGACAGGATGGGGGCGCCGGAAATGAGGTCCTCGTTGCGGTGGGTTTCGAAAATATGGGTAATTCGGCACCCCTTTTCGCGGGCCATCTTTGCGTAGATTTCGCAGTCGCGGCGCGGGTCGATGACAGCTGCTTCGCTGCCATCGCCGATCAGGTAGGAAATCTGTGCCAGGCCGGGTGACTTGATCGATTCGACAAACATTGGACCTCCAGTAAGTGGTCGGTGTCGGGTTCGCGGCCGGTGCGAACTCGCCCGCGGAGAATGTGCCCAGTAGCCTAATAAACTGCAGGGAGAATGTGCAAACAGGATGATTTTTCCAGAGAGTCGATGTAAAAGTTTAATTCAGGTATCGGCACATGCTGCGAACTACTGCCCTGCCGGCTTAAACCGCTGCTGGAGAGCGTCCCTCTATGGCCGCTCCCATACACCCGGTAATTAGGGCGATTGAAAAATACAATGAAAAGGGCCCGCCAGCATGACGGGCCCGAGGGACTCGTGCGGGAGCCTAGGAATGTTCCGGCGTGGAATTTTCGCTCGGTGAGGACGCCGCTTCCCCCGCGTCGATTTTCCGGAGGAACTCGAGCATCTTTTCGTTGACTGCTTGCGGCTGCTCCAGTGCCGTCAGGTGCCCGGCCTTGGCGATCATCTCCAGTCGCGCCCCCTCGATACTGTCGGCAATTTCCCTGGACAGGTGTGGTGGCAGGGAGCGGTCGTCGTCGCCGACAATCACAAGTGTCGGCTTCTCTATCAGTCCCAGTCGGGAAAGCAGTGAGTCGCGCCTGCAGAGGGCATTGACGCCGTGGGCAATGGTAGGCATTGGTACGCGGGCAAATTCTTCCTGCCATTCATTTACCAGGTCGCGCTTGTTGACGAGCGTGAAGTCACCGAACATCAGCTTGTTTACCTGCGGTAACAGCAACCGGATCCCGAAGATGCGCGCCGCGAGAACCATGAGGCGGTAGCGAAGCTGTTTGAGCATTTTTTCCGGCCCCGCGTGGGTATCCATAAGGATAAGGCCCCTGACCCGCTGTGGTGCCTTGACCGCCGCCCGTAGTGCGATCATGCCGCCGATGGAGAGGCCCGCCCAGATGGCGCTGTCGATCCCCTCACGGTCCAGCACCGCGAGCGCATCCTCCATCAGGTCGTAGATACTGAACGGTTGCTGCGGAACTGATGACTTGCCGTGGCCGCGAATATCCACGGTGATGACGGTGTAGTGCTCGGCAAGTGCCTCCACCTGCTCGCGCCACATGGCGCCCGAGCACAGGAAGCTATGGAGAAGTACCAGGGCGGGCCCGCTGCCCTGGATCTCGTAGTGAAGGGCGAGGCTGTCTCTCTGAACGACTGGCATGGCTGCATCCTTTCTCTGTGTGTTTTCGACATGATATCGGGTCCGGTTACCGGTTGCCTGTTCTCCTGCAGCCGCCGGTCCATTACCCGGAATCAGGGCACGGGCACGGCCGCCAGCAGTATCATGCCGGGACAGCCGCTGGGCATCTGCGAACGCCGTCGTGGTGGCGAAGCACCGGGTATTTGTGGCCTGCGCGGAAATGATGATTGGAGTGGCGCGAAAGCTCAAACAGCGACACGTGCCCACTCTGATGGCTGGCGCTCCAGGAGTGCGCCGGCGTCACCCCTCCGTTGCGACCGCATGCCAGCTGCCCGTGGCAGGGCCCGTAGTGCTTAATGTAGTTGACAGTTTCAGGCAGCAGGAAGCCTGTCAACGCAGCGAGCACCAAATACAGCAGTGCCCTGGTACCGGACCGCGTGCCGAGGACGATCCACAGCGCGGGCTGGACCAGTTGGCAGGGCACTTTGTGGCTGTTCAGGCCAAATGGTGATTGGCCGCGCCAGCGGAGAGCCGGGCAACTCAGTCGGCATCCGCGCGGCGCTATCGGGTCCGCTACTGTCTTATCTCCTGTCGGCGCATGGGCATGCTGTCGATACGTTCGAAGAGCCCCTCAAGGTCGAGTTTCCGGTAGCGCACCTTCACCGTCCCGTCCTTGCCGATCAGGACCACTGTGGCACCGGGGATTTCGTCGCCAAAATAGCGCTGTGCCAGTGCCTCTCCGAACCCGGGTGCCAGCGGTCCGGCATAGTTGGTCTCGATCGCCGGCGGCGTCAGCCGAAACCACACCAGGTCGCGCTCGGCTGTTTCGACGCGCGCCTCGCGCAGCCGCTGCGGGTAACCAGCAGTTGCGGGGACGCCACTGATCAGTAGTACCCGCTTGTGCGACACGAGCGACGACAGGTCCTTGAGCGGCGGGGGACTGGCGGCAGCTCCGGCTGCCAGCAACAGTGCCAGCACGGCGCCCATCAGTAAGATTGATTTGTTCACACCGCCTCCTCGCATAATAAGCTATCAGCGCTATGTTAGTCCCGGTCGCCTGCACTGCCCAGCGGGCGCACCGGCCGGTCCGGTTTGGCGTACTGCAGCCGGTCCAGGCGCCGGGTGCGGTGGTAGCTGTCCAGGCCGCTCACCGCCACCGTGCCCAGGCGTTCGATATCGATATAGCCATCATTGCGGACGGCCTCGCCCTCTACCTCCAGGTACTCGATTTCCCCGATAACCATCACGGTTCCATTTACCTGCAGGGTCTGGTGCTCTACCAGGCGGCAGGCGAAGCGCAGGCGGCTCTCGGCGACAAACGGGGCGGGGCACACCGGGCAGGTAGCCACGCCAAGGCCGGTGGCGTCGAATTCAGATACCTCCCGCGGGTAGCGGGCGGAAGTCTGGTGGGCCTTCTGCCACATGTCGTCATTGACCTGGTTGACGGTGAACCAGCCGGTGGCCAAAAGATTCTCCAGGGTATGGCGCTCGACACTGTCCGGCCGGTTGATAAAGGCGATCAGGGGCGGGTTGGCCCCCAGGTGCACTATCGAGCTGAACATCGCCAGGTTGGGGTGGCCGCTGGCATCGGCAGTGCCGATCAGGTTGGCGCTCTTGAAGCCGGAAAGGCTGTTGACCAGGTTTACCCGGTACAGTTTTTCCAGCTGGTCAAAATCGGCGCGGTGCCAGTGTCTGGTCTTTTGCAATGCGTCCCCCGGTCATTTGCAGTGGTCGTCGGGGCAGCGGCGCTCCCCGGTCAGTAGTTGAGCGACGCGGTCACGGTGCCGGGCAAAGAAGCGATAAGCCAGGTTGCTGAAGGGGCGGATCGGCCTCCAGCGCAGCCAGCGGACCCAGTGCCCCTTGCCTACACGGGACCAGGTCTCCACGGTCACATCGAGACCGGTGATCACACGTCCATCAGGTAGCTGCGCATGCAATACTGCCATTGCGCGTTCACGGTCGATCTGCGGATAGCGTTCGCTGAAGTCGGCCGAGTTGATGTCGATGAAATTTACGCGATGCCGGGTGTCCCAGCGGCGCAGGTGGCGGATTTCCCGCATGCACAGTGGGCAGCGACCATCGTAAAACATCGTGAATCGGTTATCGGCCAAGGTATCCCCGCGCTTTCCTGTTCTGTGCCGCTCCCATTGAGTTTATATACGCACGCGAGAGTAGCCGGGATCAACCCGCGCCTGGCGGCCTGCCGGCGCATCACGACTGGTTCAACAGGTGCGCGAAAGCGGCAAGCAGCACAATAATCATGGGCATCCACAAAACGGGCGAGGCCAGCCGGCGCAGCGGTTTGTTTGGGGCGTGCCGGAAGTTAGCCCGTTCGGACCAGCCATAGAGCCAGTAGCTGGCCACAAAGACGATGGCGCTGGCCAGTACGGTCAGTAGGGCGAAAGCTGGTTCGACAGAAATTTCACCTGCACCAAAGGCGGCGCTGGCAAGGTGCCCGGCCGCCGCGGCAATGGGGATAACCGCCATGGACAGTCCCCGCCTGATTTTCGACTGGGGGTGCACTTGTTCCTGTCGTTTTCGCATGGGCAAACCACTTTTCGTGTGAGGGGGCAGGACCCGCGAATTTACCAAAGCCCAGTGTAAGTAACCGGGTAGTTGATGGCAAAACCCGGGCCGGCTGCGTTGCTCCGGGCACATTCCAGCGTGCTGCGGGAGCAAACGTGCGCCAATGATCCCGGGATCGCGGGAACGGTGGCCATCCCGATCTAGGCTTTAGGTGTGGAACGCCAGTTGCACTCCAACTGAAGTAGGGAGATATCGGCGTATGGACAGGGCGGGCAGAATTGGTTGGCTGGGGCTGTTTTTGATTGTCGCTGCCGGGGGGGCGCCGCCCGTCACGGCGGAATCCCTGCTCGTGGACAGGCCCTGGATCATGCCGTTCGACGTGAACCAGCGCTTCCGGCCGCAACTCCCGGGCAATACACCGGCCGGTGACCCGAGCCAGCTGGATATCTATGAATTTGCCTGGCAGAGCTTTATTGCCCTGAACTGGCCCTATCGCGAAGGTGGCCTGCGCGGGGAACCGGATCCGCGGGCGCGCCTGGCCCCGATCTCGAATACCTACGATCCCGAGCGTGTCGTGGTATGGGAAACCTATATGTCGCCGGAGACCGTATTCGTCCACCCGCAGCAGTGGCCGGTGGAGTGGGGGCAGCCGGACTTTACCGGCCTGCAACGGGTGGCCCGCCCCCCATGCTACGTGGGGGATTACGCCTACGGTAAGCCCTTTGCCCCGGGTATCAACCAGCCATACACCAACGCCAATGTACCCACCGGCCCGGTGGTGGACCAGAACCGCCGCTACCTGCGGGTCGAGGTCACCCAGAGCCAGCCCTATTTCACCTATATCAAGCAGTTCGGTTACTACGATGCCGATACCCAGGCGCAGGTGGTGCAGGATTACATCGACTACGCCGATGCCAACAATGCCGCGCCGCCGCTGGCAAAACACCCGGGTGACCCGGCCCGGCGTTATTTCCAGCGGGTGCCGGAGGGAACCGAATTTTATATTGATGCATTGCCTCCCTGGGCACAGCAGGGCATGACCGAGGTGAAGGCGGCCTGGAAGGTACTGAAGACCGAGGGTGAGGATGCCGATATTCCCGGCCGCTATTTCCGCCGGGTGCTGCAGTTCCCGTTGCCGGATGGCTCCCTGAGCGAACCCACGTTGATGGGGCTGGTGGGGTTCCATATTCACCGGGTGACGCCGTTTGGTCACCTGCCATCCACTTTCGAGCATATCGATAACGTAAAAGTGGGCAGGAAGCTGTTCGATACACTGCCGCAACCGGCGCGCCCGGCCCTCAATCCCGGTGGGGTCAATGGCCGCCCGGCCCGCTATCCCAATGGCTACGAGGTGAACGGCGAGGGCGGGGTGGCCAATGTTATCCCGTTACCGTACAAGGCGGGCGAAGCATTGGTACCGCAGCAAGAGCGGGAAATGGTCAATGTCTCCAGGGTAACCCCGATCCCGCCGGATGTGCAGCTGGTGAATTACAAATACCAGGCGCTGCTGAAGGACAGCGTCTGGTCCTACTACCAGTTGATCGGGACCCAGAATAAGAACCTGCGTGAGCCCAACCCGCACCTGGGTCCCGGTATCCCGGGGCCGCAGCACTCCAATGTGCAGAACCTGGTGAACACCACCCTGGAAACCTATACCCAGAAGGGCTTCAGCTGTGCCCGTTGCCACCTGAACGCCTTCCCGCACGGCGTGGAGAGCTTCCCGCCCTACGAGGCGCGTTTCGAGAACCTGCACGTGATGAGCTTCCTGCTACTGAATGCCAAGCCCGGCAGCCAGCCCCCGGGAAACTTCCAGTGCCTGGAACCTGGGTATTGAGTGGACGCAGCTGGCAACCCGCTCAGGCGGGGCTGAGCACTGCGCGCACAGCCTCTTCAAGGTTTGCCACACAGGCCCGCGGCGTGGCCATCAGGGCATGGTAGGTAGTGTCCTGGCGCCTGACCCAGACTGCATTGAGTCCGGCTTCAATGGCGCCATTGGTGTCCCAGGCATGGGCCGCGACCAGGGTGGCCTGCTCCGGTGCAACGCCCGCCCGCGCAGCGGCCTGCCGATATACCTGTGCCATGGGTTTCCATACGCGAAATTCCTCGATGGAGACGATATCGTCCACCAGAGATTCGAGTCCCGCCTCCTGTACCAGCTTCTCGGTATTGTCACGTGAGCCGTTGGTCAGCAGTATCGCCCGGGTATCGGCGCTTGCCCGCACCCGCTCGAGCGCCGGGCGCACATCCGGGTGCGCGGGCAGCCGTGAGAATTCACCCAGGATGCGCTCGACCCGGTCATCGTTCACAGGACTGCCGGCGTTGGTGAGCACAACTTCCAGGGTCGCGCGAGCTATCGTCGGGAAGGGCTGGAACCTGCCGGCGGCCGACAGGGCAAAAGCATCCCGCAGCAACTGTGTGAAAAATAGCGGTGCTGTCTGCTCCGGCAGGCCCAGCTTGGAAAAGCGGTCGTGCAATGGAGCCAGAGAGAACAGGGTTTCTATCACATCAAAAAAAATAACGCGGCCGGACATTGTGGCTCCCGTTTTCCAGTTCACCTGGGTATTGCCCGGGCTTGACTGCAGCTACGCGGGCAGTGAGCAGGCTGGCAGGGCTTCCAGGCATGCCTGTCAGTCAAACAACCAGTGTCGAATGAGCTTTGTGTAGCGGGGCATGATCACATAGACCATCAGGAACACGATACTCCCGGTGAGCACGAAAGTGTCCAGTAGCCGGTTTTCGGGAGATCCTGCTGCACGCAATGCCGGCAAAATCAACAACGGCATGCCGAGTACCAGGGGATAGATTACCGACCAGGTCGCGAGGAACTGCTTCCAGCGGGTGGGTAACTGCGCCCTGGCGCCACTGGGGGTGAACCAGAAATCGAGACCACTGCTGATATAAAAATCATCGCCCTCCAGTAACAAAGGCTGGACCTGGTCTATCAGCCGTTGCCGATCCCCGGAGTCCATCCATGCCTGCAGGTGTGCCTTGGTGTCGAAGCGGATCACCACGGTAAAGGTGGAAGTGATTCCGGGGATCGGACGAATGATACTCCAGTCCAGGTGACCCGGATATGCTTTGCACTTGGGTGCAATTTCATCCAGCCACTGCTCATAGGCAGCCTGGTGTTCTTCGCACACACGGTGGGTGATTACTGCAGTTGCTCCCGGGTCCTCCGTATCTTTCGATCCTGATTCTATTTCCATTGGACGTTAAGCCCCGTTCAAGGTTCGTGGATTTGGGAGGCAATGTCCCGCCCCCGGGGAAAATCCTGACCAAACAGGGGGGAGCACAGTCGGTTATAGAGTGATTTTCCGGGGAGTTGCATGTAGCAAGGCCTGGCTCCCGTCCCACTGGGTACATATAGCAAGAATATGTCGCATCAGTAGCGTGTGGTGGCTCCCTGATGAATTAGCAGCCAGTGATGCTTTCCCGCAAATGCCGTATCGCTTCCGCCGATCGGCAACCAGGAAATTGCACTAAATTTGCTAGCAGGGCCGTGGGTTCTGCAGGTGCACACTTACCTGTCCCGCAGCGGAGGCGGGGGAAACAGGCGCCGGCAGGCACGGGAGATAGCTGTTGCCGATTACCGGGCCAGCTGGAATGACTCAGGCATCGGCCTTCTTCTGCAATTCCGCCAGTACTGCCTCCGGGCGGATCGGGATCTCGCGCATGCGCACGCCCACCGCCGCGAAAATGGCATTGCCGATTGCGGGACCTACTACCGTGGTGGCGGGTTCCCCCAGGCCCACAGCGGTTTCGGTACTGTCCACAAACTCCATCTCGATTTCGGGGACATCGCGCATCCGCAGCGGGGTGTAGGTGTTCAGGTTGTTATCCACCACGTTGCCATCCCTGAAGGTGGTGCCCTCGTAAAGGGCCATGCTCATGCCCCAGAGGGCTGCGCCCTCAACCTGTGCACGGGCGCCGTCGGGATGCACGATGGTGCCGGCATCGGTCACCAGGGTGAGTTTTTCCACCGTAGGGCGACCGCTCTCCCGGTCCACCCGGACGCGGGCCACACAGGCGGTCCAGGTGGGCATGTTGCGTTCCTGGCCGTAGGTGGTGGCCACACCGAGGGCGGTGTCCGCCGGCATCTCTTCGCCCCAGCCGGAGATTTCCCGTACCCGCCGCAGCACATTGGCCTGGCGCGCGGCACCGCCCACCGAATTGGGCGCGCTGCCGGCATTGCGGCCCTCGGCCTTCAGCCGCTGCAGGCGAAACTCCAGCGGATCCTCGCCGGCCTTGTGTGCCGCCTCGTCGATGGCACTCTCCAGTGCCCAGTTGACCCAGCCGGAGCCCACCGCGCGCAACCACCCCGGGCGGAAAGTATCGTTGGCCAGGTCATTGGGGATGGCCCTTACCCGGTGCCCGTCCATGCTGTACCAGTGCAGGGCGCCCTGGATGGCGAAGGGATCGTACTTGCCGTTGACCCCCTCGGCCATAAACCCCGGTGCCATCACCTGGGTGGGCCAGCCGGCGGTGGCGTGGTGCTCCATCGCCGTGATCCTGCCGTCGTCGTCAAAGGCCATGCGTACCCGTTGCACCGACGGCGAACGGATGGAATCGAACAGCGTGTCGTCCTCCCGGGTGAGGACCATTTTTACCGGCCGGCCCAGGGCCTTGGCCGCCAGGGCGGCGGGCACGGCGTAGTCCCCGTTCAGGCGCCGCCCAAAACCACCCCCCAGCATGTAGGTGCGCATGACGATACGGTCTTCGGGCACCCCGAGCGCCTTGGACAGCACAGGCAGAATCAGCGACTGCCACTGGTTGCCGGTATGGATCTCCCAGCGTCCGTCTTTTTCCCTGGCGACGGCATTGACCGGCTCCAGCTGGAAGTGCAAAACCCCGTGGGTGATATATTCGGATTCCAGGGTGTCCGCGGCATTGCTGAAGGCGCCGTCCACGTCTCCCTCGTCCAGCACCAGTACCCCCTGGTCGGCGGTACCGATGAGCTCGCGGCCGCGATCCAGCAGTGCCTGCTCATCCACACCGGCGGTCTTGCCGGCAGACCAGTTCACCTTGATCCGATCCACCGCCAGGTTGGCGGCATGGAAGCTGTCGGCGATCACCATTCCCCAGCCTGGCACGGTGCCGGAAGGGTCTTCCAGTGTAATCGTCTGGCGATAGCCGGGTATCTCCTTCGCGGCGCTGTCATCGATGCTCTTGATGGCGGACCCATAGCGGGTCGGGGGGATAATGGGGCGGCCGTAGACCATGCCCTCAAGGCTGGCGTCCAGGCCATATAGGGTGCTGCCGTCTGCCTTGCCGGGGATATCCAGCGCCCGGGTTTGCCCGCCGATAATGCGCCTCTCGGAGGCTGGCTTTATCGGCATCTGCTTGAGCTCCTCGTCGGTGAAACTGCGGCTGATATTGCCGCTGCTGACAAGGTCG
Source organism: Microbulbifer sp. JSM ZJ756 (assembly GCF_044383805.1). NCBI lineage: Bacteria > Pseudomonadati > Pseudomonadota > Gammaproteobacteria > Cellvibrionales > Microbulbiferaceae > Microbulbifer > Microbulbifer sp. JSM ZJ756. The sequence continues at coordinate 633,173 of NZ_JBISER010000001.1, read as the reverse complement.
GCATAACTGATGGAGCGGCCCCCGCCAATAACCCGGCTGTTGCGTGCCCGGCACTGATCCGGGGGAACACCGAGTTTTTTCGCCCCCTCTTCGATCAGTACCTGGCGTCCGGCGGCTCCGGCCCGGCTCAACGGGGTGAAACTCTGCCATACAGACCAGCTGCCGCCGGTCACCATGTAGCCCCATTTGGGGTCGCTGTCCACGTGGTGCAGTTCCACCAGGTCCCAGTCGGCCTCCAGTTCGTCGGCGACAATCCGGGCCAGCGCGGTGCCGATATGCTGGCCCATCTCGGCCTTGGCGATATTGACGATGATGCGCCCGTCCGGCTGGATCTGGTACCACACGGTGGGCTCGAAGGCACCATCGGCCACGGCCCTGGCCGGATTGGCGAGGCCCAGTGGCGAGCGGGCGAAGGCCAGAGTCAGGCCGGCACCGGCCATACCGATGATAAATCCCCGGCGCCCGGGGGAGGGCAGTTCGGTGTCCGCGTTATCCCTGGTATGCCCCGGGCCCTGCTGGTTCCTGCCGGTCAGGTACTTAAGCATGGCTGGCCTCCCGGTCTTCATCGTTACCCTGCGGCGCGGCGGCCCGGAGGCGACCTGCTGCCATCCTGATGGCCTCGCGGATGCGGATATAGGCCATGCAGCGGCACAGGTTGCCGCTCATCACCTGGTCGATCTGTTCATCGGTGGGATCGGGGAAATCGCGCAGCATGGCCGCCGCCTGCATGATCTGTCCAGGCTGGCAATAACCGCATTGGGGCGTCTGGGCCTCGACCCAGGTCTCCAGCAGGGGGTGGCCGTTTTCCGCCAGCCCCTCGATGGTGGTCACCACGGTATTCTCCACGCTGCTTACCGGGGTGATACAGGCGCGTGTGGCACGGCCATTGACATGCACGGTACAGGCACCACAGAGGCCGATACCGCAGCCGAACTTGGTACCGGTAAACCCGATATCGTCGCGGATGACCCAGAGGAGCGGGGTATCTGCCGGGACATCGACCGTCACCGGCTCGCGGTTGATCTTGAACTTGATAGCCATGCTTATTCCCCTGCCTGTTGCGCTTCGGTTACCTGCGACTGCCGGTGTAATTCGCGTAATTCTTCCACCCGCTGCCGGAGGTTTTTCCATTCCGGCAGGCCGGAGCGCCGCCGCAGGAACTGGGCCAGCGCTACCAGGTCGCTGTCGCTCAGGGCCGCATAGCCCGGCATCACCAGGACAGGGGTACCACTGTCTGTGCCAATGCCCTCGAGCACCACCCGGATCAGGTTAGTGGGGTCCTCGGCGGTTACTGCACTGTTGAGGCTGAGTTCTGCACGCGCTGCCATCGGTTTATCGGCAGCGTTGTAGTGGCAGGCGGCGCAGGCACCGACGTAGAGCATCTCGCCAGCGCTGTGGTCCGTATCGGCACGCTGTTGGGCCGCGGTGATGATTTCGGCGGGCTGAACCTGTTCGGTGCTGTTCTCTTCCCCCGAGAGGGAAACCAGGTAGGTCGCCAGCGCCCGGATATCATCGTCCGCGGCGCGGTTCAGGCCCCGGTGCACGACTTCACCCATGGAACCCACTGCGACCCCGTGATTCGCGGAGAGCCCGCTGCGCAGATACTGGTACAGCGCTTCCTCGTCCCAGTGCACCGGCACCGGCTGGCTCGCGTCCAGCGCCGGTGCATACCAGTTGTCCACCAGCGCCCCGGCGTAGGCCCGGTCCTTCTCCTCGGCGCCCATGGCGTTCCTGGGGGTGTGGCAGGCACTGCAATGGCCGAGGCCCTTGGCCAGGTAGGCGCCCCGGTTCCACTGGTCGCTCTGTGCCGGGTCCGGTTGCCAGGGCTCCGGATCGAAATACATCAGCTTCCAGCCCCACTGCAGGAACCGCTGGTTAAAGGGGAAGCGCAGGGCATTCTCCGGTGGGGTGTGGTCCACCGGCTCTCGCGTCATGAAATACGCGTAGAGGGCGTCCAGGTCCTCGTCGGTGACATTCTTGTAGTGGGTGTAGGGAAAAGCGGGATAGAGGTGCGATCCGTCTGCGGACACGCCCTCGCGCATGGCCCGGAAAAAATCCTCGCGGGACCAGCTGCCGATACCCTGTTGGGGGTGGGGAGTGATATTGGTGGAATAGAGTGTGCCGAACGGGGTGGGAAAGTCGACGCCGCCGGCATAGGGTTTGTCCGCTGACACCGTGTGGCAGGTACTGCAGTTGCCTATGCCGGCGAGTACCTCTCCCGTTTTTACCAGGGCGGGGTCAAACTTGCCTTGGTCTCGCTCGTCATTTGCCGAAGGGGGTGTCCGCCAGCTGGCGAGAGCAATCCCGGCAAAAAGAAAAATACACACCGCTAAAGACAGGCGCTTGGCCATGGTAAGTGCTCCCTGGCATCCGGGTATTCGATTGGACCTGATTCGCTTTGTGGCTCCCTGGCGGCCCGGAACCTAGTGGACCTTGCATCGTTTTATCAATATTTCCCGGGTTCGCTGGTGTCCGGGCCACTGCTACATCGTTACCGACACACGTAGCCGTAGATTGTTACGTCACCTTATAGCATGAAAACGGCAGTGGAAATGTCGTGTATGGGTCCATTCAAACTTCTGGCATCCATATCTACATGCTGCCCCTGTCCGTTGAACCGGGTGCCCGACTACACCAGTGTTGGTGTCATTGATTTAACCTATGACATTCATTGGCGTCTATTGCCGCCTGAATTTTCTTTTGCTGCTTCTTTCAGCTCTCTCGTCCGGAATCTTTCTTATATTTCTTACCGGTATGCAGTCTGCTATTCCGGAGGAGAACACCGCCATGTTTCATAAAACGATATCCCGTTGCGGGGCGTTTGCATTAGCACTCGCATTGCTGAACCCATACGGACCGGCACAAGCCCAGGATCCACCACAACCCGGGCAACCGAAATCCAACCAGTTCTGGTGGCCCGACCAGCTCGACCTGTCGCCCCTGCGAGCCCATGGTGAGGCGTCCAATCCATTAGGCGCCGATTTTAATTACGCCGAGGCGTTTAACAGTCTCGACCTCAAGCAGGTCAAAAGCGATATAGAAAAGACGTTGAAAACCTCGCAGGACTGGTGGCCGGCAGATTACGGCCACTATGGCCCGTTAATGATTCGTATGGCCTGGCACAGTGCCGGTACCTACCGCGTGGCGGATGGTCGTGGCGGCGCCGGCGGGGGCCAGCAGCGATTCGATCCCCTTAACAGCTGGCCCGATAACGCCAATCTGGACAAGGCGCGACGCCTGCTGTGGCCAGTCAAGCAGAAATACGGTGAAGCGCTGTCATGGGCCGACCTGATGGTGCTTACCGGTAACGTGGCACTGGAGTCCATGGGCTTCAAGACCTTTGGCTTTGGTGGTGGCCGCGAGGATGACTGGGAGCCCGACCTGGTGTACTGGGGGCCCGAAACAAAGATGCTGGAGCACAAGGAGCGCTTCAAGGATGGCGGGAAACTCCAGAACCCCCTCGCCGCCACTGTGATGGGCCTGATCTACGTCAATCCCGAAGGGCCGGGCAGCAATGGTGATCCGCTGGCTGCAGCCGAAAAAATCCGCTTGTCTTTTGGCCGCATGGCCATGAACGACGAGGAAACCGTGGCACTGATTGCCGGTGGCCATGCCTTCGGCAAGAACCACGGGGCCGTCAAGCCCGACTGTATCGGCCCCGAGCCCGCCGCGGCGCCCATCGAGGCGCAGGGCTTCGGCTGGAAGAACAAGTGCGGTGAGGGCAAGGGCAAGGATACCTTCACCAGCGGCCTGGAGGGCGCCTGGACAGTCAGCCCGATCAAGTGGAGCAACAATTACCTGCAGAACCTGTATAACTTCGAGTGGAAACAGGTGAAGAGCCCGGCCGGGGCAATCCAGTGGATTCCCAAGGATGAGAATGCCAAGAACCTGGTACCGGATGCCCATGACCCCAATAAGCGTCATGCGCCGGTGATGCTGACCACGGACCTGTCACTGAAAAGGGACCCTGCGTACCGCAAGATCTCCGAGCGCTTCAAGAACAACCCGGAAGAGCTGGAGGAGGCCTTTGCCAAGGCCTGGTTCAAGCTGACCCATCGCGACATGGGGCCCAAATCCCGCTACCTGGGCCCGGAAGTACCCGACGAAGACCTTATCTGGCAGGACCCCGTGCCCAAGGTGAATCACAAGCTGGTCAGTGACGGGGATATCCAACAGTTGAAAGCCAAAATACTCGATTCAGGGCTTACTGTTCCCCAGCTGGTCCGCACCGCCTGGGCCTCGGCCTCCACCTTCCGTGGTTCTGACCTCCGCGGTGGCGCCAACGGTGCCCGTATCCGCCTGGAACCGCAGAAAGACTGGCCGGTAAATGATCCGCAGGAGCTTGCCTCTGTGTTGAGCAAGCTGGAGAGCATCCAGCAGGACTTCAACAAATCCGCGTCCGGTGGCAAAAAGGTATCACTGGCGGATGTCATCGTGCTGGGCGGGAATGCCGCGGTTGAGCAGGCAGCTAAAAAAGCCGGCCATAACGTCACCGTGCCCTTCACGGCCGGACGTAGCGATGCCACCCAGGAGATGACCGAAGTGGACTCTATTGCTTTCCTCGAACCCAGGGCGGATGCCTTCCGCAATTTCTATGGCAAGGACAACAGTATGTCCCCAACCGAGATGATGGTGGACCGCGCCGACCAGCTGACGCTGACCGTACCGGAACTGACCGTGCTGGTCGGCGGGATGCGGGCGCTGGATGCCAACACCGGAGGCGTAAAACACGGTGTATTCACGGACAAGCCCGGTACCCTCACCAACGACTTCTTCGTCAACCTGCTGACCATGGATACCGAGTGGTCCAAGTCCTCGAAAGGGGAGGGCATCTACGAAGGCAAGGATCGCAAGAGTGGCAAAGTTAAGTGGACCGCCACCCCGGTCGACCTGATCTTTGGCTCCAACTCCGAGTTGCGGGCCGTGGCTGAGGTCTACGCCACGGAGAATGGCGAGAAGCGGTTTGTGAATGACTTTGTGGATGCCTGGGTGAAAGTGATGAACCTGGATCGGTTTGATAAACCGAAAGATGGTTCGCAGCAGACCGCAGGCAGGTGACTGCTGGGCGGGCAGGGGGCCGAAAGGCCCCTTTTTTGTTTCCTTGACTTTAGGGCGGCAGGTTGTAAACGCAAAAGGCAGCTGCGCTATTCCCGACTCCTTCTTGACGCGGCGGGAAGTCATAGCTTCCCGCCCAATGCTTTCCGCTGAATTTACCAATCGCCTTTATTGTCAATCCGGAGCAGTAAGCTGTTCGCGTGTCGGGACGGATAAAACCATGCCGCAAGTGCCACGGCCGTTAATTGGAAGTCCAATGCCTAAGTAACGCAGCTGCAACGTCGCTACTTTTTGCTAGATTGCTCAACATAAAGAACCAGGTAAAAGCCGCTGTGAAGCTGCCGCCGGCCATACACAGCCCGTCGGTTGTGGCTGGCGAGGGGAAACCAAACCCTGTTTAATTTCTGAACACGGTCACCGCTGGATACTGCCTGAGCGGACCGGCTCAATTCTGCTTGTATTCCCACCAAGTCAAGACTGCACTTTTATTGATATCTCATTAGAATGCGCGCCCATTTACCCGTTTGGAGACTTCTGAATGGGTGCCAGTGTTGTTGTTTGAGGTTGTATGATCGTATTTACCCTTATTAATGAAGTGACGGACGATGTCTGGGTTGGCACCGCGCGCGAGGGTGTGTCACCGGAAGCCCGGTTCAGGCAGTTTCAGGATGCGCTTGAGCTGGGGATTGACCATCCCTTTTATAAGGAACTAAAGGAATTTGGCCCGGATGCTTTCTCGGTGAACCTGTTCGCAGCGGCGGAAGATGCGGCAGAACTGAAGATGCTCCTGGAGGAGGCGCTGGAGGCCTATGGGGGGAAAAGCCTTGCGGGCATAAAAACGGTCCGACCCGGCACCACCAAAGCGGCCCTGGCGCCACGGCCCAAGCCCGGGTCCAGAACCTCCGCCTCCAGAAAGACCAAGACAGAAAGTAGCTCCAATTCCAAAGTTGCCACCAGGGTGGTCAAGGAAAAGCTGCCGAGTGGCCGTACCGGCAGCGCCGCCAAGGAAAAGAAGATCAGGGAGGCCATCGAGGCCGAGAAGGCGGCCATCGCAGCTGCCAGGGCAAAGCGGGCCGAGGAAGAGGCCGCTGAGATGAAAGCGATCCTGGCGGGACTTGACGCCCGGGGTTCAACCCTCAGGAAGCGTTGAGTTAGGTCTCAATGCCGGGGCCATGCCTGGGCCGCGGTCCTGCAGGCAAAAAAAAGCCCCGCGATGCGGGGCTTTTTCATTTCAGGCCAGGCTAGCGCTTAAACACTCACTTCCTGAATCTCGGTCGCGGCGATCCGCTTGCCTTCCTCGGCAGACTTCTGGAACTCCTCGATCTGGTCGAAATTCATGTAGCGGTAGATCTCTGCCGCCATGGAATTGATGTTGTTGGCGTACTTCATGTACTCGTCGGGCGTGGGCAGTTTGCCCAGGATGGCGCCCACAGAGGCCAGCTCCGCGCTGGTCAGGTACACGTTGGCACCGTCGCCCAGGCGGTTGGGGAAGTTGCGGGTGGAGGTGGACAGCACGGTGCTGTTGGCCGCCACGCGCGCCTGGTTACCCATGCACAGGGAGCAGCCCGGCATCTCGGTGCGGGCACCGGAAGCGCCGTAGATGTTGTAGTAGCCTTCCTCCATCAGCTGGTGCTCGTCCATCTTGGTGGGCGGAGCGATCCACATGCGGGTGGGGATGCTGCCCTTGTGCTGGGACAGCAGCTTGCCCGCGGCGCGGAAGTGACCGATGTTGGTCATGCAGGAACCCAGGAACACCTCGTCTACCTTGTCGCCGGCTACTTCGGACAGCAGGCGGGCATCGTCCGGGTCGTTCGGGGCGCACACGATGGGCTCCTTGACCTCGGCCAGGTCGATCTCGATCACCTCGGCGTACTCGGCGTCCTTGTCGGCTTCCATCAGCTCCGGGTTTTCCAGCCACTCTTCCATGGCGCGCGCGCGGCGCTCCAGGGTGCGGGCAGAGCCGTAGCCCTCGGCGATCATCCAGCGCAGCAGGGTGATATTGGAGCGCAGGTACTCGGCAATGGTGTCCTTGGACAGCTTGATGGTACAGCCGGCGGCGGAGCGCTCGGCAGAGGCGTCGGACAGCTCGAAGGCCTGCTCCACGGTCAGGTTCTCGAGGCCCTCGATCTCGAGGATGCGGCCGGAGAAGGCGTTCTTCTTGCCCTTCTTTTCAACGGTCAGCAGACCCTGCTGGATGCCGTAGTAGGGGATTGCATGGACCAGGTCACGCAGGGTAATACCCGGCTGCAGCTCACCCTTGAAGCGCACCAGCACGGATTCCGGCATATCCAGCGGCATTACGCCGGTAGCCGCGGCAAAGGCCACCAGGCCGGAACCGGCCGGGAAGGAGATGCCCATCGGGAAGCGCGTGTGGGAGTCGCCGCCGGTGCCCACGGTGTCGGGCAGCAGCATACGGTTCAGCCAGCTGTGGATGATGCCGTCCGCCGGGCGCAGGGAAACGCCGCCGCGGTTCATGATGAAGTCCGGCAGTTTGTGCTGGGTGTCGATGTCCACCGGCTTCGGGTAGGCGGCGGTGTGGCAGAAAGACTGCATTACCAGGTCGGCCTGGAAGCCCAGGCAGGCCAGGTCTTTCAGCTCGTCGCGGGTCATCGGGCCAGTGGTGTCCTGGGAGCCCACGGTGGTCATCTTCGGCTCGCAGTAGGTGCCCGGGCGCACGCCTTCCATGCCGCAGGCCTTGCCCACCATCTTCTGCGCCAGGGTGAAACCCTTACCGGTGTCGTTGGGCTGCTCCGGCTTGCGGAACAGGTCGGACGGCTCCATGCCCAGCGCCTCGCGAGCGCGGGTGGTCAGGCCACGGCCGATGATCAGGTTGATACGGCCACCGGCCTGGACTTCGTCCAGCAGTACTTCGGACTTCAGTTCGAACTCGGACAGGACCTTGCCGTCCTCGCTCAGGATCTTGCCGTCGTACGGGCGGATCTCGATGATGTCGCCCATGTTCAGGTCGTCGACCGGTGCCTCGAATACCAGTGCGCCGGCATCTTCCATGGTGTTATAGAAGATCGGGGCCACCTTGCCACCGATGCAGATGCCGCCGGCCTTTTTGTTGGGTACGCCGGGCATGTCTTCGCCGAAGTACCACAGCACGGAGTTGGTGGCAGATTTACGGGAGGAGCCGGTGCCGACCACGTCGCCCACGAAGGCGACCGGCATGCCCTTGGCTTTCACTTCCTCGATCTGCTTCAGCGGGCCGGTAACGCCCGGCTCTTCCGGCTCCAGGCCGTCGCGCTTCATCTTGTACATGGCCAGCGCGTGCAGCGGGATGTCCGGGCGGGACCAGGCATCCGGGGCAGGGGAGAGGTCATCGGTGTTGGTTTCGCCGGTTACCTTGAACACGGCAACCTTGATGCTTTCCGGTACTTTGTTGCGCTTGGTGAACCATTCGCCCTCGGCCCAGGACTGCATCACCTCTTTGGCGTGCTCGTTGCCGGCCTTGGCTTTCTCTTCCACATCGTGGAAGGCGTCGAACATCAGCAGGGTGCCTTTCAGTTGCTCGGCTGCCAGTCCGGCCAGGTCGCCGTCGTCCAGCAGGTCCACCAGGGTGGAGATGTTGTAGCCGCCCAGCATCTGGCCCAGCAGCTTGGTAGCGTGTTCACGGTCGATCAGCGGGGATTCTGCCTCGCCCTTGACGATGGCGGAGAGGAAGCCGGCTTTCACGTAAGCGGCCTCGTCCACACCCGGCGGTACGCGGTGGGTGATCAGGTCGACCAGTTCCTGTTCCTCGCCGGCCGGCGGGTTCTTCAGCAGCTCAACCAGCCCGGCCACTTGTTCGGCGTCCAGGGGCTTGGGCGGAATACCCTGTTCGGCGCGTTCGGCGACGTGTTTGCGATAGGCTTCAAGCACGGATAAGTCCCTCTTTGTGTGTGGGGTGGACCAACAGCTGGTGGAATTCACCGCAGTTATTTCAGTGCGGATTTTTCCGGTTTCTTGGCCGCTGGGGATGGGCGCGGATTCTACAGGAAAGCCCCACGGCTGTTAAGTTTATTGAAAAATCAATAACTTATGCGAATTGCCACTATTTGTCTGGTGAATTTTGGTCGTAAAATATGCAGCGACGGTCTGGCATCTTCCCATTGGAATGCAAACAAAATAGTCTACGGGCTCAATTTTACCGCCGCCCGGCCACCGGCCCGTGAAAACTTCGCGCAACTTCTGGTTAATTGATGTACAAGAAAGTCCGCACTCCCTGTATTGGCGTCTGCTCCACCGGTATCGGTGACGATGTCTGTCGTGGCTGCAAGCGCTTTGCCCACGAGGTAATCGACTGGAACGCCTACACCGAGGAGCAGCGCCGTATTATTGCCGAACGGCGCGAGGGATACCTGGCCAACGCGGTGCGCAGCCAGTTGGAGATTGTCGATCAGCGCCTGCTGGAGGCCCAGCTGCGCCACCAGCAGATCCGATTCGACGAGCAGCAGAATCCCTATTGCTGGGTGTTCGAACTGCTGCGCGCCGGCGCCAGCCAGATCAGCGACCCGGCCGACTACGGCCTGCAGCCGACGGTGCAGGGCCGGGATGCTTCCCTGGTGGAGTTGCGCCGGCGGATCGATGAGGATTTCTACGCGCTGTCGGTTGCCTATTACCTGCGTTTTGTCACCCCGGGCCTGCAAAGCGCCTGACCGGTCGCCCGGCGCCTGGCCTAGAATCGGAAGAAGCGCGCGGCCGGGCCCGCGCAGTGAACAGGAGTTCTGCCTATCAGCCAGATGCCGTCGGCGCCCCTGCGCGCGCTGCTCGTCCTGAACCCCAAGAGTCGCAGTGGCTCCAGTGCCGACCTGGATGCCGGGCTGGCGCTGCTGCGCGATGCCGGCATGGAAGTGGAGGAGGTTGCCTCCAGCAGCCCCGAGGAGACGCGCGAGGCTATCCGCAGCCGCTGTGGTGAATTTGACCTGGTAATCATCGGCGGTGGGGACGGCACCATCAGTTCCGCTGCCGGGGTGCTGCTGGAATGCAAACTGCCCCTGGCAATCCTGCCGCTGGGTACCGCCAATGACCTGGCGCGTTCCCTTGGCATAGGTAATGACCTGCAACAGGCGTTTTCGGTTATCGCGGCCAATCACCGCAGGCAGATTGACCTGGGCGAGGTGAACGGCAAGTACTTTTTTAATGTCGCCAATATCGGGCTGGGCGTTATGGTGACGCGGGAGCTGTCGGACGAGGTCAAGCAGCGCTGGGGTGTCTTCAGTTACCTCCGGGCCCTGGGCCTGGCCCTGGCCCGCAGCAACCAGTTTCGCGTGCGGCTGATGATCGACGGCCAGAAGAGGGTCCTGCGCTCCATCCAGCTGGCGATTGGCAATGGTCGCTTTTATGGTGGTGGTAACGTGGTGGATGACGATTCGACCATTGATGACGGGTTACTCAATCTTTACAGCCTGCGTCCGCAGCGGCTCTGGGAATTGTTGACCCTGGCGCCGCTGCTACGAGGTGGCCGCCACGACCTGGCCCGACGGGTCTTCAATACATCGGGCCGGGAGATCGAGCTGGTGACGGTCCCTGAAGGGATGGAGGTGCATGCCGACGGCGAGCCGGTGACACGCACGCCGGCGATGTTCAGGGTGTTGCCCCGGGTGTTGGAGGTGGTTGTGCCCCGGGATGCGCCCGGGCTTTCCGCTAACGGGCCGGAAGCGGCGGAAAATAATTTGAGTGGGCAATAACAGGGAGAAAGGCTTAGATGGCTCTGATTCGCGATGATGTACAGGTGGCCCTGCACGACCTGCATGTGGCACTGAAACACAGCGCCGATAGCTACAGCCACGCGGCTGATTTCCTCAACGATGCGGGCGCCAGCAATCGCTGCCGGAGCATTGCCAGTGAGCGTGACAAGCTGGCCGCCCTGGTGGCTGCAGCGGTCCGCGAAGCCGGTGACCTGCCGGCGGTTCCGGACAGTGAGCGCGAGGTGGGCGAGCAGTTGCTGCAGCGATTGGAGTCCCTCTTTTCTGCGGACCAGGCGCGGGAGGTCATGGCGCAGCGCCGTGAGGCGGACCGGGAGCTGCTGACCTGGCTGGAGGGTGAGGATCTATCGCCGCTGGAAAAAGGCTACAGCGACCTCCTGTTGCGTTGCCGGGCGAGTGTGAGCGACACGCTGGCGCATTTCGACAGCGAATAAGCCTCAGTGCCGGTTGGGCGCTCAGCTCCCGCCGCGCAGGTGCACCCGCAATGCCGCCAGGAAAGGCTCGCGGGGCAGGGCCAGGTCACGGCGCTGGCGGCGCCGGCCGGCGCCGGGCTCGTGGTCCACGCGACTGAAGTCGGGCAGGCGGCCCGCTGCATCCGATCTCACCAGTACCGGCATGGCCGCGTACCCCACCTGGCGATAGCTTTCTCCCGCGCTCCCATCACTCGAACCCTGCCCATTCACGTCTTCACGGAAAATCTCCGCCACCTGGAGGTTGGGGCGGCTCTGTACCTGCACCTGGCGCAGGTCGTCATGCCGGTTCCGAGGCAGGTTGGCCAGTAGCTGGCGCTGGTACTGGATACCCGGATCTGCTCCCTGTGGATCCATGGCTACGAGCTTTCTATCGCACCAGCTGACCGTGACCTTGCGGATCGACTTGCGCGCCTTGATCCAGCTCAGCGCAATAGCGTCGGGATGGGTGGGGCAGAGCAGCACCCGGCGGTAACACTGCCGCAGGTGCGTGCGCGGATGGCCGACTTCTGCAAACAGGTCGCGCAGGCGGCGGTCCCGTTCCGGGGCAGGGCGGTCTTCGACTGCGTGGCGGAAAGCACTCACGGCCCCGGCAAAGCTTTCCTTGGCCCTGTTGAGTTCCGCCGCTGCGCTGATCACATTCTCCGGTACTGCCAGTACCCCGGGAATTTGCAGGGTGCCGCGGGCGTCCCCGCCCGTGAGATCGGTGTGTTCCAGGGCGGAATAAAGCGCGCCGGCAAGGGAGAAGGGACGCTCGAAACTCCCGCCAAGCTGCTGTGCCGCGTCCTGCGCAAACGCCGGCTGCAGCAGGTAATGCTCCCACTGCCGGGACGACGCCTGCATGCGCTCCAGATCGCCCTGCAGCACATGCGCGCAATGATGCAGCCTCTCCAGTTGCGGCCCGACCTTTCGCGCCAGCTGGGCGATCTCGCGCTGTTGTTGCGGCCTGGTCTCGTTCGCCATGAAAAAGCTCCTGTTGGGATAACCAGATAATAGCCATGTAATAAGTCGTTATCAATTTATCGTTTTTTGTATGGTCCCATCCTGGCCTCGTGCCACCATCGACGGTTAGCCAGGCAGGGCGATTACCCGCCGGGACCGCTGCGCCCTAATATTCCCGGCTATGAACCGAACTGAATTCAGGGATTCCCTGCTGCGCGTTATGGAGCGCAAAGTGCACTGGTCCGACCCGGCAGTGGAGCATGGCCAGCTGCCGCCCGACCGGCTGCACATCCTGCTTGAGCAGGAATATGCCACCTGGGTGCGGGACTACGGCATATTCCTGGGGAGAGCCTATACACAGTGCCCGCTGCCAAAGGTCAGGCGGGAACTGGCCGAGAGCCTCTATGAAGAGGAGACCGGCAAGATCAGTGGCTCTGGGCCCCATGCACAGCTGTTCCTGGAAATCCCCCGGGGCCTGGGGATGAACGTGGACCGTTTTCGCCACCCGCAATTGCTGCCGCAGGCGGCCGCATACCGCGCCGTACTGGATGAGGCCACGGGAGAGAAAGGCTGGGCAGTGGCTTCTGCGGTTACCACCCTGTTCCTGGAGGGGTCACGCCACGAGCGGTGGGTAATCGAGCCGGGCCAGGAAAAGCCGCCCGTGCCCCGACCGCACCACCACCCCCTGGTAAAGCACTACGGCCTGCCTGTGGGCTGCCTGGCTCTAGAGCGCGCTCAGCGCGCGGTCAACAGCGCGCACCGCAAGGCCGCCTGGCACCTGATGCTGGATTTTGTCGATGAGCGGGAGCGCCCCGCGGTGCTCACGTGGATGGGCCACGTGCTCCACGCCTGGATCCATTACCGGGATGAGCTGGCCGGGCAGTGTGGCCTGGTGACCGGTCATGTCCGGGCGGCCGGGTAGGGCCCGGGACTCCTGGTATCCTGGCCTCCCGGAGGTGTGGCTGTAGTGGCCTGGTGTTCGCCGGCGCGGGCCTGCTGCGATTCACGGGAAGCGGTGACGCCGCTATAATCGCGCCCCCTGATACTGCCAGCCCGATGATGTGTGCCGATGACTGACAAGACTGCCCAGGTTCCCGACCTCTCTGCCATTCACGATTTCCTGCTGTGTCCCACGCCGGATGCTTGGGTCGAGGCAGCCCTGGCCGAGCCCGAACTTATGCTGGTGGACCACGCCAACTGCGAGAAAAAGGCAGCCGGCACGGCCCTGAACCTGATGTTCCGCTATCTGGACAATTTCGATTTGCTGAACAAGATGTCACGGTTGGCGCGGGAGGAACTGCGACATTTCGAACAGGTGCTGTCCATCATGCAAAAGCGCGGTATCGCCTATCCCCACCTGAGCGCCTCGCGATATGCGGCGGGTCTGCGCGAGCAGGTGCGCAGTGCCGAGCCGGGGCGCCTGGTGGATACGCTGATCTGTGGCGCCATCATCGAGGCGCGCTCCTGCGAGCGCTTCGCCCGTATAGCGCCACAGCTGGATGACGAGTTACAGAAGTTTTACCTTTCACTGCTCAAGTCCGAGGCGCGGCATTTCCGTGATTACCTGACGCTGGCGCAGGGAGCCACGGAAGAGGATATAGCGCCGCGTGTGCAGGAGTTGCTGGAAGTGGAAAAGTCACTGGTGCAGGACGTCGATGGTGAGTTCCGCTTCCATAGTGGGGTTCCTGCCAAGGGCTAGGGCTGGTTTGCGTCCAGTACGAGGTGCGTTCGAATCCCCGGGAAGTGGGCCGGTTCGGCGCGAGAAGCCTTTATTTATCCAGCTTCTTCAGCAGTTCGACAAACTCCCCCAGTTCGTGCGCGTTCTTGTAGTCCACCGTGTACTTGTTATGGAAGAACACGGTGAGCCTTACTTTTGGTGAACTGATCAACACGGTGTAACCATCGAAATCGGTTTCCGCGGTCAGTCCCCGGTAGTGCCAGCCATCGTCGCGTTTTTCTCCCTCCCGCGTGATCCGGTCAAACACACGCAGCGCCTGCTTCACGTCAATCTTGTGTTCCTGTTCCACTGGGACTCCCGGTTTTGTATGGACTAAGCTTGGACTGCCACCTGGCGGTGCGCACAATTGCAGCTTGTCAGCTTAGACCACATGACTCAAGGCAGCGAGACAATAACAACCCCAGCCCCCAGTACCCGCCTGTTCAATATGCTGGCCTATGCCGGTGTTGCCCCGTTTGTGATCGGTATCCTGATGGAGCTGGCGGGGGTGGAGGTAATGGGCGTGGGCGGCCTTTTCCTGTTCGTGGCCTACAGTGCCTGCATCCTGAGTTTCCTCTGTGGCATCTGGTGGGGTGGGGCTTTGAACCGGGGCGCGCACCCGCATCGTATCCTGCTGGGGATACTGAGCAATGCTGTATGTCTTGGAGCCTGGGTGGCGCTCCTGTTGTTCCGCTCGCCAATGGGATTGGCGCTGCTGCTATTTGGGTTCGCCTTTACGCGCTGGGCGGAAGCGCGGCTCAATCCCAATGTGCCGGGGCTCTATGCATACTTTCGTACACGCAGCCGGGTCAGTTATATCGTAATGGGCTGCCACGTGGTGATGTTGGCCTTGTTGCTGATTCGCCAGCCAGTAATCAGCTGAAGATATTTCGCGGGCTTCAGTTGCAAAAATGGAAACCGACTGACAGGAGATGTTTATGGGCCATTCGCTTTCACAGCATGCGCTGGAGCAGTTGTTCACCGAGGCGCGTACCCACAGCCACTGGCTCGAGCGCCCGGTGACCGACGACACCCTGAAAAAGCTTTACAACCTGATGAAAATGGGGCCCACCAGTGCCAACTGTTGCCCCGCGCGGGTCTTGTTCCTGCGCAGCAGGGAGGCCAAGGAGCGCCTGCGCCCGGCCCTCAACGAGGGCAATGTGGACAAGACCATGGCGGCCCCGGTGACGGCGATTATCGCCTACGATATGCGGTTTTATGATTACCTGCCGAGACTGTTTCCCCACGCCCCGGCGCGCGACTGGTATGTCGATAACGCTGAGCTGGCTGCAGCCACGGCATTTCGCAATGGCTCGTTGCAGGGCGGTTATTTTATCCTCGCGGCGCGCTCCCTGGGCCTGGACTGTGGCCCCATGTCGGGCTTCGACAACGGCAAGGTAGACAGTGAGTTCTTCAGTGATGAGGGTGATGGCATCACCTTCCAGCAGGAGCATGGGCCGGGCTGTCACATCAGGTCCAATTTCCTGTGCAACCTGGGTTATGGCAACCCGGAGATGCTGCATCCCCGCAGTCCGCGGTTCGACTTTGACGAGGTCTGCAAGGTTCTCTGACTGCGACGGTTCGTGCGGTTGTCAGAAGGCGGGCTTCATTACCATCAGGAATACGATCGCGACCATCAGCGGTAGGGCCAGTGCACCCAGCAGGTACCAGCAAACCAGCAAGCGCCGGATGCCCGGGGCGGCTTCGCGGGCGGGCGCAGTTCGCAGGCGCCTGCGGATGTTGTACTGGATAAACACGACCGGTACCCAGAGGCAAAACACCAGAAATGTCAGGAACGCGGAGAGGCGCAGCCAGGGCATTTCCAGAAGAGTGGGGCTGGCATACAGCATGCCGCTGGCGCTGCCCAGCAACAGCAGAATCGCGGCGGCGGTGAAAATCCAGTCAGCCGCCACGGTCTCGGCACTGATCCATTGCATGATATGAATATCGCCGGTGCGCCAGCCACGGAGCGCATACCATGCAATGCCGATTCCCGTGCCGAATACCACCATCGCGCCCAGTACATGCAGCGCCTTGAATACAAGGTATGCATTCATACCTGGAAATCCGGCAGCACCTGCCGGCCACAGGTTTCATCCAGTCGTTCACAGGCACTGATCACCGAGAAGCGGTTCAGCTCCAGCAGAATGTCCCGCAGGTCCAGCAATTGCCAGCAGGCCCGGGCCCCACTTTCGCTGAATGTGCCATCGAGGATCTTGCGGGCCATGGCGGCCGCCGGGGCGGCCGGGATCCAGGTGCCATCGCCACCCAGGCCCAGCACCTGCCAGCGATAGCCCAGTGGGGCCTGCTGGTGATCGAGCCCGCCGATATGCACCACCATGCCGCCATGGGGCGATCCCCCGGGCCAGCGGGCAGCCAGGCGATGTCCCTGCCGGGCGAGCCACGGCATTGATAGTGGCAGGTGAGCACGGGCCAGCCGGGCGCAGAGCGCCAGGCCCAGCTGTAGTGTTCGGGGCTGGACCCCGGTACCGAAACGGGCATTTTGCAGCCCGGGCAGGGCGCGGGGCCACAGCTCGAGGTCGGGGACATCGAAGTCGCACAGCCAGCGGTCCCCCACCGGGTGGGCCAGCTGGATCTTGCGCAGCTGGGCGCCGGTGTAGGACTCCCGCCACTGTCCTTCCTGCAGGGCCGGGAAGCCCTGGCCCAGGGATTCGAATCCGGCGCGCACGGTGGCCAGGCCGCGGTCGATACGGTGTGCAGGGGCAATGGCGATATCGACGGAATCAATGCGGCTGAACTCGTCACGCAACTCCGCCAGCACTGCCGAGCTGAGGGCGGGCAGTGAGCTGGCACCGGAGACCAGCGGCACACCGGCGTGCTCGGCGGCGGGGGAGAGTCGATGGAAGTCACACACGAAACGGCGCGCGTCGGCGATATCGAGATAGGGGGTGCGGGAATCGATACAGGCCCGGGCTACCCGGTAATCCTGCTCCTGGAAGGGGCCCGCGCAGTGAACCAGGAGATCCAGGTGCAGTGTCTGTAGCTGCGCTGTGAGATTGACTGAGTCCCGCTCCAGCCGCAGGCCTTCGGCCGGGCCGGGCAATTCCGCAGCCAGTTGTTCTGCCTTTGACCTGTGGGGCCCGGCAATAATGAGCTGCAGGTCGTCCCGGTCCGACAGCAGCCGGGCAATGCGGGAGCCAAAGGTCCCATAACCGCCGAGAATCAGTACGCGTTTTTTGAGGTTCCTGACCAAACTGCCACTCCGTTCGGCCCCGGCAGAAACCGGGGCTGGCCGTTTCCGTGAATCATTTCCAGATTCGATCTCAGGAAATCATGCTATGGGCCAGTGGACCAGATCAAGGGAATTCTTGTCCGCGCGGATGCACCAGCCGTTTTCCCCCCAGTCGCCGAGCACGATGCGCTGCGCAGCTTCGCCATCGACTTCCAGGTCGTGAGTGGCCGGGCGGTGGGTGTGGCCGTGCACCAGGGTGCGGACACCGTGCTCGCGCATAACGGCCTCCACTTCGGAGGGTGTGACATCCATGATGTCTTCCGCCTTGCGGCTGTTCATGCTCTTGGATGCGGCGCGGATCTCCGCGGCGATCTGGCGGCGCTCCGCAAGCGGCTTGGCCAGTAGAGCCGCCTGCCAGTTGGGGTCGCGGGCCTGCTGGCGGAAGGCCATGTATTCTTCGTCGCGGGTGCAGAGGCTGTCGCCATGCATCAGCAGGACCTTGCGGCCGGCCAGGGTGACCAGACTCGGGTCGGGCAGCAGCACCGCGCCGGCCCGGTGGGCAAATTCCTCGCCCAGGAGGAAGTCACGGTTACCGTGCATCAGGTACAGCTCGGCGCCGGTGCCGCTGTAGCGGCTGAGCTCGTCGGCTACCTCGCGGGCGAGGGGGGCATCGTCGTCGTCCCCGATCCAGACCTCGAAAAAGTCCCCGAGGATGTACAGGGCCTCTGCGCCGGCGGCCCGCCCGCGCAGGAAGTCAAAGAAGGCCCGGGTAATCTCCGGGCGGTTCTCATCGAGATGCAGGTCTGAAATCAGGTAACTGGACAAAGTGACGCCCTTTCGTCTGCTTTACTTATCGGCGTAGTCTTCGGAAATGGTTACACCGGTGATCTCGATGGTTTCCAGCGGCACGTCCTGGTGGAAGCCCTTGCTGCCGGTCTTGACGCCCTTGATCTTGTTGACTACGTCCATGCCCTCGACAACCTTGCCGAATACACAGTAGCCCCAGCCCTGTGCGTCCTTGCTGCGGTGGTTCAGGAAGTCGTTGTCGTTGACGTTGATGAAGAACTGGGAGCTGGCGGAGTGCGGGTCCATGGTGCGGGCCATGGCCAGGGTGCCGGTGTCGTTCTTCAGGCCGTTGTCAGCCTCATTCTCGATCGCGTCGCGGCTGGCTTTCTGCTCCATGTCCGGGGTCATGCCGCCACCCTGGACCATGAAGTTATCGATCACCCGGTGGAAGATGGTGCCGGTATAGAAATCGTCGCGACAGTATTGCAGGAAGTTGGCGGCGGTCTTCGGCGCCTTGTCGAAATCGAGTTCAATGGCAATATCGCCGTGGGTTGTGTGTAGGGTGATCATAAAACATCCTAATCAGGGTGAAGTTGGGGCGGCATGATACCTGTTCGCTGGTAGCTGTGAAACGGGCTTTCGCTGACTACCGTAGCAGTGGTCGAAAAGTGATCGCGTCCGGGCTGCAGGGTTCGTTTTGCGCAAAAATCGACCAGTGCGCGGTCGGTATTCCCGGCGCCAACTAGGCTATAATCCGCCGCTTAAGTTTGCACAGCTGTAAGAGAAGATTATGACATCCGAGAGCAAGCCCGCTCACTTTCTGCAGAACATCATCCGCGAGGACCTGGCCGAGGGCCGGGTGTCCCAGGTGGTCACGCGTTTCCCGCCGGAGCCCAACGGCTACCTGCATATCGGCCATGCCAAGTCCATCTGCCTGAACTTCGGCCTGGCGCAGGAGTTCGGCGGCATGTGCAACCTCCGCTTTGACGACACCAACCCGGCAAAGGAAGAGGCCGAGTACGTGGCCTCCATCAAACGCGATGTGGAATGGCTCGGGTTTGAATGGGCTGGCGACGTGAAGTACACCTCCGATTACTTCGACCAGCTGCACGACTGGGCCCTGCACCTGATCCGGGAGGGCAAGGCCTATGTCTGTCACCTGAACCCGGAGCAGGCACGGGAGTACCGCGGCACCCTGACCGAGCCGGGCAAGAACAGCCCCTATCGGGATCGCAGTGTGGAAGAGAACCTGGCGCTGTTCGAGCAGATGAAGAACGGCGAGATGGAAGAGGGCGAGTGCAGCCTGCGCGCCAAGATTGACATGGCCGCGCCCAATATCAACCTGCGGGACCCGGTCATCTACCGGATCAAGAAGATGGCCCACCACCAGACCGGCGACAAATGGTGCATCTACCCCAGCTATGACTTTGCCCACGGCCAGTCCGATGCTGTCGAGGGCATCACCCACTCCATCTGCACCCTGGAGTTCGAGGACCACAAGCCGCTGTACGACTGGTTTATCGAGAACCTGCCGGTTCCGGCCCGCCCGCGCCAGTATGAATTCGCCCGGCTGAACCTGAACTACACCGTGGTTTCCAAGCGCAAGCTGAAACAGCTGGTGGACGAGGGGCACGTGGACGGCTGGGATGACCCGCGCATGCCGACCCTGTCCGGGCAACGCCGCCGTGGTGTCACACCGGCGGCCATCCGCAACTTCTGCGAGATGATCGGCGTAACCCGCTCCGACTCCGTGGTGGATGTGGGGATGCTGGAATACTGCATCCGCGATGACCTGGACAAGAAGGCCCCCCGCGCCATGTGCGTGCTGGAGCCGCTCAAGGTGACCCTGACCAACTACCCGGAGGGCCAGGTGGAGACGCTCTCGGCCCCGGGGCACCCGGTACGGGATGACCTCCCGGCGCGGGAGCTGCCGTTCAGCCGGACCGTGTACATCGAAAAGGAAGACTTCCGCGAGGAAGCCAACAAGAAATACAAACGCCTGGTATTGGGCAAGAAAGTGCGCCTGCGCAATGCCTACGTGATCCAGGCCGAGGAAGTGATCAAGGACGATGCCGGTGAGATCGTTGAGGTACTCTGCTCCGTGGACCTGGACACGCTGGGCAAGGACCCGGCTGACGGCGTCAAGCCCAAGGGCGTGATCCACTGGGTGCCTGCCGATCGCCATGTGGATTGCGAGGTGCGGTTGTACGACCGCCTGTTCGACGACCCTGCACCGGATTCCGGCGGCAAGAACTTCCTCGAGCACGTAAACCCGGAAAACCTGAAAGTGCTTTCCGGCTGCAAGGCGGAAATCGGCCTCGCCAATGCCGAGCCTGAGCAGGGCTACCAGTTCGAGCGCCAGGGTTACTTCTGTCGCGACAACAGCTACGGCAGTGCCGACAAGCCGGTGTTCAACCGTACCATCGGCCTGCGGGACAGCTGGGCGAAAGAGCAGAACAAGTAATAGCCCGTTGAGCGGCTGTAGCACTGGGTTCCGGCGCTGGCCGGAATCCAGCGCCCACTGAGTGCGCCAGATGGTGCAAAACAAGATTCAGGCATTGAAGGAAGTTATGGCACTCCAGCTCTACAACACCTTTTCAGGCACGAAAGAACCCTTCCGGCCGCTGGTGGAAGACCGCGTGCGCATGTACGTTTGTGGCCCCACGGTCTACAACCGGGTCCATATCGGCAATGCGCGCCCTGCGGTGGTATTTGACACCCTGTACCGGTTGCTGAAGGAGCAGTTCAGCGACGTTGTCTACGCGCGCAATATCACCGATATTGACGACAAGATCATGAAGGCCGCCCGAGACCAGGGTGAGGAGATCGGGGCCCTGTCGGCCCGTTTCTCCCAGGCCTATTTCGAGGATATGGCCGCGCTCAACAACCTCGAGCCGGATATCATTCCCTACGCCACCCAGCACCTGCCGGAGATGATCGAGATGATCGAGGCCCTGCTGGAGAAGGGCAACGCCTATGTAGCCGAGGGTCATGTCCTGTTTGCGGTGGAGTCCATGCCGGACTACGGCAAGCTGTCCAGGCGCTCCCTTGACGACATGCTGGCCGGGGCGCGGGTAGAGGTTGCGCCGTACAAGAAATATGCCGGCGACTTCGTATTGTGGAAACCGTCAAAAGACGATGAGCCGGGCTGGGACAGCCCCTGGGGCCGCGGGCGCCCGGGCTGGCACCTGGAGTGCTCGGCGATGATCAAGAAGCACCTTGGCGAGACCATCGATATCCATGGCGGTGGCCGGGACCTGACTTTCCCGCACCACGAGAATGAGCGTGCGCAGAGTTGCTGCGCCAACGGTACCGACTTCGTGCGCTACTGGATGCACAACGGCTACGTCAATATCGAAGGCGAGAAAATGTCCAAGTCGCTGGGCAATTTCCGTATGGTCAATGACCTGTTGCAGCAGTACCCCGGTGAGGTCTTGCGCTTCGCGCTCCTGTCGGCACACTATCGGTCTGAGCTGAATTTCAGTGCGGACCTGCTGGACCAGGCCTGGCGCAGCCTCGATACGCTCTACGGTTTCCTGCGTGATGTGGAGCAACTGGCGGTTGACGGTGACGCGTCCGCGGATGCGGCATTCCTTGAGGCCCTGGACGATGACCTCAATACCCCTGTCGCCATCGGCGAGCTGCACCGTATCGCCCGCGAGCTGAACAAGGCAGAAGAGGCGCAGAAACCGCGTCTCAAGGCTGCCCTCCTTGCGTCCGGGCAGCTGCTGGGCATTTTGCAGCAGGACCCCGAAACCTGGTTCAAGCAGGCGCGCGGTGGGGAATCAATTTCCGAGGAAGAGATCGAACAACTGATTGCCGAGCGCCAGCAGAGCAAGAAGGATAAAAACTATGCCCGCGCCGACGAGATCCGCGAGGAGCTCAAGGCCCAGGGGGTAGTGCTCGAAGACAGCCGCGAAGGAACCAAGTGGCGGCGTGAATGACACCTGCCGGTTTTCCCTTTGCCTGCGAGCGATGGGAGCCGGCAAAGCCTACTCATATATTCGATAACAAGGCCGTACAACAAAGCCCTGATAAAAAGGAACAGTTCCATGAAAAAACTCTTTACCCTGATTTTCGCTGCAAGCGCCCTGGTTACCCTGACTGCCTGCGAGCCCGAGCGCGGTTCCGATGCCTGGTGCAAGAAGATGGATGACGTTCCCAAGGCCGAGTGGACCCTGCAGGACGCCGGCGATTACACCAAGTACTGCGTGCTCAACCAGAAGCCGGGCGAAGACAAAAGCGGCCAGTAACCGGACCTGACCGCGTTGTTTTTCGATGACCCCTACCAGCACTTCTTCCGCCCGCTCACCGGTAAGTACCGGGAGCAGGTGGTGGAGTGCCTGCGTTTGCTCTACGAGCGGCTTTACACCGCCAAGGCGGACTATGGTGAGTCGCTCGGGCGCGAGCAGATCCTCGAGATTTTTTCCGAGGCGCTGACCCGTGCGCCCCAGCTCGATGGGGATGACAGGGGAGAGGCGGGGACTCCCGGGAACCATGCGTCTGCCACCACCAGGGAGCATCGCTTTCGCAACCTGCGGGAGCAGGCTGGCTGGACCCTCAACAGCCTGCTCGAGGCCGGCTGGCTGGAGAAGCAGGTGGACAGCGCCACCCTGACCGCGACTTACCCGTTCAGCCGGCGGGGCCGTCTTTTCACCCAGCCGCTGGTCGAGGTAAACAGTGCCCGGGTGCGCACGCGACACCGCAACACCCGCAATACCCTCAACGCCCTGGAAGCCTTTGCCGCACGCGGCGAGATCCACGACCTGATCGATGCCTGGGAGTACTCCGAGCGTATCGTCGCCGACTTCACCGATATGATTGCCGAGCTCGAAGAGCGCAAGCGCGAGCTGGTCCGCGAGGTGGAGGCACAGTTGCTGGTGCAACAGGCCACGGACGAATTCTTTTCCTTTATGGAGAGCCGGTTCCAGCCGGACCTGGCAATCCGGCTGTCTGCCGACAGTGTGGAGAAGCACCGCGATGCGATCGGTCGGGTGATTACCCGTATCCGGCGCAAGGATCGGGAGCGCAAGGCAGAGTGGGAGCGGCGTCTGCGGCAGTTGCTGCCGGAATTTGTGGAAGAGGGCCGGTCGCTGCTGTGGTTGATGCTCGACACCATCGAGGATCGCATGCGCCGCGCCTGCGAGGTGAAACTGCCGGCACTGCGCCGTGCACTGCAGGGTTTTACCAAGCGTGCCGATATCATTATTCGCCAGCTCAGCTATATCAACAGCCAGGCCGAGGGCCAGTTTGCCGACCTGAGCCAGCAGCTGGGCGAGCGGGACGACCGGGATAAGTTATTGGGCAGCCTGGGCGATCAGCTGGGAGGATTCCAGCTGCGCCTGTTTGACCCCAAACAGACGCAACTCTGGCAGCGCCAGCGCCGCGAACCGGTCAACACCCGTGTGGAAGAGGCAGTGGAGCTGGGCGAGGACAATCGCCGGGATATCCTGTTGCAGCAGATGCTGGACCAGGCTTTCAATTTCAATAGCGCTGACCTGCGCGACTACCTGGCCCGGGCCCTGCGGGGCGGCCGCCGCGTCCACAGCAGCGAACTGCCGCTGGAGAGTGCGCGCGACCTGCTTGCCATGAGTCACGCGCTGGAGGCCGCCGCCGTCAGCCAGGGTGGCGGTCCGGCAGTGACGGTGGAGTTTACCGGCGAGACCGCCAGTAACGATTATTTCGCCGCGTACGATGAATATTACCTAGAGCTGAAAGAAAGTGATTGAACAGGCCCTGGAAGAAGCGCTGGCACAGAGCCGCGTGACAAGAGCGGAATTTTCCGAGTTGCTGGTCCGGTTGCTCGATTACGGTGTCATCTGCCGGGACGAGAGCCAGGTAGAGACCCAGCTGTACGACCGTTTCCTGCGCTGCGAGCAACTCCTGCGCGAATGGCTGGCGCCGCTCGGCCTGCGCCTGCAGCATGACAGCCGCTTCCAGTTTATCCGGGTCTATCCCCCGGGCGCCGAGGTGCCGGGCATGCCGGACCAGGAAGAGCCGCACCATGGGGGCTTCCGCGCGCGCCTGACGCAGCAGGAGGTGGCCGCAATCCTGGTGCTGCGGGTGGAGTACGACAAGGCACTGCGTGAAGGCCAGGTCGATGAGCATGGCTGCGTGGCGCTGTCCCTCGAGGCCCTGGAGCTGGGGTTGCGCAATCTGCTGAAGATGTCGCTGCCGGACAAGCTGGCCGAGCGTCGCAGCCTGCTGCGCCGCCTGCGGCAACTGCGGCTGGTACAGCTGGCCGGTGAAGAGTCGGAATCGGTGGCGGAAGTGTGGCTGAGGGTGCGGCCGACCATCGCCCACTTCGTGACTGAAGCCGCACTGCAACAACTGCTCGAACCCGGGAATGACCAGGTGATTGGCGACCCGGCTGGCTCCACCACAGCGGACGGGGCCCAGCCTGGCGCGGGCGAGCCCGCAGTCTCCACCGGCAGTGATGAGCGCCTCACGCCGGAGAGCGAGGACCACAGCCTCTTCGCCGCCAACGAATCATAACCAGACCACGAATTTAAGAACTGCAGGCGCGGGCATTCCACGGGGACCGCTCCCGGCCGGACCGCCCCTGCAGGGCACTATTCAGCATCAACGCTCTGTTCAGGCACTGGCGCCAGATAAAAATATGTTTCTAAAAAAACTGATACTGATTAACTGGGGCAATATCCCGCAACTCGAATACGACTTCGGGCCGATCAATCTTTTTTCCGGGGGCAATGGTTCCGGCAAGACCACCGCTGCCGATGCCATCCAGACCCTGATGACGGCTGCCCACGACACCCTGTTTACCTTCAACCCGGGCCAGGATGAAACCACCCAGCGCGGGCGAGGCGGCAAGCAGGTGCGGACGCTGGCTTCCTATGTGCTGGGTTGTGACGATGGCAGCTATGCGCGCCTGCAGCCCACCGATTGCTACATTGCCGGAATTTTCCACCCTACTGAGGGTGAAGACGGTGAGCCGTTTACCGCGGTGATGGCAATTCGTGCCCACCTGGACAGGAGCAGCCGCCCGGCCCAGGCGCGGCAGGATGACCTGCGCTTCTTCCTGTTCCCCGGCGAGCAGCTGGCCATGGGGGACTTTGTCCGCGAGTACAAGGACGGCAAGCACCTGGTCCCGCTGGACAAGTTCTACCCGGTGCTGGGCAAACAGTTCGGCAAGGTGGAGCAGTACGACAAGAAAAAGGCTTACCTGCGTCGTCTTTATGGCGCGCTGCGGGGGCGCCGGGATGCTGTCCCGGATCGCGAGGCCATGCATGCCGCGCGTACTTTCGCCAACTTCATGGCCTACAAGCCGGTCAAGAGTATCAATGACTTTGTCGCCCGGGAGGTGCTGGAAAAGCGTGACCTGGGGGAGGCCATCCGCTCTGTCTCGGAGCTGATGAAAACCATTCATTCCATGGAGCAGGAAGCGCGTCAGATCGTCGATCGTGTCGCTTCCCTCGACCAGCTTGCCCAGTGTGCCGGGCTCTACCGTGAACAGTGGCTGGAGCTGCGCCTGCAGGAGTACCGGCGGGCGCGCCATCGCCACGGGCGGGTGCAGAAAACCTACCTTGCCGGCAAGAACAGCCAGCAGCAGCTTCAGGCGCAGCAGCGGGATAACGAACGTGAAACCCGGGTGGCTGCGGAGCGGGTCGAGCAGCTGGGGCAGCAACTGGTGGAACTGCAGGCACAGCGGCTTGGCGTCGGCGCACTGCGGGACAAGGACCAGCTGGAGCAGCGTATCGAGCGCGCGCACCAACAGCTCTCCGGTCTCGGGGCGCCACTCTCGGCCCAGGAGACGCGCTGGCAAGGCAACCGTGAGGCCGCCGGCGAGTTACTGTCGCTGCTGAACGGTTCCGCCGCTGAGCTGGAGCTGCCGGCGCTGCGTGATCCTGCGCTGGTGAAAACCATCAAGCAGGTCGCCCGGGAGGAGAGCCTGCCCGACCTGCAGAAGTTGCTGGGCAAGGACTGGATCGACCTGGCAGCGCTGGAGCCGTTGCGGGAGGGGGCCGCCTCCATTGAGGTATTGCACAATCGGCTGTGTTCGCTGCTGTCCGGTTCCGGTTCCGCCGAGGTATCCCTGCGGGAGGAGTTGAACCAACAGGTTTCCCGCTGGGAGCTGCGGGTCCAGCAGACACAGAAGCAGTTGCACCAGCAGGAGAACCGTATCCAGCACCTGCAGGCCAATCGGGTGCGCTACCCGCAGTCGGTTGAGCTGGCCCTGGCAGCCATCCGTGAGCAGTGCCCGCAGGCTGATCCCCGGGTCCTTTGTGATTATGTGGAGATCATCGACGAACGCTGGCAGATGGCGGTCGAGGGTTACCTGGGCGGTGCCCGCTTTGCGATCCTGGTGGAGCCGGAGCACGAGGCCACGGCGATCCGAATCGTGCGGGGCCTTTCCGGCCGTGGCAGCCGGGCCCGTGTGATCCAGGGGGACAAGGCGCGTCGCGACGCCGAACGCGCATCCACTGCCCAGGGTTCGATTGTCGACCTGATGGCGTTCAGTCATCGCACGGCGGAGGACTACCTGCGGGCATCCTATGGTTCCGTGCTGCAGGTGCGGGATGCTGAGGAGCTGCGCGGTACCCGCCGGGGCCTGACGGCCGACGGTCTAGCCAGTGGCAGTTACTCCATGTGGCGCTGCGATATTGACGAGGGCGAACTGGTATTCGGCCAGGGCGCGCGGGCACGGGCGCTCGCTGCCCAGCAGCAGGCCCTGGAGCAGTTGCTGGTTGAGGCGCAGCAGGTCAATGGCCAGCATGCGCTATATCGCCGGGTTGCCCGTTCGGTTCGGGAGCTGGAGGAACTCGACCTGGTGTCCCTGGTGGATACCGCGTTGGCGGCGCAGCGGGACTGGCGCAGCGCCGAAACCGCACTGGAGAACCTTGACCTGCAGGACAGTGAGCAACTGGAGCAGCAGGTGGCTGACCTGAAAGCCCAGCTGCAAGGGCAGCAGCAGGCGCACTCGGCGCTGTTGCAAGCGGCGGGCAAGCTGGAGCGCGACCTTGAGAATACCGCGAAGCAGCTGAAGGCGCTGGCGACAGAGCTGGATGTGCTGGATGAGGAGCTGACGGACAGCGAGGCTGCAGTACGCAGGGTGGCCGCTATTTACCCGGATTTTGACGCCGAGGTGGCCCTGCAGCGCGCCGATGACCAGGTGGCGCAGGCCGGTGACACCTTCGACTTCGCTGCTGAGATCGAGGAATGGCAGGGGCGGCTGGAAAAATACAGCCGCCAGCTGGACCGGGCAGTGATGGACTACAATGCCGCCACCGCGGCCGGCGATACCCTGGTATTCGAGCCGGATCCGGGTGCAGGGCACGGCGAGCCGACCTTCAAGCTGGTCTGTGGCCTACGCGACCAGGTAGATACGCTGCACAACCGGCTGAAGAACAACATGCTGGTGGAGCGGCACGAGCAGTTGCAGGGGCTGAAAAAGTCTTTCAACACCACATTCGTTACCCACCTGTGCCATGCGATTTACCAGTCAATCAACGATGGCAAGCGGGTGCTGGACGACCTGAACAGCGAGCTGGAACACCACCGGTTTGGCGCCGACCGCGAGCGATTCCGTTTCGCGTATAGCTGGGTGCCGGAATTCCGTGAGTACTGGAACTTCTTCAAGGCGGTCATTGAATTGCCGAACCTGGGCGAGGAGCAGAGCCTGTTCGATGCCGACCTGCCGGCCAAGCACCAGCGGGTGCGGGACCGCCTGCTGGATATGCTGCTGACCGAGGACGAGCAGCTGGCCCGCCGGGAGCTGGAGCGCATCAGCGATTACCGTAATTACCGCAGCTACGAGATCTACAAGGAGCCGGAGGGCAAGGAGCCGATCGCCCTGAGCCAGTACGGCACCGGTTCCGGTGGCCAGCTGGAGACGCCGGCCTATATCATCCGCTCGGCAGCTGTGACCTCGGCGTTCCGTTTCAACGAGGGCAGCTCACACCTGCAGATGGTGCTGGTGGACGAGGCATTCTCCAAGATGGATGAAACCCGCTCGCGAGAGGTGATTCGTTACCTGACGGAGACACTGGGCCTGCAATTGCTGTTCATCATGCCCAGCAGCAAGTCGGGGCCATTTATGGACCTGATCTCGAACCAGTTCGTGTTCAGCAAGTGTCCCAGCAGCCAGCCTGTGGGCGAGTTGAACACGCGGGTTTTCGTGGACCGCAAGGTCTGCAACCGGGAGAGAATTGCCGAGCTATGGGCCAATCACCGCCGCACCATCCGCCAGCAGGCGTCGCTGGACTTTATGGAACTGGTGGATGCCTGACCCGGGCCCTGGCGGCCGGGGGAGGGCGACTTTGCGACCGGAAATTGAGCTTCCGGTCACAAAAATCTGCCCGGGTAGCTTGCGGGACTTGCGCTGATTCGCAGAAGATAGCCCCACGTTGATTACATAATTGGAACAGTTGTAATAAAGGGACTTATCGGGGGGATAGTATGCGTTATTTTCCGATTCTGGTGTTTTTCGTACTGGCATTTGGCGGTGCGGCGGTCTTTTACGAGAAAGAAAGCCGCAAGGTAAAGGGTGTCCTGAGCCAGATCACCGACCTTCAGGCGAAGGTGGGCGATCTGCAGGCAGAGGTCAAGCAGCTCCGCAGTGAACTGGAAGCCTCGCAGGTAGCCGAGCGCCGCCGGCCAAGCCTCAGGAATATCTCCCAGGCGAGCGCTCGTCGCTCCCAGGCGACCCGGCCGGCCGAGACGCGCCAGGCTCGCACAGGGCAGTCCAGTGACAGCGGCCTGGTGGCCTCGGATGTGACCTCCGCGGGACCGGCAATCAGCAGGGAGGCCGAGGACGACGAATGGGCCCGCCCGACAATGGACGCAGATGAGTATCGCCCCGAGGGCGAGGCGGATACTGACGCGGAGCCAGTCACCGATCCCTACCAGTAATCCCATTTGCCATCAGCGGCGCCCCGCGCCTTGAAAGCCGTGGCGCCGCCCCCAGATACAGCGCAGTGAGAGGCGCTGTATCCGGGCCGGGAGCATTCCGGCCCGGCTTGCCAGTTGCCTCCCGGACACGATTTCCCGGCTGAGGTCAGACCCATGTCTTCCAGTGATTTCTATTCCTCCCTCGCTGCACAGCTCGAGGGCCTGCTTTCCGGTGAGCGCGACTGGCTCGCCAATACCGCCAATGCCAGTGCGCTCCTGTTCATGGAGCTGCCGGACATTAACTGGGCGGGTTTCTACTTCCTGCATGGGGATGAACTCCGGGTCGGCCCCTTCCAGGGCAAGCCGGCATGCACGCGTATTCCGGTAGGTGCGGGTGTCTGCGGCACCGCCGTCGCTACCGGGGAATCGCAGCTGGTGGAGGATGTGCATGAATTTCCCGGACATATCGCCTGTGATGCCGTGTCGGCGTCGGAGGTGGTGATTCCGCTCTATAACGGTGACCAGTGCCTCGGGGTGCTGGATGTGGACAGCCCCAGCAAGTCGCGCTTTACCCGGGAAGACCTCGCCGGGCTGCAGTCGTTTGCCCGTGTCCTGCTGGCCCAGTCCGACCTGCCCACCGGCTGATGGCCCTGGTCTGGGAGCAGCACCTTGAGGGGAACCATTACCAGGTGCGTAGCCACGGCGCCAGCGTGCGGCTGTACACCAACGGTGTCTTCCATAGCCAGTGGAATCCCCGTGACCCTCTGAAGGGGTCCCTGTGGGAGCTGTTGCTGCTGCCGGCATTTTTCCGTGATGCGCGCCAGCTGCGATCGGTGCTGGTCCTGGGGGTTGGCGGTGGGGCGGTCATTCGCCTCCTGCAACGCTTTGTCGGCCCTGAGCGCATTGTCGGCGTTGACCTCGACCCGGTGCACCTGGATGTAGCCCGTAACTATTTCGGTGCCGGCTCCGGTACCGGCCAGATCGAGCTGGTATGTGCGGATGCCCGTGAATTCATGGCAGACACGACTTCCCGGGCCAGTCAGTACGACCTGGTGATCGATGACCTGTTCGGCCATATCGATGGCGAGGCGCGGCGCACGGTGCCCGTGGATCCTGCCTGGTGCCATCGATTGCTGGGCTCTCTCAGCCCCGCGGGGGTCCTGGTCGGCAACTTCGGCAGTCGCCGTGAAATGCTCGCCAGTGGCTGGCGCTCACCTGGGATACGCCGGGTCCTGCAGGGAAGCTGGAGCGCCGAACTGCCAGGCTACGAAAACTGTGTCCTGGCAGTCAGTCGGGCACCGCTGTCCCGGGCTGAACTGGTTGCCCGTGCGCCCGCCGCCATCAATCCCGCCAGTGCCTCCAACCGACTTCACTGCAAACTGGGCCGTCTGCGCGGTTAGGTTTGCCCGGGTGCCGGGGCGCCCGGATTTTCTCCCTGTCTGATTTGGCGTCATTTACGACTAGCTGTCTATACTCAATGGAAACACGGTCATTTCCGGGGTTGGTGCATGCGTTACAAAACCGTCGAGGATGTTATCCAGGAGGGCAGGGAGTTCCACCAGAAGTTGGCCCGGCAGTATGGGGAGTACGAGCAGCTGGCGGGGGATCGCCGGGTGGTCTTGTTACTTGACCAGCTGAAGCGGCGTGAAAATGAAATGACTCACACGCTGGAGGAATTCCTCATGGATGTGTCCCCGGGGGCCCTGCATACCTGGGTTCAGTTTGCGCCCGAGGGGCGGGAGCCTGAATTCCTGCAGCGCCTGCGGCAAATTGACCTCCACGACGCGGACGGCATCGCCAAACTGGCAATGGACATCGATATGTATCTTGTCGACCAGTATCGCGACCTGTTGCAGGATGCGGATACGCCCTCGGCGAAGGACGCCTTCAAGAGGCTCCTGGAGCTGGAGGAGCTGGACGAGCACCACCTGTCAATGAACCTCTACAACCTGCGCGACTACTGATGATTGCCAGCTGCTGGGCAACGCTGGTAATCGGTGAGTCGCGGTGATGGGATAATGTGCGGGAGTGGCTAACGTGCCAGCCGGAAGGTACGGAATCCATCCCGATGTTCCAGGGGCGTAATCCCGCTAAAGTAGGCAGTCGCCTTTTTTTGCAGCGGAATAAACTCGTTCACCACGAAGAGTGCCATACCGTCACTCTTCAACAGGCGCGCCGCATTTTCCAGGAAGCGCCCGGTGAGATCACCCTCTACCTGGAAACCCTGGTGGAAGGGCGGGTTGCAGATCACCAGGTCGGCGAACCCGGACTGCAGGTCCCGGCCGGCATCGGATGGGGTTACCACGCCGGCAATTCCCGCTTCATGAAAGTTGCGTTCGCACGCGACCAGCGCAGCGGCATTATTGTCTGTGGCGGTAAAATGAAACTCACCCAGCTTTGCCAGTTGGCAACTCAGGTAGCCGTAGCCACACCCCAGGTCAACGATATTTGCACCGGGCCCGGGCAGGTGGGTAAGGAACTGGGCAGCCAGCAGGGCACTGCCCCGGTCAATTTTATTCCAGCCAAACAAGCCCGGTTTACTGTACAGGCCTGCCAGCGAATCCAGCTGGCGTAAGCGGGGATAGTCCTGGTCATCGAGCAGCTCTCCGCCGTCATGGTGTAAAACCAGTGTGCTGGTATATTCCTGGCCGTGTTTGTCCAGGTTCTTGCCACAACCAAGTCGAACCGCAGCCTTCGTGGCATAGGTCTTGATCCCGCTTTGCTTGCCTCCCAGTAGAACCAGCTCACCGCCCTCGCCAAGAATCCGGGGAACGCAGTTGATGATGTGGTGTACCACGGCTTTTTCCTTGGAAACAGGGAAAACGACCCGGCGGTAGTGCCGCCCGGCCTCCGTGAAATGGAAGTCACTGAAGAAGCTGCGATTGCAGCGACCGTCTGCGAGGTGGGCGATATCCCAGCGGTTGGTGATCAGGTCCCCGGCAAAAGTGAAACCGGCCTGCAGCAGGGCCTTACTGTTTTCGTCTGCGATCCACAGGGTCTCGCGTGGATTTTGCTGTAGCAGCTGTTGGAGCAGGTGTGGCATGGATTTCAGTATTATTCCCTGTTCCCGGCAATAGTCACTTCACCGAGCTGATTTCTTCCGGGGTCAGGGAGCGGTAATCGCCCTCGACCAGCTCCTCGTCCAGGAGGATATCGCCAATACGTTCCCGGTGCAGTTCCAGCACCCGGTTTCCCAGCGCCGCGAACATGCGCTTGACCTGGTGGTAGCGCCCCTCGTTCAGCGTGACCCGGGCCTCGTTGGCAAACAGGATTTCCAGTCTGGCGGGACGGGTACGTTTTTTCTCGCTGTCTAACCACAATCCCTTTTCGAACTTGGCGACTGCCTCTTCCTCTATGCGATCGGCCAGGTGCGCATAATAGGTTTTGTCGCAGTGGTGGCGCGGGGAGGTGATCCTGTGGGACCACTGGCCATCGTCGGTGAGCAGCACCAGGCCGGTGGTGTCGATATCGAGCCGGCCGGCAATATGCAGCTGGTGCTTGTTGGGCTCGTCGATCAGGTCGAGCACGGTGGGATGCTCGCTGTCCTTGGTGGCGCAGACGTAACCGAGGGGCTTGTTCAGCATAAAGTAACGAGGACCCGGCTCACCGACGGGCTCGCCGTCGAGGCAGATCTCGTCGGTTTCCACAATCTTGGTGCTGGTGTCGGAAACGGGTTCGCCGTTGACGGTAATGCGCCCGGCGCGGGCGGCACGTTTCACATCGGCGCGGGACAGGTCGGTAACCTGGCTGACGGCTTTGTCGAGTCGCATGGGAATGATATCTCCCTGGTCCTCCCGGTGAGGGAGGTTTCAGTCAGTGATGTGGGCTTTGCTCCCCCGGTGCCGTAATGCCCGCGGGGGAGCGTAAGGGCACGGATCAGCGCCCGATCTTGCGCTCACCGGAATCAACAGACTGGTAAATCAGGGTATTGATGGTCATGGGGCCGACACCGCCGGGCACTGGCGTATAGGCGGCGACCCGGTCGACCAGCGGGGCAAGTTCGATATCGCCCAGTCCGCCCGGGTGGTAACCGGCATCCACCACCACGGCGCCGTCCTTGATCCATTCCGCCTTGATAAACTCCGGCCGTCCCACCGCACCGACAATGATATCTGCCCGGCTGATATGTTCCGCCAGGTCCTGTGTACGGGAGTGGCAGATGGTGACGGTGGCGTTGGCATTCAGCAGCATGGCGGCCATCGGCTTGCCCAGGATCGGGCTGCGACCCACCACGACAGCGTGCTTGCCGGCGATGTCGATCTCATAGGCTTCCAGCAGGCGCATGATGCCCTTGGGAGTGGCGCAGCCATAGGCTTCCTCGCCCATGGCCATGCGGCCGAAGCCGAGGCAGGTGACCCCGTCCACATCTTTGTCCAGGCTGATGGCATCGAAGCAGGCCCGCTCATCGATCTGCTCCGGCACCGGATGCTGCAGCAGGATGCCATGCACGTTGTCGTTGGCGTTCAGTTCTTCGATCTTGGCCAGCAGTTCTTCCGTAGTGGTGGAAGAGGGCAGCTCTACCTGCATGGAATCCATGCCGATGCGCCGGCAGGCGTTACCCTTCATCTTTACGTAGGTGGCGGAAGCGGGATCATCACCTACGAGGATGGTGGCCAGGATAGGGGTCTGGCCCCCGCTCTTTTCCTTCAGGGCCGCCACGCGGGCCGAAAGCTCTTCCTCGGTCTTCTGTGCCAGGGCTTTGCCGTCCAGAACCAGTGCAGACATACAGTATTCTCAACTTAACCGTCAGTGTGGGACCGCTGGTGGCGGACCCGCTTGGGAAATCATCCGGACGCCGCAGTCTGCAGGATAATAAATGGCGTACCTGCAGGGGCGCCGGGCTCAGGGCGCGCTATTTTCGCACAGGCCGAGAATAATTTCGCCATGTGGTCACCGTTCCCGGCTGCGGTCGCTGGTCATCGGGTAAACTTCTGCAAAAAGAATAGCTTAGCGGCGTTGACTCCCCCGGGGGGTGTCAGTATTATGCGCGCTCTCGCAGGGGAGGCGGCAGCTGACCGGTGAGATTCGGGGCATTTTTCGGGCCCGAACAGCCTGCGAGTCGGGCTGGCGCAGGCCCGGGTTGTTGCTCCGTGATACAGTTAGATGATGTATCGGGGCATAGCGCAGTCTGGTAGCGCGCCTGCTTTGGGAGCAGGATGTCGGGGGTTCGAATCCCTCTGCCCCGACCAGACATAGACCGGGTTTCCTTGCGCCCGTAGCTCAGCTGGATAGAGCATCCGCCTTCTAAGCGGATGGTCGCAGGTTCGAGTCCTGCCGGGTGCGCCAACCTTTAAAAGGTGGTCATAGTCAGGCAGTCTCGACTTAGTCC